>JAAYJS010000024.1 GCA_012522805.1 Eubacteriaceae bacterium | reverse complement strand
ACCACTTCCTTAGAGGACTTTTCCAATATCTGTTTATTTTTAAGTGAGTTCACCCCACAGGGAATGCGCTACACGTCATTATTCCAATTTTTTGATTAACGATTTATTTCTGCTGGCACTCCTTTAATGGTTACTGAAGGCAGAGCTGGGAGCTGAGGTGGAATATGGAAAATTTGAAGGGATCGAAACCTTTGTAGAGAAGAAATTTTATCATTTAGCAACATGGCAACCAATTCTATGGAAAATAAAGGAATTTGTTTAAGAATGTTTTGATATGTTAGGATCAACTCAAGAGATTAATACAAGTGGCAAGACTGCGAGGTTGGTCCTGTCGGTCTTGATGGAATAGAGGACTCAAAGATGAAACTTGTTTTTTTAAAAAGAATAAAAGAGGTCAAAGACTTTCTGCCTGCACTCATATTAGCTTTAAAGCGAAAAGAGACACGTATAATAGCTAAAATTGTGGCGGCGGCTACCATGATTTATACCTTATCTCCCATAGACATCATACCCGATATGACGCCTTTTGTGGGGATCTTGGATGATTTAATCATTTTCCCTTTGATGCTTGCCCTAGCGACAAAGCTCATTCCTGATGAAATTTTAGAGGAAACCAGAGTCGAAGCAAAGGTTGCACGTAAAGGCGGTCAGGTGAAAACTTGGGTGTTCGGCATTTTCTTATATTTTCTGAGTATATTGCTCATCGCATGGGTCTTATCCAAGTTCTTTGCCCAATAACGATGACGTTGACGATCCAAAGTAAAACAGGTCTAAACTTTGTCGTTTGTCGGCAAGCCGTTCGCCTGATGATTGGACACTGAAAGAAATCAAACCTACTAACAACCAACACCCCTGATATCCTATGATCATCAGGGGTGTTTAGCTTCCTTGGAAATTTTTATTATTTAAACTCCGCGCCGAATTCATCCAAGAAACATCTGACTTCAAAGGGCATTTTTTTTGGTCCGACTGTCTCTCTGGATGGTTCGCCAATGGGAAAATATCCGGATACCTTATAATCTCCAGGCACCTTCAATACTTCGGCCATTTGCTCTCCTTTTTCGTTTTCTATCTGCCCTTGAATCCACGTTGTAGCCAGCCCTAAATCCGTAATAGCTAGCCACAGGTTCTGAGCTGCAGCGCCGAAGTCCTCCTTGTGTCGGCTCGGTCCTTTTCCTTCTAAAGCCATGGGTTTTGTGACGATGACAATGGCTGCGGTGGCGGTTTTAGCCCAAGCAAAACCAAATATTTCTGCAAGTTTATCCAATTTGTCTTGGTCTAATACACCGATTACTCTGGAAGATTGAAGATTACAGCCGGATGGTGCCAAATAAGCGGCCTCCATTAAATATTGCAATTCATCTTTTGTAATTTTTCGATCGGTGAAGTTGTGGCGATAACTTTTTCTGTTTTTTAACAACTCTTTTAAAGACATAGCGTTCTCTCCTTTTGGTTCTGTCAATCATTCAGTCATCCATCAGCATAGCATAATTTTGATCGAAGGTAATAACCCTTAGGTTTGAATAGAGATGTAAACTTGCTAAATGATTTGGTTGTCCTTTAGGTTGGAGCCTCAGTCTAGGACAAATGTTTCAGGCAGACGAAACGTACTTTCGAAATCCTCGACGATGGTTGCGAAGGCGAGGGTATCTTCAACAAAACCGGATGCTTTGGTTTTAACTCCACCTTCCTCGAGGGTAACGGTCCAACGTTGGCTGCCATGCCCGAGACCTTCTTCTACCACTACAGCATCGATGTCCAAACGTTCCCTAAAAGCACGGGCATCTTGAGGGGAAACCTGGTAGCTGATTTTTTCTTCTATAGGTTGTCCTTCGGGTGCATCAGCAGCCGGCCAACATTTCTTTTCGATGCTTAAATTTCCTTTGTCGTCAAGTTTCGCCTTAATTTTGTAAATGTTTCCTTCCGGTTTTCGAATGGTGTTTTTCATTTTCAAACTTATTTTAAACATGGCTTTTCTCCTTTACCCAATTACAAGGGTGTGTTTATTTCATTTGCCAAACAAAGGTATTCTTACTTACATTTTACAATAATAAGGCACCATAACACAATAGATGTTCGGAAAATCTAATTGAGTCAGAGTGTTATTTAAAATAAAGTAAAGCAATATGAATTCAAAAAGCTTTGCCTGATCCAAGAAGGAGAAGACCGCTATCATGATGGTCCATCGCCTATCATCCATGTCACAGCGTCGATGAAATTTCGGACTCAATCAAAGGCAAGGGTGAAAATAGTTTATCCAGTCTTTCATTTCATTCTTTTTTGGACTGTTTTTATCATAAAGAAGATACGTTTTCAATGGGGGAAGGTCTTTATCCATCACGGGAATGGCGATGAGGGTTTCGTTGAAAAGCTCGGCTTCTATTAATTTTCGAGGTAAAAAACTGTAGTAATCGCCACTTTTTAAAAAGGGAATGACCAAATTACCAACGGTAATATCCAAGGGAAAAACATGATGTTTGCTAAACAGCCACTCGTAGGTGCTTGCATCCAGATAACTGGAATAGACAATGGGTAGTTTTTTTATGTCTTCACTGTTAATTCCTTTGGCAAAGGTGGTGTTATTGCGATTGGTGACAAAAAGCATATCGTCATTACCGATTTGCTGACAGTAACAACGGGGATGGTTCAATTGATGGTGGGTGTATGCAAAATCTAAGGAACCGTCATAAACTCTAGCGTTAACGGCAGCGGAAACATCCGGTCGTATTTGGATAGAGTAACGGGGATAAGCTTCACAAAAACCACTTAACTTTCGAGATATAAGGGTTTCGTATTGATAAAAAACCGTCCCGACATTTAATTGTTCAACAAATTGATCCTTTGAAACAATAGCGGCGTAGGCTAGGCTTTCCAGCTCTAAAATCTTCTTAGCGTAGGGCAAAAAAGCTTTTCCATAGGGCGTTAATTCCGCCAGTAAACCGGATCGGACTAATAAGGGTTGTCCAATTTCTTTTTCCAGTTCCTTCATTCGATTACTCACGGTGGATTGGACAACATACAATTGTTGAGCAGCTTTGGTAAAACTGCCGGTTTGAACTATGGTGAGAAAAGTTTTTAACAACTCTGTGTTCATCAAAATCTCCTATCGATTATTCGCATAGCACTGATCTATTACGTGCATTTTCTATTTATTTATTTCTAAGTTATAATGAAGATGAGCATTATTATTTTATCATTTTACATTCATGTAATCTATTTAAAATACAACAATCACATAGAGTTATAAAACAAGGTGTAGGGAAAGCGGTGTAAATCCGTTGCGAACCTGTCGCTGTAATGAGGAGAAAGAGATCATACCACTGTTGAAACGGGAAGGGATCTTTTTTTATGAACCTGAGCCAGAAAACCTGCCTGTTTTTGTTTAGTTTGCAGGATTCAAACACATAAACATCGGGAATACCGTACAGTGTTTTTTTGCAGACACTGTTTTTTTTATGATGAAAGGTAGCTATGTCAAACATATTTATAAAAAGAACCATCGCCTTGATAGCGACATTGTTGGCGATTACATTTTTAACTTTTGTAGTTTCTTATCTTTCCCCGGGAGATCCCGCAGAGATCAAGTTGAGCAAAACAGGTATGCCGCCTTCTCCTGAGGTCATAGAAGAAACCCGTAAAGCCATGGGGCTCGATCGACCACTGCCGGTGCAATATTTTTCCTGGTTGAAAGGCATTCTCAAAGGGGACATGGGCGTTTCTCACAGAACTGGACAAAATGTGAGCGCTGTTTTGGGCAAAGCCTTTCCAAAAACCTTAACAATTGCCTTGTCGACGGTTTTACTGACCACTCTCATTGCGATTCCCATCGCGTTGCTCTGTGTGCGTTACACAGACAGCTTATTTGACAGGGTCATTCAATCGACGACGTACATGTTCGTTTCGATGCCATCTTTCATAGTTGGGTTGGTCCTATTATACGTCCTGGCTGTGCGCCTCCATTGGTTTTCAGTGACACCGGGACAGGGTTTAAAGGGGTATGTGATGCCCGTAAGCGTCTTAGTTTTGTCCATGAGCAGTTGGTACATACGCCAGATGCGCACCATTTTTTCAAACCAATGGTCCATGGATTACGTGGCGGGGCTTATAGCCAAAGGTATCAGTAAAAGGCGTGTATTGCACAGGCATGTTTTAAAGAATTCTCTGGTGCCCATCATTACTTTGTTGGGGAATTCTTTTGCAACCTTAATGGTAGGTGCGACCATTGTAGAGAACATCTTCAGTGTTCCGGGCATAGGTCATGTGGCGATAGAGGCGGTACTCAATCGGGACTATCCGGTGATACAGGGATTTGTTTTATGGACGGCCATCATTTATATATTGATAAACTTTTTAATCGACCGTACCTACAGTGTCATCGATCCGCGCATTCGTTTGAGAAAGGGGGAAACGCTATGATCCATAAAGGAAAAAGACTGTTCCTGATTGCGATGGTCTTCGCGATGTTATGGCTAGCATTATTTGGCCAGTACTTGGCACCCAACGATCCCTATGAGACCAACCTGGCGATGACCCTGCATAAACCGGTTGCACAATACCCCTTTGGTACAGACCAGTTGGGACGTTGTATTTTTTCCCGATTATTGGCAGGTGTTCGAATATCTGTTTTTGCCTCGGTAACCGTGGTGTTGATTGTCTTTGTCATCGGCACCTGTATTGGAATTTTTGCAGGATTTTTAGGTGGCAAAGTAGATGTCTTTTTAATGCGCATCACCGTATTGGTACAAGCCTTTCCCGCCTTTGTTTTGGCAATTGCCATCGCCGGGATGATAGGCCCCGGACTTAAAAATGCCATCCTATCTATGGTACTGATTTACTGGACAACCTACGCTCGTCTAGGCCGATCCTTGGTGTTACAAGTTAAGAGTCAAAACTATGTTAAAGCGGCACAGCTTTGTGGTGCCGGCAAAGTTGCCATTATTTTTCGCTATATTCTGCCCAATATGATCGATGCCTTGGTGGTCACCGCTGCCTTGGATATCGGCACCGTGATCATTCAATTAGCCAGCCTTTCTTTTCTAGGACTGGGCGCCCAACCTCCTGTTATCGAATGGGGCAGTATGATCAATGCCTCGAGACAGTACATGCAGGTGGCACCTTGGTACGTTTTCTTTCCTTCCCTGATACTTTTTGTCATTGTCGTGCTGCACAACAAGATGGCAGATTATTTAAACGAAGGATTGGAAGAGGGAAAGGTGATTTAAAAGATGTTAAAAATTCATAATTTAGAGGTGTGCTACGACAAACACATTACCGTTCAAAACGTCAATTTATCGGTGCAAGCCGGAGAAATTGTGGGCATTGTCGGTGAAAGCGGCAGCGGCAAATCGACACTTGTGAGAAGCGTCGTCGATATTTTGCCCAAAGGGGGCTGCGTGACCAATGGGTGCATCCACTTTTGCGGTAAAGAATTAACCACACTCAAAGATAAGCAAATGAATGCCGTCCGGGGCAAGGATATCGCTATGATTTTTCAACACCCACAATTGACCATGGAACCTTTAATGACCATTGATCAGGCTTTCTATGAATGCATTCATGTACACCGCAAATGTGAGCGAAGGGAAGCCCGGGAAATTGGAAAAAGTTTGATGACGGATTTAGGTTTAGAGAAACCGGATCGCATTTTGAACAGCTACCCCTTCGAACTATCCGGTGGTATGGCGCAAAGAGTGGCGGTGGCCTTGGCGTTGGTCAACGGGCCTAAGCTTGTCCTAGCAGATGAACCGACATCCGCCTTGGACGTAACGGTTCAAAGAAAAATGATTGATTTGCTACTGCGGGTGCGAGATAAAACCGGTTGTGCCTTGTTGCTGGTTTCCCATAATTTTGGCGTCATCGCAAAAATGGCGGATCGCGTCGGGGTGATGTACCGGGGAAAACTGGTGGAATGGGGTTTAAAGGAAGAGGTCCTCTACCGACCCCAACACGGTTATACCGACCGATTGATACGGGCGATTCCCAAAATACAATGGTGAACAGGATCATGAAACCAACAATTTTAACAACAAAAGATTTAACCAAATCCTTTAACAAACAGGGAAAGCTTCTTAAAGCGGTCAACAACGTGAGTTTAGAACTGGCTTTTGGAGAAAGCTTGGGCATTATCGGAGAAAGCGGCAGTGGTAAATCAACCCTTGCCAATATGATAGCCGGTCTTATCGCTCAGGATACCGGCACCATACAATATAATGGGGACTACTTACAGATGATCTTCCAAGATCCGAAAAGCTCCTTTAGTCCAAAAATGTGTTTATTGGAAGGGGTGATGGAGGGTCTCAGATACCGTCAAAAAATATCGACAAAAGAAATGAAAAAAAGAGCATTGCAAGCCCTTGAGATGGTGCAATTACCCAAGCGTTATCGAGATAAAAAAATCGGAGAACTCTCCGGTGGCGAATGCCAACGAGCCGCCATTGCCAGGGCTATTGTTTTAAAACCCCAACTGCTCATTTGTGACGAGATAACCAGTGCGCTGGATGTATCCATTCAGTTGGACATCATTAAACTTTTGCAAAAACTAAAGAAAGAACTGAGCATTTCTTTATTTTTTATTACCCATGACATTGCGGTCGTCAGTTATCTGTGCGAACAACTCATCGTACTTTACCAAGGCTGCATTGTTGAGAAAGGAGAGACCAAAACTGTATTAAATCATCCTCAAAATCCTTACACTCAAGAATTGATTCAATCTGTTATGACGCTGTAAAAGAAAGGAAAAATATGAAAAGAAAACTATTGATTGTACTGCTGATTTTAGACATGATAACCCTTGCCGGCTGTGGAGGCGATGGTGGAGAAAGCACTGGAGATAAAACCTTAATACTCGGATCTACCAATTACTTTTCCAATGAAGGTTGGGATCCCACCGTCGGATGGGATGCCATGTATATTCAATCCTTCGGTGTGGCGGAAACCCTCTTTCGCTTAGATGATCACTACACCGCTATGCCTTGGTTGGCAAAAGAAATCGAAAAGAAGGATGACTTTACATGGGAAATCACCCTGCGAGAGGATGTCCAATTTCACAATGGCGACGCCATGACCGCGGAAGCCATTAAAAAATGTTTTGAACGCACCTTGGAAAAAAACGAACGGGCTAAGGCCGCCATTCCCGTCGATTCGATAGAAGCCAATGGACACACACTAACCATCGTTACCAAAGAGCCGCTGCCCACCATGAAAAACGACTTGGCAGACCCTTTGTGGGTTATATACAACACCGAGAACACCGAGGACTTTGACCAGCAAACCTACTATACCGGTCCCTTTGTTCCAACGGAATTCGAACAAAGCGTCGCTTTTACCGTTGAAAAGTTTGATGACTACTGGGGCGAGCAACCCAAAGTGGATCGTGCTATTTTTAAAACGTTGAAAGACGAAGAATCCTTAGTCATGGCTTTACAAAGTGGCGATATCGATTTGTTGATCCCCTTAAGGTCTTCTGCCTATCCCACCATTAAAGACAATGAAAAAATTGAAACGGACAAAGCCAATTCCACAAGAGCCCAATTTATGCAACTGAATATGGAAAGTCCGGTATTCAGTGATAAAGCAGTCCGTCAAGCAGTTGCGATGTGTGTGGACAGAAAGAGTTATGCTGAAGTCATTACCCACGGGCGAGATGACGAGGCCTACGTGCCGTTCCCCGAGGTGTTGCCCTTTGGCGGTATACAGGGCATTCAATTGGAAGTCGACAAAATGGATGTGGAAGGTGCAAAAAAACTTTTGGAAGCAGCCGGCTACAAAGACAGCAACGGCAACGGTATTTTAGATAAAAATGGCACAGAGCTGACCATGCGGGTCATCACCTACTCCACTTATTCCTCTCAACTGCAGTTGTACGAATTGCTACAAAAAACGTTAAAGGATATCGGTATCGAATTGGTCATCATGCCTGTGGAAAGTCCCAACGATTATTATAAAACCGGTAATTTTGAGATCAGGGGTGCAAGCTACATCACCTCACCTACGGGGAGTGCCAATTATTTTACAACCATGATGTTTGACTCCAGAGGCGCCAACAACTTTGGACATTATCAAAACGAAGAGGTGGATAGGCTGACAGAGGGATTGGCCCGCACCTTTGATGAAGGGAAACGAGATGAGATCACAAGAAAAATCGTCTCAGAAGTGGTCAACGATTTTGGGTATATCTTTTTTGCCAACGAACAATTTACGGCTGCTTACAACAAAAACAAAGTTAAGACCTACCATACCCATCCGTCGGAATTGTATATCTTGGATAGCACGGTAGAAATGCATTGATCTGTCTATGGCATTTCTTTTAAGAAATCGCAATCCGGATCAAGAAAATGTTTAAAAGTATGGAAAGCAAAGGGACCAACCCGATCGTACACAGTCCGGTAACCCGAGCATTGCTGATTTATTTTTTTCCGATCTTTTTAGGCAGTATCTTTCAGCAATCTTACAATGTTGTGGATGCCATTATCATCGGACGTTATGCGGGAACCGCTGCCTTAGGCGCCATCGATGCAACGGGCAGTATCCAACGTCTGCTGATCAATTTTGTGATTGGATTGGCGGCCGGGGGTTCCGTACTGGTCGCCCGTTTTGTAGGCGCAGAAAGAAATGTTGAGGTTGTTCAAACCGTTCGGGCAATCCTTTCTTTTTCACTGATCGGTAGTTTTGTGTTGATCCTTTTGGGAACCAGCTTAACGCCGTTCTTTGCAAGAGCCATGCGGGTACCACAGGACATCTTCGATAAGACAGTTCTGTATTCGAGGATTTTATTTGTCGGCAGTCCTTTCTTGGTTTTTTACAATACCGGCAGCGGCATCATCAAAGCGATGGGCGATGCTCAAAGTCCCTTCTATTATCTTTTAGTCGGGGGTTTCACCAACATCGTCTTGGATCTGATTTTTGTTGCAGCCATGGGTATGGGTGTGGTGGGTGCCGGTTTGGGCACGGTTCTTGCACAAGCCCTCAGTTGCCTTCTAGTTCTGAAAAAAGTAAGCAGATATCGCAAGGAATTGGAAGAAACAAAAAGTAAAAACATCTTAGATACCACACACATCTTAGAAATGCTGGCTATCGGCCTACCCATCGGGATGCAGTCTGTATTGTATTAGTTGTCCAATATGTTTATGCAGACAGGGGTCAATGGATTTGGCACCATAGCCATAGCAGCGTGGTCTATCTGTGGAAAAATGGACTTTCTCATTTGGACCTTAGTGGATACTTTAGCGATTGCCGTAACCACCTTTGTAGCCCAAAACGACGGTGCAGGGCGCCCGGAGCGCATTCAACAAACCTTAATCAGCAGTTTTACAATTGCTCATTTGTGTGTCGTTTCCATTTCGGTTATCTTATATCTTTATGGCCGACCCATTTCCTCTTGGTTTATCCATGATGAGCTGGTTATAGACAGCGCCGCTTCAATGATGCGTTTATTGGCACCTTTCTATGTCCTTTATATTGGAAGCGAATTGTTGGTCGGTAGCCTTCGGGGCTTAGGGGATACACTGCGACCCATGGTTATCACCTTATTGGGTGCCTGCGGTTTGAGAATTTTTTGGGTGGTTCTGGTATTAGCCCGTTATCAAACCATAGAAACAGCCCTGTACGGTTATCCAATTTCTTGGGTGGCGACTTCTGCAGGCATGGCGGCATACTATTTTGGAAGAAAAACTTGGAACTGGCCAAGGCAAGTGAGAGGAGGAAATAAAGATTAAAAAATATGAACGGTGGTGGTTGCAAGACGACAGCGGAGAAGACAGCATGGAGTCTGAGCATACCTTCCATTGGGAAAAAGTATTGAGCTATTGCAACCCCGAGGATTTTATAGACAAAATCGTTTTGGACTTTGGGTGTAATCAAGGGGGGTTGCTGCGCTATGTGTACCATACCTTCGGTTTTAAAAAAGGTGTCGGCATCGATTTGGGAAGAGGGTCCATTAAAATAGCGAAAGATCGCGGGGAAGGCTACCCGATTACCTATCTCGCAACCGGTGACCCCGGGGAGGCGGGCATTTTGTTTGACACGGCCATCAGCTCTTCCGTCATCTATTTAATCAAAGATTTAAGAGCCCACGCCCGGTTGATGGACGCTTGTCTCATACCCGGCGGCACCTACTACATCAGTTATAGCGATTATGTGGGAAATCCGAATTTGCCCCAAATATTTAAAACCATCAATACCTTTGGCAATATAAAAATGAATCTTCACAGTTTAAAGGATATTGCCCGGGCATTTTGGGAGGAAAACTTTCAGGTATCGGTATTGCGTTTACAGCCTCAGGGCTTTATCCCTTTATCCGAGCAGGACCCATGGCATGCTCGGATAGAAGAGAGGATGGATTACGAATACACCCAGAGTTATTTGTTTAAATGCACAAAGCCCAAAAAAGAAAATTGAGAAGAGATAAAAACAGCACCGGCCGCTATGGTTCGGTGCTGTTTGAATGTAAGATTTAAATGTGTCGGCAACTTATAAAAAAGATTCCAAAATTTAAGGATCGTCGATGTTTATACTTTCTTTATAATTTGCTTTTATCCTTGATTTATAACATCTTAAAGGAGAAAGAAAGTGACTGTATTGCTAAAAACCCACAATCTTTGTAAGGAATTTAAAAAACAAAAGGCAGTGGGGGATTGTTCTATCAACGTCAGGGGAAATACCATTTATGGCTTGTTGGGCCCCAATGGGGCGGGAAAGTCCACCTTGTTAAAAATGATAACTGGCATGTTGACCCCTACGTCCGGAGAGATATTTTTTGCAGGTAAACCATGGAGTCGTCGGGATTTAATGCAAATAGGCGCATTGATCGAGGCACCCCCTCTTTACGAAAACCTAACCGCTCGAGAGAATATGAAAGTCAGATCGCTTTTATACAATTTACCGGACAGCAGAATAGAGGAAATGCTTGAGATCGTTGATCTTAAAGATACGGGGCGAAAAAAGGCCGGGCGCTTTTCCATGGGTATGAAACAACGTCTGGGCATCGCCATGGCTCTTTTAAATCGACCAAAGCTGCTTGTGTTGGACGAACCCACCAACGGTCTGGACCCCATAGGTATTTTGGAATTTCGACAACTCCTCAAATCTTTTACTCGGGAGGGTATCACGGTTATTTTGTCCAGTCATATTTTGTCCGAGGTGCAGCAGGTGGCCGACGACATCGGCATCATTGCCGGGGGCAAGTTGTGGTACGAATCGCAAAACCACAGGGAAGAGAATTTAGAAACGCTGTTTATGTCCATTCTCAAGAAAGGAGGTGGGCGCTATGTTTAAAGATCTGCAATCGGAATATCTGAAACACAAAGGGACCTTCAATCTTAAACTGTTGTGGATAGCCCCCTTATTGACCGCCATGCTGGCTATGGTTTTAATGGGGCCTGCAAATATGCAAAACGGGGCCTACAATTGGTGGAGTATTTTTATTTTACCGGGCACACTGGCTACTGTCGTATCCCTTGCCAGCGCCGGAGAAAAAAGAAAAAACCGTCACGGTTTATTGGCGGTGGTTGTCCATAAGGGCAGGCTATGGTTGGCTCAAATCATGCTCTACACGTTGCTTTTAATGGTAACGGTCTTATGCTTTTATACCCTGATTTCCGCTACCGGCATTTTACCGGGTGCCGGCAGAATCCCTTTGGGTGCCGGGTTTTACGCATCCCTATTGTTGTTTGTGGGTTTTGCATGGCAAATACCCCTCTGGATGTGGGTTGCGGACCGTGTGGGGTCTGCAGTCTCTATTACAGTGGCCATGGTGTGTAATTTTGCGATTCCCATCTTTTATGCAACGACGGATCGATGGTGGCTGCCCTTTGCCATACCGGCCAGACTCATGTGTCCGGTGCTCGGTATTGAACCCAACGGCCTGTGGCTTTCGGCAAACAGCCCCTTGCTGGATGAGGGCGTGGTGTTGCCCGGGGTTGCGATAGCCCTAGCGATTTATGTTGTTTTAACCATTGTGACAACCTTAGGGTTTAACAAAAGGGAGGTGTCCTAATGGGTTTCTTTTATAGGCAAATAAAATCGGAACTATACAAACACAGCCACTGTTTGTTGTTGCCTTTACACATCATCTTGCCCCTGGGGGTGGCAGCTGTTTTTCTTTCCTACTATCGGTTTTCGTCTCTGAGAATTTTAGAAAAAGACCTGCTGTACACCCAATTTATTGCGGTTGCTTTTCCGTTGGTTATCGGGATCATCACGGCGCTGGGTGCCGAACAAGAAAGTGACGCCGGTCATTTTCAGGCCATACTTCAAACACCGGGGCTTAAATGGACAGCCCATGTTGCAAAACTATTAAGCCTTCTGATTTTCGGTTTTTGTGGACTGACTCTGAGCTTTGTGGTTTATGGTGCTGTGATGATGCTCTTAAACCCGGGGGGAATGGCCCTGGGTGACACTTTTATATGGACTTTAGTGGTGTTTATGGCCCATGGCCCTCTTTACGGACTCCATTACTGGGTGGCGGTGGTCTTGGGAAAGGGTGCCGCCATCACCTTGGGGCTATTCGGTTCGGTGATGTCCGGACTCTTGTTAACCGGTTTGGGAGACGTGATATGGCCCTTTTTGCCATGGGGGTTGGCGGGGCATCAGGGCAGTTGTTATGTCATGAGCCGTTTTTCAAGCCATTCTTATTTTTTTTATGATAGGATAGTCCTAAGCCAATGGACCCTTGGGTTCATGTTGTTGATCATCGCTGCGCTTTTAATTGTTTGGGGTAAGAAATTTGAAGGACGTTATGACGGTGATCTGTAAAAGAGAGGTTTTCAATGGCAAAGATTTTGGTAATTGACGACGATAGACATATTTTAAATTTGGTACAGACGGCTTTAAGTCGAGATCACCACCAAGTGGTTGCCAGAGACAATGCCGTCGATGTGCAGCTTCGCCATTTAAAAAATGTCGATTTAATTCTCTTGGACGTCATGATGCCCGGGGTCGACGGGTTTTCTTTATGCAAAGGGATACGCCAAGAGGTCGATTGTCCTATTCTCTTTTTAACGGCAAAAACCATGGCGGAGGATGTGGTGGAGGGCTTGGCCTTGGGAGCCGACGACTATATTAAAAAGCCCTTTAATATTTCGGAACTTCGGGCCAGGGTACAAGCCCACCTTCGCCGAGAAAAAAGAGAAAAGAAACAGCGCTTGGTATTGGATGGAGTCAGCTTGAACCTAATGGAAAAGACCCTTCGATTGGGAGAGATGGACCTCAATTTAACCAAAACCGAATATGAAATCTGCGAACTCTTGGCAAGGCACCGGGGGCAGGTGTTTTCCTTAGAACATATTTTAGAACAGGTTATTGGTTACGAATCCGAAAGCGATGACAACGTCATCCGGGTTCACGTTAAAAATATTCGAAAAAAATTTGCCGAACACGGTCATTGTCCCATAGAAACCGTTTGGGGAGTAGGTTACAAATGGCAGTAAAAAAAGATACCACCCTGCGGATGTTTTTTTTAAAGTATCTCGTGGGTTTCTCCATATCCGTTCTTCTCATCCTGATTGCGAACATTTTGGGTTTTTATACGGCGTTGCAGACGGGGTTTATATTGCCGGCCAACTACAGCGAGAAAGCCTTGGAGGCCGCCAAGGCAGAACTGATGGCATCAGAACCCTTTAACCCTCAAAGCATCCCCCACACGGTGACCTATGTGTTGTTGGATCGTGAAGGACGCTTTGTAGAAGGCGATATGCGGGACAACCATCGCAAGGTTGTCCTCGATAGTTTTGCAGAGAACCTGGCCTTACCTCGGAAAAACTATATAAGCTTGGTCAGAGACGACCACACGACCTTGGTGGTACGCTACGACATCACCCCCCATTTTGCAAGCCCTGCCTTGCACCGATTGTTACCCATACCTGAAGTTTTGGCTATGGCCATGGTCGTTTTATCTATCGTCGTTCTAGCTTTATTCACCGCCTATCGTTTCGGCACAGGCTTAAATGAAGAAATTCTTCCTCTCATTGAAGCGACAAAAGCCATTGAAGAAAAAAATTTAGATTTTGAAGTTTCAACCTCACGGCTTCATGAATTAAAAGAAGCCCTCGCTGCCCTAGAGGCCCTCAGGAGTAATTTGGCAGCTTCTCTCCAAAAGCAATGGCAAATGGAAAACCTTCAAAAAAAGCAAATGGCCGCCGTAGCCCACGATATTAAAACCCCCCTGACGATTATCAAAGGCAATGCGCAATTGCTTTTGGAAACTGTCAACAACCGGGAGGACAAAAGTCTTTTATGTGCTATGGAGGACAGCGCCGAAAAAATAGAGCATTACAGCGACGTTTTAATGCAGGTGGCGAAGAGCGGGGAAAAAGCAGCCGGCTCGATGGCGACCTTTCACCTCAACACTTTTTTAGATGCCGTCCTTCGCTGCGGTGAAGAATTATGTCGGGTCAAAGGGCGTGTTCTCATTGTTGACCAAAAGAATCTGCCCGAAACCTTTACTGGCGACCTCGAGGCGATTGAAGGGGCTTTGCTCAATATTCTAGACAACGCCATCCAATACGGGTCGATGAATTCGAGAATAGACTTCTTCATCAGAGGCTTGGATACCGGTGCTCTTCAATTTACCATTGCAGACCGAGGCCCCGGTTTTACAGCGGAAGCTTTAAAAATGGCCACCACGGAGTTTTATACCGAGCAAACCGCCCGTTCGGGTAAGCATTATGGTTTGGGTTTGTACTTGGCTAAAATCTGTGCAGAAAAACATGGCGGCACTTTGACAGTAGCCAATCGTCAAGATGGGGGCGGCGGGGTTGTAACCTTTGTTGTCCGCAATCTCCAAAAAGATGTCTGATGTCTTTTAACAGAGTCTCTCAAGCAAACAGGAGACTTAAGCGATGTGAAGAATTTGAAATTTTGTAAAGCGAGGGGAGAAGCATCGGAATACTGATTAAAATAAATTTGACATTGTCGCCTTATAAACGAATTTTTATCAAAACTACAAAAGCTCTCCGAGGGTGTTGTGCATAACACCCTCGGAGAGCTTTTTGATTGTGGAGTTGATGAACCCTTACCCTTATGGACTAAGATTCTTTCTTTTTCAAACCTTGGTTCACTGCGGAGATCAAAGCTTTAATCGAAGCGACGATGATGTCGTTGTGAATGCCGACGCCCCAGTAGGTTTCGCCATTGCCCATGGTCATACCGACATAAGCGGAAGCTTGAGAGGTGGAGCCTTGCTCCAAGGCATGTTCTTCGTAGAGTAAATCCTCAAAGTCGACATGGAGGTAGTCTTTGATCGCGTTGGCGACAGCATCAAAACGCCCGTTACCTTCAGCCGTTAATTGGATTTCTTTGCCCTTGTGGTTGATGGTTAAGTCGGCCTCGATGTGTTTGCTGATTTGTTTAAAATGGGCCGCTTCTAAAGCAATTGGTTCTCTGAGATTGATGTAGGTCTCTTCGAAAATATCCTTGACTTCTTCGGCACTCAACTCGCGGTGTTCTTTGTCCGAGCGGTCCTTGATCAAATAGCCAAAGCTTTCCCGCATGGCCTTGGGCATATCGTAACCGTATTTTTGCTCCAAGACGTAGCCGATGCCACCCTTGCCGGATTGGCTGTTGATGCGGATAACATCTTTTTCGTATTCTCTCCCAATATCTTGAGGGTCAATGGGTAAATAGGGAACGGTCCATTGATCCAAGTGTTTGTCTTCCCGCCATTGCATACCCTTGGCGATGGCATCTTGATGTGAACCTGAAAAAGCCGCAAAGACCAAAGCGCCGCTGTAGGGCTGGCGTTCGTACACGGTCATCCGGGTGTTTTCTTCGTAAACCTTCGTCAAGGCGGGCAAGTCGGAGAAATCAAGCTTGGGATCGACCCCGTGGGTAAGCATATTCAACGCCATGGTGATCACATCGACGTTGCCGGTTCTTTCACCATTGCCGAATAAGGTGCCTTCAATGCGGTCGGCGCCTGCCAAGAGGCCCAACTCCGAGTCGGCGATGGCGCACCCTCTGTCGTTGTGGGGGTGAAGGGATACAATGACATGTTCTCTGTATTTTAAATACTTGGACATGTATTCGATTTGGCTGGCATACACGTGGGGCATGGACATCGATACCGTCACCGGTAGGTTGATGATGACTTTGTTGTTTTCTGTTGGTTGCCAAACGTCTAAAACGGCATTGCAGACTTCCAAGGCATAATCCACCTCCGTTCCTGTAAAACTTTCCGGAGAGTATTGAAATTGAAAATTGCCTTCGGTTTTTGCTGCGAAATTTTTAAGCATCTCGGCACCATGCACGGCGATGTCGATAATTTCCGACTTGGATTTTTTAAAAACCTGCTCCCGCTGCGCCAAGGAGGTGGAATTATAAAGATGCACGATGGATTTTTTGCAACCCCGCAACGCTTCAAATGTTTTTTCAATGATATGCTCCCGGGCTTGGGTTAACACCTGAATGGTGACATCATCCGGGATTAAATTGTCCTCGATGAGCGTTCTTAAAAATGCATATTCGGTTTCCGAAGCGGCGGGGAAACCCACCTCAATTTCTTTAAAACCGACCTTGACCAAGGTCTTGAAGAAATTAATTTTTTCTTCTAAACTCATGGGTACAATCAACGCTTGGTTACCGTCTCTTAAATCCACTGAACACCATATGGGCGCTTCCGTGATGTATTCCTTGTGTACCCAATCCGTACAGGATTCCGGCGGCATAAAATAACCTCTTTGATATTTTTTATAGTTCATGAATCTCTCCTTAATAAAAAAAGTCTCTATAACCCCTGCAGGGATTATAGAGACGAAAGTATCGTGGTACCACTCTATTTTACAATCTATAGCGATTGCCTCAATTCAATGTCCAACAACATTTACCTCGCTAACGGGAGGACCCGGCACTGTCTACTTTATTCAACAGGCTGCTCAGAGGTGAGTTCACAAATTTTGACCCTTTGCCTCGCATCTACCGGCAACTTTCTGAAGGGTTCCCAATTGGTTACTATTCCTCATCTTTGCATTGCATATAGTTTAGCTGTAAATTTTAAACTTGTCAACAACTTTTTAATGAATCGATAAAAAGTATACAAAAACCAACACACCCAGTAGGATGCGGTAATAACCGAAGGGTTTAAAATCGTTTTTACGGACATAGCTCACCAATAAACGAATGGTGACCACCGATACCGCAAAGGATACGAGTAAACCGGTCAATAAAATAACCACTTCCGTGCCGGTAAAGCCCAAGCCGGTTTTGATGAAATATTTCAGCAGTTTTAAGGACGAGGCGCCCAACATAATAGGGATGGCCATAAAAAATGAAAATTCCGTAGCCACGGTTCGGGAGTTGCCCAAAATCATGGCGCCTAAAATGGTAGAGCCGGATCGGGAGGTGCCGGGTATCAACGATAAAGTTTGAAACAACCCGACGCCGATGGCATTGCGAAGGCTCATCTCGGAGATCGAGTTGACCACAGGTTTTGTTTTTTTATTTCTGTTTTCGATGACGATAAATAAAACACCGTACAAAATCAAAGTGAAGGCTACGGTTGGGGCGGAATATAAGTGTTGGTTGAGCCAATCGTCAAAGAGCACACCGGTAATGCCGGCGGGTAAAATACCGACCAACACTTTTTTCCATAATTCAAAGGTATCTTTTTTTTGCGCCGCCGTTTTCGTAGGTGAAAAGGGGTTTAGGCGATGGGCATACAATAAAACAACCGCCAGTATGGAGGAAAATTGTATGACCACTAAAAACATATCCCAAAATTCTTTGGAGACATTTAAATGGAAAAACTGCTCCAGTAAAATCATGTGGCCGGTACTGCTGACGGGCAACCACTCGGTGACCCCTTGGACGATGCCGAAAAGGATCGTCTTTAATATCTCGATGAACATAATAACTCCTAAAGGTTAGTGATGGGCCATTATAGCATAAAACCTTAGGAATCCATCAAGAAGCTGTGAGCTTTCTTTAAATCTTCACGGATGGGCAGGTTCTGTGGACAAGCCTCTTCACATTGGCCGCACTCAACGCATTGGTTGGCCTTGTGTTTGTTTTTGACGTTTTTCTTGTATTTTTCCCTCATATTGGCAGCGTCACCATAGATGTGGGCTTCGTTGTAGAAGGTAAAGATTCTGGAAATTGGAATACCCTCCGGGCAATCATTACAATAATTGCAAGCAGTGCAGTCCACCCGCGTTTCATTGCGATAATAATCCCTAAGAACTCGTATCATGTCCATTTCTTTTTCGGTTAAACTACCCACACCATATTCGGAACAAATTCGAATGTTTTCGACGACTTCTTCCATGGTGCCCATGCCGCTGAGCAAGGTCGTCACTTCCTCACGGTTTAAAACATACTTTAATGCCAGTGCGGCCGGGGTTAAATCGGTATGAAAGCTGTCCCAAATTTCCTTTAATTTGCCTACCGGCTTCTTAACGATTTGTCCACCCCTTAAGGGTTCCATGATCACTGAGGAGATGCCCTTGTCTGCGATGTCTCTTAAACCGCGATCGCCGGCTTGAAAATCATCGTCCATATAATTGTATTGGATCTGTGCAAAATCGAAGGGATAGGCATCTAATATCGGGCGAAAAGCTTCGTAATCGTCGTGGAACGAAAAACCCATATAGCGTACTTTTCCGGAAGCCTTGGCTTTGTCCATAAAATCCGCAACGCCCAACTCATGAATTTTATTAAAACGATAGCTGTCCAATGCGTGGAGAAGATAAAAATCGATGTAATCGGTTTTTAAATTCTCTAATTGTTGGTCTAATAGCCGATCGAAATCGGCGTACTCTCGACATTCCCAACATGGCAATTTGGTCGCCACGTAAACTTTTTCTCTCTGACCGGTTTCATGCAAAAACTCTCCTAGGAAAGATTCCGACGCCTTGAGGTGGTAATTCCAAGCGGTGTCGTAGTAATTGACCCCGTGGTCGATGGCGTATTGCAGTAACTCCGATGCGCTTTCTTTGTCGATGAGCTTTTCGTTGTTGTGTAAAATGGGCAATCGCATGGTGCCAAAACCCAATTGTGATAGCTTCACATCTGTATTTTTTAATAATCGATATCGCATATTGACTCCTTTAAAGTGATCTCATCCTACATACAAACCCACAGCTACTGCCTCATAGATATCAAATGGAGATGGTTTGTCAGCTCTATATAGCTGTTATTCTGAGCTTTTCACCAAAATAAGCAGGTAGTGTTTTTTTTCTTTTACTATACATGTTATAATAACTTAATATGCATATGAATGTCAAAAACAAACATGTGTTACAGGAGGAGATCATGAGCGTCAGCTTTATACATATGGGGGATACACACTTTGGAAAAAACTTTCGTTTTGGAAATAAAAGCGATGTTTACGGGAAAGACAAAAGGGCGGATATTTGGCTAACCTTTGAAAAAATTATTGCGACGGCAGAAAAAAACCGCATCGATTTACTTTTGGTAGCGGGGGATTTGTTTGATAGTCAAGAAGCGGACATCGACGATATCCTCCGTGTGAGCAGAGCCTTTCGTTCTTTAACGCATACCCAAGTGATCATCATAGGCGGCAATCATGACTATTACAATGAAAGAACCCTCTACGCCTTGGTGCAATGGCCGGACAATGTGGTCATTTTAAAAACCGGAGAGATGGAAGCCATTTGGTTTCCGGAACTCAACGTACAAGTTTACGGCATGTCTTGGATTCGCAACACGTATCGCGAGGCGCCCTTCAATACTGGCATCACATTAGATCCAAACATCACAAACATCCTGCTCCTTCATGGCGATGCCATCAATCAAACCAGCGAGTATATGCCTTTAGATCTTTCACAGTGGCAAGACTTCGATTACATCGCATTGGGGCACGTGCATCAGCACCAATTTTTAGGTGAGAATGCAGCTTATTGCGGCAGCCCTGAAGCGCTGGATTTCGGAGAAGAAGGAGACCACGGCATCATTGTAGGGCAATTCAAAGATAGTGGGTGCGAGAAGACCTTTATACAAACCCAACATCGCCATTACGTCAATGCTCAATTGGATGTGATGAGCGATATGAGCGAAGGGCAAATAAAAGAAAAAATTCTTAATCTCGATACCGAAGAAAACCGGATGAACAATTACTACAGAGTTCAAATAGGCGGTTATCTCGATCCCACCATCGATTTTGAGGCCATTAAAAGAGAGTTGGAACGTTCCTTTTACTATTTGGAAATCCTCGATGAAGGCTTGGAAATCGATTTGGATATCGATTTGTTGTATGCAGAAAACAAAGACAATATCGTCGGAACTTATATCGAAAAAATTAGAGAAAGGGACGATACCAGCGTTAATCGCAAAGCGATGATTTTCGGTTTAAGCGAATTGTTAAAAGAAAAGGTGTTGCTATGAAAATAAAAACCTTGGAGTTGATCTCCTTTGGGAAATTTAAAAATAGAAAGATACATCTTGCTGACCGTTTAAATCTCATTTACGGTTTAAACGAAGCGGGGAAGACCACGATCCAACACTTTATCGAAGGGATGTTTTTCGGTTTTCTTAAACCCTATCGTAAGATCAAAATTTACTCCGAACTCTATGAACAGTATAAGCCTTTAAAGGATAGCCGATACTTCGGCGCCATGACCTATGAAGACGAAAACGGCAGAGAAATTCGATTGGAACGCAATTTTTTAAAAAGCGACGAGTCCCTGCGCATCTACGACGGTTTAACCGGCGAAGATATCAGCGATTCGTACCCATACGATCCTGTCAGCAGACAACCTCTGCCCTTAGGCGACACCATCAATGCTGCATTCTACAACAACACGGTCAACTTAAAGGAACGAGGTCAATTTTCCAGAGAAGTGATGTTGAAGGAAATCAATGACCGGCTGATCAGTAAGGGTGGAGATGCCGACGAAGAAGTCTCAATTTACCGTGTATTGACCAGACTCAATAACAAACGGGATGAAATCGGCACCCTCAAACAAAAAAAATCCAACTATGGCGAAGCGGTCACCCATTTACATCAGTTGGAAAAAGAAAAAGAAGTCAATGAAAAAAATAGAGTTCTCGTCAACGGTCATCTTTTGGAAATCAAACAGATGGAGGAGAAATTGGGTGTGCTCAACGAAACGTATATGCAATTGGCTCCAATTTATAAAGTAGACGACGATGAAAAAAGAAATCAACTGATTCAAAGAATAGACAGTTTAAACGAAGAAAACGACGACCTGCAACGCCAAATAAAAAATCTTGAGAAATACAGAAATTTATCAGATAAGGAATGGAGTGAACTCAACTTTCTTCGACAATCCTCCGAAAATTTGAAAGAACGCATCGATCAACGAGAAAAGGAAATCAATCTGGCAGATCAAGAACTACTGAGAGAAGGACAAAAAGAACGGGTCATGATGAACTCCGTCGGCATTTTCTCCAAAGAAGAAGTTCAGAAGGATTCGGATGCTTGGCAGAAGGCTGAAAAAATGGTGCAAGATCCTAAAAAAACATTTTTCGCACCATTTGCAAAAAAACGCCCGCTAGAAGAAAATGAAGAGTCGGATCTTTCCTCAGAAAACAGACTTCAAAAAATAAAAGTTTATGCCCTTGCCATCGGTTTAATATTGATCGGATTTTCATTGCTTTTAGTTGGATTTATAAAAGGTTACGATGTTTTGACCTTTATGCATCTCCTCTTATTGGGATTTGTGGCTTGGTTTTCGCTGTTAACCGGTGTGGTTTTGTTGGTGCTGGATCACAAATTTCCGGATCTGCTTTATCAATCAAAACCCGCTGCAGAAAAACCGAATTCTGAGGATTTGAAAGTAACGGCAATTTCCAATCATTTCGAAAGAGATTTGGAAAAACAAGAGAGCGAACAATCATACACTTCTTTAAAAGAAGACTTGATTTTAAAATATGCGATTAAAAACAATAAAAATGTGGAAGAGCATTTAAAAACGTTATTGCAATGCTTCAGCGATTTGGATCAGATACGGATACGCTTACAATTTATTCAAGAAAAGAAAGAAAAAGCTCAAAAGGAAAAGGCGAGTCTGGAAGAAGAGCAAAAACAATTAAATCAAAAACTAGAAGAAACCTTAACCTTCCGTGATTTGGAAACCATGGAGGACTACAACTCGGCGCTTCAAAAAAAAGACAGATTGAGAAGGTTGGAAAATCGCTTGGATTACAACCAGCGCTTGTATAAAGAATTGGAAGAAATGCTGGCGCAAAGAAGAACCACCTCCTCCAATGACTCAAGAGAAGCCTCCATTAAACGCGTAGAGTTAAGGGACGAAATGGAAGAATTGAGCAAAAAAGTAGGGGAACTCACCTACAAAAACGACAGACTGCTCAAGGAAACGCGCCCAACCCAAGAATTGGAAGACGAGATTGAGACCTATCGTGCTTTGGTCCACGAGTACAGCGAAAATTATAAAGCGTATACGATGGCCATCGAAGTGTTAAAAGAATGTGCCACCGTCGAAAAAGACAAACTTTTACCGGCTTTGGGAGAAGAGATCGGAAAAATATTTTCAGAGATATGTGGTGAAAAAGCGGTGGTTAAAGTCGACCAACATCTGAATATCCGCGTTGTACGCAACCAATATGCTTCCTATGTTCCGATAGAATCTCTTTCTTCGGGAACGGTAGAGCAATTGTACTTTGCCATGCGCTTTGGAGTGCAAAGCATGACCCACGAAAAACTCAATTTACCCTTTATCTTAGATGACGCTTTTGTACAATATGACAGCCACAGAAAAGAGATGGCCTTACGCTTTTTATCTGAAGTCAGTGGACAAAAACAAGTCATTATCTTTACTTGCAACGACAGCGAAAAGCAAATATTGGATCGGCTGCAGCTGCCTTATTACGGTCTAGTGCTGTAAGGGGTAGAAAATAAAATACGAGCATCTCACTAAAAAATCCCGAAATTCGGGATTTTTTATAGAAGTATTGTATGAAATCTAACCCCTATGTTACAATACAGGACAAAATCAATTACGAAGAGGATTTATGGCTCAAAAACAAACGAATTATTTAAAAGGTGCAAGCGTGCTGGCGATGGCGGGAATTCTGTCACGCTTACTCGGTTTGGCCTATAAAATTCCCCTCTACCACATGGTAGGCTCCTATGGCAACGGTTTGTACGGCAATGTCACCAATATTTACAATTTATTATTGATGGTATCTACCGTCGGCTTACCCGTCGCCATTTCCAAAATGATCACGGAAAGTATTTCTGAAGGGGATTACTGCGGCACACGGGATGTTTTTAAAGTATCCATGACCACCTTGATGATTATTGGCGGTATTTCCAGCTTAATCTTATTATTAGGTGCGGATTTTATCATCAATTTTTCCAAGTGGCCCGGCGATACCTACCCAGGCATCATGGGTATTGCCTTGGCACCTTTTATTATTTCTATCTGTGCATGCTTTAGAGGTTTTTTTCAAGGGCATCAATTGATGAACCCCACAGCTGTTTCCCAAATTTTGGAACAAGTGGTTCGGGTTTTTCTCGGCATGTTTTTGTGTTGGTTTGGTGTCTATCGACTCAACTCCATCGGTATGGGAGTCGGCGGTGCCGTTTTCGGCGCCACTGCCGGCGGTTTGGTGGCTATGGTTTTCTTGTGGTACACCTACCGGATTTACATTCAAGCCCATGTACAGCGCTATCGGAAACGGCGTTTTCCCAAGGTTCATTGGAAAGACATTTTTAAGAGATTGTTGATTATTTCCATTCCCGTCACATTGACGTCGACCATCGTTTCTTTGTTTTCTGCAATGGACTCGATGATTTATGTGACGCGATTGGGCAACATCGGCATCAAAGCGGAAACCGCTATTATGATGTACGGCGATTTTACCAATGCGGATACCATTATCAATGTCCCATTGGTCATCAGTGGCACCTTAAGTGTCGCTTTGATCCCCGCCATTACGGAATCCTATATGCGTAGAAACCGCCGGGAGATGAACGCCAAAATTACCTCCGCCATACGGGTGGTGGCATTGGTGGCCATCCCCTCGTGCATCGGCTTGATTGTATTGTCTCAAGGTATCTTCGATCTATTGTTTAGAGGCTCGGATTATGGACCGAAAATCCTACAATACTATGCTTTTGCGACGATCTTTATGATGATGTCCAACACGTTTCAGAGTATTTTGCAGGCTATCAACCGTTTTCGTTTGCCCTTGGTCCATCTGGCAGTGGCAACAGTCATACGTTTTGGAACGGCCTGGGTCTTTTTAAACATACCGCAGCTCAACATCAATGGAATCTCTGTGAGTTCCATCGTCACGTTTTTGTATTTAACCATTGCAAACTACCTCAGCGTCAAATACTTTACCAAAATCAAACTCAACTTTGCTGAAATTGTTACAAAGCCGATTTTTGCATCCTTATTAATGGGTTTAGGGGTTTATGGCGTATTTCATTTGGTGCTGTTAATGCTCGGACACTCCGCTTTAGCCAATGCCTTAGCGGTGATCGCGGCGATGGCCGTGGGTTTGGTCATTTACATGATGACGATTCTATTGACCGACGGTATTCGAGAAGAAGAGTTGGAGATGTTTCCGGCCAGTGGTCGACTGATTGCATTACAACGGAGAATTAAAAAATCATGAGTGGAAAAATAACGATTATCGGTTTGGGTTACGGAGATCCGGAACTGTTGACAATCAAAGCCCATCGGGCCTTAGAAAGTCCGGCGCCATTATTCTTGCGAACTGAAAAACATCCGGTGGCCCAAACCCTTTTAGAAAAAAAGAGAGACTTCACAACCTTTGACCATCTATACGACGAAAAAGAGAACTTTGAGGAAGTTTATGCAAGCATCGTCGAGACGCTACTCTCAGAGGTACAAAAGGGCCCTGTACTTTACGGCGTACCGGGAAACCCCTTCACCTCCGATCTGTCGGTCCTCAAGTTGGTTCAAAGCCTCCAAGAGCATGGAATCGATTATCAAATCATTGCCGGTGTCAGCGACATCGACCATGCCCTCAATCAATTGCATATTTTAGAAACCGATGGCCTTCAAATCATCGATGCCTCCCGCATTGGGGATCTTTCACCCGATCCTCGAACAGCGACCTTGGTCGCACCCTTGGACAACCAACATCTGGCATCGGAGGTCAAACTCTGGTTGATGACAGTCTACGATGACGAAACGCACGTAACTTTGCTCAATCATTCGGATTTAAAAAACAAAACGGACGTCTTGAACATACCGCTGTATCAAATCGACCAGCAAGCGGTGTACGATCATCGAACTTTGTTGTACGTCCCGAAAGATTCAAAAAACTTAAAATATTTTGATAAATTGTTGAAAGTGATGCAGGTTTTAAGAAGCCCGGAAGGTTGTCCCTGGGATCGGGAGCAAACCCATCAGAGTTTAAAACCCTATGTCATCGAAGAAGCGTACGAAGTCTTGGATGCAATTGAGTCAAACGATTTGGATAATCTCATTGAAGAATTGGGCGATTTGCTCTTTCAAATTGTTTTCCATGCAGAATTAGGCAGAGAATCCAGAAAATTTGATATAGGAGACGTCATTGAGCAAGTTAACCGGAAAATGATCAGTCGACATCCCCATGTATTTGATAAAAAAGAAGACATCACCTCCGGCGAAGTTCTGACCAATTGGGAAGACATCAAGATGAAAGAGAAGGATACCAACACCATCGGAGAAGAAATGGACAGAATTCCAAAAGCCTTTACCGCACTTTTGGAGTCCAATAAATAGCAAAGTAAGGCGGCAAAGGTTGGTTTCGATTGGAACTACGCTACACAGGCTTTAAAGAAAGTTTACGAAGAAGCAGATGAGGTGGCGGAAGAACTCGATAAAAACCCCATTCAGATAGAGGCCTTGGAAGAAGAATTGGGAGATCTGTTGTTTGCCGCAGTCAATGTGGCGCGTTTGTGCGATATCAGCCCAGAGACAGCATTAAAAAGAACCAACCGCAAATTTAAAGATCGTTTTAAAAAAATGGAAGCGTTCAGCCAAGAAAACAATGAAAGCTTAAAGGAGTTATCTTTAGACGAGATGCAAAAGCTGTATGAAGCGGCAAAAAAAACGGAAAAAGAGAAGGAATTCGATAAATAAGTCGAAAAAGACTTGTTTTTTGGTACAGTTCACGCTTATAATGTTACTTACTAAGACGTAAACAAATAAGTTGAAAACAACGGAGGGAAAAATGAATAAATCGGAATTAATTGTAGCGATGACAGAAAAAACTGGACTATCAAAGAAAGATACGGAGAAAGCTCTGACAGCTTTCATCGATACAGTTGTAGAGACACTTCAAAAGGGAGACAAAGTTTCACTGGTCGGATTTGGTTCTTTTGATGTTAGAGAGAGAGCTGCAAGACAAGGGATGAACCCCAAAACAAGAGAAACGATCGAAATACCCGCTGCAAACGCACCCCGTTTTAGAGCAGGAAAAGCATTTAAAGATGCATTGAATGAGAAATAAGCGACATAAAACCGGAGTAAAGATACTCCGGTTTTATCATAGGTGAGGAGGTGATCTTCTATGCGTGTGGACAAATTTTTAAAAAATGCGAGATTAATTAAACGCAGATCCGTCAGCAAGGCCGCTTGCGACGGTGGGCGTGTAGACATCAACGGACGAGAGGCAAAGGCAGGTACCAAGGTAAAAGTGGGAGACCATGTCACCATTCGTTTCGGTGACGGCGAACGAACCGTAGAAGTGTTATCCCTCTTGGAGCACGTTCCTAAAGATAAGGCTCAGGAGCTGTACAAAGAATTGTAAGTAAAGAAGGAGTCAGCATGGCCGGTAAGAAGAGAATTAAAAGAAAACGGACCATGAATCGCAGTACTGCCTTGGCATTGCTCATCATTACCATTGTCGTCGTTTTTATGATGGGTAACAACGTGACTAAAATGGTGCGACTCAGCAGACAAAAAAGCGATTTGGAAAAACAAATTGCAGCAAAAGAAGAAGAATCTAAGGATTTAGACGAAGTCTTGGAAAAAAAAGACGAAAAAAGCAATATCGAAAATAGAGCCCGTCAGCTATTGGGTTTGTATTATCCCGACGAAAAGCTGGTCGTTCCCATCGATAACAAGGGAAAGATAGCAGAAGTGCGTAAATTTGAACAATCTTTAGATCGTGAAGCGGAAATCGATGAGGCGCAAGTTTTTCGGTTAAATCAACAGATTCCTAGGGAAATAGAGGAAAATGAAGATTTTGAATAAAGGCATCATTGATATTGGAACCAACTCCACGCGGTTGCTCATCATCAATTTGGATGAAGGGACGCCATTTAAAAGAATATACAAAGATTTGCGCGTTACACGTATCGGTCGTGGACTTGCAGACAGCGGCAGAATTTCCGAAGCGGCGATTGCGCGCACAACAGAAGCATTAAAAACCTACTTGGATATTTGTAAGTCTTACAATTGCGACGATGTATATTGCTTTGGAACAGCAGCGCTGCGGGAGTCCAAAAATCAGCATGAAGTTGTCGAGACGATCCACCAAAAGCTTGGCCTTAAGATCGATGTGATATCCGGAACGCAAGAAGCCCAATACGGTTTCTTAGGGGCTTCAGCCAGCTTTGAGCAACCCATACGCATACTAGATGTGGGCGGTGGCTCGACGGAAGTCGTCAATGGCGTGGGTACACACATGGGACCGATGGTCTCCATGAACATGGGCTGTGTTCGTTTTACGGAAGCCTACCTGCATACCGATCCGCCGACGGCAGCACAATTGCAAGAGCTTAAACGTGCCGTTGCACAAACCTTACAAGAAAACAGTGGGGTGGTGAAGGACCAAACAGAGCGACAATTGGTGAGCATCGGCGGTACGGCAACGACCATCGCAACCATGTTGATGCAGCTCAAGGACTATGATGGGGATGCTATTCACTTAAAAGTTGTTAAAAAACAAGAGATCGTAGCATTGATCGAAGAAATGAAGGGTTTACCCTTACAAAGCCGCAAAGAAAGAATCGGTTTGGATCCCACCCGAGCGGATATCATCCTTGCGGGATTGGTCATCACATTGGAAACCATGACAGCATTTCATGGGCAGGAGATGGTTGTATGCGACTGGGATAACTTGGAAGGCGCGGCTGTGGCCCGTTACATCAACAAATAATAAAAAAGATTTAAAAATTAAATAAAAAAACTTGACATCGTCTGGAATTATGTTATACTAAATACTGTTCTTGTCTAGTAAAGAGTTGCTAGCAAGTCATTATGGTGTGCCGGAGTGGCGGAACTGGCAGACGCACAGGACTTAAAATCCTGCGATCCTATAAAGATCGTATCGGTTCGATTCCGATCTTCGGCACCATACCAGTCACAATTATATTATACACGTCGCGGGGTGGAGCAGTCTGGTAGCTCGTCGGGCTCATAACCCGGAGGTCGCAGGTTCAAATCCTGCCCCCGCAACCATTTTTTTTGCAATTTTTTATGGCGGCGTAGCTCAGTTGGCTAGAGCATACGGTTCATACCCGTAGTGTCAGCGGTTCGACTCCGTTCGCCGCTACCATAATTTTATAGGCCCCTTGGTCAAGCGGTTAAGACACCGCCCTTTCACGGCGGTAACAGGAGTTCGAGTCTCCTAGGGGTCACCATTGCGGCCTGGTAGTTCAGTTGGTTAGAATGCCAGCCTGTCACGCTGGAGGTCGAGAGTTCGAGTCTCTTCCAGGTCGCCATTTCAATATGACCCATTAGCTCAGCCGGCAGAGCACCTGACTTTTAATCAGGGTGTCGGGCGTTCGAATCGCCCATGGGTCACCATT
>JAAYJS010000023.1 GCA_012522805.1 Eubacteriaceae bacterium | reverse complement strand
TGGTAGGGGGTGCAAAATTCCGAACTTAAATAAAACAATTATCTGAAACAGGTGAAAAACCGCTTCAGTTTTACAAAAGTTGACAGGCGTAAATCTGCTGAAATCCCGCTCTTTCAAGGCGTTTCAGCCGTTTTTAGGCATTTGAAAATTGTATCAAAATGAGTAAGAACATAGAGGTATGGATTTAGAAGTAGCGACTGCAACAGCTTGCTTAGTCGGTGGATCCAACGCAGTGATGTTAAGACATCCTGAATCCGTTGCAGTTTTAAATGAGCTTATTGCAGGCTTAGTAGGTTAGGAAGGTGGTATAAAATGGCAGTAAAAGGTTTAGATATATTTAAATTAACACCGAAGACAAATTGTAAAGAATGTGGTTTCCCCACATGTATGGCTTTCTCCATGAAAGTTGCGTCCGGTGCGGCACAAATTGAAGCATGTCCTTATATTACAGAAGATGCAAAGGCTCAATTGTCCGAGGCAACCGCACCACCTATGAAGACAATCAAAGTAGGTGTAGGAGAACTAGAACACAACTTGGGCGGAGAAACCGTGTTGTATAGACATGAAAAAACGTATGTCAGCAAAGCGCTCCTAGCTTCTGAAGTTTCCGACGCCTTATCTGACGAAGTCAACGACGCCAGATTTGCAAACTTAGAAAAAGTAAAATTCGACCGTATTGGCGAAATGATGTTTGCCGAAGTCGTCTCTGTGCGCTATGCATCGGATCAGGCAAAATTCTTAGAACTTCTGAAAAAAGTAGTAGAAATGGGCAGAATCCCCATGGCTGTTGTAGAAGACGAAGCAGTTGCAAAAGAAGCTGCAGCAGTAATCAAAGATACCAAGGGTATCCTGATGGCCGCTACACCGGCAAATTACGAAGCAGTAACTGCTATTGCTAAAGATAACAAACTGGTTCTAGGTGTTTCTGCCGACAGTTTATCCGAACTTCACGATGTTGTGGAAAAAATCGAAGCATTGGGCTATAAAGAACTGATCTTAAACGTCGGTAGCAAGAGCATCAAAGATGCATATCGCAATGCTGTAGATATTCGCACATCTGCATTGAAAAACAAAGACAGAACATTTGGTTATCCGTCAATCGTATTTACCAACCAATTAAGCGACAATAGAAGCTTGCAAGTTGCCATGACATCTGCATTCATTCTTCGCTATGGTTCCGTTATCGTAATGGACGATGTCGACTACCCGGCAGCTTTAGCTCTGTTCGGTATGAGACAAAACATCTACACCGACCCGCAAAAACCGATGCGTGTAGAAGCAACCATCTATGAATTTAACAATGCAGACGACGAGTCGCCGGTATTGCTAACCGTAGACTTTGCATTGACCTACTTTACCGTATCCGGCGAAATAGAAAGATCCAAAGTACCTGCATACTTGGCAATTCCGGACGCAGGCGGCTACTCCGTATTGACCGCATGGGCAGCAGGCAGCTTCGGCTCCGGTGTGATCTCCGACTTCATTAAGAATAGCGGTATTGAAGAAAAAACGAAGAGCAGAAAACTCATCATACCTGGTAAGGTTGCTGTCCTTCAAGGCGATATCAAAGAAGCATTACCGGATTGGGAGATTTTGGTGGGACCACCAGAAGCAATGCAAATTCCGAAATATTTAAGAGAATTATCTGGTCTCGCATAAACAACTATAAAATAATAAACATTCCGAAAGGGGAACACTATGTCAAAATTTATAATCATTGGTGAAAGAATTCACTGTATCTCTCCTGTTATCCGCGAAGCGTTTGATAAACGTGATCCGGAACCAATTTTAAAACGTGCAAAAGAACAATTGGATGCAGGCTCCGATTATTTAGACTTAAACATCGGACCGGCAGAGAGAGATGGAGAAGAATTAATGCAATGGGGTGTTAAACTTCTTCAGGAAAACTTTGATAATGTACCTCTCGCTTTAGATACCGCAAACATGAAAGCCATAGAAGCGGGTATAAAAGTTTACAATCGTGAAAAAGGAAAACCCTTGGTTAACTCAGCAGACGCCGGTGACCGTATCGGTTACTTGGACTTAGCAGCTGCTAACGATGCAGCCTGCATCTGCCTGTGTTCTAAACAAGGTATTCCCGCAGACAACGACGAGCGTATCGCATACTGTTCAGAATTACTGGAAAGAGGTATGGAGCACGGTATGGATCCGGAAGACATGTGGTTTGACCCGCTATTCCTCGTTGTTAAGGGCATGCAAGAAAAACAATTAGAAGTCCTAGAAGCAGTCCAAATGATTACGGACATGGGTCTCAAAACAACCGGTGGTTTAAGTAACAACTCCAACGGTGTACCCAGTCACTTGCGTACGATATTGGATTCCACTCTATGTGCCATGGCGATGCAATGTGGTTTCTCCTCTGCAATCGTCAACCCGCTTGACAAGAGACTCATGGAAACCATTGTCGCTGCAGATATCTTTAAAAACAACGTATTATACGCAGACTCTTTATTAGAACTTTAATCGTAGTGACCCATCTAACCACTTGCGGTTAAACCAATAGTCATAAAAAAAGCCCCCACTTGCGATGCAAGTAGGGGGCAGTCGAACAAATATTTAAGTACTACATGTAAGGATACACCATTTACAAATTTTTGTAAAGGTGATCCGCGTTACAATAAAAATAAAATTTCTTATCGAGTGAGGAAGGAAAAATTATGAGCAATGAATTGTTAGAATTTGATGTTATTGCTGAAGCATTAATGGAAAAAGCCTCTAGAGAAGGCGCAGAAACCATGTGGGACCGTAAAAAAGCACTTAAAACCCAATGTGGATTTGGTGAGCAAGGTATTTGCTGCCGTATTTGTGCTATGGGTCCATGCAGAGTCAGCCCGAACCCGGAAAAAGGACCACAACGCGGTATTTGCGGTGCAGATAGAGACACCATCGTAGCACGTAACTTTGCAAGAATGGTAGCAGCGGGAACTTCAGCCCACTCTGACCACGCAAGAGATATTGTCCATGCGATGCACTTATCGTCTGCAGAAGGACCTTTTAAAATCAGAGACGAAGCAAAACTTCGTCAAATTGCAAATGAATGGGGAATCGAAGGTTCAGACACAAAAGAAACCTATGAATTAGCCCATGAATTGGCAGAAATGGCATTGTTAGAATTTGGTAAGCCCTTTGGAACACTTAAATTCCTTAAGAGAGCACCAAAAGTACGTCAAGAACTTTGGGAAAGAGAAAATATTGCACCTAGAGCGATTGACCAAGAAGTTACGACTTTATTACACTCCACCCACATTGGTTGTGCATCGGACTACGAATCCTTAATGAGACGTTCATTAAGAACAGGTTTGTCCGACGGTTGGGGAGGTTCTATGATCGGAACCGAGTTCTCCGACATCATGTACGGTGTTCCACAAGAAAGAGCATCCGAGTCCAACTTAGGTGTCTTAGATGAAGAATCTGTCAACATCGTTCTACACGGGCATGACCCCAACTTAGCAGAAATGGTTGTTGTTGCATCCAAGGATCCGGAAATGCTTGAAATAGCCAAAGCAAACGGTGCTAAGGGCATCAACGTAGTTGGTATGTGCTGTACGGGTAACGAAGTAACCATGCGTCACGGTATTAAGATTGCCGGTAACTTCTATCAACAAGAAATGGCAGTTATTACCGGAGCAGTAGAAGCCGTCATTGTGGACGTACAATGTATCTTCCCGGCATTGCCAAACTTAGTGGACCATTATCATACACGTTTTATTTCGACTTCTCCAAAGGCAAAAATTGCAGGAGACCTCTACATAGAATTTGACGAACACAATCCTTATGAAACAGCAAAGGAAGTCGTTAAAGTTGCTGTCGACAATTACAAAAACCGAGATGCTTCTAAAATTGAAATCCCGGATTTAAAACAAGACACCATGATCGGCTACTCTGTAGAAACGACCATCGGCTGCTTGGACCGTGTTGTCAACACTCAAGTAGACATTGAAGGAACCGTTAAACCACTATCCGACTTAATTTGGGCAGGTGTTTTAAGAGGGGCAGCAGGTATTGTTGGTTGTAACAACCCTAAAACAGAACATGACTACAGTCACGTTACCGTTATGAAGGAATTGATTAAAAACGACATCATCTGTGTTACCACAGGTTGTGCCGCTCAAGCAGCTGCAAAAGCAGGTTTGCTACAATTAGAAGCAAAAGAATTAGCTGGACGTGGACTGAAAGAAGCATGTGAAAGAGCAAATATTCCTCCGGTATTACACATGGGCTCCTGTGTTGACATTTCCCGTATTCTAGATATCGTAGCCCGAGTTGCCAACGAAAGAGGCGTGGACATTTCCGATCTACCGGTTGTAGGGGTAGCACCGGAGTGGATGTCTGAAAAAGCTGTTGCGATTGCATCTTACTGCGTTGGTTCCGGAATCAATACATACCTAGGTATTGTGCCTTATGTAGATGGTAGCGAAAACTTTAAAAAGCTTATGACCGAAGGTTTGATGGAAACCACTAAATCAGTTTTCGTCTTTGAAAAAGACCCGGTTGTCATGGCAGACTTAATCGCAGACGATATTGAAGAGAAGAGAAAGAATTTAGGTATTTAATAAACCGATTCGGAAGTAGGTGTTATCATGAAAATTGCATTGACAGGTAAGGGTGGTGTCGGTAAAACCACCATCACAGCAAGCCTGTGTCGTTATTTTGCTGACAAGGGATTCAAAGTTTTAGCTGTGGACGCGGACCCCGATGCGAACCTAGGATTAGCTTTAGGTATGTCAGAAGAAGAAATCGCTGATATTGTTCCCATTTCTGAAATGAAAGACCTTGTCGAAGAAAGAACAAATGCACAAACAGGAACCTACGGCTCACTCTTTAAGATGAACCCGGATGTGGATGATATTCCTGAAAAGTTTTCAAAAGTTCACAAAGGCGTCAAACTGCTGACCATGGGTACAGTAGATGCCGGAGGGTCCGGTTGTGTATGTCCCGAACACGTGCTTTTAAAAATGTTGATGACGCACTTGGTTCTTTTCGAAAAAGACGTAGTCGTCATGGACATGGAAGCCGGTATCGAACATCTGGCAAGAGGCACCGCTCAATCAGTGGACGCGTTCATTGTCGTTGTGGAGCCGGGTGTTAGAAGTGTTCAAACTTTTAACAAAATTTGCAAACTGGCGGAGGATATCGGAGTTAAAAAAGTATTTGTCATTGGAAACAAAATCAGATCAAAAGCCGATGAAGACTTTATTACGGAAAGAGTAGGGGAATCCAATATTATCGGATTCCTCCCATATAGAGACGAAATCATTGCATCCGATCGGAACAATATGTCACCATACGATGATCCAGAAACTAGAGAAATCATCGGACAATTAGGAGAAAAAATAGAAGCGACTGTAGGCTCAAAGTAGTGTACAGAAGGAGTAATAGCCCTTCCCGAAAGGGAAGGGCATCATCCGACAACTCAAGTCGGACAATCGGAACCTTTGTTTTTGAAAAACAAGACCCCACCGATTAGTTATATTGAAATATAAACGGAGGAAGAACTATTAATGGAACACAAAGCTGTAAACCTTTTTGACGTTATTTTTGAAGGCGTTGCCCAATATAAAGAAAGAGCAGAAGAGCTGGTTGCCAAAACGATCGAAGAAAAAGGTCGCGAGGCTGTCGGTAAACTACCGGATACCGCTTACGCTCTACCGGTTATCTATGCCATCACAGGCGAAAAACTTGAAACAGTAGGCGATTTGGAAAGAGGTTTGGAAATGGCAGCAGCCAGAACCAACCGCACGCGCTACCTACAAGATGCATTGGATGCCGGTGTTGCAGCAGCCATGTATACAGAAATCATTCAAGCATGTAAATATATCGACGGCAAACCGCACCCGGAACACGTACAAGGTCACTTAACCGACGCTATGGTACGTTCCTTCGGTGTTGCTTTAGTTACTCAAGATATTCCAGGTGTTGCTGTTATCATTGGTAAACACAAAGACCCTGAAAAACTTGCAGAAATTATTAAATCCTACCAAAATAAAGGTTTGCAAACTTATTTAGTTGGCGATGTAATCGACCAAGCGGTAGAACAAAATATTAAAATGGGCGTTGAGCTGCGCGTCATCCCCTGTGGTTATGACATCGAAGACGTCATCAACGTTGTATCCGTAGCGGTTAGAGCTTCGATCATGTTTGGAGCGACCCCTCCGGGCGAATGGATCAAACACCGTATCTACACCAGAGACCGTGTCTTTGCATTTGTTAACGTATTTGATGACTGGACACCTAAAATCATTGCAGCTGGTGCAGCGGCCATTGACATGGGTTTCCCGGCAATTACAGAAACTTACATCAACGAAGTTCCGACCTTGTTGTTGCATCAGCCGGATAGCGACAAAGTGGTCACTACTTCCTTAGAAGCTAGAAATATTAAAATTAAGGTTACAGAAATCGATTGTCCTGTATCCGTATCCTCTGCTTTCGAAGGAGAACGTGTACGTCGAGACAATATGTTTGCTGAATTTGGCGGCAACAGAACCCCGGCATGGGAATTGGTGCGTACTGTCGGTTTAAGTGAATGTGAAGACCACAAAATTACATTACACGGACCGGATATCGACGATGAAAGCTTTAAAGCCGGTGAAGTTGTTCGATTACCCCTAGGAATCGAAGTAAAAGTTGCCGGTAGAGCGATGCAAAGTGACTTCGAATCCGTATTGGAAAGAAGATTGCACTACTTTATGAACTACATCGAGGGTGCAATGCACGTTGGTCAAAGAAACATTACATGGGTACGTTTGACAAAAGAAGCCTATGAAGCTGGCTTTAGACTCAAACATATCGGCGAAGTCATCTATGCTAAAATGCTAGACGAATTTGGCAAAGTAGTAGACAGAGTCGAAGTAAACATCTATACCGATGAAGAAGAAGTCAAACGCTTAGAACAAGAATTGGCAAGACCGATTTACAATGCCAGAGACCAAAGACTGGACTCTCTGACAGACGAAAGCGTCGATGTATTCTATACCTGTACGTTATGTCAATCCTTTGCTCCGGCGCACGTTTGTGTCGTTACACCCGAGCGTTTAGGTTTATGCGGTGCTGTATCTTGGTTAGACTCCAAAGCAACCAAAGAACTAGACCCCACAGGACCTTCCCAACCGATTGAGAAAAAAGGTTTAACCGACGAAAGAACCGGTGCTTATCAAAGCGTCAACGAAGTCGTTGCTCAAGCCTCTCAAGGTGCTGTTGAAGAAGTAACCTTATACTCCATCTTGGAAGATCCCATGACCTCTTGCGGTTGTTTTGAGTGTATTTGCGGTATTATGCCCGAAGCCAATGGTGTGGTCATCGTCAACCGTGAATTTGGCGGCATGACACCCGTGGGTATGACCTTCGGTGAATTGGCCTCCATGACCGGTGGTGGTGTTCAAACACCCGGCTTTATGGGACACGGTCGTCACTTTATCGGCTCCAAGAAATTTATGTCTGCTGAAGGCGGCGTAGAAAGAATCGTATGGATGCCGAAGGAATTGAAGGACGACGTAGCCGACAGACTTAACAAAACCGTTAAAGAACTGTCCGGTATCGATAACTTTACCGACATGGTCTGCGACGAAACCATTGCAACCGAATCGGAAGCAGTTTTAGAATTCTTAACAGAAAAAGGTCACCCGGCCTTAAACATGGATGAAATCATGTAGTTAGTCCAAAGTCGTGCAAAGCTCTAGCAATCATGCGTCTTGAGAGCTTGCTCTCAGAAACGCATGATTGTGAAGAGTTTTATAGGACGCGGTCCTCTATGAGCGATTTTTGCAAAGCAAAAAAAGCGAATAGAGACTGCGTTTTGGATTTTTATATAAAAATCCAAAGCACGACGTTGGGATTTGTTAGGCGTGTCCGAGCAGTTCGTCGTTTCCAATCACCCCTCCTTACAGTCGGGTTCTTGGACTCCTGTTGCACAGGTTACGCGTTACAAATGGCTACGTCCCTTTGGTCCTAGAAATTTGTGCGTAACCGCGAAATGAGCGAAGTGAAACGGTGCGAATGAGGTCACGCCGCATTTCTGATTGTGTAACGATTTTTGCAAAGCAAAAAAAGCGAATAGAGACTGCGTTCTGGATTTTTTTATATAAAAATCCAAAGCACGACGTGGTGGTTTGTTAGGCGCGCTCGTACATGAATGTTTCGAGGAAACACGAAAACGAATCGGACCAATCGCATATCTTATATTTTGCGATAACAAAACAGAAGTTAGATCGTACAGAACCGTCGATCCATCAATAATCAATTTGCTTTGAAAAGCAAGGTGTCAAACCCTTGCTTTTTTTAGATTCATTTTTATATATTTTGGAAAACGTGTTATAATAACGGTAACGTAAACCACCACATTTGGGATGCGTTCTTAAATTCAGACAGTTAACAATGAGAATCGATTTCAGATCGAAAATAAAGAACAGGAGAAATATTATGAGCCATCACCACAATCACGACGATCATCCCCACGATCATCAACATTCCCATGATCACGGACACGAGCATTGTCACGAACATACCCATGAGCATAGCCACGAGCACGACCATAGCTCAGGGGACGACCACGGTCATACCCACGACGAAGAAGTGGGCGTTCACACACATGCCCATACCCATACCCACAGTCATAGCCACGACCACGATCATCCCCACGATCACAAACATGATCACAGCCATGAACATACCCACGAGCATTGCCACGAGCACGACCACAGCTCAGGGGACGACCACGGTCATACCCACGACGAAGAGGTGGGCGTTCATACCCATGCGCACAGTCATAGCCATAGTCATGGCCACGATCTCGGACATGGTCATCACCACGGTCACGACCATGGCGAAGGCCATAGCCATAGTCACGGTGCGACGGGTAATGAAGACAAAATGTTGAAAGTTTTGTTGGCACATTGGGCAGACCACAACGAAGAACACGCAAAGGAATATAAACAATGGGCGGAAAAAATGAAAGCCGCCGGAAAGGAAGATGTCGCAAAAGCCATTGACGAAGCCATCGATTATGTCGATAAAGCCAATCAGTATTTAGCAGAAGCGCTAAAAAGCTTGTATGACCATATAGCAGATTATCAGACATATCAATCTAAGCCATTGATGAATCAATGGTATAACCCGAAGGAGGACTTTATGGGACTAGTAGATATTATTTACACAGGTGCAAATGCCGTAGCAGATTTAACGGAAAGTTTAGTACAAGAGGCTATTCAACAACATGGAGAAGAAGCCGCTGTATCGTTTCCCGATACCGCTTACGGATTGCCAGTCATTTATGCGGCAACCGGTATTAAAATAACACGGTTGGAAGATTTGGTTGAAGCCATCAACATTCAAAAGAGTTTGATATCCGGAAAGGACGATTTAGGAGAAGCTTTGAATGCCGGTTTGGCAACCGCAGTTGGTGCCGAAATCATCGAGGCACTTAAATATCTCAACCCGAACCCTTACGAAGATCAGGTAGGCATCGGGCATATACCGGATCCCATCATTCGATCTTTAGGGGTTCCTCTGGTAACGGGCGATATTCCAGGTATTGCCGTGATGATTGGCAAATGCGACCCACCGGAGGATGCCGTTCAACTGGTTAAGGAATACCAGAACAGAGGTTTAATGACCTTTCTTGTGGGAGATATCGTAGATCAAATAGCCGAATCGGACGTTAAAATGGGCTTGGAATTCAGAGTGATCCCACTAGGGTATGACATTACAGCCGTCATTCACGTTGTATCCGTGGCCATACGCGCTGCGCTTATTTTCGGAGCCGTAGAACCCGGCAACTTAGGTGCTCTTTTAGCGTACACCAAGGAGAGAGTCCCGGCTTTTGTCAATACCTTCGGTCCCTTAGATGAGATTACCGTATCCGCCGGTGCCGGAGCCATTGCTTTGGGATTCCCGGTTCTAGCAGATACCGAAGTTCCCGAAGTCCCCGATGCGCTGCTGTCCGTAACCGATCACAAAGAAACATTACAAACTTCTTTGGATACGAGGGGTATCAAAATTAAAGTGACAGAGATCGACAGCCCCGTACAAGTTGCCTCGGCCTTTGAAGGCGAACGAATTCGCAAAGACATGATGAAGGCAGAATTTGGCGGAAACATCACAAAATGTTGGGAATTGGTCGTCACGGAAGAGTTAAACAATATTGAAGACCACCACATCGAAGTGATTGGAAAAGACATCGACGATCCTTCTTTTGAGGGACAAGACGTCATCCGCTTGCCCTTGGGCATCAAGGTTTCCGTTGCCGGAAAAAACATGCAAGAGGATTTCGAATCCGTTTTAGAAAGACGCATCCACTACTTTACCAATTATATTGAAGGGGTGATGCACGTCGGTCAGAGAGACATCTCTTGGATACGCATCAGCAAGGACTCCTACAATAAAGGGTTTAGACTCAAACACATCGGTGAAGTACTCTATGCAAAACTACGGGATGAATTCAGCACGATTGTCGATAAATGTGCTGTAACCCTGTATACCAACGAAGAAGACGTCAAAAAATACGAAGAGGAATTGGCAAAACCCATTTATAGGCGCAGGGACGAACGCTTGGACGCCATGACGGACGAAAGTGTCGATCAATTTTATACCTGTACCCTCTGTCAATCCTTTGCACCGGCCCATGTATGCGTGGTCACACCGGAGCGCTTAGGTCTGTGCGGTGCCGTATCTTGGTTAGACTCCAAGGCAACCTTCGAGCTGGATCCCGTCGGTCCCTCACAGCCGATTGATAAGGAAAAACAAATCGACAGCAGAACCGGCGCTTGGGAGGAAGTCAACGAAATGGTGGCGGACTTATCCAGGGGTGCGGTGGAACAAGTAACGCTTTATTCGATTTTGGAAGATCCCATGACTTCTTGCGGCTGCTTTGAGTGTATTTGCGGCATCATGCCCGAAGCCAACGGCGTGGTGATCGTCAACCGTGAATTTGGCGGTATGACACCTGTGGGCATGACCTTCGGTGAATTGGCCTCCATGACCGGTGGCGGTGTTCAAACACCCGGTTTTATGGGACATGGCCGTCACTTTATCGGATCCAAGAAATTTATGGCTGCCGAAGGCGGTATCGAACGTATCGTATGGATGCCCAAAGAGCTGAAAGACGATGTAGCGGATAGGTTAAACAGAGCGGCAAAAGAGTTATACGACATCGACAATTTTACGGATATGGTCTGCGATGAAACCATTGCAACCGAATCCGAAGCCGTACTGGAATTCTTGTCCGAAAAAGGACACCCAGCCCTCGACTTAGAAGCGATTATGTGAGCGTAGACATAAGAAATGCGAATATCAAGGAATGCAGCACTGTAAGAGCTTGCTCTTACAAGTGCATAATGACGAAGGTGTTCATATGGCGTGTCCGTAAATGAGCGAAGTGAAACGGAGCGAATGAAGGACACGTCGCATTTCTTGCTATGTTGCGATTTTTGCGAAGCAAAAAAGCGAGTGTCATGGCTTATATAAAGCACTGTGAGAGCTTGCTTGCAAAACTGTTTGCTAACGGAGCGAATGAAGTCACGCCGCATTTCTTACTATGTATGGTTTTTGCGAAGCAAAAAAAGCGAGTGTCATGGCTTGTGTAAAGCATTGTGAGAGCTTGCTACCAATCAACCTATCAGCACAGCAGTTGGTAGGACGATTGATAAAAAATAAAACAATTTGATATTGAAATCAACAACGAAAAATAAAATTTTGAAAGGAACAATTATGTGTGAATCTACAGCTTTTCTCTTAAATAAAAACGGAGAAGAAGAAAAAATTATGGAATACGTCATCGACATCTTCCCGGAAGAAGATGGTCAATTGACTTTAACAGATTTATTGGGAACGACCAAAACCCTTCAGGCTAAAATAAAGGAAGTAAAATTACTCAAGCATAAAATTATCTTGGAAGAAACAAATATATAGATGAATATAGTAGTCATAGATGGCATGGGTGGGGGCGTTGGCTCCCGCCTTGTCAGCTTATTAAAAGAAGAATTACCTCCCGACATCGAAATATTTGGCCTGGGTACAAATGCTTTGGCAACGGCTGCCATGCTTAAAAAGGGTGCCAACAAAGGGGCAACAGGAGAAAACGCCATTGTCGTCAATGTACAGAAAGCCGATATTGTCGTCGGAGCATTGTCTATCGCCATCCCCAACGAGTTGTTTGGAGAAGTCACCACTAAAATGGTGGAAGCCATCAGCAACAGCAATGCCATCAAAGTTCTGATTCCCATCATGCCGGACAACTATCGAATCGTTGCATTGGAAGATAAGCCCTTGCTATTGCAACTCAAAGAAGCTGTCGACCGTATCAAAAAAGAATTGAAATTAGGATCATAAGAATGCATATGTTGAGTCAAAAGGAAAAAGAGTTATTTAAAGTCTTGGTGGTGTATTGGCAAAATCATATCGATGCCCATAGTCAAGATTATCAAACTTGGATTGATCAAACAAAGAACAGTGCTCCCGGAGTACATGAAAATTTAATCCAAGCCAAAGACAATTTTCTAAAAAGCAAAGAAGCATTGTTAAAGGCAAAAATTCTTTTCAATCAAGGGGAATCGTAACAAGAAATTTAGAAGGCCAATACTCATGGACATCCTTGGATGTCCATTTGACATCACTTGAGGTATACGATGAATCGTCACAGTCAATATATTCTACTACAATGGATCGCCATCTTTGTAATTTCTCTCACCATGGCCTTACAGCCTTTATGGACTGGAGATCCTGACGAAGAAAAAATGTACGAACAGCAAGAACGAACCTGGTTGTTTGACGAAAGCATCGTTGGAAAATATGCGCAAATCCATGGGCAGCAACCAGATCCGGAATCGGAATCTGAGCTTTCTGGAGAAGAATATCTTCAAAATTTGAAAATGCAAGCAAGTGAGCTGCGCGCTGTACACAGCGACGAGGGTTACAAAGCCATAACGGCTCTGATCAGTCCTGAACATCCCTTACCACCGGATTATATTCCGGAAAACATGTCGGTTTTAGGCACGCGAGCCTATGACGGCGCCATGATGCGCGCGGAAGCCGCCGAGGCTTTGGAGCGTCTGATGGCGGATGCCGAAGCAAATGGCCAAATTCTTTATGTGATTTCGGTTTATCGCTCCTATGCCCTGCAAGAACGCCTCCATAACGGCTATATCGCAAGTATGGGACGAGCAGCAGCGGAAAATGAATCGGCGCCGCCCGGAGCCAGCGAACATCAATCCGGCTTGGCGGTAGATCTGTCCTGCGAATCCGTGGGTCATGATTTGGTGGAAGCCTTTGAAAACACACCGGAAGGTCGGTGGGTGGCGGAACATGCTTGGCAATATGGTTTTATCGTTCGCTACCCAAAGGATAAAACTCATAAGACCGGTTACGGCTACGAACCTTGGCATTTGCGTTACATTGGAGTAGAAATGGCGCAACTCATACATGAAACGGGCTTAACCTTAGAGGAACTTTATGAAGAGTAGGGAGTACATGACAAATCGTATAAAAAAGCATTACAAACATTTTAGCATTGGCGACTGTACCGTTGTCGATTTAACGGACGGTCGCTCTTTGGTGATCACCTGCGATTCCATCGGTGCCATCGGCAATAAAGAGGCGGATCTTGTAAAGGTCACCCCGGAACACGTTGGAGAAACCACTGTACGGGTCGCTTTAGCGGAAATGATTGCCATCGGTGCGACGCCGGTTGCTATTTCCAACGGTTTATCTGTAGAAACCGACCCTACCGGGAAAAGAATTGTTCAAGGTATTCGGGAAGCCATGTCAGAATTAACGGAAAGCGACATAGCCTTGACCGGTTCTTGCGAAGACAACATGAAAACCGTACAAACCGGTGCGGGTATTACCGTTATCGGTCTCATCGATAACGACGGTTTTAAAACTCAATTGGCAAAACCCGGGGATATCGCCTTATTAATAGGACGAACGCTGGTCGGTCACGATTATGTCACCTATTTTGACAAGGCTTTAAAACTGACAGATTATCAACAACTTCGGAGTTTACCGGAAATCAAAGAAATGCGTCCTGTGGGTTCTAAAGGTATCGCCTACGAACTGGACCATTTAGCAGAAAACAACGGCTTAATCGCCCAATATGATGAAAATATACCCATCGATATCCATACCTCCGGCGGGCCGAGCTCTTCTTGTATTGTGGTTACACATAAAGAGCACTTGGAGACCATACAGCGATCAGTGAACAAAGAAGTCACTTATTTGGGCTTATTACAAAAAAAGTAAGGGTATCAACGGCCATCACCAAGGCATTAAACCCTTTATTTTAGGAGTATGGTGGAATCCATCAAAATTGTGAGTCCATTTCATGGTGCATGTCGCTTCTAAGAAAGAATTTGTTTCCTTTTCCCTGTAGGTGTGGTAAAATGATAGTGACAAGAGGGTGTTGATTCAAAAAGGGGGTTCGTTATGGTAATAACTGATGTAAGGATAAGAAAAATATACCATACAGGGAAAATGAGGGGCATTGCATCTGTGACTTTCGATGATCAATTTGTCGTACACGACATTAAGGTGATTGAAGGTCAAAATGGTTACTTTATCGCCATGCCGAGTCGAAAGACTGCCGATGGAGAGTTTAAAGATATCTGTCATCCGATAGTATCTTCCACAAGGCATGTCATACAAGAAGAAGTGCTGAAGTCTTACGAGGAAGAATTGAGAAGAGAAAGCACTTTAGAAGCAAACTCCGAACTAGATCTGGAAGTCGATTCAGAAGAACCAACAGAGATGGGAGAAGATCCGGAATCATCCGATGATCATTCAGAGGATCTGTCCTTCGAGTAATGGTTATGTTATTAAGAGAGAGATTCAAACGAGTCTCTCTTTTTTATTTCAAACATAAAAAACAGAAAAACCCCTAGTAAAGCCCGCGGTCTCAGTGTAACATATGAGAAGAATGAAGTTGGCTTGCCATCTTAAAAAATCGAATTGAGGAGAGAAATGGAAAAGACGAAAACGATCATACTTGCTGCCGGACAGGGAACCAGAATGCGTTCCCAAAGACCAAAAGTGTTACATCCAATTGCAGGAAAACCGATGATCTTACACGTTTTAGACAATAGCAAAAAAGCCGGAAGTGATGAAACCATCGTAGTCATAGGCTATAAAGGCGAATTGGTTCAGGCAATCTTGCCGCCATCTACAAAAACGGTCCTACAAACCGAGCAATTGGGTACGGGACATGCCGTCATGTGCGCTTTGCCACATTTAGAGCGCAATGACGATATGGTATTGATACTGATGGGGGATGCGCCCCTTATCAGACCCGAAGTCTTAAGCAAGATGGTGCAACACCACCAAGAACAGGGCAATGGTGTGACGGTGTTGACCGCAGAAATTGAAAACCCCAAGGGCTATGGTAGAATGGTGACCACCACAGAAGGGGATCTATTGAAGATTGTGGAAGAAAAGGATGCGACCGAAAAGGAAAAGGCCATTGCGGAAGTAAACGGTGGGATGTATTGTTTTACCTCCAAATATTTGGTTGAAGCGCTTTCCAAGATCGTGCCGCAAAATGCACAGGGCGAATACTACCTGACGGATACAATTGAAATTATCCGAAGCTTGGGTCAACGGGTGGGTGTTTTTAAAACCGATGCCTACGATATTACAGCCGTCAATTCAAAAAAACAATTGGCGGAGGTCGAAAAGGCTTTCAGACAATTTAACAATTGTCGTTTAATGGACCAAGGTGCCATTATGATAGATCCGGATACCACCTACTTAAGTGCAGATACCACCATTGGACGGGATACGGTCATTTACCCCGGAGTCCTGACAGAAGGTGTGGTATCCATTGGAGAAGATTGCGTGATTGGACAAAATAGCCGCATTGTCGACTCTTCGATTGGCGATCGGACACAGGTGGATGCATCCACCATTTTGGAAAGTGTCGTGGCAGAGGACACAACCGTAGGCCCCTATGCTTACATACGACCCGGCTCAAAGATTGGGAAAAATGTTAAAATCGGAGATTTTGTGGAGGTTAAAAACGCCGTTATCAAAGACGGAGCCAAGGCATCCCATTTAACGTACATCGGCGACGCGGAAGTTGGTGAAAACGTCAACTTGGGCTGTGGAACCGTCTTTGTCAATTACGACGGTTTTGACAAAAACAAAGTTGTTGTCGGCAAAAATACGTTCATCGGTTGCAACACAAATTTAATCGCACCGGTAGAAGTAGGCGAAAACGTTTATGTAGCGGCAGGTTCGACCATAACGGAAAACATTCCTTCCCGTGCTTTTGCAATAGCCAGACAAAAACAGGTCGTTAAGGAAAATTATCAGATAAGGAATAAAAAGAAAGGTGAAAACTAAAATGGATAAAAAATACGGCTCTATTAGATTGTTAACCGGCAATGCCAACATACCCTTGGCAAAAGACATCGCCAAGTACTTAGAAATAGAGCTCTCAGATGCAGAAGTAACGAAATTCAGCGATGGAGAAATAGCCTTAAATATAGCGGAATCCGTGCGCGGGGAAGATGTTTTCCTCATTCAGTCCACCTCCTCTCCTTGTAATGACAACATCAAGGAATTGTTGATCATGCTGGATGCCCTCAGGCGTGCTTCTGCCGGTCGAGTAACCGCTGTGATACCTTATTATGGTTACGCCAGACAAGATCGAAAGGCAAAATCCAGAGATCCGATCACTGCAAAACTCATTGCCAATATCCTAACGGTCGCCGGCGCAGACAGAATTTTAACGATGGATTTACATTCAAATCAAATTCAAGGTTTTTTCGATATTTCTTTAGACTACTTGACCGGTAATCAAATCATCAGCGATGATTTTATGGAAGAGAACTAGAAGGATTTATGTGTAGTTTCACCGGATGCCGGTAGTGCCAAGCGGACCAGAAAAATAGCCAGAAACTTTAACGCACCCTTTGCCATCATCGACAAAAACCGTCCGAAACCCAATGTTTCCGAAGTCATGAATGTCATAGGTGATGTAAAGGGCAAAAACTGCCTGTTGTTCGACGATATGATCGATACCGCGGGCACCATTACCAGCGGTGCGGAAGCCTTGTTGAAAATGGGTGCCAAAGATGTTTGGGCAGCCTGCACCCACGGGGTTCTATCCGGTCCAGCTGTCGAACGCATAGCCGCAAGTCCGATTAAAGAATTGGTAACCCTAGACACCATCGATGTACCTCAAGAAAAAAGAATCGACAAAATTAAGATCTTAAGCTCCGGTGCTTTTTTCGGGCGTGCCATCGAATATATCCATTACGGACGTTCGTTATCCAAACTCTTTGCGGGAAGTTACTCATAAATGTATCTCATCGCTGGTTTAGGTAATCCCGGTCAAGCATACGAAGAGACCAGACACAATGTAGGGTATATGGCCGTGGATGCTATCGCAAAAAGAAAAAAGATTGAAATCAACAAAAACCAACACCGCGGACTCATCGGTTCCTACTATCAAAATGGAGAAAAAGTTTTGTTGGTAAAGCCCACGACCTATATGAATTTGAGCGGTCTTTGTATTAAAGAGATCGTGGCATACTATAAAATCCCCTTAGAAAACCTTTTGGTCATCTACGATGATATGGATTTTGACGTGGGAGAAGTCAGAATGCGGGGTAAAGGTTCCGCCGGTACCCACAACGGTATGAGATCGATCATCGATCAATTAGATGACGATCAATTTGCCAGAATCAGAATGGGAATCGGAAAAAAACCACCCCAATGGGATGACTTAGCAGATTACGTTCTCTCAAAATTCCCCGAAAATGAAAGAGAAAACATTCTCGAAGCTATTCAAACCGCCACAAAAGCAGTGGATTACTTTATTGACAGAGGCATCGATTTCGCTATGAATCGCATCAACAAACGTAAGAAAAAATCCGTTAAAAAGGAAACGCCATCAGAGACAAACAAAGCTGAAAGCCGCGTTAAAGCGGAGTGAACAGAATGATAAAAATCAACAACCCGGAGGCAACTCCGGGTTTGACTGGATTGAGGGATAGAATGAACTGGAAAAAGTGGTTGGACACCGCACCGACTTATCGCGAACTCATCAATTACATACAAAATGACGACAAAATATATCTGAATAATGTCAAATCCGGGATCAAAGCACCCTTGGCAGCTTATGTCAGAGAACAGACCAATCGGACGGTTTTGCTCGTCGCAGCAACAGAAAAAGACGCAAAAACACAATACCGCTTGTTGGCGAAAAAATACAAAGACAGCGTCTTGTACTTACCGGCCGAAAGTTTGGAAGATTATTATTCCGAAGCCCACAATCCTGAAAGCAGTCATCAACGTGTCCATACTTTGTGGCAATTAGCCAATCAACAAACACCTTTGCTGGTTGTCGCGCCGGTATCCGCTTTACTCAAACGGCTACTACCCTTGGACACCTTTAAAAAAACCGCACAACACCTGTCTATCGGTAAATGCATAGACTTGGAGAGCTTTACCTTCGACTTAACAGAAATGGGTTACGAACGCACCCATATGGTGGAATCGCCGGGGCAGTATGCTGTCAGAGGCGGCATCCTAGATGTTTTTTCCGTCGGTTCGCCCTATCCGGTACGCATCGAGCTTTTCGACGATGAAATCGACTTGATGCGTTGTTTTGATGCCTCCAATCAGCGTTCTATTCGGGAAATCGAAAAAACGGTGCTACTACCTGCAAAGGAAATCATCATTCCACAAGCACGTCGAGATAAACACATATCCTATCTACAAAAAAAATACTCGGGAGAAATTTACAGTCAGCTTTTAGAAGCCATAGAGAGAAATCCCGGAGCATGGGATGAGTTGCTGTTTGCAATGGAAAAAGACCGTTGTCATCTCTTTCATTACCTGCAGCACCCCGTCGTGATCTGGGCCGACTATGCAAAAATTGTTGCTGAACAAAAAAACTTCGATCAGTCGCAGCGTGAGACTTCACAAAGACTCATCGATGGTGGGATGCTTTTTAAAGAAGCGAAAAATAAATTTATCCCCTTAGTCACCTTGGAAAAAGATGCATCACCCCGGGGGGAATTAAAGACCTACCTATTCAATACAAAAGTGCAGAACCAAACGATCTTAGATTTAAATACGACAGAAGTTGAGGATTTCCTCGGCAAGCCGGATTATTTTGAAAAATTTATTCAGCAGAGTGTGGCTGAGGGCAATCGCATTTTAATTTTCCATTCAGAGCAAAGCTCGGCTGACCATTTTATGCGTTTTTTTAAGGATAGAGACTTTACAGGGTTTGGCCATGTCTCGGAACCCGGGGTTTACTTTCAAATTGGCGATTTAGAGGAAAGCTTTGCACTTCCCGGAGAAAGGATTGTCTTCCTAAAGGACAGCGATGTCTTTAAAACTGCAAAAACCAAACAGAAACGCCGCAAACGAAAAGGCAAAGCCATCGATTCTTTCACCGATTTAAAAGTCGGTGATTACGTCGTCCACGATATTCACGGTATCGGAGTTTATCGCGGTATCGAGAAAATGGAAATTGACGGTGTCAATAAAGACCTTTTGGTGATTGAATACGCAGAACAAGCGCGATTGTATATTGCCATCGAACAGATGAACGCCATCCAAACCTATATTGGTACCGGTGGAGAACGCAAGCCGAAAATTAATCGTTTAGGTCATCCCGATTGGTCCAAAGCCAAGCAAAGAGCAAAAAAAGCTGTGGAGGACATGGCGGATGATCTGATCGCTCTGTATGCCGAACGGCGCAATCGAAAGGGGTTTGCCTTTTCCGAAGATACACCTTGGCAAAAAGAATTTGAAGATCGTTTTCCCTTTGAAGAAACCGAAGACCAGCTGAGGAGCATCGAAGAGATTAAAAAGGATATGGAGGCACCTGTACCTATGGACCGCCTTCTATGCGGCGACGTGGGCTACGGTAAAACGGAAGTCGCTTTGAGGGCCGCCTTTAAAGCGATCATGGACGGCAAACAAGTTGCTTTCTTAGTCCCGACGACTATTTTGGCAAGTCAACATTACGCTACGGTAAAGGAACGTTTTGCTAATTACCCCATAGGGGTCGAAGTCCTCTCGCGATACAATAGCCCCGGGGAACAAAAAAGAATAATTGAAGACTTATCAACGGGTCAAATCGACTTGCTGGTGGGTACGCACCGCATGCTTTCTAAGGACGTTCGTTTTAAAAACTTGGGTCTGTTGATCATCGATGAGGAGCAGCGCTTCGGTGTCAAAGACAAAGAGCATTTAAAACAACTCAAAACAGAAGTGGATGTTTTAACCCTGAGTGCCACGCCCATACCGAGAACCTTGCACATGTCTTTATCCGGTGTTCGAGATATGAGTATTTTAAACGATCCCCCGGAAGGAAGACAGCCGGTCAAAACCTATGTGATGCCTTACAACCCGATTACAATTAAAGAAAACATCGAAAAGGAGCTGTCCAGAGGTGGTCAAGTATTTTACGTACATAATCGCGTCTACGATTTGGATGAAACCTTGGCCGATGTGGCGACCTTGGTGCCCCATGCCAAAATAGAAATGGCCCATGGGCGGATGTCCTCGTCGGAGATGGAAAAAACCATGAAGAACTTTATAGAAGGCAAGACCGATATCTTGGTCAGCACCACCATCGTGGAATCCGGTATCGATATCGGTAATGTCAATACCATGATCATCGACCAAGGGGATCGTTTTGGATTGTCCCAACTTTACCAATTAAGGGGACGCATCGGTCGCTCACCCCGTCAAGCTTATTGTTATATCACCTATCGCAGACAACAATTGACCGAGATTGCAGAAAAGCGTTTGAAGGCCATTAAGGATTTCACCGCCTTTGGTTCCGGCTTTAAAATAGCCATGCGAGACATGGAAATACGCGGAGCCGGCAACCTGCTGGGTGGCGAACAATCGGGACATTTATTTAGAATCGGTTATGAAATGTACACCCGTCTTCTGGAAGAAACCATCCAAGAAAAAACCACAGGTGTTCGCCAACAGGAAGTTACACCGACACAAATTCATGTACAGGTGGACAACTATATTCCTGAATACTATATCGATAACGAGGAAATGAAATACGATATCTACAAACGCATTGCCTATATCCAAACACAAGAGGACTTTAGGGATATGCAGGAGGAATTGGAGGACCGTTTCGGATTGCTGCCTAAGGGTGTCATGAATTTAATGTACTTGGCTATTATCAACAACAGCGCCACAGCTTTAGGCATTCAAGAAATCACACAACGAGGAAAAGATTTTTATTTAACCTTTGGTCACAAAAAACCTCCGGTATTGAAATCGGAAACCATCACAGCTCTTTATCAAGATTATCGATTAAAACTCAAAGCGGACAAAGAGGATAGACCCAGATGGCGTATGCAAATTACAGAGACCGATCACAAAGCCATTCTTAAAGCATTGATACAATTTTTAAATGTCTTAAAAGAAGAAAAAAGCCAATGAACAAATGGTTCATCTATGATAGAATAAAACATCTTTAAAAGGAGACAGGATACAGGAATGAAAAAGAAAAAAATGCTGGCAATTTTAACATTGCTGCTCACAATGGTGTACCTAGCCGGTTGCGGCATGGTTGCCGTCAACCCGGAAAAGGATAATGCTCAGACCATTGCGGAAATCGACGGTAACAATATGGAAAAGAGTTTATTTCAAAATTACATGGCTTATTATGAAATGAACTTGAGCATGCAAAACAAGGCACTTCCGGAAGATAAGGACCTTCAAAACATGAAAACCGAGATTTTTAACGAGCTGTTAAATTTGGCGGTTTTAGCCCATAACGGCGAAAAGGAAAACTTAGAAGTCGATGAAAAAGCGATCGATGGGCAAGTCAAAGGCTTAATAGAAAATGTCAAACACAATACCAATTTTGAAAAAATTTTAAAAAAGTACAACAGCAATGAAGAATCCTTTGAAAAAGCCATCAAAACGATTTTAACCAATGGCGAAATGGCGCAAAAAGCCATGAATAAAAAAATAGAAGTCATGCAAAAGGAACCGGAAAAGGAATTTAACGCCATTATCGGAACCATCGGTGAAGAAGATATTAAAAAGGGCGAGTACCAATACTATTACATCAAGCAATTGATGGGCTCCGTTGCGATGACAGGTAAAGGATTGCCTACGGATAGCGAAGGCAAAAAACAAGTTCATGAACAAGTCGTTCAATCCTTAGTACAGAAAAAAGCTTTGAAAAACTACGCGGATCAAGAAAATTTAAAAATTGACGAGAAAAAAGTTAAAGAAAACGAAGCGGCCATCCAAGGGCAATGGCAAAACTTCTTTCCCGATGGAGAAGGCTTGGAGACCTTTTTAAAGACCTATTTTATGACAGAAAAACAATTTAAAGACTTTCAAAAAGAGGATGCGGAAAGCCAGTGGATTCACGCACATATTAAAAGAGAAATAGAAGACAAACAGGAAGTCAGCGATAAAGAAATCAAAGAAACCTTCGACAAAAAGAAAGATACCTACAATGCTAAAACGGTGTCCGCCTTTCATATTTTAGCGGAAAAGAAAGAAGACGCCGAAGAGATCTACAATAACGTTAAAGATATTAACTCAAAAGAAGACTTTGCAAAAGTCGTAGAAACCTATCAGAGCGACGAAAAAGTCAAAGAAGCTGCCGACTTAGGCTCCTTCGATGAAAAACGTATGGTTCCGGAGTTTTCTAAAGCGGCTTTCAATGCGGAAAAGGATGTGCCCACCCAACCGGTTCAATCGGAATTTGGCTACCACATCATTTATGTTTATGAAAAGCCGGACACCAAAGAGGTGACATTGGAGGATAAAAAAGCCGAAATCGAAAGCCAGTTAAAATCCCAAAAGGCTTCCGAAGAATTGACCAAAACACTTGAGGACTTAAAGAAGAAAGAAAATGCAAAAATTGATGAAGTTCTCAGTGCTCAAGATGCTTTTCTTCAAGAATTAAAAGCGGAATACAATGTTAAAACTTACGAAAAAAGACTGAAATAAATACAGACAAAATCATATAGCAATTTTAAAACCGGTTTAAGTGGAGATGTATGCCTTCAGATCGATAAAGCTATCGATCTGAAAAGGGATCTTCTAAACTTACTTTCAAACCGGTTTTATTCTTTTATCATAGTCAGGCCATCTGAAAACTTTCATCTATCTATCGAAAGAAAAATCGGCCATAGGATGATCTGCTTCAAAAGCCATCTATTTGCACTACAATCAAATTTTCTGGTAAAGAATAGCTCTTTTTCTTTGCATAGAGCTTATTTTGATTGATGAGAGGTTAAAAAGTAAAGATATTGTGCTTCTGATAAAGAATAAAGGCATAACTTCACTAAAAAACATCTTAACTCTCTTAAAATAGCCTTTTCCATGTGGAAATTGATGTTGAACTGGCAAAAAAGCTATGATATACTTTAAAAATTGATATTAACCGACTCAGGAGGAATTATGAGTGCCCAAATTATAAATAATGAAAAAAATGTTGTAACCATTGAATTTAAAATCGATAAAGACAGTTTTCAAAAAGCTTTGAAACAGTCCTATGAAAAAAATAAAAAACATTTTACAATTCAAGGTTTTAGAAAAGGTAAAGCACCGAGAAAACTCATCGAAGCGCATTATGGTAAAGAAGTTTTTTATGATGATGCTGTCGAATTTGCTTTTCCTACTGCTTATGAAAGCAGTATAGAAGTTTTAGAATTAGCACCGGTAACCCGTCCCATTTTAGAAGATATAGAAGACATCAGCGAAGAGGGAGCGACATTAAAGGTCAAATTGGGTGTGAAACCCGAAGTGACATTGGGTGAATACAAAGGCGCTGAAATCGAAAGCCTTGAACCGGAAATCACAGAAGAAGAGCTCAACGCAGAAATGGAAAAGATGCAAGAGCAAAACGCGCGAATCATCACAGATGACGATGCGAATTTAAAAGAAAAAGACACCGCAGTCATCGACTTCGAAGGTTTTATCGACGATGTTGCCTTTGAAGGCGGTGCCGGAGAAGACTACGCCTTGGTTATAGGTTCTGATACCTTTATTCCGGGTTTTGAAGAGCAACTCATCGGTCATAAAAAAGGCGATGAAGTCGAAGTTAAGGTGACCTTTCCGGAAACCTACCATGCAGAAGAATTAAAGGGTAAAGAAGCGGTCTTTAAAGTAACCGTCAAGGAAGTTAAAGTGAAGGAACTGCCGAAATTGGACGATGAATTTGCCAAAGATGTCAGCGAATTCGACACCTTGGAAGAATTGAAAGCAGACACCAAAGAAAAGCTCTTGGAAACCAAAACGAAAGAGCGTCGCGCTGAAGCGGAAAGAAAAGTCATTGATTTTGCGGCGGGTAATGTGGAGATGGATGTTCCCTCGCTCTTAGTAGACGAAGAAGTCGCCAGAATGGTACAAAAATAAGAGCAACAACTGGGCAACCAAGGTATGGACTTCGACAACTATTTACAAATGATCGGCTCAAACAGAATGGCTTTTGCCGAAAGCATGAAGGACGAAGTCGAAACGAGAATCAAAAATGAGTACGTTTTTGACGCCGTTGTAGAAGCGGAAAATATAGACGTAACCGAAGAAGAAATAGAAGAGGAAATCGAAAGACAGGCCGCTACGTACAATCAGAAAATTGAAGACTTCAAAAAAATGATGCAAGGCGAAATGTTGGATTATGTCCGTATGGATGTTAAAAGAAAAAAAGCGATGGACCTGCTGATATCAGCAGCAAAAGTCAATTAGGAGAACTTATGTACAACGCCAATCTGATACCCATGGTGGTGGAAAAAACCGGATTGGGAGAAAGAGGATATGATATTTACTCCCGTCTGCTCAAAGATAGAATTATCTTTCTAGACGGGGAAATCAACGATACGGTGGCTTCCTTAGTGGTTGCCCAGTTGATTTATTTGGAATCGGAAAGTCCCGATCAACCTGTGGAAATCTATATCAACAGCCCCGGTGGATCGGTAACAGCAGGATTTGCGATTTACGATACCATCAACTTTATTAAATGCCCCGTGTCAACCTTATGTATAGGTATGGCTGCATCCATGGGTGCCTTTTTGTTGGCAGCCGGAGAAAAGGGCTCCCGTTTTGCACTACCCAATAGCGAGATTATGATTCATCAACCCATGGGTGGCGCCCACGGGCAAAGTGTAGATGTCGAAATCCACGCCAAACGTTTATTGAAAACCAGAGAGAAACTCAATCGAATTTTAAGTGAAAGAACGGGAAAATCCTTAGAAACCATTTCGAAAGATACGGACAGAGACAATTACATGTCCGCCAAAGAAGCATTGGATTATGGGTTAATCGATCAAATTTTAACCCATCGTTAGAAAGGAGCACCTTATGGACGGAGAAGGAAACAATATTAAACAAATGAGATGTTCCTTCTGTGGGAAAAGCCAGGCCGAAGTGAAGCGCATGATCGCCGGGCCGGGTGTCTATATATGCAACGAATGTGTCGGTTTTTGTGAGGAAATCATCAATGCCGATCAGGATCACCAATACTTGTTTTCCGATGCGTTGCCAACACCGAAGGAAATCAAAGAACAATTAGATGACTATGTTATCGGCCAAGAAAACGCAAAAAAAGCGTTAGCTGTGGCTGTGTATAACCATTATAAACGGATGAGAATCGGTACCGATAAAGATAACGACGTCGAGATTCAAAAATCCAATATACTTTTATTGGGCCCCACGGGTTCCGGTAAAACCCTTTTGGCACAAACCTTGGCGCGTATTTTAAAAGTACCCTTTGCCATCGTCGATGCCACCTCTTTAACCGAAGCCGGTTATGTGGGAGAGGATGTCGAAAACATTTTATTAAAACTCCTACAGGCAGCGGATATGGATATCGAAAGAGCGCAAACGGGCATCATTTACATCGATGAAATCGACAAAATTTCCAGAAGATCAGACAACCCCTCCATCACCAGAGATGTCAGCGGCGAAGGGGTTCAACAAGCTCTGTTGAAGATTTTGGAAGGAACGACCGCCAATATACCGCCTCAAGGTGGCAGAAAACACCCTCACCAACAGTTTATCGCCATGGAAACCAAGGATATTCTATTCATCTGTGGCGGTGCCTTTGACGGTATGGAAAAAATTATCGAGAGAAGAAAAGAAAAATCCGCCATCGGATTCCAAGCGACCATCAAAACCTTGGAAGAGCGGGAAAAGGAAAACATCCTCGATGCCATCCTACCTCAGGATTTATTGAAATACGGTTTAATACCGGAGTTTGTGGGAAGGATACCCGTCATCACAACTCTAGATTCATTGGATTTAGATGCGATGCTATCCATCTTAACGGAACCCAAAAATGCCTTAGTCAAACAATACCAAAAACTCCTTTCCTATGAAGAGATCGAATTGGAATTTGAAGACGAAGCATTACATGCGATTGCCGAGAAAGCCATCGAAAATGGAACCGGAGCCAGAGGCCTGCGGGGTATTATTGAAAATACCATGTTGGATATCATGTACTCCGTACCCTGTCAAGAGGATATCGCCAAGGTTGTCATCACCGCTGCAGTTGTCAACGACAACGCAGAGCCCGTTAACATTAAGAAAAATGAAAACGCATCGGATGCATCCTAGATCCGCTGAAAGTTGACGATCAGTAACAAAACTCGGTGACCTGAGAAACAAAGTGCCACCTTGGAATGAAGAAGGAAAAGCCTTAAGGTACTGCTGAATCCGTATGGATTGTTTGTTGATCGATCATTGGTGGATGAAGAGCTGAAATTTGAGATGCTCAATGGTCATCCTAGAATCAATATGCACCGAGATTTTGTTATCATCACGGTTTATTTAATCCAGAGCAATCTCTCCAGATTGCTTTTTTAATATGATTGTATTTAGAGGAAATAATATGAATATAAAAAAAATAGAACCTTATGTGGAAGGTTACCACATACATTCGGAGGAGCAAAACCAAACGGTTCTTGAATCAAAAGCGATACCTCTCATTCCGATGCGAGGCACCAGCGTGTTTCCCGGTATGGTGATCCACTTCGATATTGGCCGCACCAAGTCTATCAATGCTATAGAAGCGGCGATGACGAGGGATCAAATTATTTTGCTTTCCGAACAAAAAGACATCAAAGAAGAAAACCCCAACCCGGAAGAGGTTTATGAAGTAGGCTGTGTCGCAAAAATTAAACAAATGCTGAAAATGCCCGAAAATGTTATCCGGGTTTTAGTAGAGATTAAGGAAAGGGCGGAGATTGTGGAATACACGCAATATGAACCCTTCTTTGAAATCATCTATAGTCCGATCACAGCCACCTATATCGAAACTGCAGAGACAAAAGCCTTGATTCGCATGGTCAAAAGTGCTTTGCAAAAATATTTAACCTACAATAGAAAATCCTCATCGGATATCATGAATCTGTTGGAAATTGTAGACAATCCCGATCAAATGATCGACGTGGTCTGTTCCAATTTGATGATTGACGGGAAGGATGCTCAAAAGATTTTGCAGGAACGCAATATTGAGAAGCGACTTTTGGCAACCTACGAGGTCATCGTTTCGGAAATCGAGATGATTAAAATCGAACAACAGATCGAAGAAAAAGTTCGAGCCGAATTAGACAAAAACCAAAGAGATTACGTTTTAAGAGAACAAATTAAAATTATCCAAGATGAATTGGGTGAAGAAGATACCGTCGACCAGATTGAAGATTACGAAAAACGATTGGCAGCTCTGGATGTGAGCCAAGAGGTGCGCTCAAAGGTGCACAATGAAATCAATCGCTTGCGGAAAGTACCTGCAGGCTCCGCTGAATCCGGCGTCATCGAAAGCTATATCGAATGGATCTTGGATTTACCTTGGAAGGTTTACACCGAAGAAACTGTCGATGTGGCCAAAGCCAGAAAAATTTTGGACAAGGACCACTACGCTTTAGAGTCGGTGAAAGAGAGAATCTTAGAGTACATCTCGGTTTTAAAACTGGCGGATAATTTAAAATCGCCGATTATTTGTCTCGTAGGCCCCCCGGGAGTTGGAAAAACGTCTATCGCCAAATCCATTGCAGAGGCCTTGGGTAGAAAATACATTCGCATGTCCCTCGGTGGCATGCGGGACGAAGCCGAAATAAGGGGCCACCGCCGCACCTATGTGGGGGCGATACCGGGGCGCATTATCTATCACATCAAACAAGCAAAGTCCTCCAACCCCTTATTCCTACTGGACGAAGTGGATAAGCTCAGCCAAGACTTTAGAGGAGACCCGGCATCGGCTTTATTGGAAGTTTTAGATCCGGAACAAAACGGCACCTTCACGGATAATTATTTGGAACTGCCCTTCGATTTGTCCAAAGTTCTTTTCTTGACCACTGCCAACACTGTCGCCACCATTCCGCGTCCTTTACTGGATCGAATGGAGGTCATAGAGGTCAACGGTTACGTGGAAAGCGAGAAATTGGAAATTGCCAAACGCTATCTCATACCGAAGCAAAGAGAAATTCACGGATTGAATGAAGATAATTTTAGAATCAGTGAAAATGCTTTGGAGAGCATCATCTCCTATCATACGAGAGAGTCCGGCGTCCGGGAACTGGACAGAAAAATAGCTCGCGTTGCCCGCGTTGCAGCCAAGGAAATAGTCGAATTCGATAAGGACGGCGTTTTCATCACGCAAAGGAATGTCAATAAGTACTTGGGCAAAAATAAGTACCACTTCGACTTGGCGACAGACGAAAAAGTTGTCGGCTTGGTCAACGGCTTGGCATGGACGGCTGTGGGAGGCGAAACCCTTCAAATCGAAGTGGTTGTCGTACGCGGTAAAGGCAAAGTGGAGATTACCGGACAATTGGGTGAGATTATGCAGGAATCTGTTAAAGCGGCCATCAGCTATATCCGCTCGCAATACGATTGTCTGGGTATCCCCGAAGATTTTTATGAAAAAAAGGATATTCACGTTCACGTACCTGAGGGAGCTGTTCCAAAGGATGGCCCTTCTGCAGGGATTACCATGACCACAGCGTTGATATCGGCTCTGACTAAAAAGGGCGTGTCCCAAAATCTTGCAATGACCGGAGAAATCACCTTGAGTGGTCGCGTCCTACCCATCGGTGGGCTTCGCGAAAAACTGACCGCTGCCCATCGCGCCGGTATTAAAAAAGTTTGTATTCCAAAAGATAACGACAAAGATTTGGAAGACGTGCCGGATATTATTTTAAAAGATTTGGAAATCGTTCAAGTCAGCAGAATGGACGAAGTGGTGAACACGGTTTTTGGTGATATTTTATGTTCATAAACACAGCGGAAATAGTCATTTCGGCTGTTCGACCGGAACAATACCCGGAAGACCACCTCCCGGAGGTGGTTCTTCTCGGACGTTCCAACGTGGGTAAGTCCTCGTTCATCAATGCCATGATCGATCGAAGGGACTTGGCGCGGACCTCTTCTCAGCCGGGAAAAACGCAAACCATCAATTTTTATCGGCTCAACGAACGTTTTTATTTTGTAGACATGCCGGGTTACGGGTACGCTAAAGTCTCGAAAAAAGAGAGAGAGAGATTTGGCAAAATGATCGAGACCTATCTTCTTACAAGAGAACATTTAAAGATGGTGCTGCTGTTGGTTGATAGCCGTCACCCACCTACGGAGGACGATGTGCTGATGTACCGATGGCTCGAATACTATCAGATTAAACCCTTGGTGATCGCATCAAAATCCGATAAATTGTCCAAGAACCAATTGAGTCGCTCGATGAAGACCCTCAAAGACACCTTGGATTTAGATGAAGATGGTTATATTTTTTTCTCTGCTACCACTAAAAAAGGAAAAGAGAAGATATGGCAAAAGATAGAACATCAATTGCAACTCTAAGCGACAAGGACGTCCTTAAATGTGCACAAACTCAAGGTATTCCAATGATCGGATTTTTATCTCCCGATCCTTTGGTGGATGCCGGTAAAAGGCTCTTGCAACGAGAGGCTATGGGAAAAACGGAGTTTGAAAAAGTTGCTGTTCGTGATAGAATTAATTTTTGCAAAGCTTTTGAGCAAGTGCAGACCATCATTGTTTTTGGCGTACCCTATGGTGGAACACCGCCACCCTTCAATGAAAAGGGAAGAGGACGCATTGCCGAAATAGCCTGGGGAAGAGATTACCACCGGGTATTGCAAGAAAAAGCGAAGAGCTTCATGGAACAATTGGTTCAACAATTCGGCCCCATGGTTTACCGCATTTTCGTCGACAATGCCCGCTTGGTGGATAGAGAGAGTGCCTATGAAGCCGGTTTGGGATTTTTTGGCAAAAACAACTTGTTGATACACCCCGATTATGGCAGTTTTTTCAACATTGGGCAAATTCTCGTAGATAGAAAAATAGATTTTAAAAAAAAGAAACCCATGGCATCGCGTTGTGGTACTTGCGAACGCTGTGTCCGAGCTTGTCCACACAAAGCCTTGGGAGAAGGCTTTTGCTTAGAGCCTACCCGTTGCATCTCTTATTTAACTCAGAAAAAATCTTTAAACCCCAGTGAGGAGAAAAGAATTCAAACCTATCTATATGGTTGCGATATCTGTCAATACGCGTGCCCTTTTAACGCCAAAGTTCGCAAACCTTCTGTAGAGGATTTGCGTTATATCGCGCCAAAGTTAAAAGGTTTTATTCAAATGACCGATGAGAACTTTAAAAGAACCTATGGCCATACCGCTATGGGATGGCGAGGTTTTAAAATCATCAAAAGAAATGCCCTGTTGCTGATCAAAAAGCATAGTACCGGGGCTTGAACGACATTTGTAAGTACGACAGCACTTGTGAGAGCAATAACTATGTTAAGGAGAAAAGTATTGAAATCCAAAAGGAGCAAAAAAAATGCGTGGCGTTTTTTACTGGCGCTGGGCATCATCGCAGTTTTAGGGTTTGTCATGTTTCGTGGCATCTCAATCGGTATTTACGATATCGGTAAAGTTCAACAGCATTTGCACTACGGTTTAGATTTGACCGGCGGTGTGAATGTGGTCCTTCAAGCTGATTCCGATGATGCCGACGGCGTCACAGCGGAAAAAATGGAAGCGACCATCGCCGCCATCACCAAACGGGTGGATACCATGGGTGTCACCAATGCGACAGTAGCCAAACAAGGAGAGGACCGCATTAGGGTTTCCATTCCTTCCATTCAAGACCAACAGGAAGCCCTTGAAATGATCGGAAAAACCGCACAATTGGAATTTGTCGGGCCCGACGGCAACGTTATTTTAACGGGTAAGGATGTGATCGACTCCAAGGCCGTTAAAAATGCCGGTTCTACCGGTATCGAAAAACCGGTTGTCACTTTAAAATTCAACGAAGACGGTACCAAACTCTTTGCAGAAGCGACAGAAAAGTTTATTGGTCAAACCATTAAAATCAAATTAGACGACGACATTATTTCAGAGCCCGTCGTCAACGTGGTCATTACCCAAGGGGAAGCCATCATCGAAGGCTTAAGGGATATGAACGAAGCGGGGCGCTTGGCAGAATTGATTCGCGGTGGTGCATTACCATTAAAAATGAGCCCTTTAGAAGTTAAAACCATCGGCCCAACCCTAGGGCAAGACTCTTTGATACAATCCGCCAAGGCAGGTATGATTGGTATTATCGGTGTCTTTATCTTCATGCTGATCTTTTACAGAGGCTTAGGCATGGTTGCGGATATTGCCCTCTTGGTATTCATTATGTTTAATTTTTATTTAATGACAGCATTGAACGTCGTTTTGACCTTACCGGGTATTGCAGGTATGATCTTGTCGGTGGGTATGGCGGTGGATGCCAACGTCATTATCTTTGAGAGGATCAAGGACGAAGCGCGTACGGGCCGTTCCTTAGGTTCCGCCATCGACGCAGGCTTCGGCAGAGCCATGACCACCATTATGGACTCCAATATCACCACCTTGATTGCCGGTATTGTTTTATACGTCCTAGGTACGGGATCGGTTCAAGGCTTTGCGGTGACCTTGGTATTGGGTATTGTCATCTCTTTATTGACTGCGGTTGTTCTGACAAAACAATTGATCAAATGGTTTGTCGGCGCCGAGTTTATCGAGAGCGAACAATTCTATGGGATATAAGGGGAGACTGGAATGAAAAATAATTTCAAAATAATTGAAAAAACAAAAATATGGTTTATCTTATCCGGTTTGATGCTCTTATTGACCATTGGTTCTTTTTTGGTGCAGGGTTTAAACTACGGCATCGACTTTTTAGGCGGTACCATCATCACCATCGATTTGCACCAACACTTTAAAACCGAAGATGCCCGAAAAATTGTAGACCCCTACGACAAAGGAGCAGACATCACCTATGCGGGGGATGACAAAACGAATATCATCATCGGAACCAAGGAAAACCTAGATGAAAAACAGCGTAAAGAGATTTTTGAGGGATTCAAGAAAGAATATGGCTTAGAGGATAAAGACTTATTGTCCATCGACACCATTTCTCCCACCATCGGTGGCGAAACTGCCAAGAATGCGGCTCTTGCCTCCACTGTGGTGGTCGTCATGATTTTGGTGTACATTACCTTTCGCTTTCAATTCTTTTTCGGTTTGGCGGCAGTATCGGCGTTGATCCACGACGTGATCATTATGATCGGAGTGTATTCTTTTTTCAGAATACCCGTCAACAGCCCGTTTATTGCAGCGATTTTAACCATTTTAGGGTATTCCATTAACGACACCATTGTCGTCTTTGACAGAATCAGAGAAAACAGTCGACTTTACAAAAAAATGGATGTGGATGAATTGGTCAATCGCTCCATTAACCAATCCTTAAGGAGAAGCGTCAATACAACCCTGACCACCTTAATGGCGGTTACAAGTCTCTATATTTTTGGCGGTGTTGCTATTCGAGATTTTGCGCTACCCCTTATAGTCGGTTTAATCATCGGTTGTTATTCATCGATTTTTGTCGCCAGCCCTATTTGGGTGCTGTTGGAGAAAAAATTCCCCCACTCTCGCTTTACTCAAAAGGCAAAGCGAGTGCGAGGATAAAATAACCAAAAACATATGAATGATTCGATAAAATCGCTTGCACTCAAGGGCAAGGCGCCTATCTGAGATGTATGAAAAGGCGACGATTGTGCCTTGAAGTTCGGCGATTTTATTTGATATCGGCGAGATTTTTCTATCGAGATGCAACTACCCAAAAGGTGTGGCTTGCTGAAGAGCAGAGTCCCGTTTTAAGAAAAATGGATTTTTATACATAAAAAGATTCGGAGCGATCATGTCACAATGGAAAATAAGAAACGACATCGTCATTGATGATGAACAAATCAAAAAAAACGCAGCGCAAATGGGAATCGATACCATCACGGCAGAAATTCTTTACCGCAGGGGTTTGTCTTCCCCGGAAGCGATGACCTCATTTTTGAAACCGCGTCTGGAAGATCTGCACGATCCTTTTCTATTGCCGGACATGAAAAAAGCCGTTACACGCATCGTCGATGCCATTGAACAACAAGAAAAAATTTGCGTCTATGGCGATTACGATGCCGACGGCACTGTGGGTACGGCCGTGCTGTGTCGCTATTTGAATGCCGCCGGCGGCCGTGTGCGCTATCATATTTCCAATCGCCATCTGGAAGGGTATGGTCTCCACAAAGGTGTGATTACCCAATTAAACGAGGATGGGGTATCGTTGATCATAACGGTCGACAACGGTATCGCTGCAGGCGAAGAGATCGCTTATGCAAAAAGCTTGGGTATCGATACCATCGTAACGGACCACCACGAATGCCCGGGTATGCTTCCGGACGCTGTTGCGGTGGTGGATGTCAAAAGGGAAGACAACACCTACCCTTTTCACGAACTTTGCGGTGCCGGTGTCGCCTTTAAACTGATACAGGCCTTGTTGACGGTGCGCCCCGCAGAGGTGGACCTTCTCAATATGCTGGAGTGCGTCGCGTTGGCAACCATTGCAGATATGGTACCCATTGTGGAAGAAAACCGCATTCTGGTGTATCACGGTTTAAAAAGCATCAATGAAGGCCCTAAAAACCCCGGTATCGCAGCGATGATGCAGGTCAATCGCCTGGAGCAACTCAATGCCGGGCAGGTCAGTTTTATCCTCGGGCCGCAACTCAATGCTCCCGGACGTTTGGATGTCGGGGATTGTGTTGTCGCCTTGTTGTTGTCCGAAGGAGCGGAAGGGACCGAAACAATCGCCCGTAAACTGAAGGATTTCAACGATGAGCGCCAACGCATCGAAAGAGATATGACCCGCCAGGCCGTTACAGCTATCCGCCAAGCAGAAGATGAAAAGAAAGACATTTTGTTGGCCTATCACCCCGAATGGCACACCGGTGTCATCGGTATTGTTGCATCTAAAATTCAGGAAATTTGGTACAAACCGACCATCGTTATCGGGTTGGACGACAAGGGTGTGGCCAAGGGCTCTTGCCGTTCCGTCGTGGGTACCTCTATCTATGAGTATTTAAAAGAGACGGGGGAACACCTCATCAACTATGGCGGGCACAACCAAGCGGCGGGTTTCAGCATTGAACCTGAAAATATCGCGACATTTTACAGGGCGTTGTTGCAACGGGCGGAAGAAAAAAATCAAAAACAATACAATATCAAGACCATCTCCTACGATGTGGCCATCTCTTCCAAGGAGATGAGTTTGGAAAACGTCAAAAACATCGAGCGCTTTGAACCCTACGGCCTAGGCAATCCGAAACCCTTGGTTTGCATTGAAAACGAAGTGGTGGACAATGTGCGCTGGTTGGGTCAAGAGCAAAACCATTTGAGCTTTCAACTGGGCACGGAAAAAGCCATTGCCTTCAGAGCTAAGGGACGCTTTCCCGTATCCAACCACCATGTGGTATCGGTGGTTGCCCAACCGACGATCAATCGGTTTCGCGGTATGGAGAACTTACAATGGGTAATTCAGGATTTAAAAATAAATTCTGAAACTGCCCACAAGCAAGCCCGATCGGTCCTCAACAAAGTATCCCTAGGTGCTCCCTTAAGTTCTATCGAATTACAAAGACTGCAAAACGTCGACATCGACCGTGGAGCTTGTGTAGAAATTTATCAATGGTTGAGAAAGACCCAAAGCCCTTATCCACTGCACAGCCATACGGATTTTATAAAACTTTTGTTTGTCTTAGAAATACTAGTTGAATTAGATTTGATATCCTATACAATAGAAGATGAATCATTATCTTTTAAAATTCACAAAACGAGAGATAAAAAAGATATTCAAAAAGCCCCGTTAATGATAAAATTAAAAACGTATTCACGTTAATAAGGAAAGTGAGTTTTTAGAAATGCCACTGGAAGAACTGAAAGAAAAGATCCATGTTTATGAAGATTTTCCCATCGAAGGGATAAGTTTTAAAGATATCAACAGCGTTCTCATTGATCCCGATGCTTTTACGGAAGTAATCGACACTTATTTTAAATTTGCCAAAGCTTTAGATATCAACAAGATTTGTGCACCGGAATCCAGAGGTTACTTTTTTGCCTCTCCTCTGGCATATCTGTTGAAGGTCGCCTTGGTTCCCGTCAGAAAACCGGGAAAACTTCCGGGAATCGTAGAAACGGAATCCTACAGCTTGGAGTATGGAGAGAACATTGTTCAAATTCAAGAACATGCCGTAGAACCGGGAGATAGGGTTCTAATCATCGACGATTTATTGGCCACGGGGGGCACGATGAAAGCCACCTGTAATTTGGTGGAACGTCTGGGAGGCGAAGTAGCCGGTGCGTTGTTTTTGATAGAACTGGAAGAGTTAAAGGGCAGGGAACTGCTGAAGGAATACACGATTAAAAGTTTAGTGAGATACGATCGTTAGTGTTAATGTTTGAGCTTGCAAGAATCTATGCTTAATAAAGATGAAAGAGGTCGGTTGGATTGAGCGACGGAATAAAAAGTAAAATAGACAATGTCATCAACCTAGTTAAAGCCAACGATGCGGATGCCGATATCGATATGATACAAAGGGCATTTGAATTGGCTAAGGAAGCGCATAAAGACCAAAGGAGGATGTCTGGTGAACTCTACATCATACATCCTGTTTCTGTTGCCTATATTTTGGTTGAATTTAGAATGGACGTGGAAACCATCGTCGCTGCCATCCTTCACGATGTTATCGAAGATACGGACGTTTCTTATGAAACGATCAAAAAGCAATTCAACCAAGATGTTGCCAATTTAGTCGATGGTGTGACTAAAATAGGGCGCATCGACTTTCAATCCAAGGAAGAGAGTCAAGCGGAAAACCTTAGAAAAATGATCTTAGCCATGGCCAAGGATATCCGAGTGGTCATCATCAAACTGGTGGACAGACTGCATAACATGCGCACCTTAGAGTACATGAAAGAATACAAGCAAGTCGAAAAGGCTAAGGAAACCTTGGAAATCTATGCGCCCATTGCCAACCGTTTGGGGATTCAAAAACTTAAAGGGGAATTGGAAGATCTTTCCTTAAAATATTTGGATCCCAAGGCTTATTACGATTTGGTCAAAAAAGTCAAACTCAAAAAGAGAAGCCGGGACGATTACATCAACACGGTCATTGAGATGATCCAAGAGACGCTAAACAAAGCGGGCATCACCGCAAAGGTTTACGGACGTCCCAAACACTTTTATTCCATTTATAAAAAAATGAAAGCTCAGCGCAAGGAGTTCGATGAAATTTACGACCTCGTTGCCGTGCGCATCATCGTGGACACGTTGCCCAATTGCTATGCTGTTATCGGTGCCGTTCATCAAATTTGGAATCCGATTCCCGGATTATTTAAAGACTATATCGCAACGCCAAAACCCAACAACTACCAATCCATTCACACGACGGTTATCGGGCCCAGTGGCGAACCCTTCGAAATACAAGTGCGCACCGAAGAAATGCACAAAATTGCAGAATACGGAATCGCCGCGCATTGGAAGTATAAAGAAGGCTCCAAAAGGAAAGACAATAAATTCGACGAGAAGATCGCTTGGATACGCCAAATCATCGAGTGGCAACAAGAAATGGAAACAGCCACCGACTTGATGGAGACCGTTAAAGTCGATTTTTTAAACGAAGAGGTATACGTTTTTACACCTCAAGGAGAGGTCATCTCTCTGCCCCAAGGGGCATGCCCTCTGGACTTTGCATACCGCATTCACAGCGATGTCGGCAACAAATGCGTCGGGGCTAAGGTCAATGGGAGAATTGTTCCTCTCAACTACACCTTAAAAAACGGAGACATCATCGAAATCTTAACTTCTAAAAACTCCAACGGCCCCAGTAGGGACTGGTTGAAAATTGTTAAGTCCGCCAACTCACGGAATAAAATTCGTCAGTTTTTTAAGAAAGCAGAAAAAGACGAAAATATTTCCAAGGGGAAACACATCATTGAGCGAGAGCTCAAGCGAGAAGGCTTACAGGATTCCAAACTGGCCAACGTCTCGGAAATAGAAGTGGTGGCCGAGAAGATGGGTTATAAAAATCTCAACGATTTTTATGCTGCCCTCGGTTTTGGCGGTATTCGCTTCCAAACGGTTTTTCAGAAAATGCAAATGATTTTTCCCGAAGAATTTCCAAAGGAAGAAGAAAAGGAAATCGTTACCCCGGTCGAAAGCAAAAGCACCGGTTTAAGCGATATCACCGTAGCCGGTTACAGCGACATCGACGTGCATTTTGCTAAATGCTGTCATCCCTTACCCGGAGATCCCGTCGTAGGATACATTACAGTGGGCAGGGGAATATCCGTCCATCGAAGCGATTGTAAAAACGTCATGGATTTAAAAGATCCCAGCCGAATTGTAAAGGTCGAGTGGAATAAACACGGTTATGTTGGAACCTACCATGCGGAGTTGGAAATCAAGGCGCACATCGGCGAGGGCATTACAATTGAAGTTCAAAAGGTCTTCATCGAATCCAATATTCGCATGACCAATATATCCGCCTACGATGCCAACGACGGCTTTACCTATATTCGCATCGCCTTTGAAGTAAAAAATAGACGAGAACTGAGCTTGATGATGAATAAAATCAATAAAATCCCCCAAGTGATTTCGGTATCTCGATTGTAGGAGTGTTATGAGAGCAGTAATTCAAAGAGTATCCTCTTCGTCCGTATCGGTAGACGGTCAAGAGATTGGCGCTATCGGTCCCGGCATTACGTTGTTTTTAGGAATTAAAGAAGACGATACCCTTCAAGATTGTGAGTATATCATCAACAAAACCATCCACTTGCGGATTTTTGAAGATGAAAACGGAAAAATGAACTTATCCCTTTTAGATGTTGGCGGCGAATTGTTAGTCATTTCTCAATTTACCCTTTATGGCGATTGCAGAAAGGGCAGACGTCCCGGATTTTCCAGAGGTGGCTCCGTTGAGGATGCGGAGAAATTATACGATCAATTTGTTCGGATGGTTCAAGAAAGCCCCGTCAAAAAAATTGCCACCGGCGAATTTCAAGCCGAAATGCAAGTGACTATTCACAACGACGGGCCGGTAACGTTGCTTTTGGACAGCGAAAAAGTTTTTTAGGAGACGACATGAGAATAGAAAAATTAATGGTTGGCCCTATGGGGGCCAATTGCTATATTATTTGGGACGAAGCCTCTCAGGAGGCGGCAATCATCGATCCCGGTTATCCCGACCAACGCGTTGAACAAATCATCAACAACAATCATTTAAAGGTCAACAAAATTATTTTAACCCATGGGCATATCGACCACTTGCTGGGTTTGGATGAGGCGCGAGCCTTAACCGGCGCAGCGGTGTACATCCACGAAGAGGATGCTTCGTGTTTAACCTCTGCAGCCCATAACTTATCGAATATGATGGGCATCGGCAAAACCTTTGACCCCGCGGAGCATACCTTTAAAGATGGGGATGTCATTAATGTGGGCAGTCATGCATTAAAGGTGATGCACACCCCCGGTCATACTGTCGGTTCCGTGTGTTTTTTAACGGGCGACACCTTGTTTTCGGGTGACACCTTGTTTTGGTCTTCCATCGGTCGAACGGATTTCCCCGGTGGCTCTTATACAACCATGATGTCCTCCTTGGACAAATTGATGGAATTACCCGACGAAACGAAGGTTTTATCCGGTCACGGAGAGAATACCACCATCGGTTACGAAAGAAAAGCCAATCCCTTTATCGCGAGGCGATAAGTGGACAAACTGAGTTTTCAAAGCAACCGTCCTGAAACGAACCGGTTGTTTTTTGAAATTATGCAGCAACTGATGCCGGAACTACCCATCAGTTATACAGAGACATACGCAGATCACATTCAGGTAGAAGTACAAGAGTCAAAATTACAGATCAAAGCTTTTAATGGAGAGAAATTGTGCAAAAAACAGTGTTTCTCCTTCGGTGGCGATCGAAAACAAAACCAACAAATCAAACTCTATCTTTATGATTTTATGTCGGCGTATTTGAATAAGCCCTTGGCATGGGGCGCTTTTACAGGTGTCAAACCCGTTAAACATGCCCATGCACTTTTAAGAAAAGGGTATACAGAGGCGGAAACGCTTCAAAAAATTCGCGAGCACTTTCATTGCTCAAGCGAAAAAGCCGACTTAATGACCGGCCTTGCACTTCGTGAAATGCCTTTAATCTATCCTTTAAACCCCGACAAGGTGTCCTTATACATCGGCATTCCCTTGTGTCTGAGCAAGTGCACCTATTGCTCCTTTATCTCCACGGTGGTGGACCAAAAGGGAAAGAACTTAGCTCTGTATCTTGAAAATTTAATCAAAGAGATTCAATGGACAGGAAGCCTTTTAGAGAAAGCCGGTAAAAAAATCGATACGATTTATATCGGTGGGGGAACGCCATCGGTCCTATCGGTGAGAGCTCTTGAAAGATTATTGGAAACGATCCGGCAGGCCTTTGATTTATCGGCTCTTCGTGAGTATACCTTTGAATCCGGCAGGTCGGAGACCACCACCGAGGATAAGGTGCACCTTCTTAAGGCCTATGGGATTGACAGGATATGCTTAAACCCTCAATCCATGAACGAAAAAACCCTGCGTCACATCGGGCGGCACGACTCCATACAAGCTATTGAAAACTGCTATGGACGATTAAAAGAAGCGGGCTTTCACGCCATCAATATGGATTTAATTTTAGGTCTCTCCAAGGAAACCCCCGAGGATTTTATGTTCTCTTTGAATCGAGTTTTAGAAATGGGACCTGAAAACATTACGATTCATTGCTTGTCCCTTAAAAAAGGGTCTCGTATGAAAGATGAATTGGGTGTCGATGTGGGAGAAGGTTATGGAGAAACCTTTCATAAAAAAGTGATGGCACACCTTGACAGAAGCGGTTATCTTCCTTATTATTTATATCGACAAAAATATACCGTAGGCAATGGTGAAAACATCGGCTACACTTTGCCCGGGAAAGAAGGGCTTTATAATATTTTGATGATGGCTGAAAAACAAAGCATCATCGGTATTGGTGCCGGTTCTTCCGGGAAATTATATCACCCCGACAGGGATCAATACTACCGGGTTTTTACCGCCAAGGATGTCAAAACTTACAACGAACACTATGACGAAATTCTCGCTAAGAAAAGCGAGAGTTACCGTCTCTATTTAAAATAACAAACTGGACGATTACCAACGCTTTTGTTTTTTGGCAGAGAGCCATCAAGGCAACCGACGTTTAATAAGGAGAATCAATGCAAACCCATTTTAGAAGTACCATGTGCGGCAACATAACCCCACAGGATGTAGAAAAAAGAGTAAAACTGGCAGGTTGGGTCGATACCCGACGGGATTTGGGCGGTGTCATCTTTATTGATTTAAGAGACCGTTCCGGTAAAATTCAATTGGTAATTAACGAAGAAAGCGGCGAAGACCTCTTTAAAGAGGGCGAAAAAATTCGAAATGAGTTCGTTCTGTCTGTCCAAGGCACTGTTGTGAAGAGGGCAGAGGAAAACATCAATCCTAAAATGGCGACCGGGGAGCTAGAAGTCATCGTCGATACGCTCACTATTTTGGATACAGCCCACACCCCACCAATTTATATTGAAGATACGGACCACGCCAACGAAACCGCACGTTTAAAATACCGTTATTTAGATTTAAGGAAACCGAGAAATCAACAAGTACTCATGACCAGGGCCAAAACCGCCTCTATCGTCAGAAAATATTTGGAGAAAAATGGTTTCTGTGAAATTGAAACCCCCATGCTGGCCAAACCCACACCGGAAGGTGCCAGGGACTTTTTAGTGCCCTCCAGAGTGCAAAAAGGCAAATTTTTCGGGTTACCCCAAAGCCCGCAATTGTTTAAACAAATTCTCATGGTGGCGGGAATGGACCGCTACTATCAAATCGTCAAATGTTTTAGAGACGAGGACTTAAGACAAGACAGACAGCCGGAGTTTACACAAATCGATATGGAAATGTCCTTTGTTACAAAGGAAGACATCATTCCCATTATGGAAGGCATGTTGTCCGAAATCTTCAAAGAGATTAAAGGAATCGAATTGGAAACACCCTTCCAACGCATGACCTACCAAGAAGCCATGGCCCGTTACGGCTCCGACAAGCCGGACTTACGCTTTGACATGGAATTGGTGGACTTGTCCGACATAGTAGAAAATTCCGATTTCAATGTTTTTGCCTCCGCCGTCAGCAAGGGTGGCAAGGTGCGCGCCATCAACGCCAAAGGGGCCCAAGGCCAATTGAGCAATAGAGCCTTGAAAAAGTTGGAAAGCTTTGCGAAGATTTACAAAGCTAAGGGCTTGGCGTGGATTGATGTTACCGATGGTGAAACGAAATCGCCTATTTTAAAATTTATTTCTGAAGAAGAGAAAACCGCCATCATCGAAAGAATGTCGGCAGAATCCGGCGATTTGATCTTTATCGTTGCGGATACCGACGAGATTGTCTGCACCGCATTGGGACAATTGCGATTGGAATTGGCGGATCAATTGGAATTGGATCTGGGAGACGATTTTAAATTTTTATGGGTAGTGGATTTCCCCTTGTTGGAGTACGATAAGGAATCCGGACGCTTTACAGCCATGCACCATCCCTTCACATCTCCCTTAGAGAAGGACTTGCCCTTGTTGGAAACCGATCCTAAAGCCGTACACGCCGACGCTTATGACGTGGTCGTTAACGGCGTCGAATTGGGCGGAGGCTCCATTCGTATTCACAACCAGGATATTCAAGAAAGAATGTTTAAAGCCCTTGGGTTCAGCACGGAATCCGCTTGGAATCAATTCGGTTTCTTGTTGGAAGCCTTAAAGTACGGCACACCACCCCACGGCGGTATTGCCTTCGGATTTGATCGCCTGATCATGATGCTGATGGGTATCGATAACATTCGCGACGTCATCGCTTTTCCGAAAACACAAAATCACAGTTGCTTGATGTCCGATGCGCCGGCCAACGCAGAACTCGATCAACTGATCGATTTGGGCATTTCCATAGACGAGATCTAGTATGAAAGAGATTGGAATTGTAAAAAAAAATCTCCAAGATAAAGCCCGTGTAGAAATTAAAAGACATGCCGCCTGCGGTAGCTGCGGGGCATGTCAATTGGGTAGCAAGCGCTTAGCTATGGAAATCATTGCAGACAATCCCCTTCAGGCAAGGGAAGGGGATACCGTCATGTTAGATGTGGAATTTGCCAATGCTTTCAAAGCGACCTTAATTGGCTACGGACTACCCTTTGTGATGTTTATGCTGGGCATTTATATTGGTTATTTACTCAACGTTTCGCAGGAATGGAATAACGAGTTGATTCCGTTTTTTACCGGCATTGCCATGATTGTGATCGCTTATGTCGGCATTCATTTTCTAGATAAAAGAAAAATGATCCATCTCAATCATCATGCGAAGATCACTCAAATTATTTCAGAAACAGAAGCACAGCCTTTAACGCTTTTAGAAAACTAAAAGCGTTAAAGGCTCATGGATACTGAGTAAAGTTAAGGAAAACCTAAATTTAATCAGAAAAATTTAAAGTGCCCTTGAAATTTAAAACGATTCAGCTTATAATAGGTACAATGTCTGGGTGTAGCACAGTTTGGTAGCGCGCGTGAATGGGGTTCACGAGGCCGGAGGTTCGAATCCTCTCACTCAGACCATTTTTTATTTTAGGTGAAAATTTTATGGGATATATAGAAAGAGAAAAGAGAAGACGTGCCAATAAACGGAAAAAGAGAATTATTGGCGGCGTTCTTTTTTTTATTCTCATTGTTGTTATTTTTTGGGTCATGCAAAAAAACAAAGAGATTATTCTGGAGAAGAATGTCTACACCAATACATACAATACCCATTTCTTTTTGTTTAAGGACATCGGGTATGTCAAATTGCAAGATTTCTCCATCGATGACTTGGCCATCGAGGAAGGGCAAAAGAGTAACGGTTATTTAAAACTCACCAAGGAGCCCATGACCTTGGATCAGAACTTCCTCTCAGAGCAAATCGGCACCATCGACCAGACCATCAACGAAAAATATTTTGAAAATTGGCCGTCGATCATCGACGAGATCAAAACCAATTATGTGGGTATGGCCAAGGTCAAAACGCAATTTGGACAAGAGGAAAGGGATAGAAAAATATTTTTGGTCAACTCCGTGCAATTTATGGGAAGTGATGAAAAAACTTTAAAAGAAAAGAAAAAGATTTACACCGAATTGCAAGGGGATCAAACCAGAAACATTACCTTGAGCGGTCTGCACTTGCCGTCTTCCGGCTATGTGTTTTCCACTTTAAACAACATGGAAAAGGTCGTTTCTCAATCGGCGCTGCCTTTTATCAACACGTCGTTTTTAGAAAACGCCAGTAAAATCGAACGCCAAGACGAAACGGCTCTCAAGGTAGTCAACAACGATCACATCTTTGCGGCTTTTGCCATGCCCGGTGACGGTATTATTTCCGGTGAGGCCGAAATGAAAGCATTAAAAAATCAGCACAGCGCGGATTACGAGATCAAAACCCGATCCGACTATTATCATTTTCTAGTACGTCGTGTCGATTATTTAAGGGATTATCCCACCATCAGCTTCTCCACCGATCATTACGATTATTCCGCTTACTTTGTAGATGTGCTAGAGAACGAAGAAAATGAAAATGACGAGAAGATTGTCGTTCTTCTCATTAAAGACTATGTAAACGTGTTTGCAAAAGAAATTATGATTCAACCGGACATTTATTTGGAAAAAGAAGATGCTTATATTTTGCCGCAAAGTTGTATTGACAAAAGAGATAACAAAACCTACGTTCAAGTTTTAGAAAAGGGAACCTTTCCCGAATCCTATGAAGTAGAGGTTAAAACAACCCTTCAAGGCAAAGCGATCTTAAGCTTGGACTCGGAACTCAACCGCAAGCTCAGTCCCGGTATGGTCATCAAAGTATATCCATAGGAGATAAAATGATAAAAGACAACATTGGAAATGTCCTCAAAACATTGCCGGATAGCACAAAGCTCATCGCTATTACCAAGTACCGCAAGGATGAAGAAATCCAAGAGGTCATCGATGCGGGGGTGTTGGATTTAGGAGAAAACAGAGTGCAGGAATTAACGGCTAAAATGTCTCGTTTTAGCCCATCGGTCCGTTGGCATTTTGTAGGACACCTTCAGCGCAATAAAGTTAAAGATTTGGTTGGACGGGTTCACTTAATTCACTCCGTCGATTCTTTGCGGCTTTTAAGAAAAATTGATCAGGAAAGTGCAAAAGCAGAAGTCGTCACGGCGATCCTCATTCAATTTAACATCGCAAAAGAACCGCAAAAATATGGTTTTTCTACTGAAGACCTCTCTGAAGTGATGGCAGTCCTTAAAACCTGCGATCACGTTGTATTAAAAGGTGTCATGGCCATGGCACCCCATACGACGGATACGGCCGTACAGAGAGAAGTATTTAGGAAACTAAAAGAAATCTATGATAGAATAATCAGTGATTATGACTTAAAGAATATAGCAATGGATACATTGTCCATGGGTATGTCCAACGATTATGCCATTGCTGTAGAAGAAGGATCGACAGCTGTTCGAATAGGTACAAAATTATTTACAGGAGAAGAGAAATGAACAAAATCACAAAATTTTTGGGATTGAGCGACGAAGACGAAAATTTCGAAGACGATGATATGGATCTTTATGATGAAGATGAGATGCAAATGGAAGAAGAACCAAGAGGCGTTTTTTCTTCGAGAGCACCAAAAAAACAACCTCAGGTTAAAGCTGATGGTCCGGAGGTTTTGGTTTTAGAACCCTCTTCTTTTGACGATGCTCCGGGAATTGTACGCAAAATACGAGACAATATTACCGTAGTGGTTAATTTGAAAAATACAGACTTGGCACAAGCACGCAAAATTTTCGATTTTTTAAACGGCGCTGTTTTCGCATTGGATGGTACCATCAACAAAATTGCGGATAACGTTTTTATTTTAGCACCCAGAAGAGTTTTCGTATCGACTGAAATGGACACTTCCACCGATTTTGCTACACCGATTCTGGAATGGGATGAAGACTGAGTATGTCATCTTTAAAGGGAACACTCTTAGTAGCAGGAGATATCTTTTTTAGAGTTGTTACTTATATGGTCATTATCAATGTGCTGATGAGTTGGGTCCCGGATTTAAGACGATCTAAGTTCGGGTCTTGGATTGCTAAAATGACCGATCCTCTTTTAGCACCTTTTAGAAAATTCCTCGTTGTAGGTACCCTGGACTTTTCCCCCATAGCTGTCATAGCTGTGATCAGAATCCTTGTGCAGCCCTTGTACATCCTAATGATCAACACTATTTTTTAGCCAATGCAAAGGGTAAGGTGCTGTGTGAACAGCCGGTACAGACAACAAGAGAACTTAAGATTACAAAGATGACAAAACCAATGGCTTTGTGCTTGCACAAAATGGCATTGGTTTTTTACGTTGTTTTAGAAAGAATATTGCAAGCTTTATGAACCCCTACGAAAAACAAGAAACCATTTTCATGGCACGACTCAAAGAAGTCGTGTCCCAATGTCACTATCCCTACTATTTCGATTTTTTAGATGTCCATCACCAGTCCTTGGCTGAAACCTATTTAAACAACAAACTTGTTTCCTATTTGCTTTGGGGTGGCTACGAAGAAGCTGAAAGGCAGATGCTCTGTGTCTACCCCGATGACTATCATGAGGACGATTTGTTTTGGCCCATTCGCCTGTGTAAGATTTCAGTTCAGTTTCCCTGCTCCCATCGTCATGTGTTGGGGGCTTTAATGGGTTTGGGCATTGAAAGAGAATGTATTGGCGATATTCTCGTCCATGAAAATTCCGTACAATTTTTATTCGTTGAAAGATTGGAGGAATTTATCGGTTTTTCCTTAACGAAATTAAAAGGTTATGACATTCAGAAAGAATTCGGAGACAGCTCTCAGTTAACGCCCATCCCTGTACAGGTTAAACAAATGCGCATCGTCGCGGCATCCCTCAGAGCGGACGGTGTCATCGCAAAGATTTGGGGCATGTCCCGAAGGGATGCGCAAAGAGCCATCAAACAACAACGGTTTCGGATCAACGGCAAACCTGTGCTCAAGGAATCCTACCCCATTGTTTCCGGGGACATTCTGTCTTTGAGAGGCAAAGGGAAAGCCTATGTCGCCGGTTTGGATGGGAAAACCAAAAAGGGCAACACGGTATTGATGGTGGAGAAATACATTTGAAAATTTATGAGGTTGCGACCAGCAACAACGAACGGTTGGATCGTTATTTGGAAAGAATGATGGTGGATGTCAGCCGTTCTCAAATCAGAAATTATATCTTGGAGGGCTTGATCACCGTTAACGGCGAAACGGTAAAAGCCGGTTACAAAATAAAAAATAAAGACAGAATTGCCGTTGCTTTACCGGAGACCGTTGACAACACACCCATCCCGAAGCCCATTCCTTTGGACATCGTCCATGAAGATCGGGACTTGTTGGTTGTCAACAAACCCAAGGGTTTGTTGGTTCACCCAACGGACAGTGAAAGAGAAAACACCTTGGTCTCGGCATTGTTGTATCTGAGCATTCCACTGGCTCAAAGTGGCGAGGCTTACCGTCCCGGCATTGTACACCGTTTGGATAAGGACACCGCCGGTTTGATGGTGGTGGCAAAGACACATGAGGCTTACCAAGCCCTGTCAACGCTCATACAAAACCGCCAAATAGAAAGGCACTACCTAGCCCTGGTGGAAGGGGTGATGGGGGAGACTTCAGGGCGCATCGATCAACCCATCGGCAGAAACCCCAAAAGCCGTTATCTGAGAAAGGTTGTTCCCGAAGGCCGCAGGGCGGTGACCCATTACGAAGTCCTGGAACACTATCCTCGTTATACCTTGGTTGGCTGCCAACTGGAAACCGGTCGTACCCATCAAATTCGCGTCCATTTAGCTTATCTGGGACACCCTGTGGTGGGGGATCCACTATACAACCAAAAGGGTACTTTCTATAAACAAAAAGGACAACTGCTGGTAGCGGATCGGTTGTCTTTTACACATCCGCTAACAGGAGATGTCCTTGCTTTTGAAATTGATTTACCCGACTATTTTAAGGAAGCGCTGAAAATCGCAAAGAATCTTTAAGCCTCCGACACTTGTTTCAAGCCCTCCACAATAGACTTGGAAGGTGTGATGTACATGGTGTTTTGGTGGGTATACACTACCATTCCGGGTTTGGATTTGTTGGGTTTTTTGACATGTTTGTATTCCACATAATCGATGGGTATGTTTTCCGATTGTCTGGAGGGACTGTAATAACCGGCCAAGTGCCCCGCTTCCAATAAAGTTTGTTCCGTAATAAACTTTCCGTCGGCTACCACCAATACGTGGGCACCGGGGGCATCCTTGACATGAAGCCAACAATCCTCATCTACTCCCATGCGCGTAGAGATGGCATCGTTTTGATAGTTATTCTTTCCGACATAAATGTCGAAACCTTCCGAAGAGATGAAGTGCATCGGCTTCGATTGATGGGTGCGCTTCTCTCTTTTGTCTTGTTGATCTTTTTTTCTGGCAAATTCGGAACGTCTAAATTCGTCCTGAATTTCCGAAAGCTCCTCTAATTCTGTGGAACTTTTAACCGAATTGGACATACTTTCCAAATAATAAATTTGATCTTTTACAATTTCCAATTGCTCCGCCACCAATCCCACCGCGCGTTTTGCTTTGTTGTAACGCTTGTAATAGCGTTGGGCATTTTGAGCGGGGGTTTCATTGATTTTTAAGTTGATTTCCACTTCCTTCATTTCCGGATCGTAATAATTGGGCAACATGACCTTGGTCATGCCCTTTTTCAATAGATGGATATTGGCGGTGATCAAATCGCCATACAATCTATAACGATCAGCTTTTTCCGTTCGCTTTAAATCCTGAAAAAGATTCTGTTGTTTGCGATAAGCTTTCTTGAGCAAAGTATCCAGACGGCTGGACAGGGAGTGGCTTTTAGAGCGATAGCGTTGCTGCTTATCTCTTAAATAGTAGTAGTCATCCAACATGGTGTTGACATTGTCGTAGGATTTCGAATCCTCTTGGGGCAAATGTCTCAAATGCAAAGTGGAAAAATCAATCACTTGCCGCCTGTGGGAATACACCTTGGGGTACGGCGCGCCTTGCACTGCTTCGATGACTTCGAAAAAACTCTGTACTAAAAAATCGGTCCGTTTAACGGTGAGATCTGACACGCAGGTGTCGGAGTCTAAACCGCAGCGGTAACAGATTTCCTCCACTACTCTGGGACTGATACCGAGAAAATGATCTAAAAAGAAGCGAATGATGGTACTCTTCTTCTCCAGATGTAACATGTTTTTAAGATCTTCTTGGTCAACAGATAAAAAGGAAATTCGATCATTTAAAGGTGGTGCCAAATAAGGATGTCCGGGAAAAATTTGGCGATAACGGTTTTCCGCTAAGCCTACTTTTTTAATGGCGTCAATGATGGTAGGGGTTTCATTTTCAGGGTCAATCAATAGGATGTTGGCATGGCGCCCCATAATTTCGATGATCAGCTTTTTAAGAACGAGGTCATTGTAGTCATTTTTTGCTAAAATGTCGAAGATCACGATGCGATCGGTTAAGTGTTGGGTCACTTGCTGGATAATGCCGTTGTTTAAGTGTTTCCTGAGTACCATACAAAAATTCGGTGGCGTTAAAGGGTTGGGCTTGTTATAATCCGTCATGTGCACCCTGGGGCTGTTGGGATTACAGGTTAAAAGCAGTTGATGGTTCTCCCCGTGGTTGTGTATTGTAAAGCGCACTTCATCTTGTTCCGGCTGAGTGATTTTGCGTACCCGCCCTCCGGATAAGAGTGTGTGCAGTTCTTTTGTTAAATGATGTGTTACGATTCCGTCAAAAGGCATAGGTCCTCCTTCACTAGACAAAACTTTTTATTTTTATGCATTATACATCAAAATTAAATTGAAGTCACGCAATAGCTGTGAATAAAGCCCAACATAGCGTCGCGTTCGTCGCTAAGATCTCTAAGCTTCTCTTGTATCATTTGAAAAAAAGTGAGATAATGGTAAAATGATCTATTAGAAGTATTGAAAGCAAATGCAAATGAGGAGAATCCTATGAGAAGTATGACAGGTTTCGGTCGTGCAGACTTTCGAGATCAACGAGCGGAAATCTCTATAGAAATACGAACCGTCAATCATCGTTATAAAGATTTTTTTATTAAAATGCCGAGAATGCTCAATGCCATAGAAGACAGAGTACGGGATTGTATCGGAAAGACTCTTAGAAGAGGGCGCATAGAAATTTTTATCAAATATCATCATTTGGGAGAATCCAACATTGAGTTGGTTTACAATCAAGACTTGGCCAAAGCTTATATCGATGTGCTCAGCGAGATCATGGAGAGCGACTCCAGAATTCAGCCTCACTTTAATGTGGAACTGGTTGCCCGTTATCCCGACATCGTCTCCACTAGGGAAGAACCTGCAGACTTAGAGAGTATCTGGCAAATTTTGGAGCCGACTCTCATACAATGTGTAGCAGATGTGGATAAAAGCAGACGTTCTGAAGGTGAAAAATTAAAAAAGAGCATGCTGGACCATTGCAGCTCCATCGAAGATATGACCCATTGCATAGCAGAACGGGCACCGGAAATGGTCGAAACATACGGTAAGGAATTGCGCGAAAAAATAATCGAGTTGACTGAAACCAACACCTTCGATGAACATCGCATCATGATGGAAGTGGCCATCATGGCCGATCGCCTTGCCATAGATGAAGAATTGACCAGGCTTCAGGTGCATCTCACCCGCTTCAGGGAAATCATCAAAAACCAAGAGGGACCGGTAGGACGTCAGTTGGATTTTCTCGTACAGGAAATGAACCGTGAAATCAATACCATTGGCTCGAAATCCAATTGTATTCATATATCCGAACATGTGGTCAATATAAAAAGCGAAATAGAAAAAATCAGAGAACAAGTTCAAAACATCGAGTAAATTTGAAAAGAGGTGACCATGACAGCACAAAAGGAAGAACAATTTTTCAAAAAAGAAAAGGGCTGTTTGATTGTCATATCGGGGCCATCCTGCGCAGGAAAGGGTACGGTAACCGAAATTGTACATCAACATTGCCCGGACATAAAATTTTCTGTATCTGAAACGACGCGCAAACCCAGACCCATGGAAAAGGAAGGTGTGGATTACTTCTACCAATCCGTTGAGAATTTCGAAAAAAGAATCGAAGAAAACATGTACTTGGAATATGCCAAGGTGCATGGTAATTACTACGGAACACCAAGGGACTATGTCGAGAAAATGATCGATGGTGGCTACGATGTCATTTTAGAAATAGATATTCAGGGAGCGGCGCAAATACGTAAAACTTTTAAAAAAGCAGTTTACATTTTCATTGCACCGCCATCCATGGAAGAATTGAGACGTCGCATTCATAGTAGAGGCACGGAAACAAAAGAAGAGATGGAGCGGCGCTTGTCCTGTGCTTATGAAGAAATGACCAATGCCGACGACTATTCTTATATCGTGATCAATGAAAACAAAGAAACTGCAGCTCGACAGGTGCGAGCTATTATTACTGCGGAAAAATGCAGGACAGAAAGATTAATCAATCATGTCTTGGAGATTTTAAAGAGGTAACCATGAACGAGAAAAAACTACAAGAATATATATCCAAGGGTATGCGTTATCCGGCCATCAACTCATTGATTAAAAAAGCCGGTAACAAGTACGCACTGGTTTTAGCAACCGCCAAGCGTGCTAGGGAAATCACCGACGGTGACGATGCGTTGTTGAGCATTGATGTGGAGAATGCGGTGTCTGTGGCAACAGCGGAGATCTCTGAAAATTTGGTACACATCTGTAAAGATGGCGCCAAAATACAGCAAACAGCATCGGATCAAGAAGAAGTACAAGAAACAATCGAAGAAGCCGATGGGATTGCAGCAGATGACAAACCGGATCAAATTGGCGATATGATATTGGACGATATTATTTTAGATTGAGCCGGCTGTGAGAATTGCGGAAGTTTATTTACGACAAAAAAGTAAAAAGATAGATCGTCCCTTCGATTACCGGATCCCGGACCGGTTGGTTGGACAAGTCAAAAAAGGGATGCGTGTGGTAGTCCCTTTTGGCAAAGGAAACAAAAGACACGAAGCCTTTGTCCTTGCCTTAAAAGGGGACTCGGATTTCGGAGAGTCTGTTAAAGAAATTTTGGAAATCATCGATCTGCAGCCAGTACTGAGCGAAGCGCAAATCAAACTATGTCAATTTATCCAGCGGTATTACGGTTGTCTGTTTTATGAGGCCTTGGTTCTCTTTACCGCACCCGTCAAATCGATCGTAACCGCTGAGGGCATCAAAGCCTATCAGGAGTCTATCCGCTATTATCGGTTACTCAAGGACGAGGCGGTTAGAGGTTCGGTGCAAAAGCGTATCATGGCGCTTTTAAGGGAATCGGATATCAGTCGGGAGGCCTTGGTGGCGGCGGCGGGCAATACAGCCAGTATTCGCAACTTAGAAAAGAAAAGGCTGATCGAAAGCTACGATGAGGCTTTGGCACTGTCCCGAAACATGAGTGTGCCAACTTGGGAGCCCACAGAATCTGATTTATACGACTGCCTTCTGGCTACAAACAAAGGGAAGGTGCCGCTGTATATCCGTTGCCCTAAGGGGGAGACACGGCATGCCTTTTATAGACGCATGATCGAAGAAACCCTACAAACAAAAGAAGGGCAATTGTTGTTGATTGTAGCGGAAAACAATTATATAACTTATTATCGCAAAGCGTTCACAGATTTATTCGGAACGCTTGTATCATTTTACCACGGCGGCTTATCTCAAAAAGAAAGATATCGCAACTACCAAGAAATAGCCCAAGGACACGTACGGGTGGTGATCGGCACGCGTTCTGCGTTTTTTTTGCCCTTTCGCCATTTGGATCACATCCTTTTGGACGAAGCCAACGACCCGTCCTACGCCGTACCCCACATGCCCAAATACGATATCGTTACCTTGGCATCCCGTTGGCAAGAAGACAATCCTCATACCAATGTCGTTCTTTTGGAGGAAGTCCAAGGGATTCGAAGCGTCAAAAATATAGAGGAAAAGCGTTGGCAAGAAATCCCATCTCCTGAAAATCTATCCCAATCCAAGATACATGTGGTCGATATGATGCAGGAAATGCGCAGGGGCAATTTGGATTTTATGAGCAAGGCTCTAAGGAAAAAGTTGGAAAAGAATTTGGAGACAGGTCAACGAACGGTATTTTTGTTGAATGCCACGGGCTACGCCAATTACGTCTTTTGCAAAGAATGCGGCTATGTCGAAAAATGCCCGGATTGCGAAGTCTCTTTTAAATATGACAAAGCAAATGCCTTGATGTATTGTGGCTATTGCGATCAAACAAAGGAATTTACAGGTACTTGTCCAAATTGCCATCAGAGAAAAGGTTATGGCCCCATAGGTTTGGGGATCGATCGCCTGATGGAGATTTTAAAAAAACGCTACCCCGAGCATGAGGTTCTCACCTTAGATGCCAGAGATACACAAAACAGCAAAGCTTACCGATTAGCCATGGAAAAAATCCAATCGGATTGGCAGATTCTCATCGGTTCATCCACCCTTCTGCGATTTTTCAATTACCCGGATCACATCGCCACGGTGGGGGTACTCTTGGCGGATATCGAACTCAATCGAGGTCATTACACGGCATCGGAGCAAGCCTATCGTTTTTTCAACTTATTGCGTACCTTGACGCCGGACGTCGAGGATGTGTGGGTGCAAACCCACCAACCCGAGCACTACGTGCTCAAAGGTTTGGAGAAACCCCAAAGCTATTATCAGGAAGAGATCGCCTTTCGAAAGCTGTTGCGTTATCCGCCCTATGGCAATTTGATACAAATGATGATATTTGGAAAACAACCTAAAGTTTTACTTAAAGACGCCGGAAAACTCTACGAATGGTTAAAGGAAGAGGGGTTAGAATGTTATAGATCTCCAAATGTCATGAGAATACGCGGTAGGGATCAATTCAAAACGACCTTAATGGTCAAAACAGAAAAATTAGAAAACTTTCACAAGGCGATGAAAACAATTGTCGATAAAAGGGAAACCTATGGTTTTACGTCAAAAGTTTCCATAGATGTCAACCCACTATACGGTTAGGAGAAAAAAATGGCAATCAGATATTTACGGGTCAACGATGATCCGATTCTTAGAAAAAATTCCCGTGAAATCACGGAAGTAGACGAACGTTTAAAAATTTTAGAACAAGATATGTTGGATACGATGTACGAACACGAAGGTGTTGGTTTGGCAGCCCCTCAAGTGGGCGTATTGAAACGCATCGTCGTCATCGATGTGGGCGAAGGCCCGATGACGCTCTTGAATCCGGAAATAACCGCTTCCGAGGGAGAGGTTTGCGAGGTAGAAGGCTGCCTTTCTTTTCCGGAACGGGCTGAGATGGTCCCCAGACCTGAAAAGGTGACAGTTCAATATCAAAACATGGATTTAGAAAACGAGGAATTGGAATGCGAGGGCTTGTTGGCAAGAGCAGTTTGCCACGAAGTCGACCATGTCAACGGTATTGTCTTTTTAGATAAAGCGGTGGAAGGTCAAAATGAAGAAAAATCTTAGAATCGTCGCATTCGGCTCCAGTGAATTCTCATGCCCGATGTTGGATGCCTTGTCCCATTCAGATTATGAGATCGTAGCCTTAGTGACGCAGCCCGATAGACCCAGTGGCAGAAAGCAAAAGATACGTTTTTTACCGGCCAAGGAGAAAGCCTTGGCATTGGGCTATCCCGTCTTGCAACCGGAGAAGGTCAAAGATCCTACATTTTTAGAAACGCTGCGAGAGCTGCAACCGGATTTATTTGTGGTGGCGGCCTATGGTCAGATTTTGACTGAAGAATTGTTAAACCTTCCTCCATACGGTGCCTTAAACATTCATGGTTCCTTACTGCCGGCTTATAGAGGGGCTGCGCCCATTCACAGAGCCCTGATGGACGGCTGTCCTGAAATCGGCGTGACCATCATGAAAATGGACACGGGGATGGATACCGGGGATATGCTCGCAAAGGATTGTATAAAGGTTGAGGACCACACCACGGTGGGGTCGGCCCACGATCAATTAGCTGAAATGGGCGCAAAATTGTTACTGGAAACCATAGAGGGTTACGTGAAGGGGACCATTCAACCCGAAAAGCAAGACGAAGCTTTGGCAACTTATGCAGAGAAAGTGGACCGCGATACGGGGAAAATCAATTGGGCAGATTCAACGGAAACCATCGTCAATTTGATTCAGGGAACAGATCCTTATCCCGGTGCCTACACGACCTTAGACGGCGTTAAAATGAAGTGTTTCGGAGCAGAAGCCTTAGCCTATTCCGGCAGCGAAAAGCCCGGTACGGTGTTGCAATCCAAGGACGCGCTGATCATCAAAACCAGCGACGGTGCCCTGACCTTAAAGGAAGTACAATTAGCAGGAAAGAGGCGTATGGATGCACCGTCTTTCTTGCTTGGTAGAAATATAGAAAAAGGAATGATTTTAAGTTAAGGAGAAAGCATATGTTTTTTTATGATTGGACCTTTATACTCTTAATACCCGGCATGATTTTGGCCGCATTTGCTCAAGCAAAGGTCAAATCGGCTTATAATAAATACTCTCAGGTCAGAACACAAAACGGCCTGACGGGCACACAAGCAGCTCGACAAATTTTGGATGCCTACGGCTTACACCACGTTCGGGTGGAACAAGTGGCCGGGGAGTTGACAGATCACTACGATCCGCGCACTAAAATATTGCGTTTATCCCAAGGTGTGGCCAACAACAACAGCATTGCGGCGGTGGGTATTGCAGCTCACGAAACCGGCCATGCCTTACAAGATGCCAGCGGTTATGCACCCCTGCGCTTTAGAAATTTCATCGTTCCCATCAGCAATATTGCTTCCACCGCTTCGTGGCCATTATTTTTAATCGGTCTCTTTATGGGTAACAGCAATATAGGAATGACCTTGATGAATTTGGGCATTTTATTATTCATCGTCGCATTTGCATTTTACGTCATCACCCTGCCGGTCGAATTCAACGCATCCTCCCGGGCGCTGAATGTCCTAGAGCAAAATTACATCGTCACCTCAGAGGAAAACCGCGGCGTTCAAAAGGTTTTGTCCGCAGCTGCACTGACCTATGTCGCCTCGATGGTTACGGCGTTGTTAAACTTGGTACGTTTGATTGCTTTGAGAAACAGTAGACGCTAATGGAAAATCCAAGAAGAAAAGCTTATAAGGTCTTGCTGGCCATCAATGGAGGCAAGGCCTTTTCCAATGAAGAGGTGCAAAAAAGCCTCAATGAACAATCCATGACCGAAAAAGACGCCCGCTTGTTTACGGCGCTGGTCTACGGTGTTTTGCAAAATCAAATGGCTCTGGACCTGATGATCTCACGGGGTATCAACAGGCCGATGAAAAAGCTGGATGCAGAGGCATTGGTCATTTTACGCATCGCCCTGTTTCAAATTTACTATTTAGACCGCGTGCCGGCTTATGCCGCAGTCAACGAAGCGGTTAAAACCGCCCAGAAATTTAAACCGGCCCTACGGGGGTTTGTTAACGGGGTTCTTCGTGGGCTTTTGCACCAGGAGACCACACCGGAAAAGGAAATAGAAAAACTTTCCGATTCCGACGAAAAATTTGCTTTAAACCATTCCGTCCCACATTGGATTACGGAAAAATATTTACAAGTCTATTCGAAAGAGCAAGTGGAAATTTTATTTTCAAGGCTCAACCGCGTGCCGCCCTTAACCCTGCGAACCAATACATTGAAGACCTCGCCGGATGGCCTCATGGCTGATTTGATGGCACAAGGCTTTGAGATATCCAAGGGAACGGTGGCAGAAGAGGCGCTGTATGTGGAGGATATTCCGGAAGAGCTGTTGATCACCGACACCGAATCCTATCGCCAAGGTCATTTTACCATTCAGGACGAAGGGGCTATGTTGGCGGGCCATTGGTTAGCACCCCAAAAAGGGGAATGCATTTTGGATATGTGTGCCGCTCCCGGTGGCAAGACAACCCATCTGGCACAAGCCATGGCCAACACCGGCACCATCGTCGCCAGAGATCTTTACGATCACCGCTTAGAATTCATTCGCAGTACGGCCCAACGCATGGGTTTCACCAACATACAAATCCAACAGGTGGACGGGCGGCTCCACAATCCCTCAGAATTTGAGCTTTACGATAAAGTCTTGTTGGATGCACCCTGCTCCGGTTTAGGGGTCATCGGCAGGAAACCGGAAATACGCTACCGAACAGACCCCAATGCCATTTCGGAATTGCTGCCCCTACAAGCTGCCTTATTGGAGAACGCCTTCAAGGTTTTAAAACCCGGAGGTTTTTTATTGTACAGCACTTGTACCGTCAACCCTGCGGAAAACGAAGAACAAATAGTTAAAATAATGGAAAAACACCCGGAACTGGCCATGGTCGAGCTACCGCCCTATTTGGACAACCATTATTATTGTCCGAAAGAAAGGGGTAGCGATTGTTTTTATCTTTGTAAGTTACAGAAAAAGGATAGAGGTCATTAAATGGCTTTAGAAAGAAAAAATATTTTCGGTTGGACTCTGAAGGAGCTCCAACAATTAGCCCTCGATGTTGGAGAAAAAAAGTTTAGAGGCCAACAGCTTTACGAGGGTTTGTATCGACAAAAAGTAAAAGATATCTCCCGGATCAAAGGTTTATCCAAGGATTTTAAGGAGCGTTTAAAAAAAGACTTTTATATTCATACAGGCCGCATCCTGCAACAGCAAAGCGATGACGGGACCTCCAAGTTTTTAATAGAATTTGAAGACGGTCAAACCGTGGAGAGCGTTCTGATGGATTATCATCACGGCATGAGTCTTTGTATTTCCACCCAAGTGGGCTGTCGCATGGGTTGTGAGTTTTGCGCTTCAACGAAAAAGGGATTGGTGCGCAACTTAACACCCGGTGAAATGCTGTCTCAAGTTGCATTGGCGGAAGAAGCCTCCGGCGAGCGCATCTCCAATGTGGTGATGATGGGCATTGGAGAACCCTTAGATAACTACGACAATGTTTTGCAATTTATCGATCTTCTCAACAACGCATGGGGCATTGGGCAGCGACATATCACCTTGTCGACCTCCGGCTTGGTACCTCAAATCCGTGCCTTAGCAGAAGAAAATCTGCAAATTAATTTAGCCGTATCTCTGCATCACCCCATCGACAGTGAGCGACAGAAACTGATGCCCATTGCAAAAACCTATTCCGTCGACGACTTGGTAGAGGCCTGTCGCTATTATTTTGAGAAAACCGGCAGGCGCATTACCTTTGAGTACGCCCTCATGGAAGGTACCAACGACAGTCTTCGAGAAGTCCGAGCTTTAGCGGCTATTCATCGAAGAATTCCTGTACATATCAATCTCATTCCCCTCAATCCCATAGAGGAAAGTGTATACAAATCGAGTCCAAATGTAAAAAAATTTGCCCTTGAGTTGAAAAGACACGGATTAAACTGTACAATTAGAAGAATTATAGGTAAAAATATCGATGCGGCTTGTGGACAATTGCGACACAAAGTGTTAACGAGGTGACTCTCCGATGAATTGTGCTTATTCCTCCCATGTGGGAATACAAAGAAAAATTAATCAAGATGCCTGTCTTGCGGCAACCATTGAATGCCACAATCAAGAATATTATATTTTTGCAGTGGCCGACGGGCTTGGCGGACATCGTTCAGGCGATGTCGCCAGCAACATGGCTGTCGATTACATCAAACAAAACGCCTGCAAGATGGAGGATTTATTTTCTCAAGAGGAATTACAGGACTTTGTCTCGGAAATGAATGCTGAGATGCTGGCATATGCCGATACCAATCAAGAGCTTGCCGGAATGGCGACGACCTTAACCATGGCAATTGTTTGTGGACAAGATATGTGCTTGGTCCATATAGGAGACAGCAGAGCGTATCGCGTCACTGAAAAGGATATCGAACAGTTGACGAAAGACCATTCCTTGGTACAAGTTTTGATGGACGAAGGACGCATTTCCAATCAAGAAGCATTGATGCATCCGCAAAAAAATGTGATTACTCGGGCTTTGGGAACAGACAAAAAAATCCGAACAGACTATTATCGATACACACTCCAAGCTGAGGATACGATTATGCTTTGTACCGACGGTTTATACAATATGGTCTTGGAAAAACGAATTCAAGAGCTGATTGATCAAGATGACTTAGAAGTGTCGGCAAAAAACCTCATCAACGAAGCAAACGATAACGGCGGTACGGACAATATTACCGTTGTATTGTTTACAGAGAAAGGGGCAAGCACCGATGATCAATAAAGTATTGAACGACCGTTACGAGATTCTGGAATTGATCGGGCGAGGCGGCATGGCTTATGTGTACAAAGCGTTGGATACCAAGCTGAACCGCTATGTAGCCATTAAAGTTTTAAGAGAAGAGTACACGGAAAACGAACAATTTATCAAAAAATTTGATAGGGAATCCCAAGCGGCCGCTGGCTTAACCCATCCCAACATCGTTTCTATTTATGACGTTGGGGTAGAGGAAGACATCTATTTTATTATCATGGAATATGTGGATGGCATCACATTAAAACAATACCTGAACAAAAAAGGACATTTGGATTATTTAGAAGCCATCGATTTTATCGTACTCATAGCGGAAGCCTTGAGTTGTGCCCATGAAAATAAAATCATTCATCGAGATATCAAACCCCACAATATCTTGCTGACAAAGGACAATACCCCCAAGGTGGCAGATTTCGGTATCGCACGGGCCATTACCAGCTCCACCGTTACCATGACCAATCAAACCATGGGCTCGGTACACTATATATCGCCGGAGCAAGCGCGAGGTTCCTTTGTTGACGAGCGTTCCGACTTGTATTCCTTAGGCATTATGTTTTACGAACTTCTGACGGGCGAGCTGCCCTTCGATGAAGAAAGCACCGTGACCATTGCCATCAAGCATATTCAAGACAAGTTGGTACCCCCTCAGGAGTTGCGTCCTGAAATACCGAACTCAGTTAACGAGGTCGTCGTGAAATTGACACAAAAAAAGCCCGATGATCGCTACCAAAGCATGGAAGAGCTCATTGAGGATTTAACAAGAATTAAAGAAGATGTCAACGCTGAAGTCCTCGGTGCATCGGCTGTGGTATTAGCACAGGACGGTGCACAAAATGCTGTCGGCGCCGGCAACGGTGTCTTTACCGTTACCACCGCCGCCGACCACCCCATGTACGAACCGGATTACGACGACACTTTGGATCAGGATTTTATCCAAGCGAAGCGCAAAAAGCGTAGAAACAATATTTTAGGTTTTGTTTTTGGCCTTGCCGTTTTGGCAGTTCTCACGGGCATTCTGATCAACACCGTCTTTTTAAAGCGCATTGTCATACCGGATTTAAATAACAAAAGCTTGGAAGAAGCGCAAAAAGAAATCACCGACTTGGGATTAGTCTTGGAAGTTGAAAAGGAAGTCAACGATGCCAATATCCAAGCGGGACATATTATCAGTCAGAACCCGGAGGCCGGTAAGGAAACCACCAAGGGTAAAAGCGTTCGGGTTACCGTTTCCAAGGGTGTTAAAAATGTTGAAGTTCCCGATGTACGCGGCTATAAAGAGGACGAGGCGATACGTATCATAGAAAATGCCCATTTGATGATAGAAAAAATTGAACGAGAACACAACAGCGAAGTTGAGTCGGGCATGGCTTACGGCATCAGCCCATCCGTGGGTACCTCCGTACCGGAGGGGACCAAGGTCACTTTGTTTATTTCCAAGGGCAAGGACTTAGTGGTTGTTCCGGGTATTGTCGGTTTAACCGAAGCCGATGCTCGGGCACGCATCAGCAACAACGGCTTAACCGTAGGGACCATTACGACTGCAGAAAGCGATTTTTACGCTGCGGGTTTGGTCATTTCACAAAGCCCCGCAGAGGGTACGGAAATTGAAAGTCGTACCGCCGTTAACTTTGTCGTCTCTACCGGAAAACCTAAGAAAACCGATCCGTTTTTTAAAGATGATAAAACGGACCCCCCAACACCTGCCCAACCGGAACCACCTCATACGCCGGGAGAGGAAACTTAATAGAACGGTGAACGATGAATAAAGAAAAGATAGAAGGATTTATTATAAAAGGAATCGGTGGATTTTATGATGTAAAATCTACCGATACCGGTGAAACCATTCGATGCTCTTTAAGAGGATTATTGCGATTAAAAAACATTACGCCGGCTATCGGAGACCATGTGATCGTCAACCAAGAAGATGACGGTCACTACGTTATTGAAGAGATCAAGGAGAGGCGTAATTATTTTTTGCGCCCGCCGGTTGCCAATGTGGATACAGCTGTGTTGGTCTTCTCTATGAACAACCCGCCACCAAATTTTGGCGTTATGACAAAACTTTTAGTGCAATGCGAATACAATAAGGTAGAGGTGATTCTCTGCTTCACAAAATCCGATCTAGCAGGGGAAAAAGCCCTTTCAAACATTCAAGACTATTTGTATGCTACGGACTATCCCATGTACATCGTGGGGTTTGATGAAGAACGGGATCGGATGATCCACGAGATTAGAGAGCGCCTGATCGGCAAAACATCGTTTCTGGCAGGCCCCTCCGGAACGGGCAAATCGACTTTGATCAATGCCATGATTCCCGAAGCACAAATGGAAATTGGAGAAATCAGCAAAAAAGTGTTGCGCGGACGTCATACGACCCGACATGTGGAGCTGGTCCCCTTGGAAGCGGGTGGTGCCATTGTGGATACACCGGGATTTACCTCCATAGAATTAGGGGAAAATATCGAAAGGGAAACTTTAAAATATTATTTTAGAGAATTTGATAATGCAGGGTGTAAATTCAATGATTGTGTTCACTTAAACGAACCGAATTGTGCCATCAAAAAGCAATTGGAAAGAAAAGAAATATCGCCACAACGCTACAAATTCTACCTTCAACTGCTGGAAAAAACGGAGAACAAATACTGATGAGAGTAGCCATTTTTGCAAATGGTCATTACGGTAAAAAAAATGAAATTCAAGAGACATTTAAAAATAGGATCTACGACCGTGTGATCGGCGTCGACGGTGGTTCGGATTTTTTGCACCACATCGGGTACCGTCCGGATCTGATCATCGGCGATTTGGATTCCATCGATCCCCATACGAAAGCCGATTATATGCAAAGGGGTGTGGAAATTTTGGAATATTCGCCGGAAAAAGATGAAACCGACACACAATTGGCAGTTACCGCCGCCTTGAAAATGGGTGCTACGGCCATCGATGTCTATGGCGGTGTGGGATCGCGCTTTGACCATAGTTACGGCAATTTACTTTTGTTGAACGAATTACTGGCAAAGCAAATACCGGCGACCATCATCAACTCGGAGCAATGCATCACCCTCGTAGATCAAGAGCTGCATTTGAATTTGCCAATAGGAACCACCGTTTCCATACTCTCATTCAGCAATGCTTGCGAGGGCGTCACCCTCGAGGGTTTTCAATATCCTTTAAAGGATGCCACCCTAAGGCTCAGCAATCCCGGCTATGGAATCAGCAATGTGACCTCTGAATCCACACAGAGTATATCCCTTAAAAAAGGTGTTCTGATGGTCGCTGTATTAACCACAGATGGACACAACAAAGTATTGTAAAGCATCCAACGAGCCCCGGAATTGAATTCTCCGGTGGCTTTTTTTATTTAGTGCCATGTCCTTAAATCAATGGGATACCAAACCCTGTCCATCCGTGGCGCTAGGGTCCTATCAACTTAATCGGGGTACATAAAAGCAAGGTGGGTGTTGCCATAGAGCCTCAACAAGAAGATCGACACCGGTTTCAATCTAAGAAATGAAAAATTATAGAAGTTTCAATTTTCAATTGACATCATGGCTGGGTTACCCTATACTGAAATGGTATTCAAAATCACATTACAAGTTGAAGCGAAGGAAGTTGGGTGTAACTCCCACGCAGTCCCGCTGCCGTAATTGAACGATTGAGATCCAACGGTTCATCCGATGAAACGTCTCACAACATCGTTCTTAAGTCGGAATACTTTGCCATACCGATGTAATTCTGTTTTTACGAGCGATGAAAACAGAGTTGATGCGTTAATCAATTCTCTGAAATTGATTAACCAAAAACGTGAGCCTTCGCTGTGGGCTCTTTTTTTAGCCCAAAATCGAAAGGAGAAAAGTTTATGAAAAGAATGGTTTTGTGGTTGGTCATCGGTGTGCTGATCCTGTCTTTATGCAGTTGTGCGCCGAACAACCGGAGTGACGGTACAACCGATCAAGCGGCGGACACAGCGGATGAGGTGGAAAAAGAAATCACCTTGACGGATATGATGGACCGAGAAGTGACCATCAAAACCCCGGTGAAGCGGGTTATCGTCAATCAATGGGACGCGGCGGAAGCTTGCATAGCCGTTGTCGGCGAAGACTTTACGGATATGTTTGTAGGGGTCGGCTCCTCGGGCAGTCTCAAAGAATTTCAAAAAATATAAGGAGAAAGGTATCCTAAGCTCCAAGACTTACCCGTCATCGGAGGAGGCGGTAAACAAGGTTATGATGTGGAGCAGATGATTGCATTGAAACCCGACCTTTTTATTGTGAACACCTCCAGCAGATTCAGCGAAAAACCCTTGGAAGCTGCAAAGAAACTAGAAGAAGTGGGCATTCCGACCTTGATGTTGAGTATGCCGAAGGATCCATTCTCCGCCCCACAAGAAGCGACAAAGCTATTGGGGAAAGTCTTTAACAAAGAAGAGCGAGCAGAAGAGATCAGCGATTTTTTAGACAAGCAATTTGCATTGGTCTCGAAAAAAAACCTGCCGGATAAAGCCGAAAAACCCACGGTGTATCAGGAAAAAGGTTCCGGCTCCAAGGACGAATACGACTCGACCGGTATTCAAGACGGATGGGGGAGTATCATCCAATACGTCGGCGGCGATAATATTGCGGTTGGTCACGTCGGTGAAACGAGCAAAATAGACCCCGAGTATTTGATTACAACGGATCCGAATTATATTTTTGTAACAGGACATCTCGGTTATCTCACACCGGCAGAGGCACAGGAAAGTATGGACAATACCGTTGGGCAATACATTCAACGCACAGGCTGGGATAAGCTCTCCGCAGTCCAGAATAAAGACGTATATACCTTCTTCCACGATCATGCCAGAAACTATTTTACCTTTTATCCGACACAAAAAATAGCAAAAATTCTGTATCCCGAAGAGTTTCAAGATTTGGACCCGGATGCAAATTTAAAAGAGTTCTATGAAAAATTCATGTTACTAGATTATGAAGACGGCGTTTGGTTTTACAAATTAGGTGAATCCCTCGATGAATAGCACGACCCGAGAAGCGCGACGCATTTACAGATCTCTCACTTATAAAAAAGTGTTGTTGATTGTCGGATTATCCATCATGATCCTTGTCAGTACACTCGTCAATCTCTTTGTCGGCAATGCAGACCTTACCTTAGGCGAAACACTAAAGGGTTTGGTAATGAAAGCTGATGCGGTGAGCAATTTTGTCATTTGGGACTTGCGCATGCCTGTAGCGTTTTCAGCTGTTTTTATTGGAGGGGCTTTAGGGATTGGAGGTTGCGAAATGCAAACGGTTTTAAGAAACCCTATGGCGAGTTCCTACACTTTAGGGCTTTCCTCGGCAGCCTCCTTCGGCGCGGCGTTAGCCATTGTCTTAAGGATTTCGATTGTACCCGGCGTGGGCAATCTCTTGGTGACACTTAATTCCTTTGTGTTTTCATTAACTGCCGCTGTTTTAATCCATGCGTTTTCGCGAAAAAAAGATTCAGACAGATCCACCTTGATCCTCTTCGGTATTGCCCTCAATTTTTTATTTTCTGCATTAACCCAGATTTTGCAGTACGTCGCCAACGAGTCGGACCTGCAATCCCTGGTGTTTTGGTCCTTTGGTAGTCTGACCAAAGTCGGCTGGCCGAAGCTGTGGGTGATCATCATCGTTACCTTATTGTGCTTGGCGTATTTCGGAAAAAACGCATGGAAACTAACGGCCATGGCCTTATCCGACGAGTCCGCACAAAGTTTGGGTGTCGATGTGCAAAAAACCAGAAGAAATACCATTCTCGTCATCGCCTTTTTAACGGCAACTGCCGTCAGTTTCGCCGGAACCATCGGCTTTGTGGGATTGGTTTCTCCACATATCGCACGCATCTTGTGTGGAGAAGATCAGCGGTATTTCCTCGTCACATCGGCTTTAGTGGGTTCTTTGCTTTTGTCGGTGGCGTCTATTCTCAGTAAAACCTTGGTTCCGGGAACGCTGATACCCGTTGGTCTCGTTACCTCCATCATCGGTATACCGTTCTTTGTCATGCTGATATTCAAAAAGAAAAAGGGTTATGTATGATTTCAATAGAAAATTTATCGTTTCAATACGACGAGCATCCGGTATTGGCCAACCTATGCCTTAATATTCGGGAGCCCTTAAACATTATTGTAGGTCCCAATGCCGCGGGCAAATCGACCTTGTTAAAATGTTTGTTCGGTTTGCTTCCCGCAAAGGGCAAAATGGCATGGAAGGGCGTATCTTTTTCAGAAATGACAAAAGTGGAACGTATGGATTTAATGGTTTATATGCCTCAACACGATGTGGGGCAAACGGCCTTAACTGTTTTTGAAACGGTTTTATTGGGCAAGCTGGGCTCTCTGAGTTGGAAAGTCCGGGATGAGGATTTAGAAATCACGCTCAACGCCTTAAAAGAGCTGGGAATCGAGAACCTGGCTAAGAGATATATGCATCAATTGTCCGGCGGGCAAAGGAAATTGGTTTCCATCGCCCAGATATTGGTGCGGGAACCGGAAATTATTCTGATTGATGAACCCACCAATAATCTCGATATGCAAAAACAATTGGAATTGTTTACCATTATTAAAGAGGTCATTGCAGAAAAAGACATCATGTTTGTTATCGTCATGCACGACTTAAACCTGTCCTGTAGAAATGCCGATTCCATCATCGTTCTCAACCAAGGGGGTCAGTTGTACGATCAAGGGGCACCTCGTGAGATTATTACAAAAAAAATGCTACGAGATGTCTACGGCATAGACGCTTACGTCACCGTTGACGACAACGATGTGCCGCTTATTTCTCCCATCTGTTCTCTAGGAAAAAAACAAAAAAAGGATCACTATTCATGAAAACACAGGTATTTATCGTTTCTGCAGGTCCCGGCGCCTCGGATTTAATTTCCTTGAAAGGGCATCGACTCATTGAGCAAGCGGATTTAATTTTTGCAAGCGAAAGATTCATTTCCAAGGAGATGCTCGCGCACATCAAGGAAGGTTGTCGCATCAAGGACCATTTTGAAAGCGACTATGACGAAAAAATAAAGATGATCGAAGACACCATTCAGTAGGGCGGTGTGGTTGTCTACTTGACCATGGGCGACGCTGTTCTTTTCGGCATGGTGTGGGGGATGATCGATCGTTTGGACAAACTCAGCATACCTTACGAAATTGTGCCGGGCATCAGTTCATTTAGCGCATCCTGTGCATTGATCAAAAGACAAATGGTAGGCCTCGGGTTGTCCCACACAGCGATTTGTTTGTCTGCCCATGATATCGAAGAGAATGAAACGTACTTTGATACCGTTGCTTCTTTAAAAGCGAGTCTCGCCATATTTATGGCCGTTTCTAAGATTTCGTTGGTAACGAAGGTTTTAAAGCGACACTACCCAAGCGACACACCGGTTGTTGTGGTTTCAAAGGCAACCTGGCCGGAAGAAGAACTGGTAAGCGGAACCCTAGAGACCATACAGAAAAGTGTTGAAGCGGCCGGAGTTCAAGACGGTATGATTTTGGTCGGTGAGTTTATAGATAAAGAATACGATTACGAATTAGAAAGACAATTCATGGAAAGAAAGCGCAGAGAGCGCCGGAACACATAAGCATTTTAATACAAAAATACCCTAAAAACATTTCGTCGTGACAACACGGTGAATTGTTTTTAGGGTATTTTTTAAACCGGCGAGCTGCACACCATTAGGCGCGTTCTACTCTGCCTGAACGAATGCAATTCGTACATACATTTTTTCTTTGGGATCTGCCATTGACTAATATTCTGATTCTTTGAAGGTTCGGTTTCCAAACGCGTTTACTATGTCTGTTTGAGTGGGACACGGTATTGCCGGAGGAGACACTTTTATGGCATACAAAGCATTGTTTTGACATGTTCTTACCTCACTTATAATACTTTTTTAAAACAGGGTATATTATAACATAAAAAAATAGGAAAATGCAACAGAGATTTTGACAATACAAGCTAAATTATGTAAAATAGTAGAAAGCGCGTATATAAGGAGATCGAAATGAGAAAGACCAACGCTTTAGGTTATATAGAAATATCTAAAAAAGCGATAGCGGATATAGCAGGGAATGCCACTACCTCCTGTTACGGTGTGGTAGGCATGGCACATAAAAGAGGAAAAGACGGTTTAATAGAAATACTGAGCCCGGAATACAATAGTAAGGGCGTCGGTATCGAATTTGAAGACGATAAAATTGTGATCGAACTGTTCATTATTGTCGAAAGCGCAATTAAAATTTCCACAGTAGCAGAAAATATTATCGATACGGTCAAGTATCGCGTCGAAAAGCAGACCGGTTTCAAAGTGAAACGCATCAGCGTGAATGTGGTAAGCGTCAGATTATAATGGAGGAGTTATGAAAACGGAGAGAATTGACAGCAAATGCTTAATAAAAATGCTGAAATCTGCTGCGGTCAATTTAGAGGCCCATAAAGCAATTGTAAACGAGCTGAATGTATTCCCGGTGCCGGATGGTGATACGGGAACCAATATGTCCATGACTTTTAATAATTCTGTTCAAGAGATGCTCAGAATCAACCACGACGATCTTTATTCGGTGGCTAAGACGGCATCCTCCGGTGCATTGATCGGCGCTCGGGGTAATTCCGGTGTGATTCTTTCTCAGATACTGCGGGGGTTTGCTGACGGCTGTAAAGGCAGGAGAGCTCTGGACATCCAAGGCTTGACCTTAGCTCTTCAGTCATCGGTGGAAGTGGCCTACAAAGCGGTCATGAAACCAACCGAAGGCACCATATTGACCGTTATCAGGGAAATGTCTGAATTTGCAAACGCCCAATATAAAAACTACGACGACCTGGAACTATTTTGCAAAGATGTGATGGAAAGCGGGTGGAAATCCCTGCGGAACACGCCCAATCTTTTGCCAATTTTAAAAGAATCCGGCGTAGTGGATTCCGGCGGTCAGGGTTTGATGTACCTCGTGGAAGGGGCCTACAAAGGGCTGACGAACCAACCCTTGGAGGGCGACCAATTGATCATACAAAGAGATTACAGCGATCGACTGGTCGACGATTCCCACATGCGGCCTGAGGACATTCGCTTTGGTTATTGTACGGAATTTATTATCAAAGATGCCGCAAAAGCAGATGAAGAAGATTTAAAAAGCTATTTTGAGAGCATCGGCGATTCGGTTTTGGTCATCAAAGAAGAGGACATTGTAAAAGTTCATCTCCATACGGACCATCCCGGGGATGCCTTCGAGAAAGGCCTGACCTTCGGACCTCTCATTCATATGAAGGTTGATAATATGATGGAAATGGTTCAAAGAGAATCCGTCATGGAAACCGGAGCTCAATCGAAACCCAGTTTACCCTATGCTTTTATTGCTGTATCCCCCGGGGAGGGCATCAGCGATATGCTTAAAAAAATCGGTGTAACGGAAATTATTTCCGGCGGGCAGACGATGAATCCCAGTACCCAAGACTTTTTAAAGGTCATCAACGATATCAACTCGGAAGAGATTGTTATATTTCCCAACAACAGCAACATCATCATGGCAGCGGAACAAGCAAAGGAAATCTCCGAAAAAAATATTTATGTGATTGAGACCAAAACCTTACCCCAATGTGTCACGGCATTGTTAACCTTTAATCCCGAAATGTCCATAGTGGACAACGTGAGTGAAATGGAAGAGATCATCCAAACCGTTAAAACGGGAGAGGTTACCTTTGCGGTTCGAGATACCAAAGTCAACAAGAAGAAAATTAAAAAGGGCGATATCATTGGCATCACTGGGGGAGATATCGTTTCCAACGGAGGCGACATCGAAGGGGTTGCCCAAGCGCTGATAGAGGAGATGGTTGATGAAAACTCCGAATTGATCTCTGTTTACTATGGACAGGATGTACCGGAAGACCAAGCCCATGCCTTGGTAGAGACGTTAAAAGATTGCTACGACGAGTGCGATGTAGAAATAACCTATGGCGGACAGCCGCTTTACTATTATATCCTCTCTGTAGAATAATAGGGTGCGTTCAACTTACGATTCACAGCATTTTGGTGTAGCTTTAAACCTTACATAGGATAGGATAGCCCACAATTTGAAGTTGCGCTTCAAGTTGTGGGCTTTTGTCCAGGCTGTTTTCTTGGTAAGAGGCATTTATGAAATTGAACCAACAGGTTACCACCTTAAAGGGCATCGGTCCCAAGCGGGCCGCTGCTCTAGCCAACAAACATATTGTTACAATCAAAGACCTGCTCTTTTTATTTCCAAGGCAGTATGAGGATAAGAGTGTTTTTTATTCGCCCCATGTCTTGACTGAAGGAAAGGTTACCATTACCGTCACCATTCATTCCTAGGGTTTTTCCTATTTCCCTAGGCGAAACTTTTCGATTGTGGGTTACCAAGCTTGGTGCCAAGAATTGGACGGTTCCATCAAAATTTCTTGGTACAATCAACCCTATATGCTTAAAAATGTTCGTTCAGGCGAAGAATATTATTGTTATGGTAAACTGTTCAAGGATAAGGGAAGCTATACCATGGTCAACCCAAAGTGCGTTTTAAAGTCCGATCCCGGCAATTTTTTTGAATTGACTCCGATTTATCCCAAAATAGAGGGTGTTCCCCACAGTTTGATTCAAAAAACCATTGCCGATTTCTTAAAGGAACCCTTTGAGAATTCAGTTTTAGATCCGCCCTCATGGCTGATGGCAGAGCTGCAGTTACCACGATTTTTTGAAGCCTTGCAGGGAATCCATTGTCCGAAGAATCAAAAAGAAATAGAAAAAGGCTACATTCGAATCAAAGTAGAAGAGGCTTTAAAAATCCATCTGGGTATTATGCATTTCAAACAGGATTTTAAGCAAAGCGATTTTGAATTATCCCGTTGGGAAAAGATCGAACAATTTGTTAGATCCTTACCCTTTACTTTAACCGAAGGGCAAAGCGCTGCCTTAGACGATATAGTTCTCGATTTGAAATCCGGCAAGGTGATGAATCGACTCATTCAAGGAGATGTCGGCAGTGGCAAAACGGTTCTAGCCGTCATCGCTTGTTTTTTTATGGCCATCAACGGCTATCAAAGTGCTTATATGGCACCGACGGATATTTTAGCAAGGCAACACCACGCTACATTTAAAAAATTCTTGGAGCCCTTCGGCATTCAAGTGGGTTTATTGACCGGCACATTGAACTCCGAGGAAGAACGCATCACAAAGGAAAAGATGCGCACCGGCGAAGTGGCCGTCGTCATCGGCACCCATGCTCTCATTCAAGAAACAACAGATTTTTATCACCTCGCCTTCGTCGTAACCGACGAGCAACATCGTTTTGGTGTTAAACAACGGGCTAAATTGGCCACCAAGGGCGCAGGCCCCCCACATGTCTTGATTATGAGCGCAACTCCCATTCCCAGAACCTTAGCTTTGATTCTGTACGGCGACTTACATGTGTCGGAAATAAAGGAAAAGCCCAAGGGACGCAAGCCCGTCAAAACGTTTTTTTATAGAGAAAAATATTGGCCTAAAGTTCTTGGCTTTCTCACAGAGCAGGTGGCTCATGGGAATCAGGCCTTTGTGGTCTGTCCCTTTATCGAAGAGTCCGAAGGTATGGAAAAGGTGCGAGACGTTCAAAATGTTTACGAGGAAGTGCGGGAAAAAATAGGACAAAATTGTCGTATCGGGTTGCTCCATGGTCAGATGAAAAACGATGAAAAAAACAAAGTCATCGATGGTTTTACAAAAAAAGAAATCGATATCTTAGTAGCGACCACCATCATCGAAGTGGGTATCGATGTTCAAAATGCCAATGTCATGGTCATTTTAAGCCCCGAACGCTTTGGGTTGGCACAACTGCACCAATTGCGGGGACGTGTGGGTCGAGGCAAAGCACAAGCCTATTGCATTCTATTGTCCGATACGCAAAACGAAGACACCTTAAAACGCATGGAGATGTTGGTAACCGCTCGAGACGGCTTTGAAATTGCAGAGAGAGATTTTGAACTCAGGGGCAGTGGCGATTATTTCGGAACCAGACAACACGGCTTACCGAGGTTTTTTGCCTTGGATCCTTTAAAAGATTTAGAAATCATAGAAAAAACCAAAAAAATTGCTGAAGCTTTATATCAAAGCGGCAAAAAGGAAGATATGATTTACAAAGATCGGATGATCGCCGACTTTGAAGTGGAAACAGAAGAGATTACCCTCACTTAGGAGTTGCCATGCGCATTACATCGGGAAAGAAAAGAGGCTTACGCTTAGAAGCCATACACGAAGATTGGATTCGCCCCACATCGGACAAGGTGCGCCAAGCAGTGTTTAACAGCTTGCAGACCGAGCTGGACGATGAAACCGTTTTTTTGGATTTATACGCCGGCTCCGGAGCCATGGGGATAGAAGCCTTGAGTCGCGGCGCACAACACGCTTATTTTGTGGATCAACACCCCAAGAGCATCGCATTGATTCAAAAAAACATTCGAAAAGCAGGTTTTGAAGAAAATGCCACGGTCATTCGCAGTACGGCTCAAAAGGCTCTGGACCTTTTATCGAAAAAGGGAATCCGGGTGGATATCGTCTATTTAGATCCGCCCTATGCAGATAGCGCACAATTGGAGGCGGATGCTTTTAAAATGATAGAACAAGAAATACTAAAGAAAAATGGAATTATGGTGCTTGAATATAAAAAGAATGATATAATCAGTATAAACATCAAAGAACTGAACTTATTTAGAGAAAAAACATATGGGTTAGCCAAAGTGGAGATGTATCGTTTGGGGAGTAGTCATGATTAATGCAGCATTGTATCCGGGAAGTTTCGATCCTTTAACAGTGGGACATATCAATATTGTAGAAAGAGCAGCTAAAATGTTTGACAAAGTCATCGTGTGCATCTTTTACAATTATACTAAGAAGACACTCTTCACCAAAGACGAACGTTTGGCGATGCTCATTGAAAGCTTAAAACATTTAGACAATGTAGTGGTGGATACATCCGACAAAATGCTGGTGGACTATGCGGCCGATCAAGGTGTTACGGTATTAATCAAAGGACTTAGAAACACCCAGGACTTTATATACGAGTCGGAAATGGCTTGGGCCAATCACCGACTTAACGATCAAATCGAATCTGTTTTTTTAATGGCGGAAGCCGGTTATCAATACCTGAGCTCCTCTGTTGTCAAAGAAATGGTCGCTTTCGAAGGTGATATCAGCGGCTTGGTACCACCGAATGTCGAGATAGAAATAAAAAATAAACTAGGAAGGAAGTCGATGAAATAATGAAGGTATTGGAAAGACTGAAAGAACTAGAGGAATTAATTGTCTCCGGAAACTCCTTACCATTTTCGTCAAAAGCATTGGTAAACCCGGTAGAAATGACAGAGATTATTGAAGAGATCAGAGAAGAGTTGCCAAGAGAACTACAAGAAGCAAAAAAAATTGTAGAGGAAAAAAACCGTATCCTAGTTGAAGCTCAGAACGACGCAGAAAGAATTAAAAACGAAGCCGAAAAAAGACTGGAAGAGTTGATCAATACCAATGAGATTACCAGAAACGCAACGGCGCAGGCGGAATCTATTTTAGAGAAAGCCAATACGACTGCGAAACAAATACGGGTCGGTACCAAAAAATATTCTGAAAAAATGCTATACAGCGTTCAGGTTCAATTAAAAGAACTCAACGATCAAATAGAAAAAAACAGGGAAGAGCTGAACAACATCAAGTAGGCACTGGGTATTGCAGAGGGATAGAACGACAATACCGGGAGTACCCTCTATGGGCGAAACGCTAGCGTTCTTTGACGACGTATCGACTTTATCTTGAATCGCTTAAAGTCGGGAGCATGTATCAAAGAGAAAGATGCCAACGGCACCCGGTTCTACACCCTATGGATACCACTGCGTGTCTGTATCTACGAAGGCCGGAAGAACGTTTAAGGACCGAAAAATTCATAATCAAAATGAACAGCGCGAACACTTAAAGATTTGTAATCTTACAAGTCCTTTTTTTAAAAAAAGAAAGAAGCTATGATAAAGTTAGGAAAAATACAAGAATTAGAAATTGATAGAATCACCCCCCATGGGGCCTATTTAAAACCGGTTGGATCTGCGGACGGCAGCGAAGCGGTCTTATTGCCCCAAAAGGAGTGTCACCGTTTAGAAAAAGTTGGTTCGGTACTGGAGGTTTTTATTTACAAAGACTCCGAGGATCGGCTCATTGCAACGAAGAGAAAGGCAAGGATAACCTTAGGTGAGATAGCGGTGCTGAGGGTGGTGGAAATGACAAAAATCGGTGCTTTTTTAGACTGGGGTCTGGAAAAGGACTTGTTTTTGCCCTTCAGCGAACAGGCCGGAAGAGTGTACAAGGGGAAAAAATACCCCGTTTACCTTTACTTGGATAAAAGCAATCGGCTCTGTGCCACGATGAAATTGTATGAACACTTAGAATCTCAGTCGCCTTATCAAGTGGGAGATAAGGTAGAAGGCGTGGTGTATCAAATCAACAAGAAAATAGGTACCTTTGTGGCGGTAGACCATCGGTACCACGGCTTAATCCTGCAGCAGGACGACCCCCGTGCACAGATCGGCGAAACCATCGAGGCCGAAGTGTCCCAAATCAGGTACGATGGTAAACTGACTTTGAGCTATAAACGCCAAGCTTACAAACAGATCAATCCCGATGCAAAAAAAATATACGAGATGTTGGTCGACCATGGGGGTGCTTTACCCTATGGAGATCAATCGGATCCAAAGGAAATCAGAAAAGTTTTTGATATGTCTAAAGCCTCTTACAAACGTGCTATTGGGCGCTTGTATCGAGATCAAAAGATAGAAATAACACCTGAAGGTATTCGCTTACTGAAAAAATAAAAAATAGTCTATGAAAGGCCACGGAGTTGGTGTATGATGTCACCAACAACAAAGAGGTGAGAATATGTTAGCATCCAAACTTATTTTAAAATGTCTAGAACTGGAAGGTGTCGACACCATTTTCGGTTATCCCGGTGGGGCTCTGTTGCCGCTTTATAACGCATTAATCGATTCGGATATCACCCATGTGTTGGTGCGTAACGAACAAGCAGCACCCCATTGTGCTTCGGGCTATGCGAGAGAAAAGGGAACAGTCGGCGTCTGCATGGCAACATCGGGACCCGGTGCTACCAATCTGATAACCGGTATTGCAACCGCATATATGGATTCCATTCCCATTGTAGCCATTACCGGTCAGGTTAATCGAGCGCTCATCGGAACGGATGCTTTTCAAGAAGCGGACATTACCGGTGCCACCCAGCCTTTTACAAAACGCTCCTACTTGGTGACCAATGCCGACGATCTTCCCAGAATTTTTAAAGAAGCGTTTCATATTGCGCGTACAGGAAGACCCGGTCCGGTTTTAATTGATATTCCCAAGGACGTTCAAGAAGAAAATATCAAAATCTACGATTTTGATAAGCCTGTAAATATTGTCGGTTACAAACCCCATTATGAAGGGCACACAGGACAGATCAAAAAAGCAATCAGAGTGATTAAATCCGCAAAACGTCCGGTCATTTACGCCGGTGGCGGTATCGTTTTAAGCAAAGCGGAAGAAGAGCTCATTACCTTTGCAGAAAAAAATAAAATTCCCGTCATCACCACCTTGATGGGTGTGGGGTGTTTTCCCCAAACCCACCCCATGTACTGCGGTGTCATAGGTAGTCACGGCTATCAATACACCTCCGAGATCATGGAAAAAGCAGATCTGTGTTTTTGCGTCGGCGCCAGAATGTCCGATCGAGGCACCACACCCTCTAAGGAGCTGATAGACGATATGATTTTAGTTCACATCGACATCGATCCCGCAGAAATAGGTAAAAATGTCTACCAAACCAATATACCCATTGTCGGGGATGCCAAAATCGTTTTAGGGCAATTACTGGAAAAAGATATTGGACTGCAAACGGAGCAATGGCACGAAGAGATTCGTGAAATCAAAGAGCGCATTCCGGTGGATTACAGCGAAAACATTCCTTACGTCGGTGTCAATCCGAAGTTGGTTTTTAAAACCCTGTCCGATTTAACCCGTGAGGAAACCACCTTGGTGGCGGACGTCGGTTTAAACCAGTTTTGGGCATCTTTATATTTTAAGATTTACGGCGGAAGAAAATTTTTTACCTCCGGCGGTTTGGGAACCATGGGGTACAGTGTGCCGGCAGCCATCGGCGCCTATTTGGCAAAGGAAAATGCCGACAGGCAAATCGTCGCGGTCTGCGGTGACGGATCCTTCCAGATGTTTATCGGAGAGTTGGCCGTTATCGGCGAACAAAAGATGAATATCAAAATCATCATGATCCGCAATAGGAAATTGGGAATGGTCCGCCAACTACAAAAGAATGTATATGGCAAAAACGGTTACTTTGGAACCGATCTCAGTTTTGACATCCATTTTGATAAAATTGCCGAGGCCTACGATCTCGAATACTATTGCATCGATTCCGACGACGCCATCGAAGAGCAATTGACGAAGGTGTTGCAATCCGACCAATCTTGCTTGGTAGAATGCGTGGTCGATGAGGATTTCTTGTATATTTAAATAAAGAATTGGAGCAAAAAATGAAAAAACACGTATTGTCTTTATTAGTAGAAAACAATTCCGGCGTGCTCAGTCGCATTGCCGGGTTGTTTGCCAGAAGAGGTTACAATATCGATTCCCTAACCGTCGGCATTACGGAAAACACCAAAGTTTCTAGGATCACCATCGTCACTTCGGGAGACGAGAAAACCTTGGAGCAAATTAAAAAACAATTGAACAAAATTATCGACGTCATTAAAGTACTGGAAATAGACCCCGATAAAGAAGTTTGCCGCGAGTTGGTATTCATCAAAGTCAAAGCCACGGATGGCAACCGTTCGGATATTATCAGCATTTCCAAACTCTTTAGAGCCAATGTGGTGGACGTGGGTAGAGAGAGCCTTGTTTTTGAAATTACCGGTATTTATTCTAAAGTAGAAGCCTTTTTCAGAATGATGGAACCCTACGGTATTTTGGAATTTGTGCGTTCCGGAGCAACCGGCTTACAAAGAGGAAAAAATTTACTGTAAAGAGGAGTATATTTTGTGACTGAAAAACAACGAGGTATGCTATACGTCGTGATTGCGACGATCATGATGAGCTCCGGGGGGCTGCTGATTAAAAGCGTAGAGGCCAACCCCGTAACCATTGTGGTTTGTCGCGCTTTTTTTGCCGCTTTGCTCTTCCTACCCTTTGTTCAATGGAAAACCGTGGCCATCACCAAGGATTTTGCCATTCTGGTGTCGATGTACATCCTGCTAACCGTTTGCTATGTAACGGCCAATCGATTGACCACAGCGGCCAACGCCATTATTTTGCAGAGTACGGCACCCCTATGGCTCTATTTGGGTTTGTTGATGAAGGGAGAAAAAAAACTAACCGGCTTTGAGGCAGCCACCCGGGGGCTCATTTTACTGGGTATCGTGATTATTTTGTGGGGAGAGAGCGGCGTCGTCACCAAGGAAATGATGTTGGGGAATTTTTTAGCGATCATTGCCGGCATCGGTTACGCATGGGAACAATACCAGTTCGAAAAAACCTATCCCATGAACGATGTGGCCATCAACGGTTTGATGAACCTTTTTATGGTTATCATCGTAAGCTTGATCTTTCACAGGCAGGTCGATATCACTCAAATACCCGGAATGAGCTGGCTGTACCTAGCCATATTGGGATTCTTACAAATAGGGATTTCCTACTACATATTCATCAAGGGCGTACGGAAGATATCCGCCTCGGAAGCATCCGTCCTGTGCTTATTGGAACCGATCTTAAATCCGATTTGGGTTTATTTATTTATAGGAGAAAAACCCACCATCTACACCTTGGTCGGTTTTACTGTGATTTTAATGGGAATTGTTTCCCGTTACCTACCCATCATTCGCAAAGAAAAATCAAGAGCGTGAGGTCATCATGAAAAAAATCCAAGAGATTATTGAAACCTGTGGCAAATCGGAAGGCAACCTGATTTCCATACTGCAAAAGATTCAAGAAGAAGAAGGTTACATCTCCGTGGCAACCATGGATACGGTCTCCCAAATATTGGAGATTCCCGTTGCCAAAATTTACGGTGTCGTCACCTTTTACTCTCAATTTCGCTTAAAGCCCGTGGGGAAATATTTGATCATGTTGTGCCAAGGTACGGCATGCCATGTCAATGGCTCCGCAGGGATCGAGGAAACCATTACCGAATATTTGAAGATCAAAGACGGAGAGACAACCGCCGACGGACTGTTCACATTAGAAAATGTCGCATGTTTAGGCTGCTGTTCGCTTTCACCGGCTATGATGATTTCCGGAGAAACCTACGGCGAATTGAACGATAAAAAAGTGATTAAAATTTTAAAAAGTTATCAACAATAATCGCAACCAACGAAGGAGTAAAAATGAAAGAGTATACCATCGTCATCGGGAAAGGCTCCTGTGGTTTAGCTGCCGGCGCAGAGAAGGTTGACGAAACCTTTAAAACCTTCATCAAAGAGAAGAATTATCCCTTTCAGGTGCGAACCACCGGGTGCAATGGCAATTGCTACCAAGAGCCCATTGTGGATATCTACGATACACAAGGAAACAAAACGACCTACGTGAATGTGCACGAGGCGGATGTTGCGACCATTTTGGAAGAACACCTGATCAAAGGGGTGCCGGTTAAGGAGCGAATGGCGCCGAAGCCCACCAACCGCAAACAACAGGTGCGCATTGCCTTGGATCAATGCGGGATCATCGATCCCGAAAACATCGATCACTATATCGAAACCGGAGGTTATCAATCGGCCCGAGAAGTGTACCGCTCTTGGACACCGGAGGCCATCATCGAAGAAGTCAAGATTTCCGGTTTAGCGGGACGGGGCGGCGCCGGTTTTCCCACCTGGTTTAAATGGAATGAAGCTAAAAAAGCAGAGGGATCTCAAAAATACATGATCTGCAATGCAGACGAAGGCGATCCCGGTGCTTTTATGGATCGTTCCGTTTTAGAAGGCAATCCCCACAGTGTTATCGAAGGCATGCTGATCGGTGCCAAGGCGATTGGTGCAGAAGAAGGTGTCGTGTATGTCCGTGCGGAATATCCCTTAGCCATTGCGCGATTAACCCGTGCCATCGATCAAGCCCAGAAAAGAGGCTTTTTAGGCGAGGGCATCTTCGATACCGAACACCGCTTTCATTTAAGAATTAAAGCCGGTGCCGGTGCTTTTGTCTGCGGCGAAGAGACGGCTCTCATCGCATCTCTGGAAGGAGAGCGGGGGATGCCCCGTTTAAAACCGCCTTTCCCTGCACAAAAAGGCTACTGGGGTCAACCGACAAACATCAACAACGTGGAAACCCTCGCCAATATACCCTGGATCTTTAAACACGGTGGCAAAACCTATGCAGAATACGGCAACGAAAACTCCAAGGGAACCAAGGTGTTTGCCCTGACGGGCAAAATACAAAAAGGGGGACTGGTGGAAATTCCCATGGGCTATACCCTTCGGGATGTCATCGAAGATATTGGAGGAGGCGTTCGAGAAGGCCGAAAACTCAAAGCGGTTCAAATGGGTGGCCCTTCCGGTGGGTGCATCCCTGCAGAAAAAATAGATACCGTCATCGACTACCCCTCCGTCAGTCAAACAGGGGCCATCATGGGCTCCGGTGGCATGGTGGTTATGGACGACACGACCTGTATGGTGGATATGGCGCGATTCTTTTTGGACTTCACCAGAAAAGAATCCTGCGGGAAATGCAATTATTGCCGTATCGGGACCCTGCGTATGCTGGAGATTTTAAATCGCATTACGGAGGGTAAAGGTCAGGATGGGGATATCGAACTCTTGGAAGAACTCTGCCTTAAAGTCAAGGAAGGCTCCATGTGCGGTTTAGGCCAAACAGCGCCGAACCCCGTATTAACGACCCTTCGCTATTTTAGAAACGAATACGAAGACCATATTTATAAGAAAAAGTGCACGGCCCACAGCTGCCGCGCGCTACTGACCTACACCATCGATGAAGAGGCTTGCGTCGGTTGTACCCGCTGCGCGAAAAATTGCCCCGTCCAAGCTATTTCCGGGGACAAGAAAAAACCCCATGTTATCGATCAAGAGTTGTGCATACAATGTGGCAAATGCTTAAAATCCTGCAAATTCAATGCAGTTTTAGTAGATTAGGATGGGACCCATGGCAACTATACAATTAACTATCAATCAACAAACGATCGAAGCCGAAGACAATCAAAGCATTTTAAAAATTGCTCGAGACAACGGCGTTGCGATTCCTACCCTTTGTTACGATGAACGCATGGAGGTTTACGGTTCCTGCGGTCTATGTATGGTGGAAATTCAAGGCGCTCCCAAACTTTTTAAAGCCTGTGCCACCATGGCTACCGACGGCATGGTCATTGAAACGAATACCCCTCGGGTCATCGAATCGAGAAAAACAAACTTGGAACTTCTGCTCTCCAATCATATCGGCGATTGTGTCGCGCCCTGCGTCCTGGCTTGTCCCGGAAAAACCGATTGTCAAGGTTATGTGGGGCTCATCGCCAATGGCGAACACCAAGAAGCTCTCAAGCTGATCAAAGAACAATTACCATTGCCTGCATCCATCGGGAGGGTTTGCCCCCACCCCTGCGAAACAGCCTGTCGAAGGGGAGAGGTGGAGGAGCCGATTTCCATTTTATGGCTCAAGCGCTTTGCAGCGGATCTGGACCGAGCCAAGGGTATGTTCATGCCCAAAATAGCCCAAGACAAAGGCAAAACCGTGGGTGTTGTGGGCGGTGGCCCCGGCGGTTTAACCGCAGCTTATTTCTTAAGGACCATGGGCTATGGCGTGACCGTGTACGACGCCATGCCTAAAATGGGCGGAATGTTGCGCTACGGTATTCCCGAATACCGTTTGCCGAAAAACGTCGTAGACGACGAAGTTCAACTCATTGAGCAAATGGGTGCGCGCTTTGTCAACAACGTAGAAATCGGCAAAGGCGAAACAACCTTGCAAGCCCTACGAAATCAACACGATGCCCTGTACCTTGCCATCGGCGCATGGCGTGGGGGTACCATGAACATAGGAGGCTCCGATGGCGTGGAGGTATTGGACGGTATCGACTTTTTGCGTCGAGTCTCCAACAACGAACCCTTTGCCATCGGAAAAAGAGTGGCCATAGTCGGCGGTGGGAACACCGCTATGGATGTGTGCCGCACGGTGGTTCGCTTAGGCGTGGATACGGTTTACAACTTGTACAGAAGAACCCGGGCGGAAATGCCGGCAGAAAGTATCGAGATCGATGAAGCCATCGAGGAAGGCGTTATATTAAAAAACTTGGTGAACCCCATCGAAGTTTATCCGAACGCCGAAGGCGGTATCGACCGTTTGGTACTCCAAAAGATGAAATTGGGAGCGCCCGATGCTTCTGGACGCCGTCGCCCGGTCAACATAGAGGGTGAAACCGAAACCCTGGAGGTGGATACCCTCATTCTGGCCATTGGGCAATACCCTGAGTTGCAAGGCTTCGACGATTTGGAAACCACCAAATGGGGAACCATCGTAGCCGATGTGCAGACCTATCGCACCAACTTGGAAGGTGTCTTTGCCGGTGGCGACTGTATCAACGACGGCGCGACCATCGCCATTCAAGCCATTGGCGATGCCAAACGCGCAGTCGAATTCATAGATCAATACCTACAAGGAGAGGCGATCACGTATCGCGCTCCCTACTATGTGACCCGGGAAGGCTTAGACCCGGAAGAAATCGAGAAATATAAAAAGAACAAACGCCCCACCATGGCACAAATGGAAGCGGAGGCTCGGAAAAACAATTTCATGGAAATTGTCCATGGCTATACCGAAGAGCAAGCCGTCGCAGAGGGGAGTCGTTGTTTGGAATGTGGATGTCACGATTACTTTGAATGTCAATTGGTGAACTACGCCAACGACTACCAAGTGGCACCGGAAAGGTTTGCCGGCAGCCTCAACAAACTTCGGATAGAGGACGACAATCCCTTTATTTTGAGAGATCCGAACAAATGCATTCTTTGTGGCAAGTGTGTGCGTGTTTGTGACGAAGTGGTGGGCATCACCGCTTTAGGTTTGGTAGAAAGAGGTTTCGACACCTATGTGGCACCGTCATTGGATCGAACGCTACAGGAATCGCCCTGTATCTTTTGTGGGTCTTGCATCGATGTATGCCCAACCGGTGCCTTAGGGGCTGCCCCTGTGGGCAATAAAAATGTACCCGCCGATTACACAATAGCAAAAACCATCTGCGGCTTTTGCTCCTCCGGCTGTTATCTGGCTGTAGAAACCGACGGCAACACCATTTTCCACACCGTAGCCGATGAAAAACAAAACCACCGCAATGGTGTTATTTGTGGACGCGGTCGTTTTGGTACCCAATGGCTTCAAGGTGAAGAACGCCTGAAGACACCCCTCATCAAAGAGGAAAGCCATTGGCGCGAAGTGTCCTTGTACGACAGTGTCATCGAAATCGTTAAAAAGAGTCAGACCATTCAGGCCAAATACGGTCAAAATGCTTTTAAAATAGCACTCTCACCAAGATTAACCTTGGACGAAGCCCTGGCCTATCGCTTCATTGCCTCTCAGAGAGGCATCGAAGTTGTCAGCTTTTCCGCATCGCCTAAGGTAGAAGGAATCGACTACGGCAAAGTGTCGCTGGATTACGAGGTACTGAAACAATCTCAAAAAATATTAACCTACGGCCTCAATTCTAAAGACCAACCGGTTCTATCCAATCTGCTTCTTCACAAGCAAAAGGCGGGGCAAGTTATCGAAGACGACCGGTCCGCTATTTCCAAGGCCGATGCTCAGACAAGCATTCTGTGGGGACCTCATCTAAAATTGGAAGAGAGAAAAACCCTGTGGGAAGAGATCAAAAGGTTGGGCTTGGAAGGGCGATTGATGATTGTGGAACGCTACAACAACAGCAAAGGTTTGGAAGCTCTGGGTATCAGCGCACCGACGGATTTGGAGGAAGTGAAAGGGCTGTTCGTCATCGGCGAGGATATAGCCTGGCAAGGACCAAAACCGGAGTTTTTAGCCGTTGCCGACACTTGGATGACGGAACTGGCAGAAAAAGCGGATTTGGTACTCCCGATGCAAGCGTACCCCGAAGTAGCCGGACACAGCGTGAACGCCGAAGGCAAACTGGTTCGCTTTAAAGCGATTCAAAAAAGCCCCATGGCTTTTACGCATACAGATTTCATTTCTGAATTGAGTCAAGCCTTTAACGTAGAATGGGGTGCTCTAGAAAAAGAAGTGCAAGAAGGCTTAAGTGCATTGAAACACAAGGATCAACCGATGAGCTTTCAAGATACCTCAGGTTTGAGTGAAGAAAAAAATACCCATGCATTGATGGCAAAAATTGAAAATGCATTAAAAGCTTATTGGTAAAAGAAAAACTGCCTCCCGATCGAGTCGGGAGGCAGTTTTATGTTGACAATCAACGTTTTTTTCTTTTTCTGCTACCCGGTGTTTTCTTTTTATCCAAGGTCTTCGTCGTAACCCATAAGAGATAAAATAAAAAAGCAAGAACGAGGTAAAAGGAAGTCAAACCCAATTTATGGAAAATAGTATCCGCTAGGAAAGACCCGATGGCGGAGAGCACAAAATAAACGATCCCCAATGCAAAAAAAATTTTGGAAAACGTTAAAGCGGTTTTACTTTGCCACTTAAACATTAGAGTATAAAGCGCATAAATGAAAGATAGATACAAAATCGTCGAAAATAAGCCGGCTAAGCGCAAGGCTTCGTTGTTTTTGATCGTACCATACCACAACAGGTTGGGATCCAGTCGTCCCACAACCGTCATGATATGCACCCCTAAGGTTAATAATAATAAAAAGCCGGTTGCCAGTTGTATCAATCTTATTTTTTTGTTTTGTCTCATAATCGCCTCCAACTACATTATACCATGTAAAAGAAAATATAAAAATCATTCAAAACACCAAAGAAGGCGCCGTAGGGCGCCTTCTTTGGTGTAAAAAAAGAAAATCAGGTTTTTTTCTCGAAGTTTTTATTTTTATTTGATTGCAATTTTTGGTTGCAGGTTACGTGAGCAGAACAACCGGAGCAACCACCGCCACAACCGGATTGACCTTTCTTCATAAGTCTAATTTGGTTGAGAATAACGGCCAGTGTAAACAAAACGATTAAAACACCGGCAATATAATTGATCATAAAATCACCTTCTTGTTTGTTAGTGTAACCTTATTTTATACCCCTTTAAATCATTTGTCAATGCTTCAAAAAAAACATTGCATTCGAATTAATAAATGCTACAATATGTATTAGATTTAAAAACAAGTGTAGTTAATGGAGGGATTATGGAAAATTTTGCCGGTCACTTTGTTTCGGTGGTTTGGGATATCATACCGATTTTCTTGCTTCTATTTTTAATCACAGGTATCCTGTTTTTTAATTATTATCGCATTAAAAGAGAAGAAGAACTGGCTGTACTCAAACAAATAGCCCAAATACTCTATGAATTAAACTATCGAGAAAACAATCAATACTAAGGAGTTGCAATGGAGATGCTTAAGGAAACAGATGATAAAATTTTTAATTTGATTGACGAGGAACTCGTCAGACAGCAAACGCATTTAGAGTTAATCGCTTCAGAAAACTTTGTGTCCGAAGCGGTGATGGAGGCGATGGGCTCCTGTTTAACCAACAAATATGCAGAGGGTATTCCGGGGAGCCGTTACTATGGCGGTTGCGAAGTGGTTGACCAAGTGGAAACCATTGCCATTGAAAGAGCAAAGAAATTGTTCGGTGCTGAATATGCCAACGTACAAGCTCACTCCGGTGTACAAGCGAATACAGCGGTTTACTTTGCATTGTTAGAACCCGGCGATAAAGTTTTAGGTATGCGTTTGGATCAAGGTGGCCATTTAACCCATGGTTCTAAAGTCAATCTATCCGGTAAATACTTTAATTTCATATCCTACGGTGTTGACCCCGAAACCGAACACATCGATTACGATGAAATGGAAAGGCTGATTGTCGAAGAAAAGCCGAAATTAGTCGTTGCCGGTGCATCTGCTTATCCGAGAGAAATAAAATTTGATAAAATCGGCGAGCTGTGTCAGAAACACAACGTCCTCTATATGGTAGACATGGCCCACATCGCAGGCTTAGTTGCAGCGGGAATGCATCAAAACCCCGTCCCCTATGCCGATGTCGTTACGACGACCACACACAAAACCCTAAGGGGACCGAGGGGAGGTTTGATTCTATGTAAAAAGGAATTGGGTCCTAAAATAGACAAAGCGGTCTTTCCCGGTACCCAAGGGGGCCCACTCATGCACATCGTTGCCGCTAAAGCGGTGGCGCTCAAGGAAGCTTTGAGTCCGGAATATAAAACATATCAGGAACAAGTTGTTAAAAATGCTAGGAAATTAGCAGAGTCTTTAACTAAAAAAGGCATCCGCATCGTTTCCGGTGGTACGGACAACCATTTATTGCTCATGGATGTGGGTTCCATCGGTATGACGGGTGTGGAAGCAGACGAGTTGTTGAGCGAAGTCAATATTACCGTCAATAAAAATGCCATACCCAACGACCCACAACCACCTAAAATTACCAGCGGTATTCGTTTAGGAACACCGGCGGTCACCACCCGTGGTTTGATGGAAAAAGATATGGAAGTATTGGCAGACGCTATCGCCATGACGCTGATCGATAAAAAGAAAGAAGAAGCCAAAGCCTTGGTAAAAAGTTTAACCGACCAATATCCACTGTACAACAGATTGTCTTGTAAAAGAGTTTCTTAATAAAAAAAACAGCCTCATAAAAACATGAGGCTGTTTTTTTAAGTGCAAAAGCGAAAAATGCTGTACTAAAAAACTGTGGTGCCAAAGATCCTAAAGACTGTGCGACGATAAAAGCGTGGCATTCAGAAGTTGTTGAATCCCATACTGGTGTCAGGTACAATTGGTTTTTGTAATACAGATTTTCCAGTATTAGACTGGATACAGTTTTACGCTTCGTGTATGTTTAAATAAGCGTGAAGTCTTTGCGCTAAAACTGCAGCGATGCCGGCTTTTGCGATATCGCCGGGTATAAAGGGCAGAACTGCGGCTATAAAAGCATTTTTCCAAGTCAAAGCGGCAAAAAATTTCAACCATACCAACCCGAATCCATAAATAATGGGCATCCCCACACCAACAGCGATGAGAAAAGAATGAATGATCTTAGGTTGGTTTTCATTTTTTTCAAGCATCCAACCCATCAAAAAGACCGCTGGCAAATAACTTAAAAGAAATCCGCCGGTGGGACCCAAAAGTGTACCTAAACCCGCTTTACCGCCGGAGAATATGGGCAAACCAATCGCCCCAAACAATAAATACAGCGCAATGATGATCAGAGAGTTTTCCTTTTTTTGACTCAAAGCAATGAGATTGACCACCAGGGTTTGAGCGGTAATGGGCACACCCCAAGGTAAAGGAATACTGATGTATGCGGAAAGACTGAGTATCGCCAAAAGGATGGCGCTATGTACCATTTTTCTTGTTGTCATAAAATCACCTCGTTATCATAATTATCAAAGTATAGCACAAAGAAAAAGCGTTGTCACATAAAAAATATAAAAAATGTGACAATAGACAGGGCATCAAAAAAATTTATTAAATGTGAGATTGATTGAAAACTTTTAGGATCTCTGTACCTCTTGTTCCGTCGCACCAGTATTGTAAATAAACACCAATCGCTCAGGTTGATCAAGGGTTCGCGTCCTTAAAGGCCACCATTTCGTGTTGTCAATTGATTTTTGTGGATAAGACGACACTTATCAGCATCCAGTCAAGCTTTCGCTTTCAATTCCGAAAGCTCCGTCAACAGAGTATTTAAAAGATCTTACTGTCACGCCAGCCAAGCCCTTATCCGGCACTTGGCTTTTATGATATACTGAACTCTGTACTCAAAGCTCATGGTATCTATGCCGAGAGTTTGCGTGATGAAGGTTTAGTTCAACGCATAAAATTGGTATAATGAATTGAGAATTAGAAATCATGAGTCAGAATTCAGATAAACAAATCATAAATATAAGGAGTCAAGATGAACACTTTACAATTAGCGGAGATACTCTTTCCCCATATCGACAAGGATGTCGCGTATTACGAAGAAAAATACCCTTATAGAACTTTAGGCAGTTCTGCCAAAGTCACAAGATTGGGACCGAGCCCCACAGGTTTTATCCATTTGGGAAATTTATACGGTGCGCTCATCGACGAGCGTTTAGCCCATAGTGGAAAGGGTCTGATGTTTTTGCGCATAGAGGATACCGACGAGAAACGCAGAGTAGAGGGAGCCGAGGAACTGCTCATCCATTCCTTAGAATATTTCGGTATTCATTTTGACGAAGGCGTCACCTTGGAAGGCGAAGTTGGAGATTACGGCCCATATACACAGAGCAAACGGGTAGAGATTTACCAAACCATCGCTAAGGACTTGGTGCGTCGGGGCATCGCCTATCCCTCCTTTCAAACCGAAGAGGAGTTAGACGCCATTCGTGCAGCTCAAGAAGCAGCCAAAGCGCCAACCACCGGTTATTACGGTGAATGGGCTGCGGATAGAAACTTAACCTATAAAGATATTGTCGAAAAATTGGAAGCCGGTTTGCCCTGGGTTCTGCGTTTAAGATCCACCGGGGATGCGACCAAAGCCGTCGATTTTAAAGATGCCATCAAAGGCAAGATAACGGTATACGAAAACAACCAAGATGTCATCTTACTCAAAACCAACGGCGTGCCCACCTATCACTTTGCCCACGTGGTGGATGACCATTTGATGCGGGTGACCCATGTGGTACGGGGTGAAGAATGGCTGGCTACTTTGCCGATTCACTTGGAGTTGTTTGATAAGTTGGGCTGGCGAGCACCGGTGTATTGCCATACAGCACACTTAATGAAGCTGGAGGATGGCAAGAGGAGAAAACTCTCCAAACGCGAGGATCCGGAGCTTTCCTTGGGCTTTTATATGGAAACCGGTTATTTTCCCCAAGCGGTCAGGGAATATTTAATGATCCTTTTAAATTCAAACTACGAGGATTGGAGACGCCATAACCCAACCAAAGCTTTAGAAGAATTTTCGTTTAAAATCAACAAATTGGGAACCTCCGGTGCCCTGTTCGATATGAATAAATTAGATGATGTTTCCAAAAACACCTTGGTGACTTTAAGTGAAACCTACATTGCAGATTTTTTAATTGAATGGGCAAAACAATATCGGAAGGACCAAGTTTCTCTTTTAGAAAAGCACCGAGAGGAAGTTATCAGGCTCTTGTCTATTGGTAGAAAAGGTAAAAAACCGAGAAAAGACCTGGTGCACTGCCAACAAATTTTGGACTTTATCAGTTACTATTTTGATGAAACCTACGCTATCGTGGACGAATTGCCCGAGAATGTAAACAATCAGGAAGCCGTGGCTATTTTGGAGGACTACCGGAAGACGTACGACCCTGTCGATGATAACGGTCAGTGGTTTGAAAAAATGAAAGCCATCGGAGAAAAATACGATTATACCGGAAATATGCGGGCATATAGAGATAATCCCGAAGCGTATCGCGGTAATGTCAGCCATGTGTCCACGGTTATTCGCTTGGCGTTGACAGGTAAAAGAATTTCGCCGGACTTATGGGAAATACAACAGATCATGGGCAAGGATAAAGTCGAAAAACGCATCGCCTCTTATCTTCAAAAAATACAGCAGGCTTAAATAGCAAAGAGAATTCAGACTTTTGTCATAAAATTACAAGAAATTGGGTGCCGTTCCGCCTTTAGTTGTTGTTAAGATTTAAGCATCACTTGTTAAGATAGAGTCAGAAACATTTATTCAATCGTCTAAGAACGGGGGTAACAATGCTGAATGAAAAAATAAGTGATGTGACGCCAATGGCCGACATTTTAAAACATCTTTATAGTGAATATCCAAAGGAATCGGTGGAATTATACCGAATCGCCAATCAAATGATGAAGGATTTCGCTGCCATCGAAAACAATTATGTGGCAGCCATCAGAGAAGTCAACACGCGTTTGGAAATCTTAAGCGACGAATTTCAAAGTTTGCATCAACGCAACCCGATTCACACGATTAAAAGTCGTGTTAAATCTTCCAAGAGTATCGTCGAAAAACTTTGGCGAAGAGGCTATGAAATCAACAAAGAGTTGGCCATCGAAAAGATTGAAGATATTGCGGGTATTAGGGTAATTTGTCCGTATATTGAGGATATCTACACCATTCAAACCCTGTTGCTCAATCAAGATGATATAGAACTCCTTTGCACAAAGGATTATATAAAAAAACCAAAGGATAATGGTTACCGAAGTTTACATCTGATTATCAGTGTTCCTGTTTTTTTCTCGGACCACAAGGAAATGGTCAAGGTGGAGGTGCAAATTCGAACCATCGCCATGGATTTTTGGGCAAGTTTGGAACACGAAATTCGATATAAAACCATCGAAGAATTCAACATACCCAGCAATGTCAGCGATGAGCTGAAGGAATGCGCCGAAATCATCGCAGAAGTCGATCTGCGCATGCAAAATATCCATAATTTTGTCATCGAATAAAAAAGGCATTTATAAACCCATAATGCATTAATAAGGCAAAGAACCACAACCTGAAACAGATTGTGGTTCTTTGCTTTATAACGACATTCACTGATGGGAAATTAAAGGAGTGGTTAGTCCAATAGAGAGTACTCATTTCGCACAATATCTGCCGCCATGCTGCACAACACCACGGAGTCTTCGATATGCATGTGAAAGGATAGGGTTTTGTCAAAAAGAATTTGGAACCCTGCAGGGAAGTCCTCATCTCCTGCCCAAAAACGCAATTGTACCGGTATTTTTGGAGTAAAATAACCAGTGGCAATCAAGCGATCTATAGTACCGGATACTTCAAACTTGAGGCTTTTTAAAAGAGAAGCCAGTTTTTCTTTATCCGCTTGGTGATAAAAGTGCCCCATGGGGTTGATGACGGTGTTGATGATGCTCGGATAAAAGACATTGCCGCCGGGCTGCTCCTTATAGGAAATCCATTGGTGGGACAATGGAATATTCTTTGTAGAAGAAAAAGAATTGAGGATAATTAATCGCCAATTGATGGGCGGGTTGATAGAAGTGCCTTTATACAAGATATTGCCATCTGGATAAAAGATTTGAAAATCCTTGTGAAAACATTGAAGCTCAAAATACTTCTCCTTGTGATGGTAGGTGCAACCGGTATTTTTGGCGATTTCTTCCGGGGTCAAACTTTGAAAACGACGGATACTCTCTTCAAAGGCATCTTCATAGGGTGTAATCTGCTCGGGGCCAATCAAATAATTCTGCATAATTTCTCCTCTTTCAGTACGTTCTTAATTTCTCAAATTTCGCTCTATGATATAATAGCATACATCAATTTGATTAGCAGGGAACCCATGAAACAATTCAAACAGATTACAGACTTTTTAATTTATCGAAACAAACGCTATCACCTGATTGCAACGGAGGGTGATTCTCTTTGCGATGTGACGGATTTTGATTTGTATCCCATATCTTTTTCCTATTATTGCCAAAGAGGGTACTTTATCGACTATATTTGCGAAAACAACTAATTTGTACATCCGCAATATTTACGTCTCCACCAACGGACGTTATCCGAAAATAGCGGGTGTTCAGGCGGTGGACTACAAACCCCATTTTTTGATGCAGGGGTTTAAAATCTATCGCAATGTGATGATACGATTACATTATTCCGGTTCCTTGTTAATCGGCGACAGACCGATACAAAGTTTTACAAGTAGCAGTGGTGAACAACCGGTTTATGCTTACAGAGAAACCTACAAGTTGGTTTTTCGAAAGGGCAACCTCATCACGGCAACGGATATCTCTTATGACATGGTGAAGGTCCGAAAAAACATTTTATCGCCGATCTTGTACTATGAAAAAGAAGACAATTGGGGGAAAACATGATAAAATTTATTTTAGGAGACATCACGGAAGATCGCGGATTCGATGCGATCGTCAACGCAGCCAACACCAGCTTATTAGGTGGTGGAGGTGTGGACGGTGCCATTCATCGCGCTGCCGGTCCGGGCCTCTTGGAGGAATGTAAAAAACTGGGCGGTTGCGAAACGGGACAGGCCAAAATCACCCAAGGGTACAACCTGCCGGTGCGTTATGTCATCCACACACCGGGGCCGATTTGGCAAGGAGGGAATCACGGTGAAGCTTCGCTTTTGGCTTCCAGTTATCGCAATGCTGTGGCACTGGCCATTTCTCACGGTGTTAAAACCTTAGCATTTCCGTCGATTTCTACAGGTGTTTACGCCTACCCCTTGGAAGAGGCGGCCAAAATAGCCATCGCTACGGTATTGAAAGAGGCGGAAGGTTCGGAGCTCTCCATCACTTTTGTTTTGTTCGATCGCAAAACTTACGAAATTTATTGTAAGGTGTACGAGGGCGGTTTATATGAAGACCTTAATCGAAATATACGATAAAGATGAAGCCATTCACAACGTTTTAATCACCCTGATTTTTAAACCGAAAAATGTGATATTTTTGGTAGAAACCCCTCTAACAGAAAAGGAAAAAGAAAACATTCGCCAATTTCTGAAGAGCCATGGGGTGCAACCGAACATTTCCTTTATACACCTTTCCAACTGGCGTGTGCGACAAATAGCACACACCTTGGAAGAAATTACCTGGCAGTACGAAGACATCACCTTTGAGATTACAGGGGGCAATTCCTTTTTAGTTTCGGTGATCAGCCAATATGCTTACACCCAGGGTATCCCTCTGATTTATAAAGTCTTAAAAAGAAAAGCCTTGGTCGTTATTAAAGTTTTGGAAGACGAGGTGAAAGAAATCGCCTTGCCGCACTTTAAAATTGGCGATATTTTAAATCTTTACGGTGCAGGTATCGATCATTTGGACCATTTTAGAAGCTTGTTTGACGACGAACAACGCTATCAGACCTATAGGCGCTTAAGCCATCTCTACTTTATGCGTTTAGATGCTTGGGATTCTTTAATCGATTGGTTTCAAAGAACAGAAACCATCGAAGAACGGGGAGAGGACGGCACCCCCAATGGAACCTTGCGCATCGAAGGCGATGCCCTTAAAGGTAAAAAGGCAAAGAGAGTGTTGCCGGTTTTAAAAGACTTGGAAGAAAGCGGCATTTTAAAAATCCATCAAGCCGATGAACATAAAATGGTCATCAACCTGTGGGATCGCGATATCGCCAATGCCTTTAAAATTCAAGGGGCTTGGTTGGAACTTTGGACCTATTTAGTTCTTAAACAAATGAATCTCTTTGATGACTTACACATGAGTGTTATCATTAATTGGGACAAGGGAAAACAAAACCAAAACAACCGCATCATCAACGAAATCGATGTGATCGGCATCAGAGGTTTAACCTCGGTTTTTATCTCCTGTAAAATGAGTTTGTCCGGACGATCGGTTTACGATATGTACGAAATCAAAATTCTTTGTGAGAAGTTTGGTGGTATGCGTGCCAAAGCCGTCATGGTGACCTTGGAAAAAGAAAAGAAAATTAATTCCGTTTTCCTCCGTAAAGCGGAGGAGTTGGGCGTTACGGTCATCCCCTTCGAAGATGTTTTCTCCGAAGGGATGTCCAGCATCATGCGAGATTTAGTAGGAGCTTCGTAATGGAACAAAAAAAAGGAACTTTAAAAAAAATTGGATGGATTGCCACCGGTTTGGCGATATTAGCATTGGTTATAGCAGTGGTGGTTTTAACCATGATGTTTAGAAAGGACTTAGGCTATGTGAAGGGCGTGGATCTTTCCGCTTATCAGGGAGATGTCGACTTTCAACAATTAGAAGAACAAAATATTCACTTTGTCTACATCAAGGCAACAGAGGGGACCCATATGGAAGATATACGTTTTCTTGACAATTGGGAAAACGTCAAAAAAACTTCCATGGCTTATGGTGCCTATCATTTCATGGATTTCGAAGTGGGAGGACGGGTTCAGGCGGATTACTACATCGATCGCGTACCTAGAAGTGAAAAAGCCTTGCCGCCGGTTATCGATATCGAGTTGTACGGGGAATACTTGGAAAAACCCATGGAAGCTAAGAAGGTTAAAAAGAACATCAAAGAAATGATCGAGCGCTTAACCTCTTATTATGAAAAATCCCCGATCATCTACACCAACTACCAAACCTACGACTTGTATTTGAAAAATGATTTTAAAGATTCGCGCATTTGGATCGCAGATTACAATAGTCAGGAACCGGGTTTATCCGGAGGGCACAAATGGGTGTTTTGGCAATACACCGATAGAGGGTTGCTCAACGGCTATGAGGGTAGCGAAAGATTCATCGATATGAACGCTTATAACGGCGAGATGAGCGATTTTGTCAAAGAGTTTCAACTGGATACCACACCCGGCAAATAAGCATTTGAAAACTCTGGCAGAATGGTGACCAACCGATATGAGCCGAATCAAAGCCTATTCCTTTTGTGGATAAATGTGCAGGCGTCTGTCAGCGGAATTTAGCGGAAAAGCGCTAAAAGGAGTTTACCATGGCATTCTTTATTGGAAGAAATCAGGAACTTAATTTTTTGCAAAACTTGAATCCAAATAAAAGCCATTTTATTTTGCTGACAGGTCGCAAAGCGGTGGGTAAAACGTCCCTCGTCAAAGCCTTTTTAAAAAATAACAAAGGTTTGTATTTTTGCGGGCGTCCCACATCGGATTATAGAAACCGCATTGCCTTTAGCGCATGCCTTTCGGAATACATCGATCATGGACAAGAAGAAACTTCTGTCGACGGTTGGGAAGAGCTGCTCAACATCTATGCAGAACATTCAGAAGAACGAAAAATATTGGTTTTAGATAATAGCCACCATTTGTTTTGGGAAAGCAAGCAGTTAGAAAAGTCCTTACACCGAGTGTGGCATAAAAGTTTGCGCAAACAAAATGCTGTAGTCATTGTGGTTCTGCCCAACGCATCTACGTTATTGCATCTGGATCAAAAACGATACATCTTTGAACTTTGTGCGACCTCACAAATCAAATTGCAACCCCACAGCTTTGTGGAAATGCTGCGGGAATACCCCTATCACACCTACGAACAATTAGTGCAATTATACACGGTGACCGGAGGTATCAGCGGCTATTGGGATCATTTTACCGGATGCGAAAAGAGAGAAGATTTTTTAGAAAAGATCAGAAGGGACTTTTTAAATAAAAGAGGCTTCCTACATAACGAAATGCAGCAATCGATCGGAGAGTTCACAACATATAATGCGTATTACAACACGGTCCTCAGAGCTCTTGCCGACGGTGCACACACCCTTCAGGTTATTGCCCAGTGGGGTGGGCTGAGTAAAAAGCAAGTGAAAAAGAGCTTAAAAGGCTTGGAAGCAATCGCTATGATTTCCAAAGGGAACCCCTTGGTGCGTAAAAAAAGATTTTTACTGACGCCCGAACCGGTTTATGAAATCATTGACCCCATTGTCAAACTGTGGTTTACTTATATCGCATCGGATTACCAACGCTTGGAAAGGTGTGAAGATCTGTATGCTTACGAGCATTTAATGCATACCTACGATGACTACCAACTGGATACCTTGCGACAGATATTTATAGAGATTTTCGAAGCGGCCTCTGCGGATAACAAAATACCCTTTACCATCGATCGCATAGAACTCGATGAAAATTGTCGATTTGTAGCCATCGACAAGAAGGAAAAGAAAATTTTTGTAGGGGAGGTATGGTCCCCACGGGATACCATCCAACATGGATTAAAGGAAATCGAAAATTATGTCACGCAATTGGGAGCGACGAAACGCTTTAAAAACCATCATATACACTATGGCGTGTACAGTTTAAAGCCCTACAGCTCAGAGATATTGACGCGGAAAAAGAAAAATCTTGTTTTATTTTATCAAAACGAAGTGTACGCTTAAAATGAGTGCCCTTCGTTTTTATGACGGAACCTATCGATAAGAAAGAACTGAAAATGAAGATCAAAGAAATACTTGAGGATATTTTGCCTCATGTTCAAAAACCCATTACCTATACCGGCAACGAAGTGAATGCCGTCCATAAAAACTTGGAAAACATTGTCATTCGCTATGCCATGGCCTTTCCTGATACTTACGAAGTCGGCATGTCCCATTTAGGTATTAAAATCCTATACGCTCTGCTCAACGAAGAAGAGGATATTTGGTGTGAACGCGTCTTTGCCCCTTGGATCGATATGGAAGCAAAAATGCGCAGCGCTCAATTGCCATTGTATACCTTGGAGTCCACCACTCCTTTAAAAGAAATGGACTTTATAGGCTTCACATTGCAATACGAGATGAGTTATACCAATATTCTGAATATGCTGGATCTGGCACAAATCCCGTTGTTATGCGAGGAGCGAGAAGAGTCCGACCCCATCGTCATGGCGGGAGGTCCCTGCGCCTATAATCCGGAACCCTTGGCGGATTTTATAGATATTTTTGTCATCGGCGAGGCTGAAGAATCCCTACCGGAAATCATGGAAAAATACCGCAATCACAAAAAAAATGGTGGTTCTAAAAAGGATTTCTTTCAATCCCTGACGGATTTAGAAGGTGTGTACGTCCCTGCATTTTACGATGTGCAATATCATAGCGATGGCACCATAGCGGGTTGGACAAGCACCAACAACGCCCCTTTTCCCGTTAAAAAACGCTTCATCCACGATATGGAGCACGTCTATTATCCAGACCGCTTTGTGGTCCCTTATGCCAAAACCATCCACGACCGGGTTAACTTGGAAGTGTTTAGAGGTTGTGGTCGTGGTTGCCGTTTTTGCCAAGCGGGCATCATCTATCGCCCTACCCGGGAAAAGTCCGTCGATTGCGTGATGAAAGACGCTGAAAATATTTTAAAAAGCACCGGTTACGATGAGGTGACCTTGTCATCCTTAAGTACCGGGGACTACACCGGCGTCGAAAAGGCCGTTCAAGAACTTTTAAAAACCTATGACGAAGTGGGTATCAACCTACCTTCTTTAAGGATCGACTCCCTTTCGGTAGACTTGTTGGAAGACATTCAAAAAGTGAGGAAAACCGGCATCACCTTAGCGCCGGAGGCCGGAACCCAACGATTGCGCGACGTCATCAACAAGGGCGTCACCGAGGCAGATCTCATATCCACGGTCACCGCAGCTTTTGAAAAGGGCTGGGGTCATATCAAGCTGTACTTTGTCATCGGATTGCCCACAGAAACAGAGGAAGATTTAGACGGCATTGCCGATCTGGCGGAAAAAGTCATCGACGCTTACTTTCAAACCAACAAAGAACTGCGAAACCGACGGGTTCAATTGGTTATTTCGACCGCCTGTCTAGTACCCAAACCCTTTACACCATTTCAATGGATGGGGCAGGATACCGTGGAAACCTTTAACGATAAGCAGAACTATTTAAAAAAGCGCATTAAGAATAGAAAAATAACCTACAATTGGCACGATGCCACCCTCAGTTACTACGAAGCCGTATTTGCAAGGGGAGACCGCCGCCTCGGCAAGGTACTCTTGGAGGCCCACCGCTTGGGTTGTAAATTCGACTCTTGGGCGGAAGTTTTCGATGACAAAAAATGGCAACGCGCTCTGGAACAATCGGAGATCCACCCGGATTTTTATGCCCATCGAGAGAGAGATACGGAGGAAAACCTACCTTGGGATATCATCGACGTCGGTGTGTCCAAAGAGTTTTTAATTTCGGAGTGGCAAAAAAGCTTATCCGGAGAACATACCCCTTATTGTAAGGAAAAATGCTCCGCCTGCGGCATTGCGGATTTTGCAAAAGGATACAAGTGTCATGAGCAATACCATCGAATTTAAATTTTCCCGCGGGGAATCCCTGCGATTTTTATCCCACTTAGATCAACAAAGGGTGTTTCAGCGCGCTTTGCGACGCGCCGAAATGCCCGTGGCCAATACCCAAGGCTTTAACCCCCGTCCCATCTTAACTTTTGCCTTGGCCATGCCCGTGGGTATGACCAGTTTGGAGGAATACGGCAGAGTGGGTTTGACCGCCGATGTCAGCCCCGAAGTTTTTTTAAATAAAATGAACAAGAGCCTGCCCTCAGGTCTGCGAATTGAAAGCGCCAAGAAACTGGAAGTGGAAGGAAAAGTGCCTTCGTTGACGGCATCCATTACGGATTGTCTTTATCGCGTTCAGGGAGCTTTGGCCATCCATTCAGATGAGACCCAGTTGGCCGATATTGTAAACAATATTTTAGAAAGAGAAAGTCTCATCATCCCCAAGAGAAACAAAAGGGGTAAGATGATCGAAAAAGAAGTGCGCCCTTTTATTGACCAAATTGAAATATTAGAGGTCAAAGACGGTCGCTACCTGCTGGATATGCACCTGGCTTATATTTCTCAGGAAAGTATTAAACCGGAACTGGTATTGGAAACCCTCAACCAAACTTGGGGGTCTGCAATCTTTGATCTGGATCCGGGTTTGAAAATTCAAAGAAAAAAAATGAATTTAAAGAAATCTTAAAAAGTGACATGAAGTCCTTTACATTTTGGAGAAAAGAGTGTATACTTTAGTTAATCAACAAAGACAGCAATCCAGAAAGGTAAAATGAGCCAATAGTGGTAAAGGAAACCTTTGAAACGTTGCTAGTAGGTTCAAAAGGAATAGTGGGTAGTACTGACTGAAGAGCGGTAACTCACGTGCATAGAAATGTAAGTAAACGGAACTGAAAGTGATGTGAAGCAGTACAATTGAATATAGATGGGATTGCAGTTGATATCGTCGAAAGGAGTCATCCAAATATGACGAAAGAAAGTCAAGACTAAAGCCGACCTGAAAGAAATGAAGGTTGGCTTTAGTCGTTTTTTGCGTTATGTCCAAGTAGACTTGAAACATTATACATTTTTAGATATAATTATTAAAAAAGGAGAAAGAGAGTAAAGAATGAAAAGAAAAAGTGTTTTGATCAGCTTGCTGTTGGTCTTGGTCTTGTTGGTGTCCGTCGGTTGTGGCGGAGCTGGCGGTGACGACAACAAAGCAACTGAAGAAGATCCATTGGCAGGTGGAAAACTTAAAATCGGTACCAACGATACCTATGTACCATTAGAATTTAGAGATGAAAACAACGAAATGGTCGGTTTTGATATCGACTTGGGCGACGCTTTGGCAAAGGAATTGGGCGTAGAATCTGAATGGATATCCACCGCTTGGGACGGTATCTTTAACGGTTTGAATTCCCGTCAATACGATATCATCCTGTCCGGTACCTCTATCACTGAGGAAAGACTGGAAAACTTTAATATGACGGAACCCTACATTGCCAATGGTATCGTCATTGTATCCAAAACCGATGCCGAACAAGCTCAAGCCGCAAAGGATTTGGAAGGCAAAAAAGTAGGTGTCCAATTGGAAACCACAGCGGACTACGCTGCGGAAAGTATGAAAAAATCCGAAGATATCGAATTTGAAATCAAAAAATTCGATGCCATGTTGGATGCTTTCGCTGCCCTTGAAGGTGGCTCTATCGAGTACATCTTAACGGATAAACCCGTTGCCGCTTTCTATACTGCAAAGAAACCGGAAGTTTATCAAATTTCTTCGGAAGAACTTTCCAACGAACCCATCGGTGCAACCATGAGAAAAGGCGACGTCGAATTCGCTAAAAAAGTCCAAGAGGCTATGGATAAACTGGTGGAAAACGGTACGATGAAAGAACTATCCATGAAATGGTTCGGAGAAGATGTCACACAAAACATCAGTAAAGAATTAAAAACCTTAGACTAAAAAAACGACATTTGGATTGTTCCAAAAGCCCAAAAGCAATTGCTTTTGGGCTTTTTTCGACACCATTGGTTAGTCCTTATCAAGAAGTATCGATGGGCTGTCATCTACCCGAGACATTATTTTTTAAAGAGACAAAGGTGCCTAGATAATTTTTCTAAGCTAGAAAATCGACGTGGTAGGTACATCATAGGTGGATCAGAATGTCCGAAAGAGTCGTCACAGCGATGACTTTTCGTTGGAGTCTAGTCGACTGTACTTGGTAGTCAAAATAGGAGATTCAGGTACAATGTTGATATTTATTCTATTATATAATAAGGGTGTCGTACTTCATCTGATGCTTTTTTTCGGCACACCGGCCTTGTGCGTTCTATCAAAAATGTGCCGGTGGCGGGTGGATTTACGAGATGAAAAAGTTGCTCAGAATGAAGTAGTCACGATAGGAACAGGGGTCATCAATTTTGTTAAAATGCTGTATTACGCTATAATAGTAGTAGATTTTAATCATCAAAACTCAATACAGGTGTTGCTCTAGAATCCTTGGTATCATTTCGATCAGATAGCTGCAAAATGGACATCTGTATTGAGATAGAAAGTTAAATGAGTTTCATCGATACGGATCATAAAAGTCGTCGCACTTATTGATGTCTAAGCGATCGAAATACTTTGGTTTAGAGATAAAATATAAAAAAATATCATAACAAAGGAGTTATTAGTTGGATTTATTAAACAAAAAAGTGAAACACGAAACATTCGGTATGGGAACGGTTCAATCATACGATACAGAATATATGATGATAGACTTTCAAGATCGGGCTGTTAAATTTCAGTACCCCGACGCTTTTAAAAGTTTTTTAACCGCAGAAGACGCTGATATTCAAGCTGCAATATTGGAAAAGATTGAAAAGGCTCAAGAAGAATTAGAAGAGCGCAAAGCCCTTGAAGAAGAAGCCGTGCGTGCTAAAAAATTGGAAGAGGTGAAAGCGAAGGATGTCCGTACAGATGAAATCCCAGATGTTCCCCAAAAGACATATCCTGCTTATTGCAAAGATAGCGAGAAAAGGTTTTTCTATGTCTTTCAGGGATTGACATATGAAAGAGAATCCAACGGCAATTATTTGTGGGCGCCCATTGCCAACAGCGAAGGTAGAACGCAACACCATTGGGACCGTCTGTTGGATGTCCGTGAAGGGGATATTATTTTACATGGCTATGAAGGTCGTGTTCAAGCTGTCAGCATTGCAAAAGGTGAAGCTTACGATTGCGATCAACCTGAGGAACTAATAGAAGAAGGTGAATCCGGACAAAAGGGTCGTAGGATCGATTCCGATTATACCCCCTTTCAAATACCGATCGAAACAGACGATTTCATCGATGAGATTATAAGCTTTCCCGTCGAAAAATATGATGCTTTTAACAAACGTGGAAAGGGTAACGCGGGCTATTTATTTTATATAAGTTGTGAGCTTGCCAAGGTGTTTATTGAAGCAGCTGTTAAAGCAAACCCCTACTTAGCGGATGAGGATTATATCCAAGATCTCTTGCAAGCGGATGAAGACAATTGAAGTTTCGGCGGCCATTATCCATCGGGGTCGTCAAGTATTGTTGTGCCAAAGGGCAGAGGGAACAAACTGTGAACTGCTATGGGAATTTCCCGGTGGAAAAGTAGAAAATGGGGAAACGTATCGAGAGTGCTTGATCCGCGAGTGTCGAGAAGAATTGGGCATTGTCATCCAACCGGAAACACATCTATGCGACATTCTTTATCATTATCCGGAATTTACAGTCAATCTACATTTTTATATCTCAAAAATCCTAAAAGGCACGCCGTCGAACATCGAACACCGAAAGATTCATTGGTGCTCGATGGACGAGCTGACGGCGATGCTCTTATGCCCTGCAGATCAAAAGATGTTAACGGAAAATAGGAGTAGGATAGAGGTATTGCTTGGGAACGATGAGTCCTAAGGAGCATCGCCTTTAAATGTTAAAACGATCTCAATGGAAACGTGGAGATTGAGAATATTGAAATAGCGAAGAGATTTTAAGACAGCGGTATTTGAATTCGCTGATCAAAGTTCAAACAATAAAATGTCAACTGTCTTTTGTTGTAAGAAAGTGAGGATTTGTTATGGCAAGAATGATACCTTCGACCATATCCCCAAATGTTCAGAGCACAGCTGAAAAAAGAATTTTTCGTTGGTTTGAAAAATCAGAAAACACGGAGGATTGGATCATACTGCACTCGCTAGGTATAGCAAACCATGAAACGCGTCTAGAAGGTGAAGTAGATTTTTTAGTTATGGTACCAAGACGTGGCATTTTTGCCCTTGAAGTCAAAGGGGGCAGGGTAGCAAGAGATGATGAAGGTTGGAAATTTACAGATCGCCATGGAAATGTAAACATCAAAACACGAGGTCCCATTGAGCAAGCGAGAGATGCAATTTATAGTATTGTAAGAAGCCTCCCGTACAAGGTGGACCATCAACATCGAAAAGTTGAAGAAGTTTTTTTCCATTACGGTGTCATGTTTCCAGATATTCAATACGATGCTGTCAGTATAGAAGAAGATTCTTGGCAAATATTTGATTGTAGGGATGGAGACAACGTACGGGATTATATCATGCGGTCAAATGGTGCCCGTGAAAAATGGCAGCGTATCCATGGATATTTACACCCCGATAAGCTACCGACTAAACAAGATATCGATTATTTATGTAGCATCTTAAGAGGACATTTCGATAAAGCCGTTGCATTGACTGCTAAAATTAAAAGTACTGAAGACCGATTGATTGAGTTGACAAAAGAGCAATACATGTACCTTGATCAGATAGAGGACAACCCACGGGCAGTTATTGTTGGAGCTGCAGGGACCGGTAAAACTTTACTGGCCATACAAGAAGCTAAGCGTCAATCCATAAAGGGAAAGAAAGTCGCACTATTTTGTTATAATCGAAATCTAAGCGACTGGTTGAATGAATATTTTAAGAGATTAGATGAATCTGAGAGACCAGCCTTTATAGGTACCTTTCATCACTTTTTAATGGAACTTTTGAAAAAAGCGCATCAACCGATCAAAATGCCGGAAAGTTCTGCGCAAGCAAACGAGTTTTTTAGCGTCACATTGCCCCAACGAGCCACAGAGTATCTGCTCGAGCATGATTACGAAGGATTTGATAAAATTGTCATCGACGAAGCCCAAGACTTACTGAGATCAGAGTATGTTGATATTTTTGATTTGATTTTGAAAAAGGGATTTGAAGAAGGTCCTTGGTCGATGTTTGGTGATTTTTCAAAACAAGCTATTTACTCGGATGGGATCGATGCCGAGGGTATGATGGCAATTTTAAAAGAGTGGACATCCTTCATCAATTTCAAACTCACCATTAATTGTCGCAATACGAAGGAGATCTGTAGTGAAATCCAGACGATTACGGGATACGATGCGCCAGAGAGTATTTTGAATGAAACTGTAGGCATACCAGTGGACTTTCGAACATACAAAGACGACCAAGAGGCATCTGAGAAGTTGAAGGAAGTATTGGATGAACTGAAAGAAAAAGGAATTTCCAACGAAAAGATAACCATACTTTCAACAAGAAGACGCGAGAATTCAATTCTGAGACTCATCGATCAAAAAAGTATCAAAGATTATTCCATAGATGAAAACAAGCATATGACCTTCTCGACGATACACAGTTTTAAGGGATTGGAGAATACAATTATTATTCTCATTGATATCGACAATCTCCAACGCAACCAGCTCATGTATGTCGCGTTGAGTCGCGCAAGAACAACCCTGTATATCATCTATTCGGAAGAAGCACATCAACAATACAGTCAATTGATGAAGCAAAGGCAAGTGGAATGACAGGGCGTCGAAGAAACTCATCAATTGAAATCGTTAAAAGTAAAGGTAGGACAAAGAATAAACTCACGACTTAAAGAATGGTCTTTAGAAAGAACCTGACAATATTCCAATATAAAACAAATTTATTCAGGAAAGGTAGCAAAATTATCTATTGAAAACTTACAACTGCACTGGTATACTAGTATCTAATTTTAAATAAAAACAAACCTACAGTTTGTATAGAAAGTACTATGAGGACGGCGAATGTTCCACTATAGTGCTTTTTGACTGTAAAAAGATGAGACGAGGTAGGAAAGATTGAAAATAGATACCAATAGATGGCTTTATGCAGGTGTTGGCAGTGTGGTCATGTTGTTTTCCGGATTAATTTATGCGTGGAGCACCATTGCCAGGCCCATTGCAGCTTTTTATCCCAACTGGACCAGCGGTCAATTATCTTTGACCTTTACCATTTGCATGATCTCCTTTTGCTTTGGCGGATTGTATGGAGGTCTATCCCTGAAAAAACGCAGTGCAAAAGCAAATTTAATCACAACCGCATTTTTGTTTTTAATCGGTTTTACAATTGCATCCAGATCGCAAACGTTCATACAATTGTACATTGGCTATGGTATCTTTTGCGGTTTTGCTACAGGACTTTGTTATACGACGACCATGGCAACCATAGGCAAATATTTTCCCGATAAGCCGGGGTTCATATCCGGTGTTTTGCTGATGTCTTTTGGAATGGGTTCGTTTATCATCGGTAAAGTGTACCAAGCGTTGACGGGTCCCGGCGATGCGTTCAGACAATCCTTTGTTGCCCTTGGCATCATTCTGTTTGTCGTCATGGTGGTGACAAGCTTTTTCATGCGCAACCCCACCTCGGAAGAATTTAAAGATGATGACCCCGTCGAAAAGAAAGCAAACCCAGATGTCGATATGAGGGATTTTGCCCCAAAGGATATGCTCAAACAACCCTCCTTTTGGCTCTTTGCCATCTGGTCAATCTTAATAGGATCCGCAGGTCTTGCTTTCATCGCTCAAGCTTCAGGCATTGTGTTGGAAGTAACCCCGAACATGCCGGCGGGGAATGTGTCCAGTATTGTCGGACTCATTTCGATCTTTAACGGTATCGGACGGGTTATTATGGGTTCGATGTACGATAAAATTGGCAGGCAAAAAACCATGCTGATCATCGATGTCGTTTTTTTAAGCGCCATTTTGTGTTTAATCTTGGCGATGACAATAAAAAGTTCGGTCATTTTGGTAGGTGGGTTTATCGTATCCGGACTGGGCTATGGTGGCTTGACACCAACCAACTCCGCTTTTGCGGGCGATTATTTTGGAAGGGTCCACTATCCCATTAATTTATCCATCGTCAACATGACCTTATTGGTCTCTTCCTTTGGAGGGACCATTGCGGGAATTATTTTTGATATGAGCGGGTCTTATTTCGGCTCCTTGATTTTCATGGCAGCCTGTATTGCCGTGGGTAGTATTTTCGGATTTGTTGTTAGAAAACCCAGCATCTAAAAGATGTTTTTTTAAATGCCAAAGTCCCCAAGGGTTGATACCGGCCTCCAGTTGTTAGAGTTAGTGTTTAACGTTGGGTGGATCATCACTCCTTGGGGACTTTTTTAATTTGATCATGCCGCGACGGGCAAGCTTAAAAGGTTAAAATCAGACCTTTAATCGTCTTGAAGATCTTCAAAACTTTCTAAAAAAACTCTGCCACTGTAGGAACCTTTATTTTCTTTGTTTTGCAAACGCAAATAGTCGATATAAGTGGGTTCGTATTCATACAGAATTTCGAAGGCTTTTAAGAGATCGTATAGATCCGATAATTCGTCAGCGGTGGGATTGTTCGCAAATACTTCGGCTTTTTCCTTTAATTTTTGGTTCAAGGCATTTTTCATGTCCTCGTCATTTTCCAATATTTTATAGTCACAGTCTCGACCGCTATCTTTAATGATGGTGGGAATTTTATCTCGCACTAAGGTATTACTGGTAATTCTCATAGTTTGCCTCCTTTACTGGTATCAAAATTGTAGCATATCCAAGAGGGTATTACCCTTAACGGGCCTTAAAATGGCTAGTAGCTACAAAAAAAGGTCTCAGAGAGACCTAAATTCTATAGAGCAAAGGCATTTTTCATAGCCATAGACCCTTTGTAGCCATCTTCTTTATTGACCACACACGTCACGCGAATTTCTGATGTCGTAATCATCAGAATGGGGATGTTGTTTTCGGTGAGGGTGTTAAAGAAATTTGAAGCTACACCGGATTGGCTGCGCATGCCGATGCCTGTAATAGCCAAACACGTAATCTGGTCATTGATGGTGGTCACAATATCCGCATGGCGCTCCTTAAGCTTGTTGAAAACACCTTCAACCACTTCGATTTGATCCGCTAAAACAATAAAGGCGATATCGATGTGATTGTCGATGGGAGCGGTTTGAGAAATAACGTCAATATTGATCTCGGCATCTCGAATCAATTTTAAAAAGTCTGTTAAAACACGGGAGGATGCGCGAACATTTTTGATGGTGATCATCATTTTTTCTTCATCGATGATCATACCATCAACGGTATGGTTTTCTAAATTAATCATGATTCACCTACAATTCAAAGTGATCTGCAACGGCAATCACCGCTTTTTCCTTTAAATCCGCAGGGATCATACAGGAGATGCGTATTTCCGATGTGGTAATCATCTTAACGGGAATATGGTTGTGCTGCAGCACATCAAACAAGCCGAGGGCAACCCCCGGTTGAAAGCGCATACCCACACCCACGACAGACAGTTTCACAACGTCTTCGTCGATTGTATAATCCATAGACGGGTGGGTTTCCTTTAACACCCTGAACATCGTTTCTACCACTTGCAGTTCGTCCTTGGGAGCGCTGAAGGATATATCGGTTAAACCGTCGGTAGGGGATGTTTGAGAAATCATATCGATGTTGACGTTTTGGTTGGCCAAGCGCGCAAACAAATCCGAAACGATATCGTGTTGATCCGGTAGCCGGGATAGGGATACCAACACCTCCGCTGCGTCCACCGCCAAACCGGTAATCTCTTTTCTTTGGGAGATCTTCAAGGTTTCTTCTTTATGATCGATATAAGTACCCTGGGTTTTGTTGATGCTGGAGGAGACGTACAATTTCGCATTGTATTTGCTACCCAGCTCTATGGAGCGGCCATGCATAATGCCGGAACCCAAACTGGCCATTTCCAACATTTCGTCGAAGGTAACATGGTCCAACTTTTTAGCCGGAGGGTATAGTTTGGGATCCACACCGTAGATGCCGTCGACGTCGGTGTAAATTTCGCAGGGGCATTGCAACACGCAGGAAAGGGCAACGGCAGAGGTATCGGAGCCACCGCGTCCAAGGGTGGTGATGTCGTCCTTCTCGTTGACACCCTGAAATCCGGCTACAATGACGATATTGTTGTCCGATAAGGCGTGTTCAATTTTATGGGTTTCAATATCCATAATTCTGGACTTTCCATGATAGCCTATGGTATGAATCCCCACCTGTTGGCCCGTAAACGAGATGGCCTTGTGTCCCATATCGTTTAAAGCCATGGACAACATAGCGATGGATACCTGCTCGCCGGTGGCCAGCAACATATCCATTTCCCGTTTCGTGGGGCTGTCTGTGACGCTGTAAGCCATTCTGACCAATTGGTCCGTGGTAGACCCCATGGCGGAAACCACCACCACAGGGCTGTACCCGGCCAGTTTTTTTTCTATAATTCTGGAAGCGACATTTTTAATGCGCGGGATCGTGGCAAGAGAGGAGCCACCATACTTTTGTACAACGATGTTCATATCAGTTACCGGCAATTAAATGATCCATATCGTATAAACCCGGTTGTTGTGCCGTCAAATAAGCAGCTGCAGATAAAGCCCCTTGGGCAAACACTTTCTTAGACAGTGCATTGTGCTTGATTTCGAAGAGCTCATCTTCCCCTGCAAAGAGAACCAAATGTTCCCCGGGGATGGTCCCACCCCGAACGGCATGAATGCCAATTTCATCGCGACGTTTTTCTTCTTTGCCGTGGCGGCCAAAAATGCTATCTTTTTTTGAGGAAAGGACATCATTCAAGGCATCTCTCAGCAAGAAGGCCGTACCGCTGGGGGCATCTACTTTTTTGCGGTGGTGTTTTTCGATAATTTCGATATCAAAACCGTTTTCCACCAAAAGCGGTGCAACAACTTTTAAAGCGTTGGCCATCAGGTTAATCCCTAAGGACATATTGGCAGATTGAAAAACAGGTATCTGTTTAGCTGCTTCAGCCAAAGCCTTGTTTTGTTGGTCAGATAGACCGGTGGTGGCCATGACCAAGGGTTTTTTCTTTTCCAAGGCCAATTTTAAAATAGAATCAAAAACCGAAAAGTGGGAAAAGTCAATGATGACATCAAAATCTTCTGTTACATTTTCGAGGCTTTGGTAAACCGTAAAATCCCTTTGGGGTTGGGCTTTGTCAAAGCCTGCAACGATGCTATCCTGACCTTTTTCCGCTACCATCTCGGCGATCACGCGACCCATGGCACCGGACACGCCGGATAAAAATATCTTCATATCCGTGCTCCTAAAGCAACCCGTAGGCTTTTAAAGCTTCTTTTAAACGAGCTTCGTTGGCTTCGTCCATTTCCACAAGGGGCATGCGCATTTCGCCCGTGTCGGTGTTCAGTAATTTCATCGCCGTTTTAACGGGAATGGGGTTGGTTTCGTAGAACATGGCGCGGTTCACCACATTGCTTTTCAGTTGGATTTCCTTTGCTTTATCCCAGTCTCCGTCCAAGGCAGCTTGGGTTAAATCGTGCATATCCTTGGGGATGATATTGGCAGAAACGGAGATGACGCCTTTGCCACCCACAGACATAACGGGTATGACATGGTCATCGTTTCCGCAATAGATATCTAAGTTCGGGCATTCCTCTGCAATGGCGGTAATTTGAGAGATGTCGCCACTGGCTTCCTTCACAGCCTGTACGTTGGGTATGTCGGCCAGAGCTTTAAAGGTGTCCACGGTGATATTGAGACCGGTTCTGCCGGGGACGTTGTACACCACAACGGGAATGGAGATGGCGTCGGCAATAGCTTTAATATGTGCGATGATGCCCTTTTGTGTGGATTTATTGTAGTAGGGGTTGATGATGAGTACGGCATCGGCACCACATTTTTCGGCATGTTGGGACAACATGATGGAGTAGGCGGTGTCGTTGGATCCGGAACCTGCAACATAGGGGATGCGACCGGCAATATGTTCGCCGGCAACTTCCAATAATTTCAAGTGCTCTTCATCGGTTAGGGTCGAGGTTTCTCCTGTGGTACCGGCGATCAACAAAGCATCGGTATGATTGTCGATATGCCAGTCGATGAGTTCTTTAAAATGATCGTAATCGATTTGGTTGTTTCTGAAAGGGGTAACAAGGGCGACACAGCTCCCTGTAAAAATAGTTGACATAATTTTCTCCTTATGGCTTTAGATCAAATTGTTTTCAATGAGGGATAGTGCAATTTGTACGGTGTTCACGGCGGCGCCTTTTCTGATATTGTCGGCGACACACCAGAAGTTGATGCCGTTTTCCACACTTTCGTCTCGGCGAACACGTCCAACAAAAACTTCGTTTCTACCTTCGGCGGTAATTGCCATGGGGTAGAGGTTTTGTGCGGGGTCATCTTGCAATACAATACCCGACGTGTGGTTTAAAACATCCTGAATTTCTGCAACAGAGCTAAAGGGTTTTTCAAATTCCACATTGATGCTTTCGGAGTGTCCGTAGTAAACCGGTACCCGTACGGTGGTAGCGGTAATCTTTAAGTCCGGGCGGCTTAAAATTTTTCGGGTCTCATTGACCATTTTCATCTCTTCTTTTGTGTAGCCGTTGTCTAAGAAGTCGTCGATGTGGGGTAGGCAGTTGAAAGCGATGGGGTGGGCATAAAAGCGGTTGGCTTCGCCTTGAATGCCTTTTTCTAAATCTTCATAACCTTGAACACCGGATCCGGAAACCGCCTGATAGGTTGAGAAGACGATTCTCTTAATTTTATAGATATCGTCCAGAGGTTTCAATGGAACCACTGCTTGGATCGTTGAACAATTGGGATTGGAGATGATATTTTCGTGCTTGCTTAAAGCTTCCGGATTCACCTCCGGTACCACTAGGGGTACATTGGGGTCCATGCGCCAGGCGGAGCTGTTATCCACAACCACCACGCCTCTTTTAGCTGCTTCCGGGGCAAATGTTTGACTGGTGCCGCCACCGGCGGAAAACAGCGCGATATCGATATCCTGATCGAAGGATTCCGCCTTGAGTTCTTCAATCATGTAGTCTTTACCCTTCCAAGTAATGGTTTTTCCTGCGGAGCGGCTGGAAGCCATGGGGTAAAGTTTTTCGATGGGAAAATCTAATTCTTCCAATACCTCCAGTATTTTTTGACCAACCATACCGGTTGCACCAACAACAGCGACATTATATTTTTTCATTCTCTTCGTCTCCTTCTGAAAATAGTCGATAATAAAAAAAGCCAGTGAATCACCAGCTATAAAACAGAATAATCGATATCAAATTAAGATTTTCTGTTAGATAGCTCTCCATCATAGACGATGACAACGCAAAAGCTCTTAACTCCTGCGCCAAGGTAAAGCCTTTGGCGAAACTTTTCCTTTCGGCATTTTTTCCTTTTGCAAACTTCATTCCTTTGCCCGGGTCCGATTTGCTACTGATAAAAAATGCGCCTCTATCTTTTCATCCGTATTATAACAGATAGATCGGTAAAAGAAAAGTTTTTCTTCATTTTTCTAACGAAGCTTAATTGTAGAAACTTTAACAAATAAGTTCATTTCTTGATAGCTTTTGGGATGTTTGTTATACTATCTACCAACACGATCTTTCCGATCTTATAAACAAAGAAACGATTAGCATTTGAATGAATGTTAAGAAAGCAAAAAACACATAGTGAAGGTATGCCATGTATCAAGATTTTTCTAAAATATACGACGCTTTAATGCAAGAGATAGACTACGCTCAATGGGCGGATTACCTCTTTCGCATCATGCTCAACCACCCAAAAGAAATTACCAACATTCTGGAATTTGGTTGCGGCACCGGCAACATCACCTGCGAATTGGCAAAAAAGAATTTTCAGTTGACAGCCGTGGATATATCCGAAGATATGTTGGTGGTGGCAGACGAAAAAGCCACCCAACAGGGCTTACACAACATTTCCTTTTTTCTGGGAGATATGAGCTCCTTTCAAATTGAGCAAACCTTTGATGCCGTCATAGCTTGTTGCGATGCTGTCAATTACTTGACCTCCATAGAACAAGTTCAAGCTTTCTTATATTGCAGTCAATTGGCATTGAAAGATCGAGGCTTGCTGATCTTTGACATCAACACCTCTTCCAAATATAAGGAAAAAATTGGTGACCATACCTTTACCTACGATTTAGAAGATTTATTTTGCTCTTGGCAAAACAATCCGAATTTTAAAGAAGGCTATATCGATTACGAATTGACTTTTTTTGTAGAAGGGGAGGACGGGCGTTACGATCGCTACGCCGAAACCCAAAGGCAGTACCTCTACAAAGTAGAAGATATTTACCGTTGTCTCAAGCACTTAGACTACAAAGACATCAAAATTTACAATTTCGGCACCTTTCATCAAGGTTCTAACCACAACGACAGAGTGGTGTTTGTAGCGGAAAAGTAGCAATGTGCCATTTTAGCGGTGCTGCGATCATTTACATCGGCTAAACCAAAGATTCATAAAAACTTTAAAAAAGGAATTGACAAAGTTAAAAAGCTGTCGTATAATAACTTTCGTACTGTTCAAGGGTCGCTTAGCTCAGCTGGGAGAGCACCTGCCTTACAAGCAGGGGGTCATTGGTTCGAGCCCAATAGCGACCACCATTTTTTATTTATAGAGAAATAAAACGTGCCCTGGGTCAGTTTGAAAACCCTATCGCAGCACTTGCTTTTAAGAAAGGGTCAGATTTCGAGGAGATTTTATACCAAATGGAACAATTGGAAAATAAAATTCTGGAATTCATTCAACAAAATAAAATCTTTGCGGCCGACGAAAAAGTTCTCATTGCGGTATCCGGTGGGGCAGATTCGTTGGCTTTATTACATTTTTTGGATAAGTATCAGAAGATGTTAAAAATTAAACTCGGCGTTGCGCATCTCAATCATTGCATGCGAGGGGAGACAGCCCTTGCCGATGAAAAATATGTAAAAGATCAATGCCGAGATCGAGGCATTCCTTTTTACGTACGCCACACACCGGTGGAAGCCTTGGGCAAAGACCTTAAGATCAGCGTAGAAGAGGCCGGACGAAAAGCCCGGTACGATTTTTTTTACGATCTGATGCAATCAGAAAAATTTGACACCTTGGCCTTGGGCCATCACATGGATGACCAAGCGGAAACCATCTTAATGCGTTTGCTGAGGGGAACCGGTATCCATGGTGCAGCGGGTATGCAACCCAAAGGGGAGGATAAAGCGAGACCTTTTCTATGTTTAAGAAAAGAAGAAATTATAACTTATTGTGAAGAGAACCATTTGCAATACCGATGGGATGCCACCAATGCAGAGCTGGAATGGACACGCAATTTTTTGAGGCTACAAGTCTTTCCGCTGTTGGAGGAGGTCAACCCTCAAAGTGTCCGACACCTTTATGAATTTTCTTGTATCGCAGCGGAATATCAAGAGATGCTTGCCCTTCAAGCACAGAGCTATTGCGATCGACATTTGAAATTGAAGAGAAACACCTCTGTTTTAACGATGCAAGGCTTTGAAAAACTCCCGGATCTATTAAAAAAAGAGATAATTCGACTAACTATAGCAAAAATTAAAGGAGATTTAATAGATATTGGGTACAATCATATTTCGTCGGTTATAGAACTGTTAAAAAAACCGGATCCCTTTGTGTTGCCATTGGTACACGGTTATTGGGTAAAACGACGCTATCATCAACTGACCGTCTATCCGGAAAGCTATGAACGAGAGGATCGGATTTTTGGAAACTATCAGGTCTATCCCGGAAAATGCTATTATTTTTCTAAAGAGGGCTGGAAATTTTCCTTGCAAATTTTAGATAAAGCAGCGAAACCGATACATTTTGATAACGCAATCCTGTTAGATTATGATAAAATAAAGGGAACGTTAAAACTCAGGAATAGAAAACCCGGCGATCGCATTCGATTAAAGGGGATGAGGGGCAGAAAAAAAATCAAGAATTTGATGATTGACAAAAAAATACCCGTAGAAAAAAGAGACGAAATACCTCTGCTCTCCTGTGGCGATGACGTGTTGTGGGTGGTCGGCTTATGCCACAACCACCAATACAGCATCTCAGAAAACACCCAACGGTTACTAGCTATTCAGTACAAGAAATTTTAGGAGAGAAAGTGGAAAATTTTTTAAGCGATATTTTCATTGACGAAGAGAAGATCCAAGCAAAGGTTCAGGAATTGGGTTGCCAACTGACAGAGGATTTAGAAAATAAAGAACCCGTGTTCATTTGCATCTTAAAAGGAAGTATTCTTTTTTTTGCAGATTTGATCCGAGAGGTCAAAATACCATTAGAGGTAGACTTCCTCAAGGCATCCAGTTATGGTGCCGGAACGGAAAGCCCCGGTATTGTGGAAATGGCCTTTGACTTAAAAATCGATTTAACCGACAGACATGTGGTATTGGTTGAAGATATCGTAGACAGTGGCCATACCTTAAAATATATACAAAACTTTATTCGAAAATTAAAGGTTGCATCGTTAACGACCTGCACATTGTTGGATAAACCGGATAGAAGAACAGTAGACGTGAGTGTCGACTATTCTTGCTTTGTGATACCCGATGCCTTTGTGGTGGGCTACGGTTTGGATTTCGATCAGAAATTTAGAAACTTACCTTATATCGGGATACTGAAAGAATCCTATTATTCAGAATGAGGCGCAGTAATAATAAAACAGACAAAATGAAAGGAGCGTTGCATGAATAAATATTTAAGAGTATTCGGATTTTATTTAGTTATATTGCTAATTATCGTGACGGCTGTTACTTTTTTCTATCCACAAAGAAGCGAAACAACCGTACTCAAATACTCTGAGCTACTTCTAAAACTAGAAAATGATGAAGTTGCTGAAATAAAAGTCGGAGAGACCAAGGTCACCGGTGTATTAAAAGAAGGCAACAAAAACTTTGAATCGATCGTGCCCAGATATACCATAGATGAAAGGGTAACGGAATACAGTATTAAGAATCCGGATATGAAGGTCGTCATGGATCCCCCTAAGGATTCGTGGTGGATCAGTTTAATTCCATCGGTATTCATCGTCATCATGATGATCGTCTTTTTGGTTATGATGAACCAACAAAGCGGTGGTGGCGGCCGTGTGATGAGTTTCGGCAAAAGCAAAGCGCAGCTTCATATGGACAACAAGAAGAAGGTAACCTTCGATCAGGTTGCCGGCGCTGACGAAGAAAAAGAAGAATTAGCAGAAGTGGTGGATTTTTTAAAGTCCCCCGAACAATACAACAGAATGGGTGCCCGAATTGCAAGAGGTATCCCATTGGTAGGCCCTCCGGGAACCGGTAAAACACTTTTGGCAAGGGCAGTTGCCGGCGAAGCTTCGGTACCTTTTTACATCATATCGGGTTCCGACTTTGTAGAGATGTTTGTCGGTGTCGGTGCTTCCCGTGTCCGTGATTTATTTGAAACGGCCAAGAAAACCGCGCCTTGTATTATTTTTATCGACGAGATCGATGCCGTCGGACGCCATCGTGGTGCAGGCTTAGGCGGCGGTCACGATGAGAGAGAACAAACTTTAAACCAATTATTGGTTGAGATGGACGGTTTCGGCGTCAATGAAGGTGTCATTGTCATTGCAGCAACCAATAGACCGGATATTTTAGACCCCGCTTTATTGCGACCGGGGCGTTTCGACAGACAAATTACCGTTGGCATTCCGGATGTCAAAGGACGTTACGAAATTTTACAAGTACACCGTAAAGACAAACCCTTGGATTCCACGGTGGATTTAAACATCATCGCTAAGGGAACCCCGGGCTTTACAGGGGCGGACTTAGAAAACCTGATGAACGAAGCGGCTTTGTTGGCAGCCCGTAAAAAACAAAAAATCATCACCATGGAGGAGCTGCAAGAAGCCATTAAGCGCGTCATTGCAGGGCCGGAAAAGAGATCGAAGGTCATCGAAGAGTCCGATCGGATCATCACCGCTTTTCACGAATCCGGTCATGCCATTGTCATGGAATACATGAAAGAAGGACAGGATGTTCACGAAATATCCATCATCCCCAGAGGAATGGCGGCAGGTTACACCATTGCCTTGCCTTCAGATGATACCACCCATATGAGCAGAGGCCGGTTGATGGCAAAAATAACCGGTTTGCTCGGTGGACGTGCAGCAGAAAAAGTAGCCTTAGAGGACATTTGCACCGGCGCCTCCAACGACATCGAAAGGGTGACGACCATTGCAAGAAAAATGGTTACCGAATGGGGTATGAGCGAACATTTAGGCCCAATGACCTTCGGGCACACCAATGGAGATGAAGTCTTCTTAGGACGCGATCTGGGACGTTCCCGCAATTACTCTGAAGAGGTGGCGGCTGTTATCGATCAGGAGATACGTTTTATCGTTGAAGGTGCCTTTGACAAAGCTGTGGACATCTTAACGGAGAAGAGACATATCCTCGACAATGTTGCCAACAAGTTATTGGAAGTCAACACCTTGACGGGAGATGAATTTAGAGACATTTACTACTCTGAAGAAAACAAAAATGCTTCAGATGATCAAAAAGAAGAGGTTCCTTCATTGGCAGAAAACCTGTCAGCGGATGGGGCTGAAGGATTGGAAGAAGACGATTCAATGGAGAAAGAAGATGCATGATCTTGAAGTCGGAGAACAACAGGCCAAAACTTTTAGAGTTGGCGACGCCGATACGGCGGCGGCCATGGGGAGCGGTGGTTTAAAAGTACTGGCCACACCGCGCTTAATCGCATGGATGGAACATGTTGCTTTCAAAATGATTCAAATGCACTTAGATCCAAATCAATCCACGGTGGGTTCTGAGATCCGGTGTCGTCATTTAGCACCAACCCTTCTTGAAAAAGAGGTTCGTGTTGTTTGCAAACTGGTGACAAAAGAGAACAAACGTTTGGTTTTTGACATAAAAGCATGGGACGAAGGCGATACCTTAGTCGGTGAGGCACAACACACCAGGTTTATCATTGACATGAAACGCTTTGTTGAAAATGCGACGAAGAATAACTAGGGGCTATCATGATTTTAGTAATCGATGTGGGAAACACAAATACAGAATTAGGCGTTATCGACATGGAAAAAATTGTCTATTCTTGGCGTTTTGTCACCAAAACACCCAGAACCTCTGACGAATATGCCAGTTTGCTTTCAGGATTTTGCAGAAATGAAGACTTAAATCCGAAAGAGGTCAATTCTGTCATCGTGTCTTCTGTTGTCCCGAATATCATGTATTCATTTAACAACGGTTTGCGCAAACTGCTGGGCAAAGAACCGATGGAAGTTGGCCCCGGAATAAAAACGGGTATGCCGATTTTAACCAGCGATCCGGCAGATGTGGGGGCCGATAGGATTATCGATGCCGTAGGCGCCTATAATATCTACGGTGGACCTTGTATCGTGATTGATTTCGGTACAGCGACAACCTACGATTATGTAACCAAAGAAGGGGCCTTGGCGGCAAAAGTAACAGCTCCGGGCATACAGATATGTGCTGAAGCCTTGTTCCGCAATGCGGCCCAATTGCCCTCTGTGGCCATTGAAAAACCTCCCTCTATTTTGGCAAAAGATACCGTAACATCCATGCAATCCGGTATTGTTTACGGCTATATCGGACAATTGGAATACACTGTCAATAGAATGAAGGAAGAGATTGACGAGCCCGATATCAAAGTCATCGCAACCGGCGGCTATGGTAGAATGTTTACTGAAGAGAGTCGGGTCATCGACGTTTACGATCCCCAGTTATCGTTAAAAGGGTTGAAAATTATCCACGATAAAAATATTCGAAGACGGAGATAAATGAAAATACCCTACACACATCAAGAAAAACCGATTTTTTTAGCACCTATGGCAGGTTATACCAACCTGCCATTTCGCATCATAGCAAAAGCCATGGGAGCGGATGTGGTTATCACCGAAATGATTTCCGCCAAAGGTCTCTACTATGGAGATAAAAAAACGAAAACATTGATGCAAACGGTAGAAGGAGAAAAGCCCGTAGGTCTTCAAATCTTTGGTCACGAAATTCCAATCTTAACCCATGTGGTACAGAAGGAGCTCAACAAAACAACCTTTGATTTCATTGATTTTAATGCCGGTTGCCCGGCGCCAAAAATTGTAAAAAACAATGAAGGCGCCGCTTTAATGAAAAACCCGCAATTGCTTTGCGAAATCCTCCAAGCTCTTGTGGATGTTTCGGAAAAACCGGTTTCTGTCAAAATGCGCATCGGTTGGGAGCAAGGCTCTATTACACTTTTACCCATCGTGGAAAAACTCCAGAAAATCAAGTTAGCATCCATATGTATACATGGACGCAGTCGAGATGCCTTTTATTCGGGAACTGCGAATTGGGATATCATTCAAGAAGCAGTAGCCCTCAGCGAGATACCCATTGTCTTAAATGGCGATATTACTACGGGCCCTTTGGCTGCAAAAGCTTTTGAAGAAACGGGTTGTGCAGGTATTATGGTGGGCAGAGGTGCGATCGGCTATCCTTTTATTTTTCAAGAAATCAAAGATAACTTGTCGGGCAAAACCCCTAGGAGGATTTCACCGAAGCAACGCTTAGAAACCGCCATGACCCATGCACGGCTGATAGATCTTTTGGATTATCCGGAAGGTGCCGTTAAAGAAATGCGCAGGCACTTGGTGGCTTATACGAAGAGCTTACCCCATTCCACGACATTGCGGCAGGCGCTTTTCGATACTCAAACGTCTGATGATATCGAGAAAACCTTAAAAGCGTATGCAAGCGATGTATTGGGATTAACCTTGGAGATCCAAAAGGATTGGATCAATCAATATAGGAGCATATAATATGAAATTAGAAAACATTCAGACCCTACTGGCGTCTGTTCTATCCGACGAAGAGATATTTATCAAAGAACCCATGAAAAACAGAACGTCCTTTAAAGTTGGCGGACCTGCAGATGTATTGGTGATGCCGGATACACCCAAAAAATTCAGTGATGTCATCGGTCTGTTGCAGAAAAAGGATGTTCCATATTACATTATGGGTAACGGCACCAACCTCTTGGTCGGAGATAAAGGGTATCGCGGCGTTATCGTCAATACCCGTAATATGAAGAGAATTGAACGAGATGGCTGCGAATTGATCGCTGAAGCCGGTGCCTTATACAAAGACGTGGCACAAGCGGCACAGGAAAACAGTTTACAAGGATTGGAATTTGCATCGGGCATTCCGGGATCCATCGGCGGGGCGGCGGTGATGAATGCCGGTGCTTACGACGGTGAAACTAAAAATGTTTTAAAATGGATGGAAGTCTTAACAGAGAACAACACGGTATTAAGACTACCCGTCGAAGAGTGCAAGATGGGTTACCGCCATTCGATTGTCCAAGAAAACCCATGGTATGTGTTGCGGGTTTGCTTTGATTTAGAAAAAGGCGACCCCGAAGCGATTCAAGCCAAGATGGATCGTCTGAATCAACAGCGGCGAGACAAACAACCCTTGGAGTATCCCTCAGCCGGAAGCACCTTCAGGCGACCCAAGGGCTATTATGCAGGCAAACTCATTGAAGATGCGGGCTTTAGAGGCTACCGTCACGGAGGTGCCCAAGTATCAGAAAAGCATTGTGGTTTTGTCATCAACGCGGACCAGGCCACAGCCCAAGACATTCGAGAATTGATCGCCGTGATTCAAAACAAAATCAAAAAAGATGTCGGAGTAGAAATGCGTACGGAAGTGATCTCCATCGGCGAATAAACCATACCCTGCCTTTTTAATAGGTGGGGTTTTTAATGTTTAGAGAAAATTTAAAGCTAAATCAAACACCATGGTGTATGATAGGTTAGAAAACGATAAAGGACATCATTATGAAACTACTCATGGATATGCACACGCATACAACCTATAGCCGTAACGGACACGGAAAAAACACCATAGAAGAAATGGTCAACCAAGCACGAAAAATAGGCTTAAAAGGATTGGTCATTTCAGATCATGGACGTTCCCATCCCTTTTACGGTGTCAGAAAAACCGATTTCGCCAAGATGCGACAAGAAATCGACGCTTTAAATCGACGTTACGATGATATAGAAATTTATTTATCGGTAGAGGCCAACATTACCGGAAGGGGTTTCATCGATATCGAAGAAGAGGAGTTGAAATATTGCGATTGGATCAGCTGCGGTTATCATTACGGGTTCATACCTAAAAACATCAAAAGCTTTTTTGATTTTCTTCTGCCCAATTTTTTAGCGATGCTCCTACCCTTTTTAAGACCCCTTGTCCGAGGGTCGAACACGCAATGTTATGTCGATGTGATGGAGCACTACCCCATAGCCATGATCACCCACCCCGGTGATAAAATTGCTATTGATATTGAACCCATTGCAAAAAAAGCGGCAGAGAAAAATGTCATACTGGAAATAAACCCCTCCCATGGACACTTAAGTGTCGAGAATATTAAAAAAGCTATGAAATATCCCGTCTGTTTTGCCGTCAACTCCGATGCCCACAGCATTGACAGGTTAGCAAAGGTAACAGGAGCAAAAGAAATGATGGCGGCAGCGGGACTACCGAATGAAAGAGTCATCAACACCTGTCCGTTTGTAGAGGAAATGAAATAAAATGAAAATATATATCATCACCGGGATGTCCGGTGCCGGAAAGTCAATAACCACTCAAATCTTAGAAGACTTAGGTGTGTTCTGTGTGGATAATGTTCCCGTCAATTTGGTTTCGACTTTTATCAAACTATGTCAATCCAAACAAGAGATGGAAAAAATTGCCATCGTTATCGATATCAGGGGTGGCCTTTATCAAGAAGACCTCAGAGCGGAGGTCATGGACTATCTTAAAAAGAACCAAGACATAGAGATTATTTTTTTAGAAGCCGAAGACGAGGTTCTGATCAGTCGCTATCAGGAAACGAGAAGAAGACACCCCTTGCATCAGGGCGGCGGCAGTACGGAGCAATGCATTGCGATGGAACGCAAAACCCTATCCGAAATAAAGAAAATGGCGGATTTTGTGCTCAATACCACGTCCTGCAACTTGAATGAATTGCGAGAAAAATTAGAACATATCTTGGATTCGGACTTCACTGAAGAAAAGATGCGCATCAACTTGGTCAGCTTTGGCTTTAAATATGGCATTGTCCTCTCAGCGGACTATATTTTTGATGTGCGTTTTTTACCAAATCCTTTTTACAAAGACGAACTCAGGCCTTTAACCGGAAAGGACGAGCCCGTTCAAAACTACGTGATGGGATTTGAACAAGCCGGAGAGTTTTTAAAACGGCTGTACGATTTTGTGGCATGGGTGGTGCCTCAGTACCGACATATCAGCAAGAATACTGTGGAAATAGGTATCGGCTGTACCGGTGGGCAACACCGATCCGTCACCATGACAACCTTACTTGGGCGTCAATTATCGGATGCCGGTTTCGATGTCTATATGGAAGATAGGGACATTAAAAAGGATCGCGAAAAAGAAAGTTGAGGTGATGCGCCGTGCTTAAAACGCGCCGTTTTGACTTCAAAGACCATATGTATATGAGAAGTCCCCATGTCGTTGCAATCGGTGGCGGCACAGGCCTATCAGCCATATTGCGGGGTATTAAGGGTTATACTAAAAATTTAACGGCGATTGTAACCGTGGGGGACGATGGCGGGTCTTCCGGTATGCTGCGCCACGATTTAGGTATCTTGCCTCCCGGGGATATCCGCAATTGCATTTTAGCCTTAGCCGATGAGGAAACCATCATGCAAAAACTATTTAACTATCGTTTTCATGACGGATCTTTGGCAGGACATAATTTTGGTAATTTGTTTTTAGCCGCCATGAATGAGATTTCAAATAACTTTTTGGAAGCGGTGATTCAAACATCCCAAGTTTTGCAAATTGCCGGAAAAGTTCTGCCCATCACCTTGGAAGAGATGGTGTTGGTGGCGGAAATGCAAAACGGTACGGTGGTTAAAGGGGAGTCTAAAATACCGAAAGCGGCTTTGGAATTACAGACATCGGTTAAAAAACTAAGTTTGGAAAACCCCGATGTCAAAACTTTGCCGGAAATTATCAAAGCCATTGTCATGGCGGATATCGTCATTCTTGGGCCGGGGAGCTTGTACACATCCATCATAGCGAATTTATTGATCCCTCAAGTGCAAGAGGCCATCGCCGATGGGCAAGCCTATACCTATTATATCGCCAACATCATGACACAACCCGGTGAGACCGGGGGGTACACCTTGGAAGACCATGTCAAAGCCATCGAGGCGCATACTCGGGTTAAGAAGAAGCTCGTACAAAAAATTGTCTACAATACCGGTAAAATCCCAAATGATGTTTTAAAACGCTATCGGAACATGAACACCGATGTGGTTGTGGCAGGCAATCCTTTAAAGGATTATGATTGGATAACCGATGATTTCGTCTGTATTGAAGATTTACGAGTGCGGCACGATGCGGAATTATTGGCAAGAAGAATTTTTCAGGACTATTTTTGGAGGAAACGGACTTGAGTTTTATCAATCAAGTAAAACGCGACTTGTGCCAAAAAGCAGAAACGGAAACAAAGTACCAACGCGCAGAAATATCCGGTTTTTTTGCAACCGTCGGCAGCCAAATCGTCACACTGGGCAATCAAAAAGAAGCCATCAAGTTACCGGTGGATATGCCCTTTGTCAGTCGCTATTTATATACACAACTTAAAACCCTATTGGGCGTGACACCGGTGCTCAATGTTCATCCGCCTAAAAATCAAGTTCAACAAAAACGCTACGATTTGTACCTCATAGACATCCAACCGGAAGAAGTGATTCGCATTTTGCGTTTGAAGACAAAAAACCAACAACTCATCACGCAAAACAAAATACCTCCTTTATTTGTAGGAGATGATTTGTCTTTTCGGTCTTATTTAAAAGGTGCGTTTCTGGCTTGCGGTTATATGAATGATCCGGAAAAAAGCTACCATTGCGAGATGTCATCGGCGTCGGTCGCTTTGATGGAAAATATCGGCCTTCACTTGGAGAGCAGAGGGATCAAAAATGCTGTCTTGGATAGAGGAACCTCTGCAACGCTCTACATGAAGGAAAGCACCATGATTGCCGATTTTTTAAATCTCATCGGAGCTCACAGCAGTATGTTAAAGATGGAAAATATTCGCATTTTAAAAGAGATGCGAAACGAAGTCAACCGTCAAGTCAATTGCGATATTGCCAATGTGTCCAAAACTTTACGCGCTTCTGAAGAGCAAATTGAAAATATCGAATATCTTTTAATGAATGTCAATCCCAAAACGCTCCCGGAAAGGGTCCAAATGGTTGCTAAGGCGCGTTTGGAGAATCCCGAATTATCTTTAAAGGAATTGGGAGAAACCATCACACCGCCTTTGAGCAAATCTACCGTTTATCGTTCTTTGAAAAAAGTAACGGATCTGGCAGAAAAGCATCGTGTTTTAACCAATAAAAAAAAAGGGAATACACCCTCCTAAAGTGAAAGCCCACCACGAGCCGTATTGTAGCAACTGGTGGGCTTTATCTCTGTTTTTATTAATAAACTGGTCCCATGGGTTTTAACCAGTTCGCTTTCAAAGGGGCGCTGGTTTTAATAAAAGCATAACCCTTCGGTTTTAAAAGAACTTGGTTACCGCTGATCGTTTTTTTAGTAAGCGGATCGAGGGCATTCAGCTCTTTTTCAAACAAACCTTCTAAGGGATAATCGTGGTCTTTTTGGTTGAAAAAGCAATGAATATAGATTCCGTCAAAATATCTGGAGTAAACCAAGACCTCTGTGTCACTTTGATAGGGCAACCATTTTCCTCTTTTAAAAACATCTTCTCGATCTCTCAAAGCGGTTAGATTACGAAAGTCGCTCAGAAGTTCCTGATCTTCATTTCCCCAAGGGTAGGTTTTACGATTGTGTGGATCTTCATAGCCTTGTACCCCCGCTTCATCGCCGTAGTAAATACAAGGCACTCCGGGAAAGCTCATTTGAATGGCGCAAAGTTGGACGAGCCTTTTTTTTGCTTTGGCGTAACTCTCTTCGTCTAGAATAAAGTTCTCTTTGTCTACATGGTGGTTGGGTGCCTCGCCCAAACGGGTTAAGATCCGTGTACGGTCATGGCTACCGATCAGGTTCATATTGCCGAGCCATTGTTGCGCAGGGTAATTTTCACATAAGGATAACAATCTTTGCAAAACATTTGTCGGCGAAGCTTTTTCCAAAGCAAAATCTAACAAAGCTTCTCGAAAGGGGTAATTCATCACAGCATCCAACTCGTCGCCCCAAAAATATTGACGCAATTGGTCATAGGCCACTTTATTGGAAGCATCTTCCCACACCTCACCAATCAAAACAGCATCTTCCTTTTCTTCTAATAACGCTTTTTTGATCTCGACGATAAAGTCGTCGGGCAATTCGTCAGCCACATCCAAACGCCAACCCTAGGCACCGTTTCTTAGCCAATACCGGATAACGGAATTTTTCGACTTGCAAATAAAATTTCTATAAGACGGGTCATGCTCTTCTGTATTCGGCATGTTGTCGATCCCCCACCATGATTCGTATTCGTCGGGGTATTCGACGAATCTATACCAGGAGTAGTAGGGGGATTCCTGACTTTGGTATGCACCTAAATCGTCGTAATAGCCGTCCTTGTTAAAGTAACGACTGGTAGAACCCGTATGACTGAAAACGCCATCCAATACAACATGAATCCCTCTGGATTCAGCTTTACGGCATAGGGTTTGAAAAGTTTTCAAATCTCCAAACTCCGGAGAAATATTCAGGTAGTCCGATGTGTCGTATTTGTGATTGCTGTGGGACTCGAAAATAGGGTTTAAGTACAGAATAGATATATTTAAACTCTTAAGATAATCCAACTTGTCGATGATACCCTGTAAGTTGCCACCATAAAAATCCCAATAGTTGATGCTTCCGTCAAGGTGTCTGAAATAACTTGGAGAATCCTCCCAGCGTCCGTGTATGATAGACTTTGGAAAGTATCGGGCATCCGGGTAATGTCCCTTGCAAAAGCGATCGGGGAATATCTGATACATGATGCCTTCTCGGTACCACTGTGGCAATTCTCTGCCGGGTTTGTAAACCGTTATCTGATAACGGTTTTTTAATGTTCTGGATACGGTACCCGGACCACCTGTGTCGGTTGCTTCGGGACCATAATAGAGCGTTGTCTGTGCCGATTCAAAAGTAAAATAATAATGCAGTAAGCCGGGTTCCTGTGGGAGGGTGATGGTGCAGCTATGATGCATCGGCTTTTCCAGAGCTTTGAGTGTTAAGGAATAGGTGGTATCTTTAAATTCTACCCAG
>JAAYJS010000022.1 GCA_012522805.1 Eubacteriaceae bacterium | reverse complement strand
GACGTGGAACCGTCGCCACCGGAAGAATTGAACGTGGAATCGTACACGTAGGCGACGAAGTCGAAATCGTCGGAATCCAAGAAAAGAAAAAAACCGTCGTAACCGGCGTTGAAATGTTTAGAAAACTATTAGACGAAGGTCGCAGTGGCGACAACATCGGTGCACTCTTAAGAGGAATCGAAAGACATCAAATCGAAAGAGGCCAAGTACTGGCAAAACCGGGTTCCATCCAACCCCACACCCACTTTATGGGCGAAGTATACGTTCTGACCAAAGAAGAAGGTGGACGTCACACCCCGTTCTTTGACGGATACAGACCGCAATTCTACTTTAGAACCACCGACGTTACCGGTAACATCAAACTACCGGAAGGCGTAGAAATGGTTATGCCCGGCGACAACATCAGCATGGAAATCAGCCTAATCACACCGATCGCTATCGAAGAAGGTTTGAGATTTGCTATCCGTGAAGGTGGTAGAACTGTCGGATCCGGCGTTGTTGCTAAAATTCTTGAAGACTAAACGGATGTCGACATCCGTCGTGTAAATAATGAAAGAGTTGTTGATGAGAGTGGACTCTCCATCGACAACTCTTTTTTATTTTATCAAGTCCGTGCTGAAAATGGCAACAACCTATGATTGTCTATGAGCAAAGCAAAGGGTTAATCTAAGATGCAAACCTTCGGTTTCACACTTTGCAGGAACTGATGGGTTACCGACATGGCGTCTTCATGGACCTTATTTTAGAGGAAAGAGAAACCCATATCGAAGAAATATGCTATCATCGTGCTGTCCGATCGAACACGCAGCTTACGAATCAAAGATGCGTTTGTAAGAACAGCCGACAGAGTCTTTGCAACGACAATAGCCCCTGTGTGCTCAAGCCGGTCAATGACGTTTAACGCGTGCGTATCGGTTCGTCGAGGCTCGATATTGTTATCGCAATAAAATTAAAACATAAAGGTGAAGAAGATGGAATACCTCTTAGATACTATCAATTTGGCAGATATAAAAACGTTCACTCAACATATGCCGATTTCCGGCGTTACGAGTAATCCCAGCATCATCAAAAAAGAAGGACAGATCGATTTTTTCTCCCATATGAATGCCATTCGCGACATCATTGGAGATATGTGTTCTCTTCACATTCAGGTTTCGCAGAAAGACTATCCGGGCATGATGAAAGATGCCGAAGCTATTTTAAAAGGTGTGGACGATCAGGTCTACATTAAAGTTCCGGTTACCATGGATGGCGTCAAAGCAATCAAGAATTTAAAAGCTCAAGGCATTCACGTAACGGCTACTGCCGTCTATTTGACCTCACAAGCATTTATTGCCTGCGAAGCCGGTGCCGATTACGTTGCCCCTTACTACAACCGTATGGAGGCAATGGGCATCGATGCCGGTAGAGATATTCAGAGCATTGCGGATTGTATTGAGCGGTATGGTTATAAAACCAAGATCTTAGCCGCATCTTTTAAAAACGTGGCTCAAATCAATCAGGCCATTGGTGCCGGTGCCCAAGCGATTACATCCGCGCCAAATCTTTATAAAGATGTTTTGACGGATGCTCGTGTTGCCGATGCGGTCGAGGTATTTTGTAGCGACTGGACAGACATTTACGGAAATTGTAGTATCGCAAACTTAAAGGACAATAAAAAGGAAATGTAATAGATCCCGTCACCGAGCTTTTGAAAATGACAGCCCTAACTTTGTCTTGAGATTCAGCTCCTTGCAATAAGGGTTTGCAGCAGTGCCGGTGACCATCAGCCGCCGGTGGCGGATGAAGGGCTGAATAGTAAAGGAATCAAAAAAGTTTGAAATAATCGATATAGAAATCTGTCAGTGATTCACCCCTCTTAAAAGTGCATATCGTCAAAGAATACCATCGCAAAGTCTACAAAAATCCAAAAAACATTGCAAATGAAGGCAAGCTTTCAATCCGAATTGTTTGGATGGATGCTTGCTTTTGTTCATCATTTTTCTTTTATGATACAATATAGACAGAAGAAACAGCCATTGTATCAATGAGCTATAAGATCATAAATACTGTTAGGACACAGTTGATAAGCGTTGTGAAAGGAGATCTATGGAAGTAATTGGAAAATACAACAGTGCAAAAATTTTTGCAAAAAATGTGGATGAAACCACCATCGAGCAAGTAAAAACCTTCCTCGATCAGGACTTTACAGAAGGAAGTCAAATACGGATTATGCCCGATTGCCATGCCGGCGCCGGTTGTGTCATCGGCTTTACTGCAGATTTAGGTGACAAAGTCATACCCAATATTGTCGGTGTGGATATAGGTTGCGGTATGTTGGTCGTAGAATTAGGGCAAAAAGAATTAGATTTAGAAAAACTGGACGAGATCATCCATAGGGAAATCCCTGCAGGATTTAAAATACATCGAGATAGACGTGTTCGTTACGCACCCTTACAAGATATGTATTGTTACAGAGATTTAAAAAACGTCGATAGATTTGAAAAGAGCATCGGTACCTTAGGCGGTGGTAACCACTTTATTGAGATCGACAAGGACGATGAGGGCAACCTTTATTTAGTCATACACTCGGGTTCCAGAAACCTAGGTAATCAGATAGCGGAACACTATCAGAATTTAGCTGTTGACATGCATAAGGGAATGGACGTTTTTTATGAAGAGAAAGAGCGCATCATAGAGGAATACAAAGCCTTAGGTAAACGAGAGAAAATTCAAAAAAAACTCAAACAGATGCGCAAAAAATATAAAAAAGCAAAACCGAAGTACCCCAGAGATTTATGTTATTTAGAAGGGACATTCAGAAAACAATACCTCCATGATATGAAGATTGCTCAAGACTACGCGCTATTAAACAGAGAAACAATGGCGACAATCATCATCGACCAACTATGGGATGAGTCTTTAGAAGAATACGATCATTGGCATACGATACACAATTATATCGATCTTCAATCCAACATCATTCGAAAGGGCGCCATTTCCGCACAAAAAGGAGAAAAGATATTGATTCCACTCAACATGAGAGACGGTGCTTTGATCTGTGTGGGTAAGGGTAATCCGGAATGGAATTATTCAGCACCCCACGGTGCCGGTCGCATTATGAGCCGTAGCGAAGCAAGGCGGTGTTTAAATATGAACGAATTCTCAGAAGAAATGGAAGGCATTTATACGAGCTCCGTTAATCGTGCGACATTGGACGAAGCGCCCATGGCATACAAACCCATGGAAGAGATCGTAGAAGTGATAGGGGATACGGCGACAATTTTGAAACACATTAAACCTATTTATAATTTTAAAGCCTAAAACCTTTAAAAAAGCAAACCGATTGGTTCGAACCAATCGGTTTGCTTTTTTTTATATTTTAAAAGAGAAAAAACCATCGCATCAATTTAACTGATAGTTAAGAGATGTGATTCTTAAATATGACTGAATATAAAATAATATGGTAAAATTACCATAATTACCATTGACAAGGATTACATAAGGTGTTAAGATCAATTTATATATGACCTACAGGATCAACAAAATGAAAAAACCTTGGTAAGAGGTTAAAAGGAGCCGGGGTATATGAGATTGTTTTTTAGAAAAAGAAGGAAGGTGACTGAGAAAGATAATGTTCAGGACAAAGTCCAAAAACCAGCTGAAAAAGGCAAAAATCAGGACGAAGTCCAAAAAACACCAAATTTTTCAGAATCGTCAAAAGAAGTTTTCAAGGAGGAAAGAGGTATGAAGTATACTACTACAGCGGAACATGAAGCGTTACGTAAGGAGATTAGAGAGTGGGCTGAAAACGAAATCAAACCCATTGCTTTCGAATTGGACCAAAACAACCAATTCCCGGAAGAACAAATTCATGATTTTGCAAGCAAAGGTTACATGGGGTTACCCTTCCCCGAAGAATACGGCGGAATGGGTAAAGACACCATCAGTTATGCGATCGGTGTAGAAGAGCTTTCCCGTGTAGATGGTGGGACAGGCGTTATTTTATCGGCTCATGTGTCCTTAGGTTCTTATCCCATCTTTGCCTATGGTACAGAGGAACAAAAACAGAAATATTTAGTTCCCCTGGCAAAAGGCGAAAAAATAGGCGCCTTCGGCTTAACCGAAACGGAAGCAGGCTCTGATGCCGGTGGTACAGAAACCACAGCAGAACGAGATGGCGACTATTACATACTCAACGGTAACAAAATTTTTATTACCAATGCACCCTACGCAGATTACTATGTCGTTTTTGCAGTGACCACCCCGGGTATAGGCACCAGAGGAATCTCCGCATTTATCGTAGAAAAAGAATGGGAAGGTTTTACTTTCGGAGATCATTACGATAAATTGGGTATTCGTTCCTCATCCACAGCAGAATTAGTTTTTAACAACGTAAAAGTTCCAAAGGAAAACTTATTGGGTAAAGAAGGCCAAGGGTTTAGAATTGCTATGTCCACCTTGGACGGTGGCCGTATAGGTATCGGTGCTCAAGCATTGGGAATTGCCCAAGGCGCTTACGATCACGCGGTAGCCTACGCAAAAGAAAGAATACAATTTGGAATCCCCATAGCTTTCCAACAAAGTATTTCCTTTAAAATAGCCGACATGGCAGTCAAGCTGCGTGCGGCACGTTACTTTATTTACCATGCTGCAGAATTAAAAGACGCTGGCGAGCCCTTTGCAATGGAAGCGGCCATGGCTAAATTGTACGCATCAGACATAGCCCTAGAAGTCTGTAACGATTCGCTACAAATTTTCGGTGGATCGGGTTACATGAAGGGTATGGAAGTTGAACGCGCTTACAGAGACGCTAAGATTACAACCATTTATGAAGGTACCAACGAAATTCAACGGGTTGTCATCGCTTCTCAAATCTTAGGCAGACCGCCGAAGAGAGAAAAAGCAGTTGAATCTAAGAAAAAAGGCGCTGTAACCGGCGAACGTAAGAAAATGATCTTCAACGAAGGCAGCACCCAAGATAAAGTGGATGCTCTGGTTGAAGCACTCGAAAAAGACGGTTACGATTTTACAGTCGGTATCCCAATAGACACTCCCATCCGAGATGCGGAAAGAGTGGTCTCCGTTGGTAAAGGAATCGGTCCGAAAGAGAACGTGGCGATAGCGGAAGAATTGGCGCAACATGCTGGCGCAGCCATCGGATCCTCTCGTCCTGTAGCGGAAAACTTGAAATATTTGCCACTAAATCGCTATGTCGGTATGAGTGGTCAAACCTTCAACGGAAACCTCTACGTGGCCTGTGGTATTTCCGGCGCCGGACAGCACTTGAAAGGTATTCGCAATGCGACGACAATCGTAGCGATCAACAACAATGCAAGAGCACCGATTTTCGCCAATTGTGACTACGGTATTGTCGGAGATCTGATGGAAATCCTACCGGCCTTAGCTAAAGCTTTGGATACTGGTAAAAAAGAACCGGCTCCGCCAATGCAAAAAATGAGACGTTCCAAACCGAAAAAATTGGCACCAAACTTCAAAACCTACTTATGCAACGGTTGCGGTTACGAATATAATGCAGACTTGGGAGATCCGGATACGGACATCGCACCGGGTACACTTTTCGAAAAATTACCGGAAGAATGGATTTGCCCGGAATGTGGCGAAGATAAAGAACAATTCATCGTCATGGATTACCCGGAAAATAGAATATAAGAGGAGTGAAAAACATGTATTGTGTAAGAAATGTAACGGAAGATCTCTTTTGGGTAGGTGGTAACGATCATCGCTTAGAATTGTTTGAAAACATTCATCCTATTCCTAGAGGTGTTTCCTATAACTCATACTTAATGATGGACGAAAAAACCGCATTGTTCGACACTGTCGATTGGTCCATCGCCAGACAATTTTTGGAAAATATCGAGCAAGTCCTTCAAGGAAGAGATTTAGATTATTTAATCATCAACCATATGGAACCGGACCACGGCGCATCGATTGAAGAAATTATTCTTCGCTACCCCAATGTGAAATTGGTCAGTACGGAAAAAGCTTATATGATGATGCATCAATTTGGCTTTGATATCGATCGCGTGGAACAAATAGAAGTTAAAGAAGGGGACACCCTGAGCTTGGGTAAACACAACATTGCGTTTGTGGAGATACCCATGGTGCATTGGCCGGAAGCCATGGTCAGCTATGCCTTGACCGACAACATTCTATTTTCCGCAGATGCCTTTGGTTCATTCATTGCCCTCGATGGTAAACTCTTTGCAGACGAAGTCGATTTTGATAGAGATTGGCTAGACGAAGCCCGTCGTTACTTTACCAATATTGTCGGTAAATACGGCACCTTTGTTCAAATGGCGCTTAAAAAAGCATCGACCTTGCCGATTGAAATTATCTGTCCTCTCCACGGACCTGTATGGCGCAAAGATTTAGGTTATATCCTAGACAAATACGACAAATGGAGTCGTTACGAACCGGAAGAAAAGGGTGTTCTGATTGCCTATGCTTCTATGTACGGCAATACAGAATTTGCGGCACAATCCCTTGCCAGCAAATTATGTGAGCGTGGCGTTACCAATGTACACGTCTATGACGTATCCAACACCCACGTATCTTATCTGATCTCTGAAACTTTCCGCTTAAGTCATGTCGTTTTAGCTTCGGTCACGTACAACCTGGGTATTTATCCGGTCATGCACAACTACTTGATGGATATGAAAGCCCTCAATGTACAAAACCGTACCTTTGCCGTTATCGAAAACGGTACTTGGGCACCTAAATCCGGCGATTTAATCGAAGAATTCTTAGATGAAGAAATGAAATTTATCGATGTCCTCTCCGGTAGAGTGACTTTAGCAAGTGCGCTGAACGAAGATAAAGAAATAGATTTAGACAACTTGGCGGATGCCATAGCAGATTCTGTAAAGGGTATTGAATAATCACCCCTTAAAGGATCGCGGCTTAGTCTAGAGTGGTTAGTATTTTTAAAATCCTCTTTCAAAAATACTTCCTATATAAACTCGGTTTCAAAAATGAAACCGAGTTTTTTTATCGTTATCCATCCTATGATTTCTTATAAGCACAGAGAACTTCCAAGAATCCGGAAATCAAATGGGAAAAAAGTTGAGAATGATCGCATAAACCACTATAATAAAATCAATAGAAACAATATTGTTTTTTTACGAAAAAGTGATGAAAGGGCACAAACACGTTGCGTTATTTTGCTTGTAACTCAAGCTGATGTAAAGAAATTAAGGAGGACTTTATGGAACTAAAAAAAACGAAGTGGCCAAATTTTTGCTGTCGCACAACAAATCGGTAAGGCATTATTCTTGCCGATTGCAATTTTACCCTTTGCAGGTATTTTGCTTGGGATCGGCTCTTCCTTTACAAACCAAACAACTATTGCGACCTATGGCCTATCCAACATCATTTATCCGGGATCCTTGTTGTATTCTATTCTCTTATTGCTCAACGATGCCGGCGGTGCCGTGTTCGTCAACTTGCCCCTTATTTTTGCTTTGGCTGTCGCTTTAGGTATGGCCAAAAAAGAAAAGGGCGTCGCTGTGATCTCAGCAGGTATTTTTTATTTAATTATGATCACAGTCATCTCGACCATGCTCAAGTTAGACGGCTCTATTGTCGACGGTGTCATCAGTGAAAAAGTAAAAGCCGGTGCCATCGCCTCGGTGCTCGGCATTCAAACCTTACAAATGGGGGTCTTTGCCGGGGTCGTTGTCGGTGTTATCACGGCTTTGCTGTGTAACAGGTTTTATAAAATGGAATTGCCCGCTTCACTGTCTTTTTTCTCCGGAACGCGTTTTGTACCGATTGTTTCTATCTTGGCAGCGGTTATCACCGGGGTTGTTCTCTATTATGTGTGGCCGATCATTCAAAACGGTATTTTTTCTTTAGGTGAGTTGGTTCGCATATCCGGTTATTTCGGAACCTTCCTCTACGGTTTAATAGAGAGATCCTTGATTCCTTTCGGATTGCACCATATTTTTTATATGCCATTTTGGCAAACGAGCCTTGGTGGTACGGCAACGATCGATGGTGTTACCGTTATGGGGGCGCAAAACATCTTCTTTGCGGAGTTGGCATCTCCCAATACCGTTAAGTTTTCGGTGGATGCTTGTCGTTTTTTAACCGGAAAGTATCCCTTTATGATGGGTGGATTGCCCGGTGCAGCTCTAGCCATGTACAGATGTGCCCGACCGGAAAAAAGAAAAGTGGCGGGCTCCCTATTATTGTCCGTTGCTTTAACCTCGTTTATAACCGGTATCACTGAGCCGATCGAGTTTACATTCTTGTTCTTGGCGCCGGTACTCTTTGCCGTTCATGCCGTGTTGGCAGGCGTTGCCTTTGCCACGTGTCACGTGTTGGAAATTTGTATTGGAACCACTTTCTCCGACGGGTTGATCGACTTTATCCTCTATGGTGTTTTACCGGGACAGGCAAAATCCAACTGGATGATGATGGTACCGGTTATTGCCGTGTACTTTGTGCTTTATTTTGTCGTATTCCGTTACTTTATCTTAAAGTTGAATCTTAAAACACCGGGTCGCGAAGACGACGACGAAGAAGTACATATGTACACCAAAGCCGATTTTCAGAAAACGACAGGTGTCGGTGTTGCAAAATCCGGCATTTCCGAGGAGCCGCTGGATATGAAATCTGCAACCATCGTAAAAGGTGTCGGTGGGCTACAGAACTTGGAAGATATCGACTGTTGCGCCACCCGCTTAAGGTTGACGGTCAAAGACAGCGCTGCGGTCAATCAAGACTTGTTAAAGAGTACCGGAGCTTCTGCCGTGGTCATGAAAGGAAACGGCATACAAGTCATTTACGGGCCACAAGTGACCATCGTTAAATCAAACTTGGAGGAGTTTGTCGAAAAAGTCCGAGAAGGCAGCATTTTAGAATCGGATTTTATGGAAGTGGCCAGCACCGAAATGGAAGAAAAGAAACCGGAGATTCAAGAAAGCTCCGGAACGGAAATCATTTTAGGTGCTCATATGAACGGTACGGCCTTGCCCTTGAGTGAAGTTAAGGACGAAGCCTTTGCTTCCAATGCCTTAGGCGAGGGTGTAGCCATTGAACCGACAGAAGGCAAGCTTTACGCACCGGTGGATGCGGAAATCACCATGGTGTTCGACACCAAACATGCCTTGGGTCTTAAAACAGCGCAAGGGGTCGAAATTCTGCTGCACATCGGGATCGACACGGTAAAATTAAACGGCGAACACTTTGAGACCCATGTACAAGTGGGTGACCAAGTTAAAAAAGGAGAACTCTTAGTGACCTTTGACGACAAAGCCATAGTAGACGCTGGTTACTTGTTGACAACGCCCATGGTTATTGCCAACACCTACGAATACCAAAGCATCGAAGCCATTGGTATCGGAGAGATCAGGCTCAGCGAAGACATTTTAAAAATTAAAGGTTAAACTGGATAGCGCTCGGCGCGAAGACGACTGACAGCCACATTAAGAAGGAATAAAATTCAATCGTCTCAGAGATTGCCGAGATCTGTCGCTCTTTACTATAAAACGTACAAATATTACTCCCTGATCAACAGGGAGTTTTTTTATGTTTTGACGAAAAAAGAGAAAGATTCATCGATTTGATGAGAACGAAGATCGAAAATCTTTATCATTCCATGAAGTGATGCCAATGAATACAATTATCATCGATCACGTAACCTTCGGTTACACGGAGGAGGTGATGATCTATGATCTCAGTTTTACCATTCACTCAGGAGAACTCGTCGCTTTTGTAGGAGAAAACGGTAGCGGTAAATCCACACTTTTAAAATTAATTTTAGGTGAGTTTAAACCGGACAAAGGCACCGCAACGGTGTTGGACAAAGACATTCAAAATATGAAAAGTTTTCGTGAAATTGGCTATGTACCACAATTGTTGGCGCGCTGCTCGTAGCATCCCTCATCGTTTTGCCGGTGGCGACGGCTCTAATGGTGGCGAGGTCTTATAAGCAAACCTTTATCATCTCGATTGTTTTGGGCTTCATCTATATGATGATCGGAATCATCTTGTCCTATTATTACGATGTTAAGCCGGGTGGCGCCATCGTTATCTGTGCCGTTGTCGGTATGGCCATTATGTCCATTTATGGAAAAGTTCGAAAAATGGGACTTGTAGATGGTAGCTAATAAATTGAAGGAAGGTATGTTAAGACAGTCTTGTTGTCAGGACTGTCTTTTTTTATTTGCACGGATTGGCCTTAAACTTTTTATCCCTCACCCATGTTATAATAATCGGATATCTCATTGACTAAAAAGAACCGTGAGAAAGGAAAAGAAAGATGGGAAAGCTAACATTACTTCAAAAAATGCGATGGGACAAATTGCCGGACAAACGCTGGGTTGGCCTCCCGGATGATGCGGTCGACTTGTTGCCCGATGAACCCCAAAGCGACTATCCTGTGGACTTGTTGATACGATCAGTCTTTTCATTGAAAGAATTTAAACATACGGTTTTGGAAGTTTGGGAAGAAAAAATGTTGAAGCCCCATGGCGTTTTATATGTGATTTACCCTAAAAAAGGGAACAAGCAATACAAGGAATTTATTGGACGAGATGATATTTTCCCGGCTCTATCGGTCAGTGAAGAGACGGGCTTGGTGGCAGGCACGCAAATGAAATTCAACAAATTGTTTGCTTTTAATGAGACATTTACCTGTATTGGTATCAAACGGATTCCTTAAATAGGAAAGAGGAGAACACGATGAAAAAAAAGATAATCGTTTACCAAAGTTCACATCATCAAAATACGGAAAAACTGGTGTTGCAATTGGCTAGGGCATTGGAATGCGACACCTGCCCCATCGCTCAAACAGATAGGCTGAATTTAAGCGAATACGCGGAGGTGGTATTTGCCGGTGGGGTTTATTACGGCAAACCTGCAAAGAGTTTAACGCAATATATCGAAGCAAATGCAGGAAACCTTAAGGACAAAAAAATCCATTTGATTTTAACCAGTGGTATCGGCTTTAAATCATACATCCTTAACTTTAAAAAGATGGTTGAAGGCTTGGGTTTAAAAGTGGATAGAACATTTCACTGCAAAGGCTTCAATACCTACGGCATTTTCAAATACATCGGAGGTATTGCAAAAGGACATCCAAGCGACGACGATATCATCTCTGCTATTATGTGGTTTAGAGATTAAAATTGTTGTAAAGTCCCTTTATAATTCCACGTGGGTTGGGTTGCTTTAGGTCTCGTCTGTTTAAAACTCGTTAAAGAAGAGCCGATTGCAGCCTTGGAAGAGAACAAAGAATAGACATAAAGCAAGAGCTTAGTACCATGTGGTCTAAGCTCTTTTAAATTGTTCATCCAAGATGAGTGGACATTGTCGATAGCAATCAATCTTTGAAGATGTTATACTATGAATAGAAAAGCTCCTTACAGATTTTAAACAATATCACAAAGAGGGAGCAGATCCATTGATGACAATCGGCTTTGCGGTTTTCATGTACAGAGATTTAACTAGGTTCAAAGAGAGGGAGCAATATGAAACACAAAAAAGTACTGGCCTTGGTGCTGTCGGTGTTGTTCGTTTTGATCTGTTTGGCAGCTTGTGGTGGAAGTAAGCAAAAAAGCCATGTTACAAAGTCGGATTACGAAGCGATTCAAGACGATATGCATAGTATGAGCTTGAAAGAGATTGAAAAAGCTTTCGGCATAAAAGGCGAAAAAGACGAAGACAGTATGAAGTTTTTTGAGGAACAGGGGCACGATGTTGAAGTTTATGTTTGGTCGGGTCCGACAGAAGAAGAAAGCGTTCGGGTGGTTTTCAGTGAAAATCATAAGGGCGATTGGCGTCCCAGTGGCATAACGACCAGTTTTAAATAAAATCCAAACGAATTGATATAAAAAAGGTGTATCTGAACCAGATACACCTTTTAAAATGATTTGTTTACGCCTCATTGACGACCACAGCATTGCGGTCTTCAAAGCTCGGCACAACCCCTTGGGGTAGTTTTTCTTGAATTTTTTGCACCATGGAAAAATCTTCCCAAAAATGCATGGGGATCAAGATTTTTGGTTGCAGTTGATTGTAAAAATACTCAGCTGCCTTGGTAGCAGAGGCTTCCAAGCGAGAGTCCACCGGAACAAAGGCCACGTCTATTTTTTTACCGGTCTCGACAACGCGTGCAATTTCTTTTTTAAAATCCCTCTCTTCGGCGACAGGGTCAATATGGGGCCGAGTGGTGGTGTCCCAATCCCACCAGTTTAAATCCCCGGAGTGAAAGAGCGTTTTACCTTCGGTCTCTACCATAAAGGATACGCCTAAATCCGTTGAACCGAAGGTGGTAATGGCTAAATCGTCAATCGTGATGCTTTCATGGGCTTGAACATAACGAATGTTTTTCCCGCCTTTTTCAGGAATATCATCGCTGAAAATATAGGTGGAGGTGTATTCGCTCCCATAGGAAAGCACACTTTGGCTAAAGTGATCGCCATGGCTGTGGGTAACAAAAAAGTAATGGTGTTTCCCTTTTTTTAGGAGATGGGGTTGGATATGGGTCACCGCATCAAACACCAAAATAGATTCCTCCAATTCGATTAGAAACCCGCTATGATGTAAATAAATGATTTTCATAAGTTTCTCCAAACATTTTTATACCATTATAGCAAAACTGTGTTCTCTTTGCATATTTCCTTAAAATCTTCGTTCACCGTTAAGATAAGTCCCATATATTTTTCGGTTCAATTTATTTATCGAGTAAAGCCTGTGCTATTGAATTGGCAAGCATTTTTAGTGTACAATGATAACATATTATTGGTAATATGTTGACTGAGAGGTATAAAAGTGATCAAAAGAGTGTTTGTTGAGAAAAGAAAAGGGTTTAACACAGAGGCTTTGGACCTTATGGAAACCTTTCGGAAAAATCTGAACATTCAAAAGCTAGAAAACGTACGAATGATTTACAGGTATGAAATAGAAGGAATTGAAGAGTCGGTTTACCAAAAGGCGAAGCAGACTATCTTTTCCGAACCAAATGTAGACCTTGTGACAGAGGATCACATGAATTTTTCCGAAAAGGAAAAGGTCATCGCCTATGAGTATTTACCCGGTCAGTACGATCAGCATGCGGATTTTGCCATGCAATGCGTACAGATTTTATCAGGAAAAAAACCGCTTGTTAAAGTCACAAAAATACTTGCTCTTACCGGAGATTTAAACGAAAAAGAACTTCAAAAAATTATTAGTTATACGATCAATCCTGTTGACTCCCGACAGATAGACCTGATAGAACGGAGCACATTGGAAGAAAAGGTAGAAGAACCCGAATCGATTCCCAATGTGTGCGGTTTCATCGATTGGACTGAGAAAGAACTCGAAGACTATCGCCACGATGCAGGTTATGCCATGAGTTTTCAGGATCTTCTTTTTGTTCAAGCCTATTTTAGAGACGAAGAAAAGCGGGATCCCAGCGAGACGGAACTCAAGGTTATAGACACCTATTGGTCGGACCATTGCCGCCATACGACTTTCTCTACGGTACTTCGGGATGCAACCTTCGATGAAGGCAACGAAGACGTTCGCGATGCTTTCTACGAATACTTGGCTTTAAGAGTGGCATTATACGGCGACAAAATTGAAGAAAAGCCCGTTACCTTGATGGACTTGGCCACCATCGGTGCGAAGTCTTTAAAAGAATCCGGTATTGTCACCAATATCGATGAATCGGAAGAAGTCAACGCCTGCAGCATCGAGATCGATCTGAACCACGACGGTGTCATTGAGCCTTGGCTTCTGATGTTTAAAAATGAAACCCACAACCACCCGACAGAAATTGAACCCTTTGGCGGTGCCGCTACCTGTTTGGGCGGCGCCATCCGAGATCCACTATCCGGAAGGTCCTACGTTTATCAGGCCATGCGACTAACCGGTGCCTGGGATCCCAGAACACCCATCGAAGAAACCCTTCCGGGCAAATTGCCCCAGCGCAAAATTTGCATTGAGGCGGCACAAGGTTACAGTTCCTACGGGAACCAAATCGGGTTGGCCACCGGACAAGTGGCGGAAGTGTACCATCCCGGATTTTTAGCAAAGAGAATGGAAGTGGGCGCCGTTGTTGCGGCGGCTCCTAGAAAGAATGTCGACCGCCGTGTGCCGGCTGCCGGAGACCGAATTTTATTAGTGGGTGGACGAACCGGGCGCGACGGCATCGGTGGTGCCACCGGTTCATCTAAAGGACATACGGAAGAGTCGATCCATACCAGCGGTGCAGAAGTTCAGAAAGGGAACCCGGTTGAAGAAAGAAAAATTCAACGCTTTTTCAGACAAGAAAAAGTAGCCCGTATGATCAAGCGCTGTAACGATTTCGGCGCCGGGGGTGTTTCCGTTGCCATCGGCGAATTGGCGGATTCTCTACGCATCGACTTGGATGCCGTTCCTAAAAAATACGAAGGTTTAAACGGTACGGAATTAGCCCTATCCGAATCTCAGGAAAGAATGGCCGTGGTCATCAGCTCGGACAATGTCGATGCATTCATCGAACTGGGGCATACTGAAAACTTAGAAATCACAGAGGTTGCTGAAGTAACCGATGACGGACGCTTGGTCATGACTTGGCGTGGAGAAGAAATTCTAAATCTTTCCCGAGAATTTCTCAACACCAACGGTGCGACTCAATTTGCGCGCGTTCATGTTGCAACTCCAGTGGAAACAACAGCAGAACAGCCGAAATATTTTACAACAGCCGTTCACGAGCTGCTGAGCGATATCAATGTGGCCAGTCAAAAAGGTTTGATTGAACGCTTTGATGCCAGTATCGGCGCCGGAACCTTGGCGATGCCCCTAGGTGGCGTACACGGTTTAACCCCACAGGACGGTATGGCAGCTAAATTACCGGTGGAAACCGGGGACACCACCACCGCCTCCGTTATGACCTATGGTTACCGCCCGGATTTAACAGAAAAAATGCCCTTTAAAGGCGGCGAAATGGCAGTGGCGGAATCTTTGTCCAAATTGGTCGCCATGGGGGCTCGTCACCGCGATGCCCGTTTGAGTTTTCAGGAATACTTTGAGCGTTTGGGCAATGACCCGACCCGTTGGGGCAAACCCTTCGGTGCATTGTTGGGTGGGCTAAAGGCACAATTGGCTTTCGGCACACCTGCCATCGGCGGTAAAGACTCGATGTTCGGTACCTTTGAGGATCTCTCCGTGCCGCCTACGATCATCTCCTTTGCTGTAGCGCCTACGGAGGCAGACCGCGTTACCACATCGGAGCTTAAGCGTAGCGGCACCTACGTCAGCTTTTTCCCCTTGGTTAAAAACGACGAGGGTACCATCGATTACGACGAGACCATTGCCATGTACGACCGTGTTGAAGCGCTCATGGCAGAGGGCAAAGTCTTGTCCGCGAAAGCAGTGGGACGTTTTGGACTGATTGAATCTTTACTTAAAATGAGTTTCGGCAACAAAATTGGAACGGTGATCAGCGAAGACTTGACGGAAGCGCAGCTTTTCGAAGATACAGCCGGCGGACTTCTGTTAGAAACCAAAGAAATTGAAGAGGATTGGCAAGTCGTCGCCAAAACGGTGGATCAACCGACCCTCACCTATGGTGAGACGACCTTGGAACTGGACGACCTCATCGAAAGATGGGAAGCACCGCTCAGAGATGTGTATCCTGAAAAGCAAGAGAACGGAGCCGTAGCACCGACCTTGTTTTATCAAGCGCCAAAGATCAAGACTTATTACGGTGTTCAGCGGGGATCCCCAAGGGTTATCATCCCTGTTTTTCCGGGCACCAATTGTGAAGTCGAAACTGCCAAAGCATTTGTCCGCGCAGGAGCGCAGCCGGAAATCGTTTTATTTAAAAACCGCGACGAGAGAGATATCCTCGATTCCATCGAGCACATTGCCAAAGCCATTGAGGATAGCCAAATTATCATGTTGTCCGGAGGGTTCAGCGGTGGCGACCAACCCGAAGGTTCCGGTAAATTCATCGCAACGGTTTTTAGAAATCCTAGAATCATGGATGCTGTTCAAGATCTTTTGGAGAATAGGGACGGCTTAATGCTAGGAATTTGCAACGGATTCCAAGCTTTAATTAAATTGGGGCTGGTCCCCTATGGCCGGGTTATGGATTTAGAAGTCGGTATGCCCACCCTCAGCTATAACAAAATCCATCGACATGTGTCCACCATTGCGGCGACTAAAGTAGTATCCAACCTGTCGCCATGGCTGGCATATGCCGATACGAAGACAATTTACCACATACCCGTTTCCCACGGGGAAGGTCGCTTTATGGCGGACGAAAAAACATTAAAAGCATTGGCGGAAAAGGGACAAATAGCAACCCAATATGTGGATTTAAAGGGTTTGCCGACCATGGACGGCAACCATAACCCCAACGGCTCCGACTGGGCAATAGAAGGGATTACCTCTGAGGATGGTCGCATTTTCGGCAAGATGGGGCACTCTGAGAGAATCGGTCATAATTTGTATAAAAATGTACCCGGAGAAAAGGATCAAAAGATCTTTGAAGCCGGTGTTGCTTATTTCAAATAAAAATCATAAAAAAGGAAGAAAACATGGCAAAAGTAGCAGTGATCATGGGAAGTGATTCCGATTTTGATGTTGTAAAAAAATGTTTGATTATTCTTGAAAAATTTAAGGTGGACTACGAGGCGGAGGTTATCTCCGCCCACCGAAACCCGGACAAATTGTTTCAGTATGCAAAAACCGCAATGGACAGAGGCATCGAAGTGATTATCGGTGCGGCAGGTAAAGCGGCCCACTTGCCCGGTGTCATTGCCGGCATTACCACCCTGCCGGTCATCGGCATTCCGATTCAAACCTCCTTTCAGGGAGGGCTGGACTCGCTCCTATCCATTGTACAAATGCCGGCCGGTGTACCGGTGGCGACGGTGGCGGTGAACGGTGCTGAAAATGCCGGGATCTTGGCGGTGCAAATCCTTGCTGGGAAATATCCGGACTTAAGAGACGAACTCATCGCTTATAAACAAAGATTAAACGAAGAAGTTCAAGAGAAAAACGTACGTGTTCACGAATTACTAAAATAAGGAGCGAATATGAAAAAGCTAGACATGATCTACGAAGGCAAGGCTAAAAAAGTGTATCGAACCGAGGATACGGATTTATTTATCATCGAATATAAGGACGATGCCACCGCCGGCAACGGCGCTAAAAAGGGCACCATTGTGGGGAAGGGTGTCATCAACAACAAGATGACCACCACCATTTTTAAAATGTTAGAGGAACAAGGTGTGGCGACCCATCTGGTTAAGCGTTTGAGCGATACGGAGCAATTGGTCAAAGCGGTTACCATTTTCCCCTTAGAGGTGATCATCAGAAATACCGCTGCAGGTTCCATCACGAAGCGTTTGGGCATTCAAGAAGGGACAAAATTTGAAACCCCCATCTTTGAATTTTGCTATAAAAACGACGAATACGGCGATCCGCTCATCAACGACGACCACGTCGTCGCCATGAAATTGGCAACCAGAGAGGAAATAGCCACCATACGCGAAATGACTTTGCGCATCAACGAGTTGCTCATCGAATTCTTTAAAGAACGGGGCATTCAATTGGTAGATTTCAAGGTGGAATTCGGCAAAACCGCAGCCGGCGAGATCATCTTAGCGGATGAGATCTCCCCGGACACTTGCCGTTTCTGGGATATTCAAACGGGTGCAAAATTGGACAAAGATCGCTTTAGACAGGACTTGGGCAATATCGAAGAAGCTTATCAAGAAATGCTTAAAAGAGTGGACCAATAGGAGATTCTATGTCAAAAACAGATGCTTATAAAGAAGCCGGTGTGGATGATCACGCCGGGTACGAAGCGGTTCGTTTAATGAAAGAAGATGTGCAGCGAACCTTAACGCCACATGTTTTAAGTGGCTTGGGAGGTTTCGGAGGCGCAGTCGCCTTGCCGGCAGGTTACCGGGAGCCGGTACTGATTTCCGGAACGGACGGTGTCGGCACGAAATTAATGATCGCCATGATGATGGACATCCATCACACCATCGGTATCGATGCGGTGGCCATGTGCGTCAACGATATTTTATGTCAAGGAGCCGCACCCTTGTTTTTCTTGGATTACATTGCCTGTGGCAAAAACAAGCCGGAAAAAATTGCACAGATCGTCAAAGGCATTGCGGAAGGTTGCGTACAGAGCGAGATGGCATTAATTGGCGGAGAAACCGCGGAAATGCCGGACATGTACGGCGAAGATGAATACGACTTGGCGGGCTTTGCTGTTGGCGTCGTCGAAAAAAGCCAACTCTTGACCGGTGCGGACATCCGAAAAGGAGATGTGCTGGTGGGCTTACCCTCCAGTGGTGTGCATTCCAACGGGTTTTCACTGATACGCAAAATTTTATTTAAAGATCACAACGTCAAAATCGACACCTATATTGACGAACTCGGCCAAACCATCGGCGAGGCTTTGCTGACCCCGACCAACATTTACGTTAAAGAGATCAAGGATTTGATTGTCCCATCTCAAATCAAAGGTTTATGCCACGTTACCGGCGGTGGATTTTACGAGAACATTCCGAGAATGTTACCGGAAGGTCTTACGGCGACCATTCAATCCGAGGCCATTGCCAAATTGCCGATTTTTGACTACTTGATGAACTTGGGAAAAATTTCCAAAGCAGCGATGTTCGCGACCTTTAATATGGGGATCGGTTTAGTCGCTGCCTTACCTGAAACAGAGGTAGATGCATTGATCCAAGCGCTCAAAGCGAAGGGATCCGTACCCGTCGTTCTGGGTCAGGTATACGAAGGAAAGGAACTGGTCATTTCATGAAAAAAATCGGAGTACTCATTTCCGGAGGCGGTACCAATCTGCAAGCGTTGATCGACAACATACACGGTGACACAGCCGAGATCGCCTTGGTGGTCTCCAATAAAGCCGATGTTTACGGACTGACGCGGGCAGAGCAGGCGGGTATTCCCTCTGCGACGGTATCGGAGCAGGCGTTTAAAAACGAAAAGTTGTTCTTTGCTAAAATTGTGGAGTTACTACAGGATTATCAATGCGATGGGGTTATTTTAGCCGGTTTTATGCGTATTTTGACGGAAGAGTTCATCGACAGCTTTCCTAATCGCATCATCAACATACACCCGGCGTTAATCCCTTCTTTTTGTGGAGAAGGCTATTACGGGATGCATGTACACCGTGCGGTGGTGGATTACGGCGTTAAGGTGACCGGTGCCACCGTTCACTTTGTCAATGCTGTTTGCGACGGCGGCCCCATTATTTTGCAGGAATGCGTATCGGTAAAGGACGATGATACCCCGGAGGATGTACAACAGCGGGTTTTAGCCTTAGAGCATCGGCTCTTGCCGAAAGCGGTTGCCTTATTTTGTCAAGATCGGTTAGTAGTAGAAGGGAGAAGGGTGCAAATTCTCCCATGAAAGGTGTAAAAATGAAAAGAGCTTTAATCAGTGTTTCCGATAAAACGGGAATGATAGAATTCGCCAAGGCGTTGACGCAATTGGGCGTTGAAATTTTATCCACAGGGGGAACAGAAAAAGCTTTGCAACAAGCCGGAATACCGGTTGTCGGCGTCTCTGAAATAACGGGTTTTCCGGAGTGCTTAGACGGTAGAGTTAAAACCTTACACCCCAAAATTCACGGTGGGATCTTAAACATCAGAGACAACCCATCTCACAGGCAACAAATTGCAGAATTGGACATCACCCCGATCGACTTGGTGGTCGTCAATCTTTATCCTTTTAAAGAAACCATTTTAAAAGCGGATATCACCCTACAGGATGCCATCGAAAACATCGACATCGGTGGTCCGACCATGTTGCGCTCCGCTGCAAAAAATTACAAGGATGTGACGGTGGTCACCGACCCGAAGGATTACGATGTGGTCATCAAAGAACTCAAAGAAAAGGGCGAGACGACCTTAGAAACGCGCTTCGAATTATCATTAAAAGTTTTTGAAACCACCGCTGCTTACGACGCCATGATCGCGGAGTATTTTAGACAACAACAAAGCAAAGATCCCCTCGGGGAAACGTTAACCTTAACCTACGAAAAGGTACAGGACTTGCGTTATGGCGAGAACCCTCACCAAAAAGCCGCTTTTTATAAGGAGATTGCGCCCATGGCGGGCACCTTGACGGCGGCAACACAAGTGCAAGGAAAGGAATTGTCCTACAACAATATCAACGATACCAATGGCGCTCTAGAAATTTTAAAGGAATACCGAGAGGAACCGACCATCGTGGCGGTCAAACACGCCAATCCTTGCGGGATAGCCTCTTCGAAATCCATTCACGAAGCTTATGTCAAAGCTTACGAAGCCGATCCGACTTCTATATTTGGCGGCATCGTTGTTGCGAATAGGCCCATCGAGGCGGAAACTGCCGCTAAAATGAATGAAACCTTCTTGGAAGTCATCGTCGCACCGGCTTATTCCGACAGCGCACTTAAAATTTTTAAAGAAAAGCCGAATCTGAGAATTTTAGTATTGGACGATATCTTAAACAACGAACCGGGTTTCGAAACTAAAAAAGTGATGGGCGGTCTCTTGGTGCAGGAAAGGGATACCCAGCTTTACGAAGAATTAAAAGTGGTCACCAAAAGGCAACCGACAGAAAAAGAAATGGAAGATTTGCTCTTTGCATGGAAAGCGGTTAAGAATACCAAATCCAATGCCATCAGCTTTGCAAAAGATAAATGCCTGATAGCCAATGGACCGGGACAAGTCAACCGTGTGTGGCCCACTGAACATTGTATTGCCCACAGCGGCGATAAGGCACAAGGAGCTGTGATGGCATCGGATGCTTTCTTCCCCTTTGATGATTGTGTCCAATTGGCACACAAAGCCGGTATTACAGCCATCATTCAACCCGGAGGCGCCTTGCGAGATGCGGATTCCATCGCTTATTGTGATGCCCACGATATCGCCATGGTCTTTACAGGTATGCGTCACTTTAAACATTCTTAGGAGGTCATGATGAAAGTATTGATTGTAGGCTCTGGAGGTAGAGAACACGCCATCGCCTGGAAATTGGCGCAAAGCCCTAAAATTAAAAAACTTTATGCGGCACCGGGCAATGGTGGAATGACGGAGTTGTGCGAATGTGTTGACATTGCCGTGGACGACTTGCAAGGGTTAAAAACATTTGCAAAGGAAAATGCCGTCGACTTAACGGTGGTTGGACCCGAATTGCCTTTGGTGTTGGGGTTATCCGATGTTTTTGCAAAGGAAAATTTAGCTGTCTTTGGGCCGAACCGTGCCTGCGCTCGTTTTGAAGGCTCCAAAGCTTTTACTAAAGAATTTCTTAAAAGGCATGGCATTCCAACAGCCGGGTACAAAGAATACACAGATCCCGACACTCTGAAAAAAGATGTGGGACTCTTCGGTTACCCCATGGTGTTAAAAGCCGACGGATTGGCGGCGGGCAAAGGTGTTCTGATTACGGAGAATAAAGAAGACTCCCTGAAAGCCATCGATCGGCTTATGCTATCGGGCGAATTTGGCGAGGCTTCCGAGACCATTGTTGTAGAAGAATTTTTAACCGGTAGAGAAGCGTCTTTACTGTGCTTTGTAGACGGGCATACCATTTTACCAATGGAGAGTGCTCAAGATTATAAAAGAGCCTTAGACGGCGATTTAGGCTTAAATACCGGTGGTATGGGCACCTACTCGCCAAACCTATTAATGAAAGACGACAAACTATGCCAAACCATCGAAGAAACCATCCTAACACCGATTGTGGAGGGCTTTAAAGCCGACGGTTTAAACTATAAAGGGATCTTGTTTATCGGATTGATGATCGACAAAGGCGTGCCAAAAGTTTTAGAGTTTAACGTGCGTTTGGGCGACCCCGAAACCCAGAGTGTGTTGCCTCGACTGGAGACGGATTTACTGGATATTATGGAGGCGTGCATTGAAGAGCGCTTAAAAGATGTTGCCCTTCAATGGAGCGAACAAAAAACCGTCTCTGTGGTGATGGCTTCCGGAGGCTACCCCGATGCGTACCAAAAAGGCAAGGAAATTACCGGTACGGACCAGGTTGAAGAGGCGATTGTGTTTCATGCCGGAACGAAACGGGTAGGTGATCAACTGGTCACCGACGGAGGACGTGTCCTATGTGTGACCGCCAAGGCCGACGACTTTGCACAAGCGCAACGGACCGTTTACAGAGAACTGAAAAAAATCAATTTCGATCAAGCTTTCTACAGAAAAGACATCGCGGATATCGCAGTTGAAGAAGAATAAATAGAAACAAAAAACACAAAAATTTTTCAGTAAATGCTTAAATGTTACTGAAATTGGATTTTTGGTTGTTAAGAGGTTCTCACAAAAAATTTGGTGTGTTCGGCTTTTTTGTGTATAATGTATATGCAAACAGATATAATAGTCAAAAAAATAACAATAACTTTAACAGAGTTTGCAAATATCCGAAAAACATTTAACACACCAAACTTTCTAAGATGATTTCTTAACTCTAACAAAACAAGGCTCTCATGATTCAACCAAGTATACATGGGGTCATTCTAAAGCATCAAGATTTACCATATTTATGTAACTGCAAAGTAGAGATAAGGAAGTCTTGGAATTTTTTATGACGTGGGCCTGATCAATTCAATCACAAATGGAAATTGTTTTTCAGAACAGTTGTTAATGTTTAAAAAACCAGGAGGTATGAATTATGGCAAAAAAAGTAGTATTAGCAGGCGCTTGTAGAACTGCCGTTGGTAGTATGGGCGGAGCTCTCAGTACTGTATCTGCAGCGGATCTCGGTGCAACAGTCATCAAAGAAGCCTTAAACAGAGCCGGTGTCGCACCGGAAATGGTAGATGAAGTGTACATGGGTTGCGTCATTCAGGCCGGATTAGGTCAAAACGTAGCACGTCAGGCATCTATCAAAGCGGGACTACCTATCGAAGTGCCGGCAATGACTTTAAACGTCGTTTGCGGTTCGGGTTTAAATGCAATCAACCAAGCTGCCCACATGATCCAAGCAGGCGCTGCGGACATCATCGTGGCAGGTGGTACGGAAAACATGTCCTTAGCACCCTTTGCATTGGATAAAGCACGTTATGGTTATAGATTGGGTAACGGCACATTAATCGACACCATGGTTAACGATGCCTTAACCGACGCATTTAATCAATACCATATGGGTATCACAGCGGAAAATATCGTTGATAAATACGGGTTGACCCGTGAAGAGATGGACGAATTTGCAGCCAACAGCCAAGCGAAAGCCGTAGCAGCAAGAGAAGCTGGCAAATTTAAAGATGAAATCGTACCTGTCGAAGTTAAAAAGAGAAAAGAAACCGTTGTTGTTGATACCGACGAAGGCCCCAGAGCGGGTGTAACCGCAGAAGGTATCGGCAAATTACGTCCGGCATTTAAAAAAGACGGTTCCGTAACCGCAGCCAACGCTTCCTCCATCAACGACGGTGCAGCAGCAATCGTAGTGATGAGCGAAGAAAAAGCAAAAGAACTCGGCGTCACACCTATGGCCACTTGGGTAGCGGGCGCGCTGGGCGGTGTCGAACCTGAAATAATGGGCATCGGTCCGGTTGCATCCACCACCAAAATGATGGAAAAAGCAAACTTAAAAATAGATGATTTCGATTTAATCGAAGCGAACGAAGCCTTTGCGGCACAGTCTATCGCAGTAGCCAGAGACTTAAAATTTGACATGGAAAAAGTCAACGTCAACGGTGGTGCCATAGCCATCGGTCACCCTGTCGGTGCATCCGGTTGCCGTATTTTAGTTACCTTGCTCTACGAAATGCAAAAGAGAGATGCAAAACTCGGTTTAGCAACACTTTGTATCGGTGGCGGCATGGGTTGCTCCACAGCAGTAGAAAAGTACTAAGATTAACCATATAAATATTGGGAGCTCAAAATATTGCAGCTCCCTGCAATATTTAATCACACCATAAACAAAGAAAGGAAGTTAAATGGAATTTATAAAATATCAAGTCGACAACCAAGTAGCTTTATTGACCATCGACCGTCCCAAAGCCCTCAATGCTCTGAGTGCAGCGGTATTGGAGGAGCTCAACACAGCGATTGACAATATCGACTTAAACGATGCCAGAGTATTAATTATAACCGGCGGAGGGGATAAATCCTTCGTTGCAGGTGCAGACATAGGCGAAATGAAAGACATGAATGTCGAACAAGCCGAAGCTCACGGAAAACTCGGCAACGATATTTTTAGAAAAATAGAAACCCTTCCCATTCCCGTTATCGCAGCGATTAACGGATTTGCTTTGGGAGGCGGTAACGAACTGGCTATGAGTTGCGACATCCGCCTTTGCTCCGAAAACGCATTATTTGGACAGCCGGAAGTTGGCCTCGGTATTACTCCGGGCTTCGGCGGGACACAAAGATTGCCCAGAGTCATCGGCTCTATGAGTAAGGCAAAAGAACTTCTTTATGTCGGCGGCAACATCAAAGCAGACGAAGCGTATCGCATCGGTTTGGTCTCTGCAGTGTATCCCTTAGAGGAATTAATGCCCCAAGCCATGAAAATGGCTCAAAAAATTGCAGCGAACGCACCCTTTGCAGTGAGAGCTTGCAAAAAAGCCATTGATGACGGCATCAACACCACCATTGATGAGGCCATTGTCATCGAAGAAAAAGCCTTCGGTTCCTGTTTTGCTACAGAAGACCAAGTAGAAGGCATGAGCGCTTTTATGGAAAAACGTAAAGAAAAGAACTTCCAAAACAAATAAACTGGATGAAATAAAAAGGAGAAATTAATGAAAGTAGGAATTATCGGTGCCGGCACAATGGGATCCGGAATTGCCCAAGTATTTGCTCAAACAGAAGGTTACGAAGTCGTATTATGCGATATCAAACAAGAATTTGCAGACGCTGGAAAAGCCAAAATAAAAGCCGGCTTTGACAGAAGAATTGAAAGAGGTAAAATGGAAGCAGCCGATGCCGACAAAGTATTGGCAAAAATCGCTACCGGCTTAGCAGAAGATACCGCAGATTGCGATTTAATCATAGAAGCCGCATTGGAAGACATGGCGGTTAAAAAAGAAACCTTTAAAAAATTGGATGCCATTTGTAAACCCGAATGTATCTTTGCAACCAACACCTCATCCCTTTCCATCACGGAAATTGGAAACGCTGTGGACCGTCCTATGATCGGTATGCACTTCTTTAACCCGGCGCCGGTTATGAAACTGGTCGAAGTCATCGCAGGGCTCAACACGCCACAAGATGTCGTCGACAAAATTATTGAGATCTCTAAAGAAATCGGTAAAACACCGGTACAAGTTGAAGAAGCGGCGGGATTTGTAGTGAATCGTGTCCTCATTCCCATGATCAACGAAGGTGCAAGCATTTTGGCAGACGGTGTAGCCTCCGCAGAAGGTATCGACACCGCTATGAAATTAGGTGCCAACCACCCCATGGGGCCTTTGGAATTAGGAGACTTGGTCGGCTTGGATGTATGCCTAGCCATTATGGATGTCCTCTATGACGAAACCGGAGATCCGAAATATCGTCCCCATCCTCTTTTAAAGAAAATGGTACGCGGCGGTAAATTGGGAAGAAAAACCGGAGAAGGTTTTTACAACTATAAAAAATAACAGGATTCAACGGAGGATCAGAGGATGGATTTTAAACTAAAAAAAGAACAAGAAGTAGCAAGAGATTTATTTCGTCAATTTGCAGAAAATGAAGTAAAACCCTACGCCCAACAAACGGACGAGGAACATAGATTTCCAACAGAAGTCGTCGAAAAATTACAAAAATACGGCTTTATGGGTATACCGATTGCCAAGGAATTTGGCGGACAAGGGTGCGACACCTTAACCTATGCTTTGTGTGTTGAGGAAATGTCCCGTGTATGTGCAACCACAGGTGTTATTGTGTCTGCTCATACATCTTTAGGATGCGACCCCATTGCAAAATATGGAACGCCCGAACAAAAAGAAAAATATTTGCGCCCATTGGCAAATGGCGAAAAATTGGGAGCCTTCGGTTTAACCGAGCCCAACGCCGGAACCGATGCAGCCGGTCAACAAACCCAAGCGGTTTTGGATGGCGACGAATACGTTCTTAACGGAAGTAAAATCTTTATCACCAACGGTAAAGAAGCGGAAATATACATTATTTTTGCAATGACCGACAAAAGCCAAGGTACACGTGGTATCTCAGCATTTATTGTTGAGAAGGATACCCCGGGCTTTAGCTTTGGTACCAAAGAAAATAAAATGGGAATTTGTGGCTCATCCACCTACGAATTGATCTTTACGGATTGCAGAATACCAAAGGAAAACCTTTTGGGTAGAATAGGACGCGGCTTCGGTATCGCCATGGGCACCTTGGATGGTGGCCGTATCGGTATCGCTGCGCAAGCTTTGGGTATTGCCCAAGGAGCCTTCGACTTAACCGTCGACTATGTCAATGAGAGAAAACAATTTGGACGCGCCATTTCTAAATTCCAAAACACCCAGTTTACTTTAGCAGACATGTATGCTCAAATTGAAGCTGCCCGTCTATTGGTGTATAAAGCAGCGGTTGCAAAAGACACGCAAAGATCTTACACCCTCGAAGCGGCAACGGCAAAACTATTTGCAGCGGAAGCCGCAAAATATGTAACGGAAAAAGCAGTTCAATTACACGGAGGCTACGGTTATATCAAAGAATACGACGTCGAACGCATGATGCGCGATGCTAAGATTACCGAAATCTACGAAGGTACATCAGAAGTACAACGTATGGTTATCTCCGCGAATATACTATAGGATGGAGGCTAGAGCATGAAAATTGTGGTATGTTTAAAACAAGTACCGGACACAACAGAAGTTAAATTAGACCCGGTTAAAGGAACACTGATCAGAGAAGGTGTTCCAAGTATAATGAACCCGGACGACAAAGCCGGATTGGAAGCAGCTTTGAGAATAAAGGACGAAAATGGCGCCGAAGTCATCGCCGTATCCATGGGTCCGGCTCAAGCGGAAGATGTATTGAGAGAAGCCATGGCAATGGGTGCCGACCAAGGTATTTTAATTACAGACCGAGCCTTTGGTGGTGCGGATACTTGGGCAACCTCATCGACCATAGCAGCAGCAATCTCTAAGATAGATTACGATCTGATCATAGCTGGTCGTCAAGCCATCGACGGCGACACCGCACAAGTAGGCCCTCAAATTGCAGAGCATTTGGGACTGGCGAATATCAGCTATGCGGAAGATGTCAAATTGGAAGGCGACAGCATTGTCGTTAAAAGACAATACGAAGACAGAACCCACACCATTAAAGCAAAATTGCCTTGCCTCATCACAGCACTTTCAGAACTAAATGAACCCCGTTATATGACTCCCGGTGGTATTTTTGACGCTTACAGAGAACAAGACATCACTGTATGGGGATTAAAAGATATACCGGTAGACGAAGCAAATATCGGCTTAAACGGTTCACCGACACGTGTTGTAAAATCCTTCCCGAAAAGCTTAAAAGCAGCAGGAATGATGATTGAAGACACCGTCGAAAAAGAAGTTGAGTTCTTAATGGACAAACTCAAAGAAAAATTTGTGCTTTAAAGAGGTGGTACAATGGATTTAAAAGAATATAAAGGTGTATTTGTCTTTGTACAACAAGTAGACAATGAAATAACCAACGTTTCCTACGAGTTAATCGGAAAAGGTAAAGAACTGGCAGAGGATTTGGGAACAAAAGTATCTGCAGTTTTACTGGGACATAATGTCAAAGATTTGGCAGATAAATTAGCAGTACGCGGTGCGGCAGAAGTCATCATTGTAGACGATCCGGCATTGGAAACCTACATGACCGAACCCTACACACAAGCGATGCACGAAGTGATCGAACAACACAAACCTGAAATTGTATTGTACGGAGCAACCGCCATCGGAAGAGATTTGGCACCCCGCGTATCCGCAAGAGTACACACAGGTCTAACCGCTGACTGTACAAAACTTGAAATTGATGAAGATACAAAAGACTTAAAGATGACACGTCCCGCTTTCGGCGGCAACATCATGGCAACCATCGTCTGTTCCGAGCACCGTCCGCAAATGGCAACGGTACGCCCGGGAGTGATGATCAAAGCAGATGCCGTACCGGATGCAAAAGCAAAAATCATCGAATGTAGAGTCGATTTCGATAAGAACGACAAATACGTTGAGATTGTGGACATCGCAAAAACAGTTGCCAGCAAAGTCGATATTCAAGATGCAAAAATCTTGGTATCCGGTGGTCGTGGTGTCGGTACTCCGGAAAACTTCTCCATCCTACAAGACTTAGCAGATGCATTGGGCGGTCAATTGTCCGGCTCCAGAGCATCCGTCGACTCCGGATGGTTGGATAAAGATCTACAAGTAGGACAAACCGGTAAAACGGTACGTCCCGGTGTTTATTTTGCCATCGGTATTTCCGGCGCTATTCAGCACTTGGCCGGCATGGAAGAATCCGATTTTATCATCGCCATCAACAAAGACAACACGGCACCTATTTTCAATATTGCCGACGTTGGTTTAGTTGGTGACTTAAATGAAATCGTACCGGCTTTGACAGAAGCTATTAAAAAAGAACGGGAAGCAAACAAATAGATAAAAAAAGGGATCCACTCGTTGGGTCCTTTTTTTATGTCTCAAATATAGTGCAGATCAAGTACAACCATCCGTAACCAACATCAGCTAAGAGAATTCGTAATTTTAAAATCTATTTTCCAGACAGATTTTAAAAACGATCGAATCTTAATTTTTTTAAATAATATTGGAGAGATTCAATCCTCTAAGGTATAGAACCCCCTAAAATAGGCCTTTGCGCAAAGTAGACACCGGTCCTCTACTTGACAGGTTGCGAAAAAAAGTATACAATAAATAAGATTAATTTGTATTTAAACCAAAATTTGAAGAAAGTGAGGTGATAGATATACCATATATTATCCTTTTAGTTTTGTGCATTCCATTAGCCGCAGTAGCCGGCTTCATAGCAAGAAAAAATATTGCTGAAGGCAAACTCAACAATGCCGAAGAAGTAGCAAAAAAGATAATCAGCGACGCAACCAGAGAAAGCGAAGCCCAAAAGAAAGAAATTCTTTACAATGCGAAAGAAGAAGCAATAGCCATGAAGGACACCCTGGAAAGAGAAAACAGGGTAAGGGCATCGGAACTCCAACAAACAGAAAAGCGTTTGGTCCAAAAAGAAGAAAATTTAGACAGGAAATCTGCAAATTTAGATAGAAACCAAGAGAAGCTTGAAAGAAAGAATCGTGAATTAGAAAAAAGACAAAATGAAATAGAATCCATTTACGAGGAACAAAAACAAGAACTTCAGCGTATCTCTGACTTAAGTGAAGAAGAAGCCCGCGACATCATCATGGAGGATGCACGAAGAGAAACACAGACAGAAATGGCAATCATGATTCGCGAAATGGAAGAAGAAGCCAAAAACACAGCGGATAAAAAAGCCAAAGAGCTCATTGCTCAGACGGTACAGCGCTGTGCAGCAGACCATATCGCAGAAAATACCATAACTGTTGTCAACTTACCCAACGATGAAATGAAAGGTCGCATCATCGGTAGGGAAGGCCGTAATATCAGAACCTTAGAGAACTTGACCGGTATCGATCTCATTATAGACGATACACCGGAAGCGGTGATCCTATCCGGATTTGATCCGATTCGACGGGAAACCGCCCGCATTACTCTCGAAAAACTGATTGTCGATGGCCGTATCCACCCAACCAGAATCGAAGAACTCTTTCATAAATCCGAGAAAGAAATGGACAGCATCATCAAAGAAGCAGGCGAACAAGCCAGCTTCGACACCGGTGTTCATGGACTACATCCTGAAATCATTAAACTTTTAGGAAGATTAAAATATCGTACCTCTTATGGTCAAAACGTTTTAAAACACGCTATAGAGGTTTCTCATTTAGCAGGCATCATGGCTGCTGAATTGGGTGCCAATATTAAAATTGCCAAAAGAGCAGGTTTATTACACGATATCGGGAAAGCATTAGACCATGAAATCGAAGGAAATCACGTCGAAATCGGCGTTGCCACATTAAAGAAATACAAAGAAAATCGAAATGTCATCTCGGCAGTTGCATCTCATCACGGAGATTGCGAAGCAACAACCATAGAAGCTATTTTAATTCAGGCGGCGGATGCCATATCGGCAGCACGACCCGGTGCCAGAAGGGAAACATTAGTTTCTTATGTGAAACGATTAGAAGACTTGGAAAATATCGCAACATCATTCGATGGCGTAGAAAAATCTTTTGCTATTCAGGCAGGTAGAGAAGTGAGAGTCATGGTCAAACCGGACTCCATCGACGATACCAACATCGTCATGTTGTCTCGCGACATTGCGAAGAAGATAGAAGCTGAGATGGAATATCCCGGCAATATCAAAGTCAATGTCATTCGGGAAACCAGAGCGGTTGAATACGCAAAATAAATATCAGATAGAGGGGGAGTTTCCCCCTTTATTTATTTTGGAGGAAAACATGAACATACTCATGATCGGAGACGTGTGCAGCACACCGGGACGCACCTTGTTAAAAGAGCACTTACCCTCTCTTGTAGAGGAATTCGAAGCGGACTTTACAGTTATAAACGGTGAAAACTTATCCGGTGGTAGAGGCATTACAGAAAAAAACGCCCAAGAAATGTTAAACTTACCCGTAGATGCCATTACCCTTGGCAACCATGCTTGGGATCAAATAGAAACGGAAGAATTCATTGACCATTATCCGCAAATCGTGCGCCCTCTCAACTATCCCGAACCTTGTCCGGGTCGAGGCATCGCTTACATTGAGAAGTGTGGAAAAACAGTGGCGGTGACCAACTTAATCGGCGATGCGCTGATGCATGGATTGATCCCTTGTTTTTATACGATGAACAATCAGTATGCTGAGATTGCGCATAACAGCGATATCCTCTTAATTGATTTCCACGCAGAGGCAACAGCCGAGAAAATTGCCTTCGGTTACTTTATGGAAGGGAAGGCAACCGCCGTTGTGGGCACCCACACCCATGTGCAAACCGTCGATGCCAGAATACTCGAAGGCGGAACGGCTTATATTACCGACTTGGGGATGACCGGTACGCTCAACGGCGTGATCGGCGTTAGAAGAGAAATTGTCATCAACAACAGCTTAACGAAAATAAACCGTCGCTTTAAGCAGGAAAAAAGTAAACCTTGGCAATTAAACGGTGTTTGCATTCAGGTGGACGACGACACAAATCGAGCGGTGGCAATTGAGCGGATCTATCGCATTTATGAATGATCGCACAATTCATCCAGATCATGCAACAATGCACTGAGAGCCGCTCGATTATTGGCTTGCTCCTTGAGACGTAGCGGGCCACATTGGTTCAGTTTGGCCTTGCCTTCGCAGAGCAGGACAGCAAAGGCCATGCAACTATCCTCCCCGCAACGCTTACAATTGCTGTGAGGAAGGTATTCATAGACATCGGTAGCGTAGATTTTGTTCATAGAAATCTCCTTTGGTGTATTTTAACATAGATTTTTTATGAAAAATATGAAGACCTCATTCTCTAAGTGTAAGATTATGAGGGAAGGCTTGTCGTGAGCATCGTTACCGACCATCTCAGGTCACAATAGGGAGAGGTTGTATTTAAAAACGACTGATGACCTAGTGCAAAGAAGGAACAGAAAGAATGATAGAAAACGAAAAAAGAAAGGAGTCAGCAGATGCTTGAAATATATATAACACCTAAAAAAGAAAATGAAGACAAGAGTCAAGTTGCTGAGGCTTTGCTTCAGAGAATACTCAAGAAAAAAGGATACACTCAGAAGCCGGTCATCAAAAAGAACGATTACGGTAAACCCTTTTTAGATAATATGAAGGGATTCCACTTTAACATCAGCCATTCCGGCGACTATGTGGGCATCGCCGTATCCGACCAGGTCGTTGGCTTTGATTTACAAAAAAAAGAAACACAAAAAGATGTGATGGCCATAGCAAAGAGATGGTTCAACAAAGAAGAGGTCAAAGAACTCAAAAAAACCTCTATGTACCATCGACACGAACACTTTTATGATATATGGACAAAAAAAGAAAGCTATATGAAGTACACGGGTTTGGGCTTTGCCTTACCCATGAAATATTTTCGAATTGGCAAAAATGACGGACGCTGTACTGTTTTTCAAGATGGCAACCCGCTAAGTCAAATCGAATTGACGGGCCTTTCTTGGCAACAAGACTATCGGATGGCCATCTGTAGTGAGCGAGATCTAAAACCGGAAGTGATACCAATGTATTAAATCCGGTTTTAGAGTTTTTATAGCCATCGATTGCTTAGCTTTCGCTATTTGCCTTGCACCTATCGTAGAAGAACCGATCATTTTAAAAAGCAAGGATTAATAAATTTTCTGAACCAATTACAACATTTCCCTTCAAATCCTATCGCTTCAAAGAATCATTTTCCAATCATCCACTTCCATGAATATCTCTAAACAACCGTTATCATTTTCATTAAAACCACATGGATCATTTGAGATCAAAGAATTTCTAGATTTTTTCTCACATACAACGCTATCGGGAATACAATTCAAATACTCAATCCAATAAAATGCGTCGACAAAGCACAAAATAATAAAGACTATTCAAACTCACTTCTAAAACGCAATCCTTTGCAAAGATAGATGGCATCGTCAATGCATCCTTTAAAAAAGAAAACAGGCTTATTAAAAATAATTAAAAGAATATTTTCTAACTAGGTTAATATACAATCATGTGTTATAATTCAAATAAGAAAAGAATCATTCCAATTTAAGATGGTAAGAATAGCAAGCTTTATGACAACGATGTCTTTATTCAGGCATTCCCATCAACGAACTAGAGTGTATCTTGGTATCATGATAAACGAATGCAGCTTAAGCTTTTGTAATTAAGTACCGCACTTTTTCTTGCAAATGAACCGATAAAAGCAACTGAGGAAGATTTGGAGGATCATGATGTCTAACGAACATAAAGGTGGTTGGGCTAGCCCGGCACCGGCAGGCTTAACGGCATTGGCTATTGCGTGTTTCACATTTTTTGCGGTTTTAACCGGAATTGTTCCACCCACAACAACACCGTTATTGGGTTGTTGGCTGATAGGTGGGTTTGTTGTTCAATTTGTAGTGGCATTGATCGAATTAAAAGAAGGACATGTTTTAGGTGGCAATGTATTTCTTTTCTTTTCTGCTTTCTTTATGTTAACAGGAGGATTGGAGTTTCTAGTCAAAGGTTCAGAAGTTTTTGCATCCTTTGGCGTGACATCGGAAATAGATGGATGGGCTTGGTTGGTGTTATTCATCACACTTTTATTGTGGACACCGGCATATTTAAAAACATCCACAACAGTACTGGGATTAACGGTTTTAATCCTAGACGTAGCGGTATTATTTGTTACTCTTAAAGATTTGGCGATTGTATCTGCTGCAACAGGTGGCCTCATTGCAGGTTATGCCTTAGGTTTAGCAGGTATTTTTGCCATCTATCACGCTGCTGCAATCCAACTGAATGCTGCTTGGAATAAGGTGGTGTTGCCCTTAGGGGGGGCCAATTCTTAAATAGGATTCTATTTTAATCAATGAACTGCAGTAAATAGCGGTACTTTATTACAAAAGCTTATTGAATGTAAAATTGTTGGATATAATTCCTTGATCAAAAATAAGATCAGGTCATGGAAGATCATTTCAACCATAGAGAGTTACAAGCCATTCCCCTCATCAAAACCACACACATGTTCATTTGTGTGGTTTTTTTAATTTAGAGCAGAATCTGTTATAATGGTTTAAAAAGAAAAGGAGTAAGACGATGCCGTATATCGCTATTAAATGCTACCCAAAGGACGAAGAAACAAAGAAACAAGTGGTAGAAAAAATCAATCAAATTATTATGGAAGCCTGGGATTGCCCGGAAGAAGCCATCAGCATTTCCATTGAAGAATATCCACCCGAAGACTGGGAAGAGAAAGTGGAAAAGTCGGAAATAGATCCTAAAAAAGACAAGATGATGATATTAGACGGAGAAAAGCTGTACAAAGATGTTTAACAAAAAAAGAACAAAAGGAGATCGGAAGATCTCCTTTTTTGTTCGTTATGATTATTTAAAATACTTCTTTTCCAATTCTCTCATGCGGCTGACTTTGGGCGCAGAACCGCCGCCGGCAAAAGTCGATTTCAGATAAGATTCCGCAATCATTTTTCCCAGCTCGACACCGATGCAACGGGCACCCATGGTCAATACGTTGGCATCGTTGGATTTTGCCAATCGCTCTGCAGCGAAGCAATCGTGGCAAGTTCCGGCAAACACACCGGGAACTTTGTTTGCCATCATGGCGACACCTAAACCGGTACCGCAAATGATGATGCCTCTATCGTAAGAGCCATCGGCAATTTTTTCGGCTAAATTAAAAGCGATGTCCGGATAGTCGCAGTCGTGGCTTTCTGAATATTTTAAATCCGTGATATCGAACCCTTTTTCTTTTAAATGACTGAAAACGGCATCCTTAAATTCAAATGCAGCATCGTCACAATCAATAGCAATTTTCATCATGGGACCTCCTATTCTATGGTTCATTATGTCACAGAAAGTAAAAAATGTTAAGTTCTGATCCTTTCAGTCCGCCTTCCTTTAAGCTAGTGGTGCTCATGTTTCCATCATGCAAAGATACTTTGGAAGCTGAAGAGGGCATTCTCTAAAATCTTTAAAATGCATATAAAAATGCGCGATATCTGGAGAAATACCCTTATATCATAAATCTCAAAGGATTGAAAAGAGAGATTTAAACTTCGAAGCCTATAATAGATTACAAATAGATCAGCCCTGATCATTTGCAAATTTAAGGAGGGTTCATGAAAACAGGTATCATCATTGTTTCCCATAGTGAAAAATTAGCGGAAGGCGTTGTGGAACTCATCAATGAAATGAATGATGGGAACGTATTGACTGCAGCTGCCGGCGGTTTAGAGGACGGTGGTCTCGGCACCGATGCCATGCGTATCCAAGAAGCGATTGAAACCATGTCCGATGTCGATCATATTTTAGTTTATTGTGATTTGGGATCCGCCATTCTCAGCACGGAAACAGCTTTGGATTTTATGGATGAGGAACTTGCTAAAAAGGTGATCATCGTCAATGCTCCCGTTGTTGAAGGGGCCTTTGCCGGAATGGTCCAAGCCACTTTTGCCGACAATATTGAGGATGTCATCAAAGAATCAGAGAATGCTAGGAATATCCAGAAGGGTTCTTAAAGCAAGCGGCACACAAAAAGGTCAAGGAAGGGGAGTAGGATCAATATAAGTTGAAGGATTTCTATGGGGTAGTCGAAGAGATCCTTGCGAGTTGTCTTCAGACGCTCAATAATAATTGAGGCTCTGAGATAGCAGAAGCCCAAGCCAGAGTGGTTGTTGCCAAAGAAGCCGGAAACATCGGTGCTATGATCGGTAGGAGATCCGGACGGGGAAGGCTACTTTGGGTTGGAAACATAAATACTACGCCATCGCCGGATCTGCGTTCTGCGATTAGAAGAAAGAACCATCGGTCAATCAGGTGCCGAGTGGCAATCTTCTGTGGAAACCTTGGAAATCTTTTACAAAATTAAAAAACCGAGTCTCAGTGCCTTGGACGGCAACTCTGAAGACTCGGTTTTTAATTTGACGTTATCGGCACATTGATATTGATGGATGGTAAGTTGGTGCCGGGCTGTCAGTACAAATGGACGATCTATGAAACCTTGGGCATGGACTTGGTCGCAACGACATCGATGCCGGTACCCAACAAGTCTTTGACAACGACATCGCCCAGTTGGATGGGCGCATCGACGACGACTTGATTGATGATTGCCATGGCATCGAAGATTTTACCTTTGGGAATGGCATCGGAGGTAGCCACAGGCAAACGCGGGTGCAAACCACCGCGGATTACAATGGTGGTGGGCAAGACCCTTCTTGGATTTGTCATTTCTTCGATACCGTACTTGATACCATTTTTACAGCTGTTTCCTGTTACAATATAGTCGTCGTTTTTTTTCTCTACAACCAGTTGACAGCCTAAAGGACAGGAGATACAGGTTATATCTTTTTTCATTTTTTTGCCTCCTTGGGATCCACTCTAAACGTTATCTTCCCATCAGGGTATTTTTCTAAAACTTCTTTCTTAATTTTAAAGTTGACCATCTCCGCAGGTAAAAACTTGCGGGATTTTTTTGTGGCGATGATTTCGTCACCGATCACTGCATTGACGACAACATCGGAGTAAACGTTGCGCACGCGCATATAGAAAGTTAAATCCTGTTCTAAATTATCGACACAAACGTGTTGGGGTACTACATAGGAAATGCCCTCACCATTGACGGTTTCAAAATTGGCGTCGGTTTTTAACTCCCCGCGCAAGTATTTTGCAGCGCCCTTTCCGGCTAAAACGGATTCCTCCGAGACATAATCCACAAGGTCGTGAACATGCACGACGTTGCCGCATGCAAAGAATCCCGGTGTGTCGGTTTGGCGCAATTCCCCGACAATGGGCCCATTGGTGCGCGGATCGATGGCGATGTCTGCATCTCTGGTTATTTCATTTTCAGGAATCAGGCCAACGGAGAGCAAAACAGTATCGCAGGGGATGTATTCTTCCGTTCCCGGAATGGGTTTGAGATGCTCGTCGACCTGCATCACTTTGACCCCTTCAACCCTGTTCTTTCCGTCTATAAAGGTTATGGTGTGGGAAAGTTTTAAAGGAATGTCGTAGTCGTCTAAACACTGCACGATGTTTCGAACCAAGCCGTTGGAGTAAGGCATAATTTCGCACACTGCTTTGACTTTGGCACCTTCTAACGTCATTCTTCTGGCCATGATTAAACCGATGTCGCCGGAACCTAAAATAACGACTTCCTTTCCGACCATGTACCCCTCCATATTGATGTAGCGTTGAGCGGTACCCGCTGTGAAAACACCGGAGGGTCTGTAACCGGGTATGCCGATGGCACCGGCGGTGCGTTCGCGACAGCCCATGGTTAAAATGGCGGTTTTGGTTTCTAAGAGCATATAACCTTGTTCTTGGTTAATGGCATGGACAATTTTGGTATCTCCATGGTCTTCAAGTTCTAACACCATGGTATCCAACATGTAGGGAATGTTTTTTTCTTTGACTTGGTTGATGTACCGTTCGGCGTATTCGGGGCCGGTTAATTGTTCTTTAAAGGTGTGTAAGCCAAAACCGTTGTGGATGCATTGATTCAGAATGCCGCCCAACTCCAAATCTCTTTCTAAGATGAGAATGTTTTGAGCGCCTTCGTCGTAGGCTTCTACCGCAGCGGCCAAACCGGCAGGTCCGCCACCTAAAATAATGATATCGTATAACATGTTATGCCTCCTCAACGTTCTTTGTTTTTTCATTTAAGATAAAGCCCGATGGTGCATCGTATTTAATTTCGTCTAAGGGGAGGCCTAATTCTCTGGATAGAATTTCGACAACTCTAGGAGAACAGAAACCACCTTGACAGCGACCCATGCCGGCACGACATCTTTTCTTGACCCCTTTAACGGTGGTGGCACCGACGCTTCGGTGAATGGTATCGACGATTTCCGCTTCGGTGATGGTTTCACAACGGCAAATGATGCGACCATAGCGGGGATCCTGAGCGATCAGTTTTCTTTTTTCTTCCTTGGATAATTCATCAAAATAGATATGGGGTTTGATGGTGGGGTCAAAACTTTCATTTTCTTTTACTTCGATGTTTTCTCTTTCGCAGAGGGGTAAGATGATTTCTTCCACCAAGTACACAGCAGCAGCAGGAATGGCCGTCAACCCGGGGGATTCAAAGCCCGCTAAGTTGATGAAGTTTTTAACAGGGGACTCCTCTATAATGAAGTCGCCGTCGGTTGTGGTAAAGGTGTCTGCCACCGGTGTGTTTCTTAAACCTGCATAGTTTCGAATGATTTTGTTGAGGGGAAGGTTGGGGCAACTTTTCAGAGATGTTTCTTTAACATAATCCAAACGCTCCTGTGTGGTCGAGATGTCTCCTTTGGTGACCGGTTCCGCATCCGGTCCGATCAGTAAGTTGCCATGGACCGTGGGTGCAACTAAAATTCCTTTTCCTTTTTTTGTCGGACAGGGGAAGATGACATTGTTGACGAAGTTGCCGACTTCTTTATCAAAAATAAAGTAATTGCCTTTACGGGCTAAAATCTTAAAATAGGGTTCGCCTACCATTTTGTAGACATCGTCGGCATAGATGCCGGCAGCATTAATCACAACGTGTGCGTCGTATTCACCGGTTGTGGTAAAAAGTCTAAAGGTGTCACCACGTTTTTCAATGTTGGTGACCAAGGTGTTGAGTTTGAGGGTTGTTCCGTTATTCACGGCGTTTTCCGCTGCATTGACGACCAACTCAAAGGGGGAGACCACCCCGGCGGATTCTGCGAGCAATGCACCACACACGGTCGGATTTAAATTGGGCTCCATCTGATGGACTTCCTCTTTAAAGACAATGCGCATATTCGGCACACCGTTTTTGAGTCCGTTTTGGTACAATTCGTGAAGGGTCATCATTTCGTATTCGTTATGGGCGATGACCAAAGATCCGGTTCTTTTAAAGGGTACAGAGAGGTCGGAACATATTTTTTCGTACATGTTGTTGCCCGGTGCATTGAAACGTCCCTTCAATTTGTGGGCCGGTGCGTCGTACCCTGCATGAACAATGGCGGAATTGGCATTGGTGGTTTGATTGCCGACATCGTTTT
>JAAYJS010000004.1 GCA_012522805.1 Eubacteriaceae bacterium | reverse complement strand
CTCGAACTCTATTGTCTAAGGGAGATGTCAATGTTGAAAATCTAAATGCCGTGCATAATTTTGTTCACGAAAGTGCAGTTTATAAATAGGAGAAAACAATGGACGAAAATACAACTATTTTAGATTTGATAAAAAAGATGGAAGAGGAAGAACTGGACTTTTTACCTGAGGATGAAGATGTCAGAGAAGGCTTTATGGCCTTTATGAAGTTTATCATTCTTGCAGTGTGATTGAAATTTTAAATTAAACAGCAAGTATACGCCCCCTAGAACCCCTGTGTTCTAGGGGTTTTTTTATATGGCTTACCTATCAAAAATAGATAGGCAACACCTGCTCTCTTAATGGGAGACCATGCTTCAGAGATAAAAGAAATGGCAAGCACCACACCCTACGGTTTTAGAATACACTCAGACCACAGAGTGTGGTGTTTTTGTATTTGTATAAACGATATTAATTTTTAAAGGAATGGACCGGTGGTGGTATTTTGCCGCTGCGGTTAATAAAATGGTCGCAGCTATAGGGGTTGACCTTCATAATCGGGGCGTAACCCAAAAGGCCACCGAATTCTGCACGGTCTCCAACGGTTTTTCCGTAAACGGGGATTAAACGGACAGCAGTGGTTTTGTGGTTGACCATACCGATGGCCGCTTCGTCCGCAATGATACCGGATATGGTAGTGGCCGGCGTATCGCCGGGGATGGCAATCATGTCCAAGCCGACAGAACAAACACAGGTCATGGCTTCCAATTTTTCTAAGGTGATGGCGCCAATTTCTGCGGATTCGATCATACCTTCGTCTTCGGAAACAGGAATAAAAGCGCCACTTAAGCCACCCACGGAGGTGGAGGCCATGATGCCTCCTTTTTTAACAGCATCGTTGAGCATGGCTAGGGCGGCGGTGGTTCCCGGTGCACCGGCATGCTCCAAACCCATTTCTTCCAAAATACGGGCGACGGAATCCCCAACCGATGGGGTAGGTGCTAAGGAAAGATCCAGGATACCAAAGGGAACCCCCAAACGTTTGGAGACGGTGGTGCCCACTAATTGACCGGCTCGTGTAATTTTAAAGGCGGTTTTTTTAATGATTTCCGCCATTTCGTCGAAGGAGGCGTTGTGGCATTTCTCCAAAGCGGTTTTAACAACACCGGGACCGGATACACCGACGTGGATGACTTTATCCGGCTCTCCGACACCGTGAAAAGCACCGGCCATAAAGGGATTGTCCTCCACGGCGTTGCAAAAGACTACCAGCTTAGCACAACCGATGGAATCGTCCTGGCGGGTGTCGTAAGCGGTTTTTTTAATGATTTCTCCCATCAAACGTACGGCATCCATATTGATGCCGGTTTGGCTGGAACCCAAGTTGACAGAAGCACAGACCTTCTCGGTTGTAGCCAAGGCTTCCGGTATGGACTGAATCGTTCGCAGATCGCCGTTGGTAAACCCCTTGGGGCAAAGAGCCGAGTAGCCACCGATAAAGTTGACGCCGACTTGAGACGCAGCTTTGTCTAGGGTTTTTGCAAATTCGATATAATCCGAATCGTTGGAAGCGCCGGCAATCAGAGAAATCGGCGTGACGGAAATCCGTTTGTTGACAATGGGAATGCCCAATTCGGTGTCGATTCTCTCGCCTTCTTTAACTAGATTTTGGGCGCAAGTCGTAATTTTGTCGTAAATTTTTTGTCGCGCCTTGGCACCGTCGCTGTCAACACAATCCAGGAGAGAGATACCCATGGTAATGGTGCGGATATCCAACTTCTCCTTTTCTATCATTTGAATGGTTTCAATTACATTTTTAAAAAGTGCCATTGTTCACCTATATTGTGTGCATTGCATCGAAAATTTCTTCGTGCTGCAAATGGATGGACATACCCAATGCGGCACTGGCATTTTCCAAGTCCGATTTTAATTGTTTAAAATCTCCCGTCATATTGGTCAAGTCGACCAACATAATCATGGTGAAAAATCCTTGCATAATCGTTTGACTGATGTCTTCGATGTTGACGTTGGATTCCGCCAACACCTTAGAAATAGAATATATAATGCCCGTTCGGTCTTTGCCGATAACTGTGACAACTGCTCTCATGTGAACCTCCTAGCGCATTGTCTGTTTATCTTAAACTAAAAAAAAGATTATCTCAAGTGCTCAGAAATAATTTCTTACATTCTGCTTTTCTGCTACATCTTAATACGCACTATCAAAAGAAATTAAATAGGGATTTAAGTTGTAGTAAAGTGGGGGAGTGTGGTATAATATGGGGCAAATGGGGGGAGAATGTAGCAGAAAGTGGGAGATTTCCCATTAAAAAGGCCCCGGGGTGGTAGAATGGCGAATTTATACGGAGATTTTTCACATAATATCGACGATAAAGGGCGGTTGATCATACCGTCTAAATTTCGTGACGCCTTGGGAGAACACTTTATCGTGACGAAGGGATTGGATCGATGTCTTTTTGTTTTTTCCGAAGAGGAATGGCAAAACTTCGAAAGAAGAATTCGCGAGCTTTCTTTTTACGATAAAGATGCCCGTAATTTTACACGTTTTTTCTTTGCAGGTGCTTCGGATTGCACCTTAGACAAACAAGGTCGCATCACCATACCACCTATTTTAAGAGATTATGCAAACTTGACAAAAGAAACCAGAATTATCGGCGTGTCCACACGTCTGGAAATTTGGGAAGCAGGCCTATGGGAAGAAACCAGCAACATCGATGCGACAATTTTAGCGGAACGTATGTCGGAGTTGGGTATTTAGGAGGTACGATTGAAACATTTAAGCGTTTTGTACGACGAAGTCATCGACGGTTTACACATCACGCCACAGGGTACCTACGTGGACGCCACCCTTGGCGGTGGGGGACACGCTCTGGGGATTTGTAAAAAGCTGTCGGAGCAAGGCAGATTGATCGGCTTTGATCAGGACAGTTTTGCTTTGGAACAAGCGGGAAAACGTTTAGAAGAAACGACGTGCCAAAAGACGATGATCAAAGACAATTTTGTTCATTTAAAAAAGCACTTGGATGTTTTGGAAGTGACAGAAGTAAACGGCTTTTTATTCGATTTGGGTGTTTCGTCCTTTCAGTTGGACGATGCACAGCGGGGGTTTTCTTACCGAGCCGACGGCCCCTTGGATATGCGCATGAATGAGGAAAGTTCTTTGACAGCGGCGGATGTCGTCAACCGGTATTCTAAGAAAGCGTTGATCGAAATTTTAAGAAATTTTGGAGAAGAACGTTTTGCAAAAAGAATTGTGGAAGCCATTGTAAGAAAACGCATGGAAAAACCATTTACAACGACCTTAGAATTGCGAGATGTTATCGAAAAAGCCTACCCCATGAAGGCGCGATACAAAGAGAAACATCCCGCCAGAAAAACCTTTCAGGCCATACGGATTGAAGTCAACCAAGAGTTGGCGATATTGGAAAAGGCCATGTCAGATGCTTTGGACAAACTGATTGTCGGCGGGCGTTTGGCGGTAATTACCTTTCATTCCTTAGAAGATAGAATTATTAAACATTTTTTCAAAAAAATGGAAGACCCCTGTATCTGCCCACCGGATTTCCCGGTTTGTGCTTGCAATCGCAAACCGACTGTAAAAATTATAACGAGAAAACCCGTTTCTCCCTCAGAGGAGGAGCTGAATGCTAACCCCAGGGCAAGAAGTGCAAAACTGCGCATTGCCGAAAAAATATAAAGGAGCAAGAGTCAAAATGGCAAACTATCATTACACACAAAGTCAGAGAACGTCTACGACTTTAGGAAAAACAAAAAGAAGAAGCAGTCAACCCATTACTTTTTCCGGTAAATATATGTTGGCGATTATTTATTCTGTTGTTTTTTCGATTTTTTTGTTATTATTGTTTCAAGTAGGTTATATTTATAAACTCAACAAGCAAGTAACAAAATGCGAATCGGAGTTAGAACATATGACTCAGGTCGTGGACAATAAAAAAAGAGAGCTATTAATGGTAGATGATTTAGTTGCCATCGAAAATCTTGCACGCTCCTACGGTATGAAGGAATTAGAACCTGAACAATACATTTACGAGAGAATAGAAAGTGGCCATTACGAGGGCGACGCGAGCAAAAGTTTATCGCAAAACAAATAAAGGTGTTTCATGGTGAAAAAGAAAAAAGAGCTTGGGCGCAGACAAGTGATGCAGAAAAGAAGGAAATTTGCCAGAGTTTTTTTTACTCTGGCTTTTTTATTAGTGGTGTATCGTTTGATATTGCTGCAAGTCATCCAAGCACAGGGAAAATATGCCGGCCAAGTGGACCAATTTATCGATGAAGTCAAAATTACCGCCCCTAGGGGCAATATTTATGATGCCAACCATCGGCAATTGGTTGGGGATTCCACCGCCTCCATTGTCAGCGTGGTGCCTTACTATGTGGACGATCCCGATCGTTTAGAGGCCGCCATCGTGGAAAAATTGGGAATGGACCCCGAAGAAGTTCGAAAGAAAATCCATCAAATTGAAGATAGCCCTGTGGATGTAACCAACGTCTATAAAGATGAACAGGGTATCAGCATCCAAGAACTGAATCCCAAGGCATACATATACGAAAATAGAAGCTTACAGGTGATCCCCGATCAAGTGGTGAACCCCGAGGAGGATGCAAAAATTATCGCCAGCATCCTCGACGATGTCAGCGAAAAATATGTTTACGAAAAATTGACTCAAAAGGAAAATTCCTATGTTAAAATCAAAAACAAGGTTGATTACGATGTGGCGACGGATCTTGTGGAGTCACAAAAAATAAACAAACAAGAGTATTTCGCCTTGAACAACGAGCCCATACCGGAAGGTGCGGATCTTGAAAGCGAAGAGTGGACCGAAACCTATTCCAAAAATGGTATCTACCTATCCGAGGATAAAAAGCGTTACTACACCAACGGCCATTTTTCCTCCCATGTGTTGGGTTTCACAGATTATGAACATAACGGCATGTCGGGTATCGAACAAAACTACAATTCGTGGCTAAAAGGTGAAGACGGCGTCGCCTATTATGCCAAGGACGCATCGGGGACGGTATTGCCCTCGGAATCCAGAATTATCAAAGAACCCCATAAAGGAAAGGATTTAAACCTCACTTTGGACAGTTCCTTACAAGCCCTGACGGAGAAGGAACTCAAACACGCGGTGACGGAATGGAAGGCTAAAAGCGGAACTGCTATCGTCATGGACTCCAAAACCGGAGGGATCATGGCCATGGCCACCATTCCCGATTACGATTTAAATCAGCCCTTTCATATCGATAAAGAATTTTTAGGAAAACAGGACGATCAATACAAAGAGATGTCGGAGACCGACCAACTCAACGCAATGTGGAAAAACCCGGCGGTATCCTTTGTCTATGAACCCGGGTCCACATTTAAAGCCATTACCGCAGCATCGGCATTGGAAGAAGGGGTTGTCAACCCCGATACCAAGGTCCATTGCAACGGTTATATCGTTGTCAGTGGCATCACCATTAAATGTACCGGCAACCACGGTACCCAAACCGTTTCCGAAGCGGTGGCCAACTCCTGTAACCCCGGTATGGTTCAAATCATTCAGCATTTGGATCCCGATACCTTTTATCAGTATGCTTACAACTTTGGTTACGGCAAGCGCACGGAAATCGAACTGCCCGGAGAAGAATCCGGGATCGTTAACCGCGCCTTTAACAACGTCGGTGAAATCAACGACTTGGATTACTCCACCTTTTCCTTCGGGCAAGGGTTGGCGACCACGCCGGTTCAAATGTTGGCGGCGTTAAACTGCGTCATCAACGACGGTTATTATATGAAACCCTCCATCGTGGCGAAGGAAGACCGTCAGGATTTACTGGGCAAAAAAGCGGATTCGCCCAAACAATTGATTTCGGCGGATACCTCTCGGGAAATGAGAAACATCATGGAACAGGTGGTACAGAAAAATCCGCAATTGAAGAATCAGTCCCAAGGGTATCGCATTGGCGGAAAGACGGGTACTGCAGAAAAATATATAGACGGTGCCTACTCCAGTCAATTGCATGTCACCTCCTTCTTCTGTTATGCTCCGGTGGACGATCCAAAATACGCCATCATCGTTTTATTGGATGAACCCTCATCCGATGCCTACGGTGGCACCTCTGCGGCGCCGGTGGCCATTAGTTTAATGAAACAAGCCCTGGACTACTCCGGGGATAAAATAAACCTCCATGAAGATGATACTTCGGACAAAGTTGTCATGCCGGATTTGGTGGGACAAAGCGCAGACATGGCGGTGAATATTTTAAAGGAATACGGCATTGATTACAAACTCATCAATGAAGGTGATGAGCACGTCGTCTTAAAACAAAGCATCGAGCCGAAAACCATTGTGGAATCCGACGTTGAAGTGGTGCTACAATTGGGAACGGAAGGCGACGAACATCAGGATGAAGTCATCGTTCCGGATTTAAAAGGCATGTCCATTCAAGGTGCCAACGAGCTGCTTCAGAATTTAGATTTGAGGTTGCGCTTGGAAGGTACGGGATTTGCCGTAGAACAAAGCCCGAATAGCGGCGAAATAGTGAAGAAAGGGACGGAAGTCAGCGTAAAATTCTCATATTAACAATGGAAGCCATATCAATAGAAATTTTGCAGGATATTTTATCCGCAACAATCCAACAAACAAGCAGTACAGCCGGTTCTATTACCGGTATACGCATAGATAGCCGACAGGTAACCCCGGGGGACTTGTATATACCCATCATCGGTGAAAATAATGACGGCCATCGTTTTATACCCGATGCGGTGTCCAACGGGGCGAGCTGTGTGTTAACAGAGCAAAAAAACATACAATGTCCGGAAACGGTGGCCATTTTAGAGGTGGGCTCAACCTACGAAGCCTTAAAGGCTTTGGCCCGTTATCAACGCAGTCGCTACACTGTGGATACCATTGCCTTAACGGGCAGCAGTGGTAAAACCACCACGAAGGACATGATCGCTTCGGTGCTACAACAGGGTTTTAAAACCTTGAAAACCCAAGGCAATCTCAACAACCAGTACGGTATTCCCTTAACCCTTTTCAATTTAAATGCCGACATAGAAAAAATGGTCATTGAAATGGGAATGGATCGCATGGGGGATATTGAGGAATCCATCGATGCGGTGTTACCGGATATCGCTGTCATTACGAACATTGGCACCAGCCATATCGAACACCTCAAAACCCAAGAAAATATTTACATCTCAAAAAAGGAAATCTTCTCCCGTCTTACCGAGAAGGGCATTGCCCTCATCAATGGAGATGACCCGTTTTTACAGAAATTGAAGGGGGAAGACCCCAGCTACCGAGTTGTAACTTTTTCGATCAAAGACAGCTCCGCGGATTTTTATGCCAACATCTTAGAAGTTTCAGAAACTGGCAGTGTTTTTGAGCTGTCCGGTGTGCGTTATCGCGTACCCATTCCCGGTACACACAACGTATACGATGCGTTGCCCGCGATTTGGTTGGGACAACATTTCGGTTTATCCCATGGGGAGATTCAAAAAGGTTTAGATGCATTTAAACCCTCGGAAAACCGCATGGAAATCATAGAATTCGATAACGGCATCACGCTGATCAACGATGTGTACAATGCCAACCCCGACGCCATGCGAGCAGCCCTGGAAACAACGGCGGTGTATCAACCCAAATACAAGCGAACGATCGGGGTTTTGGGAGATATGCTGGAGATGGGGGATCTATCCGAAACGGCCCATCGGGAAATCGGCCAACAGGCAAAAAAAGTATTAGATATTTTAATTGCTGTCGGAGCAAATCGCTCTCATTACCAAGCGGGCTTTGAAGACGATGCCCATAGCCATCTTTGCAGCGACGCCCCCGAAGCAGCAGAACTACTCATGAAGTTCATTCGCCCCGGAGATTTGGTGTTGGTTAAAGGGTCCCGGGGTGTTTATTTGGAAACTGTAATCGAAAAATTAAAGGAAGGATTCAATGGATAATTACAAGTATGCAGCCCTGAGTATGATCATAGCCTTTATTGGTGTGTATTTTGTTATGCCCTTTTACATTCCTTTTCTTAGAAAAATGAAGCTTGGCCAAGAAATAAGGGAAGAAGGTCCGAAAAGCCACATGAAAAAGGCGGGTACCCCCACCATGGGTGGTGTGGTGCTTTTGGTTATTTTAGTTTTAACGGTCTTGCTCTGCGGTATCATTCTTCGGGATGTCAAAGCCTATCCGATCCTCATGGCCTTGGCCTTTGGTGGCATCGGTTTTTATGACGATTTGATGAAAATCATACACAAAGAAAACTTAGGTTTGAGAGCTTGGCAAAAAATGGTTTTGCAAATCGGTTTTGCAATCTTATTTGCCCTTTGGGCAAGTTTTTCGCCGGACATCGGGACCCGCATGTTCGTGCCCTTTTTGGGACAAAATGTCGACTTCGGTTTTTGGTATTTACCTTTTACGATCTTTGCGATCGTGGCGATGGTCAATGCCGTTAATTTAACCGACGGTTTAGACGGCTTATGTGCCGGTGTTACCGGCATCGTCGTGTTGTTTTTTACGATAGCTTCCTTATTCATGGATGCCTCGGCCGTTGCGACTTTTGGCGGAGCGGTGATGGGTGTGTGCTTTGGATTTTTACGCTACAATTCCAACCCGGCAAATATTTTTATGGGCGACACAGGGTCCATGGGGTTGGGTGGTGCCGTGACAGCCATTGCGATACTAACCAGATTACAACTCTTTCTTTTAATTGCAGGGAGTATTTATGTGGTGGAAGCCTTATCCGTGGTTTTACAAGTTTCGTATTTTAAAATAACCGGTGGCAAACGTATTTTTGCCATGACCCCGATTCACCATCACTTCGAACTGAAAGGTTGGAGTGAAACCAGAGTCGTGACCGTTTTTTGGATGGCATCGGCCTTTTCTGTTGCCGCTGCATTTTTATTTTTATAGACGCGAGTTGCCATGAAGAAAATATTGATTATCGGCGCTGCCCGAAGCGGGCTCTCCGCTGCAAAATTATTAATACATAAAGGTTATCAAGTTATTTTAACCGACACAAAATCGGAAGAGAACTTGGGAGAAAAAGAAAAACAAGAGCTGAGAGAATTGGAAGGCATCGGTGTTCAAATCGTCTTCGGTCAACAAATTTCTTACGATGACATTGCCCCCATCTCCTGGGTGTTAAAAAGCCCCGGGGTGCCTTTAACCATTCCCGTTGTAGCGGCATGCCGCGCAGAGGGTATTCCGGTACTGAGCGACATCGAGTTTTTAACCACGATGACACATGCCGAAGTGGTGGCCATTACCGGCACCAACGGTAAAACCACGACCACTTTGCTAACGGGAGAAATCTTTAAAAATAGCGGCAGAAAAACCTACGTGGTGGGTAATGTCGGTACGCCGATTTCAGATTACATTGAAGCGGCACAGCCCGAGGATGTTTTTGTTTGCGAAACCTCATCCTATCAATTGGAATGCATTCGCGACTTTAGACCCCACATGTGCAGTTTTTTAAACCTATCACCGGACCACATGGATCGCCATCACACCATGGACAACTACATCGCCGCCAAGGCTCGGATTTTTGAAAATCAACAACCCGGCGACTTTGCAGTTCTCAATGCCGATGATCCGACGGTGATGACACTCGGCCCAAAAGTTAAGGGTCAGATTTTATACATCAGCCAAAACAAACCTGTTGCAGACGGCGCTTATCTGAAAGAGGGGACGCTGTACATTGCAGAAAAGGGCACAGCGACGCCTTTAATGGGTTTAGAGGAATTGATGATTAAAGGACCTCACAACGTCGAAAATGCCTTAGCAGCCATCTGCATGACTTATTTTATGGGGGTCGACAGGCAATGCATCGTCGATACTTTAAAGGCGTTTCAGGGCGCTCCTCATCGACAGGAAACCATCGCCACGGTAGGTGGTGTGATGTATATCAACGATTCGAAAGCGACGAATACCAACGCCGCCATCGTCGCACTAAAAGCCATGCACCAACCGGTGGTCTTGATTGCAGGCGGTTACGATAAAAGCGAAGATTACGCCGATTTTATAAAGGCCTTCAACCCAAATGTCAAGGCACTGGTCTTGTTGGGAGAAACGGCACAAGCCATTGAAGAAGAGGCGCAAAGACAAGGGTACACGTCGATTTATACCGTCCAAAACTTGGAAGAGGCGGTTGCCCGCAGCGCTGCTTTAGCGGAAGCGGGAGATGTGGTGTTGTTATCCCCGGCTTGTGCATCTTGGGGTATGTTTGTCGATTTCGAACAACGAGGCGATCTTTTCAGACAACTGGTTTGTGAAATGAAAGGTCAAGAAAATGATAAAGAAAGTCAATAAAACCGTCGGAAGAAAATACTTTGTACGCACCGGTGCCATATCCTTAGATTTGTTGTTACCTTTTTTAACCATTATCTTCATCGGTGTTTTGCTGGTCTATTCAGCTAAAATGTATATGACCACCACGGACGAAGGCGGCAATTTCCGTGCTTTTATTACGCAAACGGTGTTGGTCATCGGGGGATTGGGCATCAGCTTTTTCATCAGTAAGATGGATTATAAAAAATACCTCAACGACAGAAATGTTTGGAGTCTATACCTATTTACCTTAGTCCTCTTGGTTGCGGTGTTTGCTTTTCCGGCGGTAAAAGGTGCCAAGCGTTGGATTTTGCTGGGGCCGATGACTTTTCAACCCTCGGAATTTGCAAAATGGACGGCAGTGGTCTTTACAGCCTATTTTTCTACCACCAGAAAGAACATCCTTTCTAAACGAAACACCATGTTCTTTTTCTTAAACCCGGATTTTGCCAAAACCATTGTCATCCCCATGGGTTTGATGTGGGGACTGATTTTGATAGAGCCGTCCTTTACCATCTCCTTAGTCTTTCTATTGATCGTTTTTTATGCGCTATTGTACAGCGGCATCGACTTTAGAGTTTTGTCACCCTACGTTTTGACGGGGATGGTCATGTTGATCTTTTTTTTAATCTTTGAAAGTTGGCGCTTGGACCGTATTCTGGCATGGACGGGACAGGGCTTTCAAAACCACCAAATTACGCAATCGATGATTGCCTTCGGTTCCGGTGGTATTTGGGGAAAAGGTATTGGACGCGGTGTACAAAAACTGCTATTCTTATCGGAAGTAGAGAATGACTTTATCTTTGCCAATGTGGGAGAAGAGCTCGGCCTTTGGGGATGTTTGCTTTTAGTTTTTTTATACGTCTGGTTTATGAGAAGTTGTTTTCGAATCAGCACTCGGGTCACCGACCCCTTCGATAAGATTTATTCGGCAACGGTTGCTTCATTAATTACGACGCAAACCCTCATCAACATGTTGGTTGCTACCGGTGGCATGCCCGTAACGGGCGTCACGTTACCCTTTATCAGCTCCGGTGGTTCTTCCTCCTTGGTGATGTTTATCATGATCGGACCGATTTTGGGTATGTCTCGAGAAATTAACGAGAGAAGTGAAAGAAGAAGGAAAAGAAAATGAAAATACTGATTGCTGCCGGAGGAACCGGTGGTCATATTTTCCCCGGTCTTGCCATAGCGGATGCCCTTAAAAAAAAGCGTGAGGACTGCGAAATCGTTTTTATAGGTTCTCAGGTTGGGATGGAAAAAAACATTGTGCCCCAATACGGTTATCCCTTAGAGATGATGCGGGTACGCGGTTTTGAGCGTCAGTTCAGCTTGCAAATTTTTGCGGCCCTGAAGGGATTGCTGGACGGTGCCATCGATGTACGGAGAGTTCTTAAAAGGCATCAACCGGATTTGGTCATCGGTACGGGGGGCTTTACCAGCGGCCAACTGCTCTTAAAAGCATCGCAAATGGGAATACCCACCCTCATTCACGAACAAAATGCTTATCCCGGCCAAGCCAACCGCATTTTAGCGAAATACGTGGACCGCGTCGCCATTTCTTTCTACGAAGCAGCGAGGTATTTCCCGGACGAAAAAACTTTTTTATCCGGCAATCCGGTGCGGGATGCCTTTAAAAATATCGATCGTCATGCTGCCAGACACAGCCTTCATTTAAATCCGAATCAAAAACTGATTTTAATTTCGGGAGGCTCACAAGGTGCCGAGTCCATCAACCGTGCAGTGCTCAGCTTGTACGAGCGCTACAAAGGGCATCCGACCTATCGTTTTATTCAATTAACCGGAGAGGGGCCTTACGAGGATGTGTTACAAGCCATGGCAGAACAAGGTATCACTAAGGAATCTTATGATAATATAGAGATATACAATTTTTCGAATCAGATGGAGACTTTGATGGGAGCAGCGGATTTAATGATTACCAGATCCGGTGCAGGTACCATTTCGGAAATCGCAGCGGTGGGCGTACCCTCCGTACTGATTCCCTTTCCCTTGGCAGCCGGTAACCATCAGGAGTTCAATGCACGGGTTTTAACCGACAAGGGTGCCGGCATTTTGCTCTACGATCAGCAATTAAACGGCGAAACTTTGTTAAAAACCTTTGACCGTCTATTCGAAAAGGAGGAAACCCTCTCTATTATGCGGTTAAAGACCCTGAGGTTAAGAAAGACAGATGCCGACGAACTCATTGCAAAGGAAGCTTTAAAACTATTAATATAGAGGAATTATGGACAAACGGTCAGAAATCAAAAAAAAACTGAACAGAATAAAATATCGAAGATTGATGCGCCGTTTGACTTTATTTTTAACCGTGATCGCCATTCTGTTTGTAATGGGCTATGTCATCTATACTGCCCACAACAGTGGGGTGTTCAGCATAAAAAAAGTGGAGATCAGCGGCAATCAACTGGTGACCGAACCGGAAATATTGGAAAAAAGCGGTTTGGCTATGGGACAAAGTATTTTTTCTATCAACGTCAATCAGGTACGCTATAAAATCAGCGAGTTGGTTTTATCCAATCACGTTCAAATTAGAAGGATTTTGCCGGATACCATCCACATGACCGTCCAGGAAGTCCCTTGTCTTTATGTGATTTATTCAGACAACACCATTCATTACATGGATAAGGACGATCGACTCATCGCCACATCTTCGCAATTACGCAATGCGGAAGTGCCCGTTGTCAGCGGATTTAAGGAAGTACAGTTTCGAGGTGTCGGACGAACAGCAGAAATTTCGACCAAGGGGCAGTTTAATAAAATACGCGACTTGATTGATTACTTTCAAGGCGAAAAAATGCTGAACCACATCTCCGAATTTGCCATAGCGGATCAGGAGACGGTACATATCGTTACAAAAAATAATATTCTCATTCAGATCAGGGATCTGGATAATTACAAAGAACATAACGATTATATACAACATGTTATCGAGACCAAGAAAAGAGATTTGACCATTAACCTGACTGCGGGAAGCAATCCGGTAATCAAAGAACGGTGAGGTGTGTTATGAATAAAGGCAAGTGGAGCATCACGTTGGTTTGCATTATTTTCGGCATTATGATTGCTCTTCAAGTCAAGGCAATCGACAACGTCAACAATCGGCTGACTGTAGAACAGGATCCCGACGTGTTGGAACAAATGGTCGTCTTAGAGGAAGAAAATGAAAAGCTGAGGGAAGAGAACAGCGCACTTCAGGAACAATATGAAAAGATCGAACAAGCCGTCATCGGTGATAATGCCTATTTAAAAGAAATTAAGCAGATGATCGACAAAGAGAGAACCATTGCCGGCATGACGGACTTGGAAGGCAGGGGCTTGGTCATTAATATGAACCCCAGCGAAATGGCTCTCAATGAGAGAAGTCAAATACAGTCGGCGGTCTTGCTGCTGACGCTCAACAACGAACTCAATGCGGCGGGCGCAGAAGCCATCTCGATTAATGGAGAACGGATCATCAATCGAACAGAGATTCGCCAAGTAGGGTCTTATGTCCAAATTAACGGAAAAAAATACAACTACCCTTTCGAAATTCGCGTTATCGGAGATCCGGACACGCTATACAACGCCATTACCATGCCTTCCGGTGTCGTCGATTTGCTGAAGGTCAACACCTTTAAAGTACGGATAGAAAAAAAAGACGACATCAAAATAGAAGGCTACAAGGGCAATGTCGAAGTACAATACGCCATGCCCGTCGAGAATATAGACTATGAAGAAGAGGCCTATTAAAATGGCACTTAAAATCTTTGAAAAACGCCTGAGGTCTATCGGGAAAGCAAAAATTACTCCCTATGTTGTTCTCTTAACATTGACGATGGTGTGCATTGGCTTCGGCACCACTTTTGTGTATAATACAGCTGTAGATCAAAACCTTTCCATCCGCCGCCGTATCGTAACACCGGAAAATGTGGAAAAAGAAAAAAACAGAGTGCGCAACTTAAAAAAGCAAAACGCACAATTAATCGATAAAAACAATTTGATTCAACAAAGAATCCGTTATTTCGATCAAATACAGAGCTTTACCGGTGATGAAAGCTCGAGAGGTGATATCGAAACGACTTTAACGGATCATTTATTTTCCTATCGCAACCTCAACGGCAACGTAGCGGTTCAAGGTGAAGGGGTTGTCATCACCATGCGGGATGGCGACAAGGCATCCGCGTTGATTCACAACTCCGACTTATTGGAAGTCTTAAACGATTTGCGATTTTCCGAAGCCGAATCCATAGCGGTCAACGGCCACCCGATTGCAGCTTCCAGCGATGTGAATTGTGCGGGGCCCATCATTACCATCGATGGTCATCGAACTACGCCGCCCATTGTCATTGAGGCTGTGGGAGACGCAGAAGCCCTTAATTTTTATTTAAATTCCGATGAAAGTGTCATACGCATATTGAAATCGCGAGGGATAAAGGTTAATATAGATAAATCAGAAATTATTTTTATCAAAGAAAAAAGTAGTTTTCGAGAAAGAGGATAGAATGTTGTTACCACTGTTGGGCTTAATCCTGGGCATTGTCTTAGGGTCGGTCGTTAATATCGATGTACCCTTGGAGTTTGCGCCTTATTTGTCAATTGGTGTTTTGGCAGCAATCAACTCTGTTTTTGGCGGTGTAAACGCTGAGTTGCAAAAAATATTTGATCAAAAACTTTTTGTAACCGGTTTTTTCGGCAACATCTTGCTGGCGATCGTCTTGACATTTTTAGGTGATAAAATCGGGTTGCCCATCTACTACGCTGCCATATTTTATTTCGGCACCAGCTTGTTTTCAAACTTTGCAAAAATTAGACGCTACTATTTTCGGCCTAAAAGTGCTAGAATAGTATCAGGCGTCTTAAAAAATAAAAAACAATTGGAAAAAAACGAAGACGTAAATAATGAATACGTGGAAGAAAATCTAGAAGCTCATCAGTTGATGCCCTATAAAACAGATCATGATATAGACGGCTTCAGTAAATAAAGATGTTTAGATGTGTAGGAGGAAAAAGTGATCGAATTAGATAACAACACAGGTAACTTAGCAAAAATTCGTGTTATCGGCGTTGGTGGCGGAGGCAACAATGCTATTAACCGCATGATTGAAGCGGGATTGACAGGCGTAGACTTTATCGCCGTGAACTCAGACAATCAAGCCTTAGGTTTGAGCATTGCTGAAACCCGTTTGCAAATCGGTGATAAAACCACCGGTGGTTTAGGTTGTGGCGGTAACCCGGAAATGGGCCAAAAAGCAGCCGAGGAAAGCAGAGACGAAATTGTCGAGCTGATTGAAGATACGGACTTGTTATTCATCACAGCCGGTATGGGCGGTGGAACGGGTTCCGGCGCTGCGCCCATCGTAGCAAAATTTGCTAGGGAAATGGGTATCTTAACCATTGGTGTGGTTACGAAGCCCTTTAGCTTTGAAGGAAAAGTCAGAAAAAGAAATGCCGATATCGCTTGCGAATTTCTAAGAGAAAGTGTCGATGCATTGGTCATGATTCCCAACGACCGTCTATTAAAAATTGCCTCGAAAGATACCTCTCTGAAAGAAGCCTTTAGAATGGCAGATGACGTCTTACTACAAGGTGTCAGAAGTATTTCCGACTTGATCTCCATACCCGGCTTGGTCAGCTTAGACTTTGCCGACGTTCAAACCATCATGAAAGATGCCGGTTTGGCGCACATGGGTGTTGGACGTGCTGCCGGAGAAAATAGAGCTGTGGAAGCTGCACAAATGGCTATCAAGAGTCCTTTACTGGAAACAGCTATCGACGGTGCAACCGGCGTATTGTTAAATATTAAAGCCGGTGAAAGCTTGTCCTTATTTGAAGTCGACGCTGCTGCAGAATTTGCCAGAGATGCCTGCGCTGAAGATGCCAACGTTATTTTCGGTGCTGCCATTGAAGAACAATTGGGTGACGAATTTGAAATTACCATCATCGCCACAGGCATTTACGGCCAAGACGATGCAAGTGGATTGCCCAGACAGGAAGAAGAAATAACTGAAGAAAGTACCGGATCCGATGTGGATGAGTTCAAAATTCCGGATTTCTTAAATACTGAAGAATAGGGCATGAGATGAAGTGCCCCTATTGCGACCACGAAGAGAGCAAAGTCATTGACTCTCGGCCGGTCAAAGATGGCGAAATGATTCGACGACGTCGGTCCTGTTTTAATTGCGAAAAGCGCTTTACAACCTATGAAAGAATAGAAGTCATACCTCTAATGGTCATTAAACGCTCAGGTCAAAAGGAACTTTTTAATCGTCAAAACGTATTAAACGGTATGTTGAGAGCCTGCGAAAAAAGACCGGTTTCGAAGGAGAGTATCGAACACGAAGTGAGAAAACTCGAAAAAGAACTCTATCAGGTCGAAGGGAAAGAAGTGACATCCCAAGAAATTGGAGAAAGAGTCATGGCTATTTTGTTGAAGATGGATCAGGTTGCATACGTACGTTTCGCATCAGTGTATCGTAAATTTGCAGATGTTGATTCATTTCTAAGCGAAATTGCCCAAATGGTATCCGATCAATGAAAGAGTTTTATGAAAAAACCATTGCGTCCACTGAAATTTTTAGTGGACGCATTCTAAATTTAAGAGTAGAAACCGTGGCCTTGCCCAACGGTCAAGAAGCGACGAGAGAACTTGTCGAACATAAAGATGCGGTGGCAGTGTTACCCATTACGGAAGAAGGCCACATGGTCTTCGTTAAACAATACCGAAAAGCTTTGGATATTGTCTTATTGGAGATACCGGCGGGCTTGCTGGAAGAAGGAGAAGACCCCTTCGAAGCGGCAAGCCGCGAACTTCAAGAAGAAATAGGACTCAAACCCCTCGATTTGATTAAAATTGGAGAAATTTGGCCATCGGCCGGCTTTTCCGATGAAAAAACCTGTTTGTTTATAGCCACCGAGTTTGAGGAAAGCAAATTACCTCAAGACGAAGACGAATTTTTAGAAATAGTCAGAATACCAATCCCTACGGTAAAAATGCTGTATCGGACAGGAAAAATCAGGGATGCCAAGACCCATGCAGCCTTAGGGTTTTTCTTCTCACTTTACAACGAGTCATAGAGCAGTGATCTTTTCCTTGTAGGAATGATCACTTTTTTTATAGGAGTGATATGAAAGAAAATTTAAAATTTTATGGACACGATACGGTGGCTTTGGCCAAGCGCTACGGGACACCTTTATACGTATTTTCGGCTAATTGTTTTCACGCATCTGTTGAAGCAATACGGCGAGCATTTCAAAAAACGAAATTGGACGTCACCATTCATTATGCCGGCAAAGCTTTTTTAACCAAAGCCATGTGCAAACTGGTCGCTCAAGAAGGCCTGCATTTGGATGTTGCATCCGGTGGGGAGTTGTTTACCGCTTTGCAGGCAGGTTTTCCGGCAGAGGATATTTGCTTTCATGGCAGCAACAAATCCAATGAGGAACTCCAAATGGCCTTGGATCACCGCATCGGCTTAATAGTCATCGACTCATTTGATGAAATTGACCGACTGACCAACTTAACCACCCCCGAGGATCGGGTTGATATATTGGTTCGCATTGCACCGGGCATAGAAGCGCATACCCACGAATTAATACAGACCGGAAAAGTCGATTCAAAATTTGGCGTTCCTGCGTCTATGGTGCCGCAATTGATGGAAACGCTCCAAGAATTGCCCAGATTTCAGTTAAAGGGTCTCCACTGTCACATTGGCTCTCAAATTACGGAGACGGAAGGCTTTATAAAAGCCGCAGAAAAAATGCTGGAAATCTACGCATGGATCCAGAAAAATTACGGACAAAGCTTTGACTATTTAAATTTAGGAGGCGGTTTTGGAATTCCGTATTTACCACAAGACCCTTGCATCGATTTGAATGCTCTCTTTACAGATCTTGGCGAAAAAGTCCGAGACCTGTGCACAGAGTACGATCTGAAAATACCGCAACTTATGTTTGAACCCGGGCGTTATTTAGCCGCCACGGCAGGGGTAACCCTTTATACCGTCGGCACCATCAAAGAAATACCGGGACAAAAAACCTATGTCAGCGTCGATGGTGGCATGATGGATAATCCGCGCCCCGCCCTTTATGGCGCTGCTTATCATGCAGAAATTTGCAATGGTAAAGATGAAGACAAACCCGTTACGGTTCGAATTTCGGGCAAAGCCTGTGAAACCGATACGCTGATTGATCAAATCCTTTTAAACGACCCCCAAGTCGGGGATATTTTAATGGTCCACGCAACCGGTGCCTACAACTATGCCATGGCCAGCAATTACAACCGCTTGCCCAAGCCGGCTGTCGTCCTATTGATGGATGACCAAAGCGATATCATATCCAGACGGGAAACCTACGAGGATATCGTGCGTTTAGATGAAATCCCGTCGTGGTTGGAGGACTGATAATATGGGATCCTTAGCAAATAATTTGACCAATATGATCGCCAGTTTACCGGCGATCATCGTTGCCATTACATTTCACGAAGTCGCCCATGGCTATGCAGCGGAAGCCATGGGGGACGATACAGCCGCAAGGGCAAGGCGTTTGAGCTTAAACCCTCTCAAACATATCGATCCCTTAGGTCTGTTATCGATGATCTTATTTCGGTTTGGATGGGCAAAACCCGTTCCCATCAATCCGAATAATTTTAAAGATCGCAGAAAAGGCGTGCTTTTAGTGTCCTTGGCCGGCTGCGGAACCAACCTCATCTTGGCTTTTATCTCCTTAGCTGTGATCACCGTCGTGCAGGGGTTTGCAACCCCCTTATTAAATCAAATTCTGTACAGCTTTTACATTTACAATTTGATTTTTGGCATCTTCAACCTACTGCCCATACCGCCTTTAGACGGCTCCCACGTGTTGGAACAATTCTTGCCACCGCGAGCCAGAATGGTTTACAACCAGTACGCCCGTTACGGTATGTTTCTGTTAATCTTAATGCTTTGGACGGGCATGATTGGCGGAATCATCTGGCCGGCTATCAACATAGCCGATCGCTTTTATAAGTTTTTGTTGGCCCCTTTAACGGGTTGGTTTTGATGAACACCTATTCCATTCAAATCGATCCCTTTGAAGGCCCCATGGACATGTTGCTCCAATTGGTGGAAAAAAACAAAATCAACATATATGAAGTGCAAATTTCTGAAGTGATCGACCAATACTTGGATCAGATTCGCGCGTGGGAAGAAGCGGATATGACCGTAGAGAGTGAATTTATTCTCATGGCATCCCGCCTGATCGAAATCAAATCTAGAAAACTACTGCCGAAACTCATCTTCACAGAAGAAGAGGACGACGAAGCGCTGCTCTTACAACAACTGGCATTGTATGGCCAGTTTAGAAAAGTGGCAGAGCTGTTAAGGCAAAAGTTGGAGCATACAGGCAAGCTGCTTTACAAAGATCCGGAATATTTACCGCGAATTAAAAAGAAAGAATTGGATCCCATCGATCCCATATGGTTGCACAAAGCTTATAAGCGCTTAGAGGAGCACAAAGAAAGCCACGACGAATTGGTCGTTCATAAAAAAATTTTTAAAAGCTTTTACTCTGTTAGAGACAAAGTATGGGAAATACAGACGCTATTAGAAAAATCCGATCGAGACAAGGTTTTGTTTTCAGATATAATCCGGAACTACCGCGATTATCGAGAGGTTTTGGCAGGTTTTTTAGCGCTGTTGGAGCTGATCAAAACCAATATAATAGAAGTGTACCAAGAGAGTATTTTTACAGATATTGAAATTCAAATAAAAAATGACGATGCAAATTAAATTTATAGAAAATAAGGCGCAGTGTTTCAGTCAAATAGAAGCGCTACTCTTTTCGACAGGAGAAGAAGTGTTGGAAGAGGATATGGCTTTAATATTGTCCTTGGATTTAGAACAAACCAGAAACCTGCTCAGGGAAATGCAGGAGAACTATCAGCTTTCCGATCGAGGAATTTGTCTATTGAAAGCCGAAAACACGTGGCGTTTAGCCTCTAAAGGGGAACACCACGATATGATCACCGAGTATACCCAAGTGGTCAAAAAGAATCAAATATCCAAAGCAGCCTTGGAAACTTTAGCCATCATTGCCTATCGGCAACCGGTTACACGAGTCGTGGTAGATGAGATTCGAGGCATTCGTTCCTCTTCCACTATTTATTGGTTGTTGGAAAACGACTTGATTGAAGAAGCCGGGCGTTTAGAAGCACCGGGAAGACCGATCCTATACCGAACCACCCGGGATTTTTTGAGATTGGTGGGCTTGGAGAGCCTCTCTCAATTACCGGAATTTGAATCATTTAAAGACGACGAAGAGAAAAATCAAGAAGAGAATACGAGTTCAACGGAGCAAAGTGTTAAGGAGGAGGCCACCGATCAAGATGAAACCTGTTAGATTACAAAAATATATGGCGGATTGCGGTGTCGCTTCCAGAAGAAAATCTGAAGAGATGATCCGAAGGGGTTGGGTTCAAGTCAACGACGTGGTGGTCACCCAAATGGGAGTGTTGATCGATCCGGCACAGGATGAAGTCAAGGTCCAAGGAAAGGCTATTGCCTTTGAGAAGAAAAAAACCATCATGCTCAACAAACCCAAGGGCTATGTCTGTACTTTTAGAAAATTTCCCGGCGAAAAATCCATTGCTCTCCTAGTTCCGGAGGATACGCAATGGCATTCTGTGGGGCGGTTGGATAAAAACACCACCGGATTGTTGCTTTTAACCAATGACGGCCAATTGACACAAAAAATCACCCATCCCGCCAAAGAGATAAAAAAGGTGTACCATGTATTGGTTCATGGACAACCCGACAGACAAAAATTAGAAGCCTTAAAAAAAGGCTTGACCATTACCAACGAAGAGGGTACTTACGTGACGGCGCCGGCCCAAGCCCGAATTTTGGGCAAAAAGGGGCAACAAACCCGTTTGGAAATCGTCATCACGGAAGGCAAAAAGAGACAAGTGCGCCATATGTGCGAAGCCATTGATTGTAGAGTATTGGCCTTAAAGCGAGTGGCTATCGGCAACTTACATCTTGGCAACTTGTCTGAAGGGCAATGGCGAGCTCTAAGAGAAAGGGATTTCAAGGAGATTTTTTCAGAATGATTTGCACGTGCCTATCCCATTGCATGTCGTATACAGGCCTTGAGGGTGAACAAAATGACTGAATTTCCCCTTAAGTTGACAGCGTTGGCTCAACACATTGTTTCTAGCCATATCCGATCAGGTGATGTTGTGATCGACGCCACCGTCGGTAATGGCGAGGATACTCTTCACTTAGCCCGATGTGTTGGAGAAGAGGGTTTTGTCTTGGGATTTGATATCCAAGAAACATGCTTGGAGAAGACAATAGCTTTGTTGACCGAAAATAATCTTCACCAACGGGTTAAACTGGTATGCTCAGGTCATGAAAAGATGCTGGACTACGTCACCGATAGTCCCAGAGTGGTCATGTTCAACTTGGGGTACCTTCCCGGTGGGTCTTCTGCAATCCATACAAAAACGGAGACCACGCTTCTTGCATTGGAGAAGAGCATTGAGGTATTGGATGACGGCGGGCTGATAACCCTGTGTCTTTACAGTCACCGCGAGGGTTTAAAGGAAAAAGAAGCCATTTTCAAATGGGTTGAAGGTTTGCCGAAATATTTTCAGGTTCTTCGCTTGTCGCCTTTAAAACGTAACAACCCTCCGGAGCTATTAGTCATCAAAAACACTAAAACAACAGGGAGTTGAGATGGAATTCTGGGAAGAAGTGGACACTTTGTACCAAAGTGTCGGATTTCTAAAAAATCGGATTGAACTTTCTCGATATGCAAAACAAACCCATCAATGATTAAAGACCATTGCAAAGCAGTCGCTGAGCACCATAACCATTGCGGTGGGGCATAGCACCCACCAATGAATTTACAGATATTCAATTCTACACCAAGACCACCGATGCCCTTTTTGTGGTTGCGCTGGCGGCACCTTGAGTATGGTCAACGCTTTGACGGTTGCTGTGGCTTTTTTAATTTAAAATAAACCAACAACACGTTGAATCGATTGGAATAATTTTAGAAGAATAGAATTGATGGATAAAGGAGAAGAATGAAAGAACTGATTTGGGATACCATCGTGATAGGTGGTGGCCCGGCCGGTATGTTGGCAGCAATATCTGCGGCATCTGAAGGAAAACCGGTTTTAATTTTAGAACAAAATGAGAAATTGGGCAAAAAAATGTTTATCACCGGCAAAGGAAGGTGTAATCTAACCAATGCCTGCGATCAAAACGAGTTTTTTAAAAACTTGGTCACCAATCCTCGTTTCTTATACTCCGCCTATAGCCATTTTAATCAAGGAGATTTATGTCGCTTGGTGGAAAACGCCGGTTGTCCTCTCAAAACGGAAAGAGGAGACCGGGTTTTTCCTGTATCCGACAAATCCAGTGATGTCATTCAAGCTTTGGAAAAATTGCTGGCTGAAAAGAAAGTGACGGTGCGTTTGCACCATCAAGTATCCCAAGTGGTTTTAGATGAAGACAAGAGGGTGAAGGGCGTGGAGGCCAACGATTGTTTTTTTGCTTGTAAAAAGGTTGTCATCGCCACGGGGGGCAACACCTATCGGTCTACCGGCTCCGATGGATCCGGTTACACCCTGGCAAAAAACTTAGGTCACAAGATAACCCCACTCAGGCCATCCTTAATCGGTTTAAAAACGGTAGAGCAATGGCCTCAAACACTTCAAGGTTTAACGTTAAAAAATGTTGCCGTTGCGCTTTTGGAAGGTCGAAAGCAAATATCAAAAATTCAAGGAGAAATGCTCTTCACGCATTTCGGTGTCTCCGGTCCGATCATTCTGACACATTCCGCGAAAATCAAAAAGAACCCCGATCGCTATCATTTGAGGATCGATTTAAAATCCGCCTTGACGGCGGAACAATTGGATCGCCGTCTACAAAGGGATTTTTTAAAAAACAGCAATAAAATAATTAAAAACTCTTTGGATGACCTTTTGCCTAAAAGTATGATATCATTAATGGTGGATTTAGCCGGCTTAGACGGAGAAAAGAAAGTCAATCAATTGACCAAAGGTGAACGCCTTCAATTCGGAAAATTGCTAAAATGTTTGCCTTTGACAATTGCGGATTACGACAATCCCAACACGGGAATTGTCACTGCGGGGGGTGTCCATCTCAAGGAGATCGACCCCGCTACAATGGCATCTCGGTTGGTAAAGGGATTGTATTTTGCAGGAGAAATTTTGGATATCGATGGCTTAACAGGCGGTTTTAATATTCAAATTGCAGCAAGTACGGGTTGGCTGGCGGGAAAGGGATTGGTATCAGCAAAATGAAAATAGCCATAGATGGACCTGCCGGAGCGGGAAAGAGTACAGTTGCAAAAATTATCGCAGACCGATTAGATCTCACTTACATTGATACCGGTGCCATGTATCGGGCCATTGCCTATGGTTTGATTCATTACGATATATCTGAGACGGATTCCAACGCTATTGTTGATTTTGTGCGAGAAGCAGAGATCAGCCTGCGCAATAATCGGGTTTATTTAAATGATTTAGATGTTACGTCTCAAATCCGAGAACCCGAAGTCTCTCAAATGACTTCTGTCGTGTCGGTGATTAAAGAAGTGCGAAACATGATGGTGGACAAGCAAAGGCAAATCGCCAAAGGCAGCTCTGTGGTCATGGACGGTCGCGATATCGGCTCTGTGGTCTTACCCGATGCGGATTACAAGTTTTACTTGGATGCCAACCTAGAAGAAAGGGCCAGAAGACGGGAAAACGAATTGGAAGAAAAGGGCATCAGCCAAACCTTCGAATCTGTGAAGGAGGATATGGTGCAAAGAGATTTTTCTGACATGAACCGTCAAGAAAGCCCCTTGGTTTGCACAGAGGATGCGATTAAAATTTGCACGGACCATTTGACAATCGACGAAGTAGTCCAAAAAATGATTGAAGCGGTAGGTGACGGCCATGATCTATAAAATTGCAAAAGGAATTCTTTGGATCTTTGCATCCATATGGTATCAAGTGGAGATTGAAGGATGGGAAAACCTACCGGAAAGCGGGCCTTATGTTTTATGCTCCAACCATGTCTCCTATGCCGATCCGGTCATGCTTGCATTTCTTGCAAAAAAAGAGCCGGTACACTTTATTGCAAAAAAAGAATTGTTTCAAAACCCATTGTTGGGATGGTTTTTTAAAAAACTCAATGCTTTTCCCGTAGATAGAGAAAACGCTTCTTTAGCGACCATGCGCCACGCTATGTCGGTTTTACAAAACAAAGGTATCTTGGGCATCTTCCCGGAGGGAACCCGGGCAAAAGGCAGGAAACTCAAACCTCAGGGTGGGTACGTGGTCTTTGCACATAAAGCCAAGGCACCCATTGTACCGGTGCTGGTGCATTACGATAGTTTTAAATTTAGAGCAAAAATTAAGGTTATCGTCGGAAAACCGGTTTATTTGACAAATTATACGAGTAAAAGACTAAAAATTGAAGAAATTTCTGAAATAAGTCAAAAAATTATGGACAATATATATGATTTACACTAAAATGATGAGAGTAGTACCATGATGCGTATTACAATGGCAAAGTGGGCAGGTTATTGTTTTGGCATTAAAAATGCTATGAAATTGGCAGAAAATGTCTTAAGCCAACGCGATGATTTACCTGTATGTGCACTGGGCGATTTATCTCACAACGCTCAGGAAATAGAACGGCTTCATAACAAGGGTTTGATCACCCATCAACATATAGAAGATGTGCAACAACCTTGTTCCTTGATTATTCGGTCCCATGGTGTGGGCAAAGATGAACTGGAAGAAGCTCATAACAAAGGTTTAAAAGTCATAGATGCTACGTGCCCTTTTGTTACTGCATTGCATAACAAAATTGAAAAATTTCACAACAAAGGTTACCAAATCGTCATTGTTGGCGATGCCCTTCATCCCGAAGTTGTCGGGGCAATGGGCTGGTGTAACCATGAGGGTGTCGTTATCGGCTCTCTTGCCGAGGTGCACGCTCAAAATTTCGAAGAACGTGTTTGCGTTGTGGCACAAACCACATTAATCGAAGACATGTTCTACCAAATTGCCGAAGCCATTGAGCTGAAGGCAAAGGAAACGATCATATTGAACACCATTTGCTCTGCAACTGCTGAAAGACAAGCAGCGGCGGCAGAAGTGGCAAAGGGTTCGGATTATATGATAGTAATAGGTGGCTACCATAGTTCCAATACAAAAAAACTAGCGGAAATATGTCGCACTTATTGCAAAAATACTTGTCACATAGAAACAGCCGGAGCATTAAACCCTAATGAGATTAAGAAATATAAGTTCATCGGAATCACAGCGGGTGCGTCAACACCGGATTGGATTATCAAGGAGGTAACGGATAGAATGGAAGAAGTTAAAAAAGAATTGGAACAACAAGAAGAAGTTGTAGAAAGAGAGGAAGAGGATATAGTGACGGAAGAAGTAATGCCTACAGAAGCAGAGGAAGTTGAAGCAACAGAATCGGTGGATGCCCCTGAAGAAGAGGTTGAAGCAGCCGAAGAAGTTGTAGAAACTGAGGAAGTTGCAGAAGAAGCGACAGAATCTGAAGAACCCGAAGCAGCCGAAGAAGTAGCTGTTGAGGAGGTAGCGGAAGAAGCTGAAGCATCAGAAGAAGCTGAGGAAACAGCAGAAGCTGAAGAAGAAGAAGCAACGGACAGTGCAGATGTAAGCGATGCTGAATTCGACTTTGAAGCAGAAATCGAAGAATCCCTCAAACCGATAAGAAAAGGCACAACCCTAGAAGGTGAAGTCATCTTGGTTGATCACGACGAAGTCATCTTAAACATCGCATATAAAGCAGATGGCGTTATTAAGAAAAACGACTATACATGGAAACAAGATGATGAGTTGGAAGATTTAGTTAAAGTAGGGGATAAAGTAACTGCTATCGTCGTAGACTTAAACGACGGTGCCGGACGTGTCAAACTATCTAAAATTCGTTACGATAACAAAAAGGTTCAAATTCAATTGGCGGAAGCTTTTGAAAATAGAACCATCCTTGAAGGAACAGTCAAAGCGGTTTCCGGTGGCGGCTTAATTGTGGATATCGGCTTCACAGATATATTTATGCCTGCTTCTCAGTATCATGTACGCTATATCAAAGATCTGACTACACTAATCGGTAAAGAGGTAAAGGGTGTCATCATCGACTACAACGCAAGACGTCGTCGTGCGATTTTATCTCAAAAAGTGTTGATTGAAAAAGAAATAAAGCAAAGACAAGAAGAAATGCGAGAAGCTAAAGAAAAGCGCTTTGCTGAATTGGAATTAGACCAAATCGTTGATGGAAAAGTAAAAACCATCACCAACTTTGGAATCTTTGTGGACTTAGACGGCATTGACGGATTTGTTCACCGTTCGGATTTAACATGGCTCAGAGCGAACGATCCCAAAACCTTGGTAGAAAAAGGACAGGATATCCAAGCGAAGGTCATCAATAGAAACGAAGAAGACAAAAAAATCAAACTCAGCGTAAAAGCCCTTCAAGAAAAACCCATGGATCAATTTGTGATGGACTACAAAGAAGGTCAAACTGTCGATGTACGCATTACAAACATCTTGGACTTCGGTGCTTTTGCTGAAATCATTCCGGGCGTAGAAGGATTGATTCACATCTCGGAAATTGCTTACGAGCATATAGAATCCGTCGCTACGGTTTTATCAACCGGAGAGACCGTTTCCGTTAAGATTATCGGAATCGATAAAGAAAGAGAAAGAATCAGCCTGAGTATCAAAGCAACCAAAGAGGCGCCGGAAAGACAGTCGCGCCCCAGAAGATCCGAAAAGAGTTTTAATAGAGGCAGCGGATCATCTTACCAACGTTCTGATGCTCCGAGAAGAAGACAACCTCAAAGTAGAAACAAAACGGTTTACGAGGAGTCTGCAGATAACACCATAGGTGATGCTATTGGTAGCATTTTAGGTTCCTTGTCCTTCGATGACGAAGACGAAGAATAATTAAATTTCAAAGACCTCCTCTGTGAGGTCTTTTTAAGTTATTCAAAAATAAAACATTCGACAATGAATGAAATAATTTAAGGAGAAACACGTGGGCGGAATTTTTGGAGTCGCAAAAAAAACAGATTGTGTATCGGACTTATTTTACGGTGTCGACTACCATTCGCATTTGGGAACCCGACGGGGTGGCATGGCCGTTTACAATAAAGACGGTTTTTCGAAGTCTATCCATAATATCGAAAACACCCCCTTTCGAACAAAGTTTGAGCAAGATGTGCTAGAAATGTATGGCACCATGGGTATAGGTTGTATTTCTGACAATGAACCGCAACCCTTAATTGTACGTGCGCATTTCGGAAATTATGTTTTAACGACAGTGGGGCGTATCAATAATTTGGAAGAAATCGCCAATCAGAGCTTGCAAAGGGATAGAATGCAATTTATGGAGCTCAGTATGGGTCGCATCAACGCGACGGAAGTGGTGGCATCTATCATTTCTTCTGAGGATTCTATTGTAGCGGGTATACAAAAAGCTCAAGAACTGATCGACGGATCTTTATCCCTGTTGGTCATGACAGAAAAAGGAATCTACGCCGTTAGAGATTTGATGGGCAGAACCCCATTAATCATCGGCAAGAACGACCACGGTTACGCCGTATCCTTCGAGTCTTTTGCTTATCATAATTTGGACTATCGAGACTACTACGAACTCGGCCCCGGAGAGGTCGTCTTTATGACCAGTGAAGGCCTGGACTATGTCTTACCCAGACAAAAAGCCATGCGTGTATGCTCTTTTTTATGGATTTATTACGGATATCCAACCTCTTCCTACGAGGGGATTAACGTGGAGGAGATGCGTTACCGTTGCGGTGCAAACTTGGCAAAACGAGACGGTAGCCTCGATTTGGACTATGTTGCCGGCGTGCCGGATTCGGGTATAGCCCATGCCTTGGGCTACAGCCACCAATCGCACTTACCCTATTCCAGACCGCTGATCAAATATACACCGACATGGCCCAGAAGTTTTACACCTTCCAAAAGAAGCATGCGCATGACGATTGCCGGTATGAAGTTGGTGTCGGTGGGTTCCTTGATCAAAGACAAAAAATTGTTATTGATCGATGACTCCATTGTCAGGGGGACGCAAACCTATAAAATGGCTAAGAGTTTGTTTGAGGAGGGTGCAAAGGAAGTGCACCTACGTTCAGCCTGTCCGCCGATTGTTTTTCCCTGTAAGTATTTAAATTTTTTCAGAAGCAATGTCGCATCGGAATTAATTACCCGACGGACAATTCAGGAATTGGAAGGCGAAAAAGGCGAAGAAAAACTGGATCTGTACACCGACAGCCAAACAGAAGAGTACCGCGCCATGGTCGATCGCATCGCGGAAATTTCTTCCTTTACCTCGTTAAAATACAATACGGTGGAAGATATGGTGGATGCCATCGGACTGAACCCCTGTCAATTGTGCACCTATTGCATGAACGGGAAGGAATAAACATGTTGGCTCAGATCTACAGTTGCGGTTTAAACGGTGTCGACGGAGTGGTTGTAACCGTCGAAATTGATGTCACTTCCGGCAATCCGAATTTCTTTTTAGTCGGTTTGCCGGATATGGGCGTCAAAGAGTCTAAAGAAAGGGTGTACTCCGCCATCAACAACGCATCCTTTCCATACCCCATGAAGAGAATTACCGTCAACTTGGCGCCGGCCAATTTAAAAAAGGAAGGAACAGCCTACGATTTGCCCATCGCGGTGGGTATTCTGATCGCTTCAGAGAATATGTACCCCACCAATTTAGAAAAAACAATGATGGTGGGGGAGTTGTCCTTAAATGGCGATGTGAAAGGTATCAACGGCATCTTGCCCATGGTGTTGGCAGCCAAAGATCAAGGGTTTGATCGGATACTCATTCCGGATGCCAACAAAAAAGAGGGCGGCGTCGTATCGGGGATTGAGGTGATCCCCGTTGCCAATTTGGTGGAAGTGGTGGAATTGCTGCAAGGCAATCCCTACGAAACCTATACCCTCGATCCACAGGAGCAGATGAATGCTCAAAAGGATACCTCGAGGGTGGATTTTTCAGAAATTAAAGGGCAAGACAATGCCAAACGCGCATTGGAAATTGCCGCAGCAGGGTCTCACAATCTTTTAATGCACGGCCCGCCCGGGTCCGGTAAAACCATGCTCGCCAAAGCTTTTGCTTCGATTTTACCGGATATGACTTTAGACGAAGTTTTAGAAGTTTCAAAAATTTATTCCATCAGCGGATTGTTACCGGACGGTCACATTATGAGTGGGCGCCCATTTCGCTCTCCCCACCATACGATTTCCAACGTATCTCTCATCGGCGGCGGACAATATCCTAAACCCGGCGAAGTTTCCCTCGCTCACTTGGGGGTGCTGTATTTGGACGAACTCCCTGAGTTTCAACGCTCTGCCTTAGAGGTGTTGCGACAACCCATGGAAGACGGCAGTGTTACCATTTCGAGGGTGCACGCAACGGTTACCTTCCCCGCTTCATTTTCTTTAATTGCCAGTATGAACCCTTGTCCCTGTGGCTATCACCAAGATCCTCATCACGAATGTACCTGCACACAAAAGGATATTCAACGCTACCAATCAAAAATTTCCGGACCCCTGATGGACCGTATCGATATCAGGGTGGGGGTGCCGGCAACAACCTATCACGAATTGGAAAGATCAGGAGAAGGGGAAAGCTCAGAGCGCGTTAAAAAACGCGTCAATCAAGCCCGTCAAATCCAAAACCGACGTTTTGCCAAGGAAAAAGGTTTGTATTTCAATTCTCAACTCACACCCAAACACTTAAAAAAATATTGCGTTTTGGGGAAGAACGAAAAAACCATGATGGAAACGTATTACAACAAAATGAAGCTGTCCGCCAGAGGCTATCACCGAATTTTAAAACTGTCTCGAACCATTGCGGATTTGGATGGATCCGAAAAAATTGAAACCAAGCATTTGTTAGAGGCGGTACAATACAGAACCGAGATCGATTGATCTTCTGAGAAGTATCCAATCAAGAAGAGAATAAGAGGCACGATATGGAATATTGGATTTGGATGATGTCCCCAATCGGCATTTCCGTTAAATACAAAAACTTATTATTAAATTGTTTTGAATCTCCTAAAGAGGTTTATGAAGCCTCGGAGCAAGATTATCGCAGTTTAAATCTATTAACCGATAAGCAGATTCGCACTTTGTGTCAAAATAAAAATATGGATTTAACCCATCAAGCCATGGCTTATATGGAAGAAAAAAATATCGGTTTCATCAACCGAGAAGACAAAGCTTTTCCAAGCATGTTGTTGGATATTTTCGATCCACCCATCGGTTTGTTTTTAAGGGGAGATAGCGAATTGTTGCAACGTCCCATCAAATTGGGAATGGTGGGTTCCAGAAAAGCATCCCCACAGGGGATGGCCTCCGCCTACCGTTTTGCAAAAGAACTGTCCTCCCATGGTATGACCATTGTATCCGGTTTGGCAGACGGCATCGACGGTCAAAGCCATTGGGGCAGTGTGGACAGCATCGGTTCCACCATTGCGGTGATCGGCACGGGTATCGATCGATGTTATCCGAACAAAAATAAGAAGCTTTTTTTAGAGATTGTGGAGAAAGGCTTGGTGGTTTCGGAATTTTTCTTAGGGCAAAAGCCCTTACCCTACCATTTCCCCCAAAGAAATCGCATCATCAGCGGTTTGTCCGATGGTTTGTTGGTGGTGGAAGCCAGACAAAAAAGCGGTGCTTTGATTACGGCGGGTATGGCCTTGGAACAAGGTAAAACGGTTTACGCCCTCCCGGGGGATGTTCGGCGCTTTCAAAGCGAGGGCAGCAACCAACTCATCAAAGACGGTGCAAAACTGGTCACTTCGATCAAGGATATATTAGAAGATTATGTCTACACCCCGGAAACAAAACAGCATACAGAGACTACTTCAAATACAGCCTTGCTGGACATGGTCGACTCGGAGTTAGAAAAAAAGTGTCTTAAATTTATTTTGGAAGGCTACCAAAGTGCCGACGATTTGGTTTTTATAACGGGGGAATCCATTCGGGATATCAACACGACCCTCTCATTATTGGAAATTAAAGATTTGGTGATCAACCACAACGGTACCTTGATTTTAAAGAAATAGAATTGACAAGAACAAATATTCGAGATAATCTAGTTGATGAATTTAGAAGGAAATAGAATGACAACACCCGTCCTATGCAGAATACTTCAACGATCCATACATTTTGCGGATACCTTTAAGTCAATTAAAGGGTAGTTGTGTCACAATTTGACAGATTGCATATGGGTGGTATAGAAAGATTTCGCTACGTCGAAACCATCATTCATCTATAAAGCCGACAATAAAATAAAAGGAGGAGCCCTATTGTCTGAAACTTTGGTCATTGTAGAGTCGCCTGCAAAGGCAAAAACCATTACGAAATATCTGCCTAAAGACTATTCCGTCATTGCGACCATGGGTCATGTCATTGACTTGCCCAAAAGTCGTTTAGGCATTGAGATAGATAATGACTTTGAACCTGAATATATTAAAATTAGGGGCAAAGGCAAATTATTAAATGAAATTAAAAAGAAAGCCAACAAAGCCGACGATGTATTGTTGGCAACGGACCCCGATAGAGAAGGCGAGGCCATTTCGTGGCATGTTGCTAATTTTTTAGAGATCGATCTGGAAGATAAGTGCCGTATCGAATTCCACGAAGTTACAAAAAAAGCAGTATCCTCCGCTATCGATCAAAAAAGAGCCGTAGACATGAATCTGGTCAACTCTCAACAAGCGAGAAGAGTTTTAGATCGTTTGGTGGGTTATTCCTTGAGCCCTTTTTTATGGAAAAAGGTAAAAACCGGTTTATCCGGCGGCCGTGTCCAATCGGTGGTGATGCGCATTATCGCTGACCGGGAGGAGGAGATCAAAGCCTTTGTTCCGGAAGAATATTGGAACTTAGACCTTCATCTGCATAAAAAAGAAGATAAAATGACCTTTCTCGCTAAATTTCATGGAGAAAAGGGTAAAAAAGTAACCATCCCCAATGAGGATGAAGCCCTTCGTTTGTATAACATTGTCAAGAATCATCCTCTTTTTATTCAAGATGTTAAAAAAAGGATTCGATATCAAAATCCCCGTTTGCCCTATACAACCTCCACCTTGCAGCAAGATGCCTATCGGACCTACGGGTTTACGACTCAACGTACCATGCGTGCTGCTCAGCAATTATATGAAGGGGTTTCGATAGCCGGCAGAGGATTGGTGGGTTTGGTGACTTACATTCGTACAGACTCCACCCGGATAGCCGAGGAATCAAAAAACGAAGCCCGTCACTACATCGAAAAATATTTCGGTAAGGAATATTTGGGAACGGCTAAACGCAGTGCCGGTGGTAGGAATGTTCAAGATGCCCACGAGGCTATCCGCCCGACGGACATCAACTTGTTGCCCGTTGCCATCAGAGAATCCCTATCCGGCGATCAATTTAAATTGTATAAACTGATCTGGGAACGCCTAATCGCCAGTCAAATGGCGCGAGCCTCCTATTATGTGACGGATGTCGATATCGTCTGTGAAGAGCTGCTCTTTAAAGCAAAGGGAGAAATGATTAAATTTGACGGTTTTCTAAAAGCCAGTGGCGGCGCTAAAAAAACCATGGACAACCCCTTGCCGGAATTGGAAGTTGGGGAAGAAGTGATTCCCAAAAAAATTGACAAAGAACAAAAATTCACCAACCCGCCGGCACGCTACACCGAGGGTACCTTGGTAAAAGTATTGGAGGAAAACGGTATTGGCCGACCATCCACCTATGCGCCGACCATCTCCACGATTAAAACCAGAAACTATGTAGAGATCAAGGAAAAGCGCTTTCACCCAACGGAATTGGGGATGGTTGTCAACGAATTGATGAAGGCTTATTTCTCCGACATCGTCAACATCAAGTTTACGGCGGAAATGGAGGAAAAACTGGACAAGATTTCCGAAGGCAACACACCTTGGAAAGCATTGATAGGAGAATTTTATAAAACCTTTAAGCATCAACTGGATCACGCTCAAGAAAATGCGGAGAAGGTAACCATAGAAGACCCGCTTTCCGATGAATTTTGCGAATTGTGCGGCAAGCAAATGGTCATAAAAAATGGGCGCTACGGTAAATTTTTGGCATGTCCCGGATTTCCGGAATGCAAAAACACCAAAGCCATCGTGGAAAGAACCGGCGGCATTTGCCCCGAATGCGGTGGCGACCTTATCGTCAAAAAAACAAAACGAGGACGAACTTTTTACGGATGCGAAAACTATCCGAAGTGTGAATTTACAACTTGGGATTTACCCCTTGCGGAAAAATGCCCCGAATGTGAACACACATTGTTTCAAAAAGGCTTGGGCAAGAGAAAGAGAAAATACTGCGCGAGCTGCGATTATTCTGAAAAAAAATGAGGTGAAGCATGTTTCATGCAACAACAATACTGGGTGTACGCCATAAGGGTCAAGTAGCCATTGCCGGCGACGGACAGGTAACCATGGGCGAAGGTGTCATCATGAAGGGCACAGCAAAAAAGATCCGAAAAATTTACAACGATCAAGTTCTGATCGGATTTGCCGGATCCGTTGCCGATGCCTTTACCCTGTGCGAGCGTTTTGAACACAAAATAGAGCAGTACAACGGAAACTTAAAAAGAGCCGCTGTAGAATTGGCAAAGGATTGGCGATCGGATAAAATTCTAAGAAAATTAGAAGCGCTTTTAATTGTCATGGATCGGGAGGATATGCTCTTGATTTCCGGCAACGGCGAAGTGATTGAACCCGACGACGAATTATTGGCTGTGGGTTCCGGTGGTAATTACGCTCTGTCCGCAGCGAGGGCGTTAAAACGCCATGGAGACAATAGCCTAACAGCGAAAGACATCGCACGCCAGGGTTTAAAAATAGCCGCAGAGATTTGTGTGTATACCAATGACCATATCGTTGTAGAGGAATTAGAATAAAATGGATGCAAAAAAATTTACACCCAAAAAAATCGTTGAAGAATTGGACCGTTATATCATCGGCCAAGACAAAGCAAAAAGAGCTGTGGCCGTCGCCTTGCGCAATCGCTATCGGCGAAGTTTGTTAAGCGATGCGGAAAGAGAAGAATTCACCCCTAAAAACATCATCATGATTGGCCCCACCGGTGTAGGGAAAACAGAAATCGCCAGACGCATTTCAAAACTGGTCACCGCGCCTTTTATCAAAGTCGAGGCGACCAAGTTTACGGAAGTCGGTTACGTGGGACGAGATGTAGAATCCATGATCCGCGATTTGGTGACCACCTCTATCCGCATGGTACAGCAGCAAAAACTCGATGAGGTTTCAGTAGAAGCTGAAAAAAGAGCCAATGCTTTGATTGTGGAAGCCTTGGTACCCGGCATCAAAAAGAAAGTAAAAAATGCGGTTCAAAATCCCTTCGATATGTTGATGAACGTCACCGGTCAGAGTGCGCCACAAAGCCCACCGCCTTCTGCGGAAGAGCAAAGCCAAATCCAAAAAAATAAGGCAGCGGTGGAAAAGCAACTGGCGGAAGGCAAACTGGAAGATCGAGAAGTTGAAATTGAAGTCGTAGAAGATAATAAGAAACCCATCGGCTTTATGGGCGCCATGGGGGATGACATGAACATCAATATGCAGGATATTTTCGGCGATTTGTTGCCCCAAAAAACCAAGGTGAAGCGCGTTAAAATAAAAGATGCTCGAAGAATTCTAGCCAATCAAGAAGCTCAAAAGCTCATCGACATGGATGAAGTCGAAGAATTGGGACGTAAAGAGGCGGAACAAAACGGCATCATCTTTATAGACGAAATCGACAAGATCATCGGAGGTGGCGGCGGTTCGGGTCCGGATGTATCCAGAGAAGGCGTTCAAAGAGATATTCTGCCCATCGTAGAAGGTTCTACCGTTAATACCAAATATGGACCTGTCAAAACCGATTATATCCTATTTATTGGAGCCGGTGCCTTTCATATATCCAAGATAGAAGATATGATTCCGGAGTTGCAAGGACGTTTTCCAATTCACGTACAATTGGAAAGCCTATCTCAAGAAAACTTTACTCAAATCTTAAAAACATCGGAAAACTCTGCCATACGCCAATACACCGCATTGTTGAAAACAGAAGGTGTCGAACTGATCTTTGATGACGAAGCCATCGACGAACTGGCGGCCATTGCTTTTTCGATCAACGAGGAAGATGAAAACATCGGCGCCAGACGTTTGCATACGGTTTTGGAAGAACTCTTGGAAGAGATTTCCTTTTATGCTTCGGATTACGATGCCGGAGAGTTTCATATCAACAAAGCCTACGTGGACTCTGTCTTTAATAGAGAAGAAAAAGAAAAAAGTTATATGCGGTTCTTATTATAAAAAAACAAAAGCCAAAACCTTATGGTCATCCATTTTGAAGATGATCCTAAGGTTTTTTTAATGAGCAAAATGGGGTAGGGCATGTCAGCCATTCTTAAATCATTTGGAATTATCTTAAGTACAGATCATCAATAACTATTATTATAAGATTACTATGGTATATTAAAAAACAAAGCAAGTGTCATATCAGGATTCAAGGAGGAACCCATGAAAATAGTAGTCATAGGTGGTAATGCTGCAGGTATGAGCGCCGCCTCTAGGTTAGCCAGAAAGAATAAAGACTTGGAAGTCATCGTACTGGAAAAAACGGATCTCGTATCCTACGGTTCATGTGGCATGCCCTATTACATCAGCGGCATCAACGACGATTTGGAACTTTTAAAAATACGTTCTCCGGAACAATTTAGAAAAAGTGGAATCGATCTAAGGCTAAAGAACGAAGTGTTGGATGTCGACATTAAAAAGAAAAATGTCCTTATCCATGATATTGAAAAAAATACGAACTACGAACAACCCTACGATAAATTGATCATTGGCTGTGGCAGCCAAGCCATTGTTCCGCCGATAGAGGGTGCGGATTTCGAAAACGTCTTTTCTTTGAAAACGCTTTCCGATGCAGATGCCATCAAAAAAGCTTTGCTGAAAGATACAACCCGACGCGTTGCCGTGATTGGTGGCGGTTTCATCGGCATGGAAGTAACCGATGCCGTTGTACGACAAGGTAAAAAAGTACTATTGTTTGAAGCGCTGCCCCACGTTATGAATGTCTACGACGAACCCTTTCAATTGGCATTGGAAGAAACCCTGCGCAACAACGATGTCGATTTGCATTTGAGCGAACAAGTGTCGAAAATAGAAGGAGAATCGGGCAAGGCTCAACGCATTGTCACAGATAAGGGCACCTACGATGTGGACATCGTTCTCTTTGCCATTGGCGTGCGTCCCAATACCAAAATATTTTCTGAATACGTCTTTAAAAAGTTACGAAACGGTGCGCTTGTGGTCAATGAATCGATGGAAACCAGCGTACCCGACGTCTATGCGGCCGGTGATTGCGCCACCGTCGTCAATGCCATTACCAAAGAGGTGGAATACATAGCCTTGGCAACCAATGCCAATAAACAAGGGCGTTTGGTGGCAGATGGGATTTTAGGTAAAGATGTCAAGTTGAACAGAAGCTTAGGTACCAGCATGCTTCGAGTTTTAGACTTAGAACTTGGAAAGACAGGCCTCTCAGAAAAACAAGCCCAAGAACTGAATTTAGATTATGGGACCGCCACGGTTCAGGCATTGAGCCACGCGTCTTACTACAAAGAACCTTCACCCTACAAATTAACAGCAAAAATTGTCTACGATAACAAAACAAAAGTTATTTTAGGTGCGCAGATAATGGGTGAACGCGAAGCTGCCATGCGCATCAACATCTTTGCATGCGCCATCGATAGAAAGATGACAACGGAAGAGCTGGGCTTTTTAGATTTAGCTTATTTGCCATCCCACACTCAGGTTTGGGATATTGTACAAATCGTTGGTAATGTTGCAAAATAACCATTGTGCACCCAAAAGAATTGAACGATCGCGCTTAGAAAGTTGTTATGATTGAGAATAGGAAGTCCATTAAAATACTTGTAAAAGCTCGTGACCCTTTTCTACACTTTTGTGCAGAGATCAGAAGATCCTTTAAGCCAGCACTATTTGTAATACAGAATTCCTGACACCCATTCCTGTTTCTTTAAAAAGTCTATCACCCAAAAGACTTACTCGTTATGGCGTGGTTGAGTTCCTAAGCTAAAGCCCCTTAAATTTTTTAAGGGGCTTTAGGAATCATCATCCTGTGTAGGCTCAAACCCAGACCAAACAGGTTTTCTAAAAGAGGATGTCATGTGGCGGATAATTTTTCTAAAGAAGTATTTTGATAAAATATTAAAATATTT
>JAAYJS010000021.1 GCA_012522805.1 Eubacteriaceae bacterium | reverse complement strand
TTTGTTGAGTACTGAGGTGATTGCCGCTGTCAAGGTAGTTTTGCCGTGGTCTACGTGTCCAATGGTTCCGATATTAACATGGGGTTTAGATCTTTCAAATTTACTTTTTGCCATTTCTTTCTCCTTTTAATATGCTGATCGGTTGAAGGATTTTCGACCGAACTGGCAATACTTCATTTAACACCTTCGGTCTTTTTAACCTTCAATCATTATACAATAGTGCTATTGGCGTTTCAAGCACTTTCTTTTGTCAGAAATCGTAGATGTTCAAACCAACGGCTTCATCAAAGCGTCTCTCAACCGTACCGGCCACAGTGCGCACCGTCAACTCAGCGGTTGCAGAAATGATCGCTTTGTTTAAATGACCGCTATGGCATTCTTCCGTTGCCGGATTGCCGATTGTCATATGTAAATGAACGTAGGGTTTACCATGCATACGACTGAGTGTACCGGCAACATTGCCAATTTCATAGCAGCCCTTATAATCGCGGCTGTAATATTGTTTTTTATTGGTGTCGAAAATCCCCAAGGTAATCTGATTGGCAGCACCTAAACCGGTTATATCCGCAAATGTAATGTCTTCCTTTTCTGCTAGATCCATCAAACATTGTACTAACTCATCGCCGGGATCGAGACGTACAATGTAAGTGGTATCGATTTTTTGATAACGCATTGTTTCTCCTATTCTTATTATGTTTCATTGTATTGTAAGTCATATAGTAACTTAAAGTACCCGTTTTTAGCAAGCAGTTCTGCTTCTTTACCGCTTTCCACAATTTTACCTTGACGCATGACAATAATATTATCCGCATGGGATATGGTGGACAATCGGTGAGCGATGGCAATGGTCGAGCGATTCACTCTGGCTTTTTTTAAGGCATCTTGGATGAGCAATTCGGTTTCGGTATCGATATTGGCTGTAGCCTCATCCAATATCAGTAAATCCGGGCTGTGAACCAAGGTTCTGGCAAAGGCCAAAAGCTGAGACTCCCCTGCGCTAAAGGTCGCCCCTCTTTCCATGACCGGTTCTTCCATCCCTTGGGGCAATCCTTGAACAAGCGCTGAGCGTTGACCATCTCCACAACCGCATTAACCTTTTCTCTTGAAATTTCATCCTTACCTAAGACGATGTTATCCGCCACGGTTCCCGTAAAAAGAAATACATCTTGAAGGACCAAGCCGATGTGTCGGCGCAGTTCGTAAATGTCGTAATCTTTAATGTCGACACCGTCTATGAAAATGGCACCTTTTTGAATGTCATAAAAGCGACACACCAAGTTGATGATAGAGGTTTTACCGGCACCGGTAGCGCCCACAAAGGCCACAAATTCTCCGGGTTCGATGGTAAAGCTGACATCTTTTAAAACCCATTCCTCTTCGACATAGGCAAACCAGACATTTCGAAACTCTATTTTCCCTTTAAAATTTTGAATCGGCACAGGGTTTTTCGTCTGATGAATATCCGACTCTTCATCTAGAAGATGAAAAATACGTTCTCCCGATGTTAAAGCGGATTGTAAAACATTGTAGGATTCCGCCAAGCGCAGTATGGGCTGGAAAAACCTTTGAATGTAATCGATGAAGGCATATAAAATACCAAAGCTTACCAAACCACTTAAGTAGTGCCGACCACCTGTAAAGATGAGCATGGCGATGCCAAGCGCTTTCAAAAGCTCTATCCCCGGTCGAAACAGGGAGGTAATTTTAACATCTTGTAAGCCTATTTTATAATTGGCTTTGTTTTCTGTATCGAATTCCTTGTAAACACGACCTTCACGGTTGAAAACCTGTATGGTGGACATGCCGGACAAATTTTCCGATAACAGCGTATTGATTTTAGATATGATTGCCCGTTCCTTTAACAGCACCACCCGTATGACTTTTCTGAACATGTAGGAGCTGAAACCGATGAGCGGAAGCAAAGCTAAAACGTACAAGGTTAGGCGAACGTTCATGATGAACATCATCACAACAATCCCGATTAACGTAACGCCGTCCCGTAAAAAGTTCATAATGACGGAGGTAAACATTTCGTTGAGATTCTCGGTATCGTTGGTCATCCGAGTTACCAGATTGCCCATGGGGTGAGTATCGAAATAGCTCAAGGGCAGGTGTAACAAATGGCTGTATAAATCCTTTCGTACGGTATACACCACCGATTGACCGATATGGTTCAGCAAATACACCTGCCCGTAGGTCGCCAAAAATTGCAGGACGACGACCATCAAATAGACCGATGCCAGTATGACCACGGATCGGTAGTGTGCACCTCTAAAAGCCATCACTTCATGCTTCGCCATGATCTGTGCCTGATTGGTGTTCTCTACATTTTCAGCAAAATAAAATACTTCGCCATCTTGATGAATGTAGTAGGGGGTCTTTCCCGACTGCGCCTCTGCGGTATAGTATTTATCTTGATAAGCCACCGCACCGTCTGCCGACTCGGTTTCGTACCAAGGGTCCCCTAAGGTGGAAATATGTTCGTCAATGGCCATTTGAATCAATCTGGGTTGAATCAATTCAAAAAACGAGATCAATAAAATCAAAACGAACGCTAGGATGAACCACTTGCGACCGGTTGTGGTGTAACTTATAAGGCGTTTGAAAACATTGGTTCTTTGATTATTTGTCTTCATCGTTGGCCTCCAATGTTTGTGCTTCCAGTAATTGGCGCTCGTAAATTTTGCGGTACAAACCTTCTTGATTCATCAAAGTGTCGTGATCGCCACATTGCACAATTTTTCCTTCGTCTAAGACTAAAATATGATCGGCATGCAAAATTGTCGAAATTCTCTGGCTGATCACCAGCAAACCTTTGTCTCCAATGCTTTGTATGTTCTCTAAAATAGCATCTTCCGTTTTTGTATCCACTGCCGACAGGGTATCGTCAAAGATAAGAAGCGGTGCTTTTTTGATATAAGCCATAGCTATGGTTAACCGTTGTTTTTGCCCTCCGGACAAAGTAACACCCCGTTCTCCAACCATGGTGTCGTAAGCTTTGGGAAATGCCATGATATTTTCATGTAAATCTGCAAAAACCGCAGCTTCTATGGCTTCATCTTCAGAAATGGGTTCGTCACTTCCAAAGGCGATATTGTCTTTGATGCTCTTGGAGAACAGGAAATTATTCTGCGGCGCATAAGCGACTGCAGCCCTTAAATCTTTTAAATTCAGATCTCTGATATCGACCCCGTCCAAAGTAATGCGGCCACGGTCGACATCGTAAATTCTAAGAATTAAATCGGCAATGGTGCTTTTGCCGGAACCTGTACGTCCAATAATTCCCAAAGTCTCTCCCGGTTTCAATTGGAATGAAATGTTTTTTAGTACTTCCGGCGTATCCGGCCTGTAGCGAAAAGAAACATTTTCAAACCGCAGGTTTCCTGTGGGTGCCGGTAGAGCCACCGGATTGGCGCTTTGGTGTATTTCTGAGTTTTCTTCTAAAAGCCGGTTGACTCTTTCCATAGCCGCCAAACCTTTTTGGAAGGTGTTAAACACTTCACCAAAAGCAACCATAGGCCATACAATCATGTTGAGATAGTTTGTCACAGCGATGAAATCCCCTAAGGTAATTTCGCCTACGAAAACCTGATAGGTTCCAAAAAGCATAAAAACCACAAATGAAAATCCGGAAATGGCGGTGATCATCGGTCTGAACATGCCGGATAAGCGCACCTGATACAAGTTTTTTTTGCGATACAAACGATTGACATCGTCAAATTCACTTTCTTTTTCCTTTTCTATGGCGAAGGCTTTAATCACACGCACACCGGAAAAGTTTTCCTGAACAACACCGGTCATCTGGGAAAACGTATTTTGAACCGCTAAAGACCGCAGATGAACGTGTTTACCAAAATACGATACCGCAATGGAAATAAAGGGCAACGAAGCCAAAGCTACCAACGCGGTTTTAATCCCAACGGTTAAAAACATAGAAACAATGGTTAAGGTCGCCATAAAGAGTGAATCCACAATCATCATGACACCGGGCCCGAAGGCTAATCGTATCACTTTAACATCGTTGGTGGCATGGGCCATCAACTCTCCAATTTTATGATGATTATAAAAATCCGCATCCAGTTTTAAGAAATGCGTAAATAAACGGTCTCGTAAATCGTACTCCAATCCTCTCGATGTTCCGTATATCAGCATGCGCCACCCAAAGCGTCCCGCTGCAATCCCTAACCCCAGCAAAGCGATCAGCCAAAAGCTTTTCCAAATACCCTCCGGTGTCAATCGGTTAAACTGAACCATATCCGTAAACTGACGGATGACTTGTGGGATATATAAATTTGCGCTGTCCACCAGCATCAGCAAAAGGATACCTGCCGCGTATCTCCATTTGCTCTTTTTTAAAAACGGTATCACTGTTCGATATTGTTCCATAAAATCTCCTCTACTGTCCGACTTGCATTGTTGTCGTATCGACGCAACCTCTTGGCGAAATTGACCCTTCTTTAATACTCAACACGTATGCAACTTAACTATCAATTGCAAAACATGAACATTCTATACCATTTAAAAGTCAAGAACCTTTAATGATTAAAAAAACAACCTCCTATTGGAGGTTGAGCGATGACTTTCTTTTAACGATATAACCTTGACGATACCAGTTGTATTTGATTGGCGTAAAGAACTTTTGTTGCTTCTAATTTTTGGTTCCGATAATAATAGTGCACCAAACTCTTTTCTTTATGAAGGGTTTGCGTTACAAACGCCCTTTTCTCTTCCTCTTCTCGATCTTTTGAAATCGCATCATCCTTGTGTTGCGGTACTGTTTCCGACTGCTCATCGCCGGTAGTTTCCTCGAGAACTTCCGATCTGACAGGGGCTTCTACCGCTGTATCTTCCATATTAAACTTAGAAAAAATTTGTACAAAATAATGATTGCTACCATCGAAATAGGAGCCAATCCCTATGGATGAATAACCGACAGTTAAAATGTTCTCTCGATGACCTTGGGAGTTCATCCACATTGAATGGGCATCTTTTCCTGATAGACGCGTACCGAAAACGATGTTTTCTCCATGCATGACTTGGGGATCCAAACTATTGTATCCTTCGCCGTTGGGGCGCACATGGGAGAAAGATTGGGAAATTTCTTGAGCACGAATCGTCGCCAATGCGTTTAAACGGTCAGAGCGTTTTAAAGACGGCAAACCGGCTTGACTTCGCGCTTCGTTAACGGAATCAAAAATAACCCCTTCATCTTGGCTCAACGGACTTTGTGCAAAAACCTGCTGCGTGGTTAGTAAAATCATGACAAATGCCGTCAAAAATAAAACTCTTCTAAATAAAGTTAGCACTTGATTTCCCATTATACCTACCTCATCAACATTAAATATTATTTATATTATAGGACCCTTTGCTTATGAAAGTCAAACCTTTATCGATGGATTGATTAAATCTTATAGGATAAGCGACAAATATTCAGAGACGAAGGTGTCGATAAAGCTCGAGATCCCACAAAGTCATTTACAACTTTTAAGCTGATCAACTGTTGAAAAAATATGGGTCTTCTACGTCCTTCAAGCTTGTGTTCTGTCGATGATGGCCACAGAAACGGATCAAGATATCCATAAAAATGAAAGCACCGCTGCTACAAACTGTGGGCCGATGGTCCCAAGCTACTGGTTTCAAAAGTCAAGTATTAATAGTCAAACCTATAAATGCTAGCTAGATTAAAACTAAGAATTAAAGCTTCGGTGTTCAATTAAGAATTATTTTAGTCAGACAACAAGATTGATATATATGCTGAATATAAAAGACAAACATATTTGTATCATCAATTCCGACGATTGTTTTTTGAATCAAAGTCAACATAGTTTTGCCAACGGCTTTAAGACGGCACAAAACACCAAAAATCTAAGAAAGTGTTGAATTTTGGCTACATCAACACACCTTTCAACATTTTATCTTATTTTTCTATTACTTTTAATTATAACTATCCCGGACTGATATTCTACATTACATTCCCCCGTGAAATTTGATTTTTTAAAATGTATGCGCATGTTTTCTAAAAAAGCAATGTCCATTGAAAAAAGCGGATCATAGTCCGCTTTTTATGAACATTACACATCAAAATGATTCGCTCTCAACACTTATTCTAATATCACTTTTCGGATATTAGATGCGACAAATGAGATTCCAAATCACTTTTTTAATTAAGGCTTCCGCTTGCTCCTCCGGCATACCTTCTGAAATAAAATCTTCCTGTACTTTGTTAAAAGCATCCATTAATTCGTATTCCATTTTCTCCTCCTAGTACTTTCCGTATTCCTTGGCAACTGTCATCGCTTCAATAAAGTTTTCCGGTTTACCGTCATTCATATTCATCATGGAGTATTCGGTTCCATAGATAAATCCACCACCGGGTGCCAACTCGTCAAAGGTTTTTTTGACGATATCGGCTATTTCGTCTTTTTCTCGGAATTTTAAATCCGATGCTGCTAAACCGCCTTGATAAACCATACGGCCTTTTAATTTCTCTTTGATTTCTCTGGCATGTCCAATTTCAAACAGCCCGATGACTTTTGCACCTGTCGGCAGCTCTTGTAAAATATCCAAGTAGGGCATCCAATCGTTTTCCATAAAGAAATGGAGTGTGTACCCACGCTTGACGCCAAATTCTTCGATATACTTTTTCATAAAAGGTAAGTACAGTTTTTGAAAATCCTTCGGTCGCATATAGGTTGGGTAATGGAGCGGCGAAAAGAGCCATCTATCGTCTTCCGGTAAATTGGATTCCAGGTACATATCCATGACAAAATCTAATAGTGATTCGGATGCAGCATAAATTTCATCCGGTACACGTCTGACATCCGAAGAAATTCCGACAAAGTCCCTCAAGTAATCAAGGATGACATCCATGGGCATATAATTAGTCGCTTTGATGATAACGGGTAGACCCAATTCTTGTTCGATACGTCCGACAACTTCTCCGTTGTAAGCACCCCAATCTACCATATCTTTGATAGCTTTTTTTATGAGGTCAACATTCTTTTCCAAACTTTGATTAAAAATTGGAAATTTTCTTGGTGCAAGTGTATTAGCAAAAAATGTTTTGACATCCTTTGCCAATTCCAGCAACTCACCATCCTCCATAATTCTCCCACCAGATCCGATAATTTGTACACCGTCGTCATTGACTGTATAAATACCGCCGCCAAAATTTTTTCCCATTTTGAAGGGAACTGTATTAGAAATACTGGCTACGGCATCTACCGGGACATCATCAGCAAATTTTTTTATTGCATTAAAAAGAAGTTTGTTATCCTTTAAAAAAGCATCTTTGATGCTGATCCCCGAATAATGAAACACCCAAGTCTCAACAAAGGGACATAAAGGTACCCGATCCGGAGTTTGATGGTTGACAACATCCGAAAACAATTTTTTCCGATACGCTAACATTTCTTCTTTGTTCATTTTTTATTTCCTTTCTCAAATATGAACTTCTTATATTGTAGCTTGTTCTTGACTGCGCAACGAAAACAAACTGACAATACCAAGCAGCGGCAAAGCTACCAGCATAATCCATACGGAATTAAAACTTCCAGTAAATTCAAAAACAGCACCTGCTATCGTGGGGCTTAAAACCGCACCGAATTGCCAAATAAAATTAATTCCACCAACCGCCGTACCAGCGTACTGATCTCCGGCGTAATAGACGACCAAAGTGGTTAAATTAGAGTTAGGTAAGTAGGAAACAAAACCATACAATGCCGCAACCAAACTTAATCCCATTACAGTTGTTTGTTTTGCAAAGACAAAGGTTGTGACAACCATGAGAATAAACATTACAACGACAAAATAACGTCGGTTCAGTTTAAAAGCATCGACTGCCCAACCGCCTAAAAAGGTACCGACCAAAGCGGAGATACTGTACCAACTCATAACGGAGGAGGCGTCTGCTACTTCGATACCGATTGACCCCATATAGCGATTGGCCCATGTTGCAAAAGCCAAGACTAACCAAATATAAGTAAAGCCCACAAACGCCATGATGACAACATTTTTAACTTTAAAAACCGTTGTTACACCACCGAATATGGTTTCATTCGTCTCTTTACGAGGTTCTTTCTGAATAAATAGGAATAAGAGCACTGATAAAAACATCAGCCCCATACCTAACCATACAAAACCTTTTCTCCAACTGCCTATTTCTAAAGCTATTGGTGCAAGTTTATTGCTGAGTAGCAAGCCTGCCATGGTAGCAGAAAAGAAAATACCCATTGCCGTACCTCGACGTTGGGGCTCAAATTGGGATGCGATGACTCTGGAGGAACAGGCAACGATAGTCCCGGATCCCAGCCCTGCCAAAAATCTAAAAGCCAATCCAACATAATAAGAATTGATGATTTATACTAGAAATGTGAAAAGACCAGTTACTAAAACTGAAATAGATAAAACAAATTTAACGCCCAGGCGATCTGCTAAAATACCTCCAGGTAATTGGGTGATCATATAACCGATATAAAACATCGAAATAAACAATCCTGCTTGTGCAGCGCTAATGCCTAACTCTGCAGAAGCAGATGCGATAAAAGGGGACCAAATCATCCTTGCTGCGAAAGAACCCATAAATGCAGCGGATAATAAAAACAAAACGATCCAACGCGAAGCACTTTTTTTGTCACTTTTCATTTTTTACTCCTTTTGTGTTTGATTGTTTGTAATTACATATGTTTTTACGAATTGTTTTTTGTATTCTATTTATTAGCCACATTCGCTTTATGTGATCACTAAACTTATTTTTTATAATAATTATTATATATTTATTATACCGGGTTATGTTTATTTGTCAATACAATTC
>JAAYJS010000020.1 GCA_012522805.1 Eubacteriaceae bacterium | reverse complement strand
GTTCTTCTTCACCGGTACCGTTGTAGGTATTGGTGACGGTATTGCCTTCTTGAGCTTTCACATAACCGTTGGGTACGGTTGCCTCATCTACGGTGTAGGTATACGCCGTTCCGTCGGGAGCGTACTTAGGTAAGTCGTTCCATGTGTGGCTTGCCTCATGGCTGCCACTGTCTTCAACTTGAACCGCTTCGCCATAGTCAGCGTCGTTTTGTTTGAGTTGCAAGCTGACGGTTGCGCCATTGGCGCCTTCCGGTAAGCCTTCCCACTTCTTGGTAGCGGTGATCTCAATCGGTTCTTCCTCACCGACTCCATTATAGGTATTGGTGATGGTATTACCTTCTTGAATTTTCACATAACCGTTGGGCACAGTGACTTCATCAACTGTATAGGAATACGCTGTTCCATCGGGAGCGTACTTGGGCAAGTTGTTCCAAGTATGGGTCGCTTCGTGGCTTCCCGTATCTTCTAATTGAACCGCTTCGCCATAGTCAACGTCATTTTGTTTGAGTTTCAAGCTGACGGCTGCGCCATTGGCGCCTTCCGGCAGTCCTTCCCACTTCTTGGTAGCGGTGAATTGAACAGGTTCTTCTTCACCGACTCCATTATAGGTATTGGTGATGATATTGCCTGCTTGTGTTTTCACATAACCGTTGGGTACGGTGGTCTCATCGGCGGTGTAGGTATACGGACTTCCGTCTGGAGCGTACTTGGGTAAGTCGTTCCAAGTATGGCTTGCCTCATGGCTGCCATTGTCTTCTACTTGTACCGCTTCGCCATAGTCAGCACCATTTTGTTTGAGTTGCAAGCTGACGGCTACACCGTTGGTGCCTTCGGGTAGTCCTTCCCATTTCTTAGTGGCGGTGAATTCAATCGGATCTTTTTCACCGACTCCATTATAGGTATTGGTGATGGTATTGCCTTCTTGAGTTTTCACATAGCCCTTGGGGACCGTCGGTTCTTCCACGGTGTAAGTATACTCTGAACCATCCGGTGCGTGTTTGATCAGATTGCTCCATGTGTAGGTTGTCTCATGGCTTCCTGTATCTTCCACTTGCACCGCATCGCCAAAGTTCTCGCCATTTTGTTTGAGTTGCAATAGGACCGGTGGTCCATCCGGTGTTGACCCGTTTTCATCAACCGGTAGTCCCTCCCATTTTTTAGTGGCGGATACTTCGAGCCTATCATATATGTTGGTGACAAAATAGATGATTTCTGACTGTTCATTTTCTTCGTCTGAATTATAGAGCGTTTCAATTTCCGCTCGATAGTTTTCTACCGGAATTTCGTGAAGGTCGTAATCATAATAAACTTGTCCCTTAGTCGCCGGCAAATCCTCCCATCTATGGGCCCAGTTGTTTTCATCGTTCAGCACTACGGGTTCTCCGTAAGCTCTTCCGTCTTGTAGAAGTTGAACTGTAATGGAATCCGGTCGTTTGCCCGCTGCATCCTCTTCGTCTTCCCAAATTTTGAAAACGAATCTATCCGTAAACTCTAGGGTGTTGGTCATGATAAATCCTTTGTCTATAAAGGTCGGTTCTGGGTTTCCTTCTTCGTCATGACCGCCGGGTACTTCCTCTACAATCTTTTCTATTTCATGTTGATAATCTTTCAGATATTCTTCTTCTACGCTGTATTCGATGGGCCTTCCATCGTCATCCAGTATTTCCAAATCGTCCCATTGGTGATGCCAGTTGTTATCCTCGTTCAAGGTGACCGGTCCGCCATGGTTGGTGCCGTTGGCTTTTAATTGTACCTTGACACTTTCGGGGCGGAGTTCCAGTACGTTCCCTCTGTCATCCCATCTTTTCTCTATCGTTCTACTGGTCGTTTTGTACTCGTTTGTCACTTCAAAAACCAGACCGTTGGTTTCCGGATCGATTTCTTCCTTAATGGTGGTTTCATATCCATCCACAGGAATCTCACGAATGGTGTAGGTGTAAAGGGTATCTTCGTTTTTGAGAGGAATGCCTTCCCAAGTATGGGTCCAACCATTGGATGCGTTGAGATCGATCTCGTCCTGATAGGGGATTCCGTCTTGTAAGAGTTGAACCTTGATGTCTGATGGTCTCTTACCTCTCTTGTTATTGTCGTCTTCCCAGATCTTTTTAACCGTGCGGTTGGTGCTTTCGTACTGGTTGATAACGCGGAATACTTTTTCACCGGTGGTTTCATCCAAACTTTCTTCAATGACCGTTTCGTAGTGGTTGACCGGCTTTTCTTCTATGCTGTAATCAATCGGTTTTCCTTCGTCGTCAGAGCAGGGCAAGCCACTCCATTTGTTTTCCCAATTATTATCCTCCGATAGCGTAACAACTTCTCCAACTTGAGTACCGTTGGCGTGTAAGGTGACTTTCACGTTCTCCGGTCGGACACCTCCGAGGTTGTTTCCGTCATCCCAAACCTTTTTAGCAACAACTTCTACAGGTATCTCCGTTTTATGATAGGTGGTTTCGCTGGCAACATCGAATTCCCTACCACCCACACTGGTAATCATCGCTTGGTTTTGGAAAACCGGTCTATGGACCCCCACAATGGTGGATGGATCGACGCGAACCGGAATGGTCAGTTCCAAATTGTTTTCTGCAAATAATTTGTCGATGGTAAAGGTTAGTTTCTGACCGTCTTGATTAAAATGAATGGTATTGGATTCGGATATGAGTCCACTATCGCCATCCTGACCAAACTTAAATTGGATCTCGCCATCAAGGACTAGGCCGTCGGGTAAAACATCTTCAACCACGATATTTCTAGCGGTATCCTTTTTATTTTTATCTGTGATGTTGAGGGTGTAAGTCAGTTTGTTATCATTGGCTCTGAGATCAGTAGGATCTTCAAAAGTTCCCGATGCTGGATTCGCCGTTTTTTCGATATCCATCTCGAATTCTCTCATGTAGACCCTGACCACATCGGTTTTTTCATTCAAATCCACATTTACACCGGTTCCTACTATGTTAACAGCTCGGATGTAGGCATCGTTGTAGGCGTGCACAGGGGGATTGGTAACCGGTACACCGCTATTCGGCGCATCCATATAAACGTACAGCGGTAGCGTGGCTTCCGCCGGGAAGATATAGTCGCCGCCACCTTTCATTTTAGATAAATCGACAGCTATAGCTTTGATGGTGCTCTTATCGGCAGGTTCTTCGGTGGTCCAAATTTCCCCATTGGTTAAATCGCCGTCGTCCGGGTTATCCCTAGGGTTCAAATCGTTTCGTGTCGAATAGTACACCACCGGTTCAATATTCTTTTCAATGGCATGTCTTAAATCGATACGGTCAAAGGTGCCTTGCCAATGCGTATGATCCCCATAAGCATTTTCCAGTATGTCGTATATGACGACGTTTTTAGATTGAGTGTTTTTATTAACCGCATAGCGAAGCCTGTACACATATTTGCCGCCGACCGGCACCTCCGATAAGGAGCCAAAGACCGGCTCGTCAACAGATTTTACTTTTTTCGTAAATCCTATTTCCGTCGCAATCAACGGTGTCAAGTTGAGTTTGTTTTCTGCATATAGAAATTGTTTCTCGTTGGGGTCGTTGTCTTCGTTGACATCTTCAAACCACGCTTTTTCTTGGATCGTTGTATTCGGGTTGATATCGGTCAAACCCTGGGCCAAACTGTCCGCGCCGGTTTGGTAAGCCACACTATTCCACATTGTTTTTCCGGAATCGAGGATATTATCCCAAGGGTTCGCAACCTGAAAATCCACGATAAATCCCGAAAACAACATGTAGTTTTGTCCTGTCATCCCCCTGCGGACAAGATTGTGCTCCATGGGCGCTTTGACTGTGATTTTCATCATCGTCATGCCCGAACCTCTCCAATCGGGGAAAAACTCTACTTGATGAGCACAGGGTACCCCCCTATAGGAAGTCGCACTGTATCCGTTCCAATAATAATCCACCGTGTAGGCTTTGATTGAGTCTTTCAGCGCCCATGTGCCCGGTGGGAGCAAATCGTAAAAAACTCCTCTGTTTTGCTCTGAAACCAAACCCCATTCTTCTGCTTGTTCCTCCGGTATCGTGTTTTTGTCGAGGGTAACCGATTCTCTCATTGTCAGGGTATAATCCACAATTTCTCTGCCATTTACAGAGTCTGATACCGGTTTTTTATTTGTCTTTCCCAACCAGCTGGATACGTGTAGCCATTTGAGCCCAATATATGAGGAAGTATGCTCCAAATAGGCGCCGTCCACACCTGTCATCTCTCTTGCTTGGGCTTTTACTGCATCTTTGACATTTTCAGGATAATAGGCGCTGCCATTATCAATAGCAAATTTGTCTGTTTGGTTGGCATAATTCCCTTCGCTATCTTTGACACCCATGGTACTGATGTTGTAGAAATTTAAAGTATTCTCTTCAGCATCTTTGGCTCGCTGAACCGCAGCACGCACTGTATCTGTGGAATTGATTTGTATTCCGAAGTGCCCCTCTACTTTTGCGCCGTAACGTTTTCCCGTGTAGACAAATTTAATGTTCGTCGTATTGCTCGGTAATGTAACAGGTTTGTAACGACTGGTATATTTTTCAACCGTTCCGTCCGGTCTGGTAAAATCATATTGGTCTGAAGATCCGTTGCGTTTAAATTCTCCTAATTTCGTCCAAGACGATCCACCATCTTGCTGAACGTACAATTCTATGGGTTTATAATTTTGGTAATCCTTTGCCTCTACACTCGTGTAGCCTTTATTGATATCGTATGTTGAGTCGTATTCGGTTAGATTGACATAAGCATGGATATAATTAAAATCCGTCCCAGGAGTTAACAGCTCAAACCATGGTTCTCTTGGGTTGCCATTGAGGTCATATTGCCTTAAGCCCATGACGTTGTCTACGATTTCCAAGGTGTAGTCCTTCGTTCCATCTTGGCTGATGTCTTTTGCCCTGTATGCTTGTGCTGTTACATAAAATGAGTCGTTATAAGATCCCAAAGGTCGTACATTGTTCCCTTTTTCTAGCGCATCCAGCATCCCCGAAGTAAGGATACTGCTACCAGATCTTTTATTCTGTGCTATACCGTCTCCTATATACTGTGCCGGTGGTTTATAGGTAAAACTAGTGCTGGCACTTTTAGTGTCATGGGCGCCGTCTACACCGGTTAAGTTCGCCGTAAAGGTGTTTCTAAAAACCTTGCCATCGACACCCAAATCTTTATGATACTTTGTAATGATATAGGTAACGATTTTATTGTCTGAGTTTTGGTTCGTAGGCTTGTTTTCATTATAAAAGACCTTATTGCTAAAAATATCTGTCCCATCGGGTTGTTGCGTGTTTAACGTCCATGAAGATGGCGGGCTGATGACCCAATGAGCTCTAGTCTCGGAAAATGCTACGATCTCACCCAAGGGGTCCGCCACATCCACGTACTTAACTTCAAAAGGCTGGGTATTGTTCATGGGTTTATCGATTCTGAGTTGCCACATAACATAAAAGTAATCGTCCGCATCTTCCGGTTTTTCTCCCCATGCGGGATCCCATGTCTCTAAACGCCCATAATTTTGTTTTCGAACCTGTTTGAGTTTCGCTGTGGTGTGAACGTTCACCTCTAGCGTATTCGATTCTGCTTGAATGGGTTCGGTACCAGCATCTTGTTGGATGGAAACTTTGGCTTGGATATTAGGGTTACTGTAACCGTCGGCAACTTGGTACGGCCAAAAGTCATTTTCTATGGCAACCGTAAAGGATTCTGTTCTTAAAAAGTTTTCGTAATTGGTCACTACAATTTCGTCGGTTTCTGTATCGATCCAATAGTGAAAATTAGTAGCTCCGCCTATTTCCGGCGCTTGAACAATTGGCAACTTTATCTCATCCACCGGCTGACCATCTCTGCCAGAGAAGATACTTTTGGGTAGCCTAATTTCTATTTCCCCCGGCGCGGCATCTCGATCTCCGCCCATGGTAAAATTAATCTGGTAAATTGCCGGTCTTACGCGATCGTTATCGTAAGGCGTAATGTCCATGATTTCCTGATTATCTCCGGAAATTTCCCCTTCTTGACGAGAAGAAGTATTAAGCCCCCCTTCCAGCCAAACAATCTCAAAAACAGAGGGAACGCTTCTGCTGGTTGACTGAGGCACTTGAGTGCCGGAAGGGCTTGCTGCCTCGCCTTGAGTTGGCTCCGGCAACGTTACACTTGCCGGTTGGTCATCCACACCATCTGTGCCGGGTTTTACAAGAGAATCCTCCGGATTGACATCTCCATTGTCGCTACCAGTGCCTTCAGGTGCAACGACCGAAGGCGGTACCGGTGCATCGGATGTTTCATCCAAAGCTTTTAATCCGCTACCAAATTGCATCACCAATGTCAGGGTGATGACCAGTGCAACTATTTTTCGAAATCTCTTATTCGCTATTAAACGATTTGTGTTCATTGACGGCTTCTCCTTTTAATCATCTTAATTATGAATCGACTCTATTTTATATATTTCATTTCTTTTTGACATTTTATATCAAAAGAATAAAATACATAGTTACTTTGTATTATATCACAATCCATTAACCTTCTCAATATAACCTTATAACGAAAAATTGCCCATTGTAGAATAGAAAAGAATTTGTCTTCCCTATACGATGACTCCGGTAAAATGAAGCTCTATGATCGTGCTGGATTGACGGCACAGATTTTTACAGAGACCACGCAATAAAGCGTTATTTACTTTCCATTTTCTTTCTTTTGTCTACATACCTTAATGCCCTTGAGCAGAAGTTCAATAAAGTCGCTCTCAATATGCCGACAGGACTCGTTACAAGAGTCGCAAAGAATGATGGATGCGTTAGAAATTTGCTATTGACTTTGAAAACCGAACTTTACTTACTAGTTTTTTAAATTGATTCTAACAACAAAAAAACCTCCACACCTCGGTTGTTTTGATGCGAAGGGATTTTTGGCTTTGTTATTTATTTATACCAGTGTTCTCACTCCAGTACTTTTTCGATCATGGGCAACACTTTGTGGTGGTTGTCATAGGCAAAGTCCGCCAAACTATAGTCTACCAAACCCTTCGGTGCACTTTTGTAGGCTGCACAATACATGCTTGCCGCTTTTGCAGCGAGTATACCGCTCTGAGAGTCTTCGATAACCAAACATTGCTGCGGTGCATAGTCGAAATGTTTTGCAACTTTTTCAAAGATTTCCGGATGGGGTTTGCTGTCGACAATTTCATTGCCGGATATGGTAAAGTCGATATAAGGATGAAGATCGAAAATATCCATCACCGCTGAGATAGCGTTGGCGTCCGAAGACGAGGCAATGGCTATTCTCCAATTCTTTTCTTCTTTTATTCTTTGCATCAATTGACGGGCGCCCGGCATAGCTTCCTTTTTGATGTTAGGATCTGTTAAAAAGGTCATGTAACGCTTCGCTACTTCCTCTGCCGCTTGTTGCGCACTGATGGGCATACCATAACGTTCTACAATTTCTTCCCACCAGTTTAATAACCCACGCCCCATGCTTTGCATAGCGCCTTCTCTGGTCATGGGAACGTTGTACTCCTGGTAAATTTGCCATTCTATTTCTGCATAAACGGTTTCGGAGTCGATGATAACGCCGTCCATGTCAAATATAATTGCTTTGTTCATTTCTACCTCCTTTTATGCTAGTATAAAGTATATCATAAATTGGAAGAAGTAAAATGAAACCCGAATTTTTAATACTTTGGGAATATCGAGAAGCGACGTATACCCTCGTCAACCAAATTCAGATGCAGAGTGACAAGCCCAATGTGTATTATCCGGATATATTGCTCAAGCATCCCTTTCCGGAAAAAAGTATCACCTTAATGCCAAGCGCCATCAGTGAGAAAATTCAAAACCTGTTTAGAAGCACACCACCCCACCTCATCTTTATCTTGATACCGGGAATAGAGGAACGGGGTTTAAAGGCGTACGTTGATTTTAAGCAAATGGTTGAAGATTATTTTGAGATTATGTGTCAAGAAGACGATGCTTTGCGCATGCATCTGGAGCCCTATCAGCAAAGCCGTCGCTTGACGACCAGTCAAAAGCATCGATTATTCCATGAAGCGCGCCTTTATGAAAAGCGGCGAGAACTTTATCCGGCTTTACCGCCTTTAAGCGATCTTCTCAACGCGTTGCCCACCACCTTGACTGTTTTAGAGAGGAACACACAATTCAATGCACTTATCGAAAAACTACAATGCACCGAATTTTTCCAGAGTTTACATTGAAAAAGGTGTTGTCGATCATCCCAATACACGGAAGATCCTTTCAAAAATAAAACCTAAACACTCGATAATCATCGACGATTATGCTCAGGTTTTTAATCGCAATAACCAAAATTATATGATGCAAAAAAATGCTGTGCAATGTATTCTAGCAGAGAAAAAGTTTCATTTTTATTACGACGGTTCACCCTATTGTGAAGATTTTGAACAGGAAAAATTTTATTATTGTTCTCCGGTTTTAAACTGCCTATACAACTGCCACTATTGTTATTTGAAAGCCCTGCACCCTTCCGCCCATTGCGTTATTTTTGTTAACAACGATGACTTGATTTGCTCTGTCAAAGAAGATTTATTGCAAGATGGCCAACCTGTGTATTTAGCTCTTTCCTACGATTCCGATCTCTTGGCCTTAGAGGGCATCACGCACTTCATCGAAGCGTGGTTTCCTTTGCTGAGGGCCAATCCCCATTTAACGATCGAAGTCAAGACAAAAGCCAATACCTTTCCCTTTGCACAGGTACCTGATAATTTAATATGGGCATGGTCTCTTTTACCACAGACCCTCATCGATTATTATGAACCCAGAACACCTTCTTTAGCCGCTCGCATTCAGGCGATCCGCCAAGCACAACGTGGTGGGGCCCGTGTTCGACTTTCCTTTGAGCCCCTGCTGCCCTTTCCGAATTTAGTCTCCCATTATCAAGAAATGGTCTCATTATTGGCTCAATATTTGGATTTTAATCAAATAAGGGATATCAATATCGGCGGCTTTCGCATCAGCCAAAAACAGTACAAAAAATTTGTCAAAACGGATCCGAACAACCCCGTGTTGGTACACCCAACCATCCTTAAAGAAAACACCCACACTTTTAGTGAAGATTTGATACAAAGCAAGGTTTTGAAGTCCTTATTAACATCCTATTTTCCTGAAGAAAAGATTCGCATCTTCAGTTAATGTTGACAAATGAACCCTCAACTATTAGACTTTAAAATGCAAGAATGATGAAGGAGATACCATGAGTAAAGTTTTAGCCTCAGTAGAAGGCCTCAAAATCTATGAACACGATTTAAACGAATTGATTCAACATTTGCCACCGGAACAACAAAACCCCTTTAAAACCGATAAAGGGCGACAAGAGTTATTGAACGAATTGATCGCACAAAACCTTTTCTATTTACAAGGTTTGGAAGATAAGGTTGAAGAAAAAGAAGAATTCAAAATCATGTTGGAAGATGCCAAGACGAAATTATTAAAAAGTTTTGTCATCGCAGATTTTATGAAAAATGTCACCATCGATGATCAAGAAGTCAAAGATTTTTACGACAAACATCCCGAACAAATGATGTCTGCGCCCAATATACGCGCCAGCCATATTTTAGTACCGGCCGAGCAACAAGCCATCGACATTATAGCAGAAATTAAAGCCGGAGATAAAACCTTTGAAGAGGCGGCCAAAGCGTATTCCACTTGCCCCTCTAAAGAAAAGGGCGGAGATTTAAGCTTTTTCCACAAAGGCCGAATGGTACCCGCCTTCGAAGAAGCCGCCTTTGCTATGGAGGTTGGCCAAATATCCGACGCTCCGGTTCAAAGCGAATTTGGCTATCACATTATCAAAGTAACGGACACGAAGGATCCGGAACTGTTGCCCTTCGAAGTGATACAAGATAATCTGAAACGATACCTTCTCGGAGAAAAGCAAAACGCAGAATTTATCAAACGCATCGAAGAATTAAAAGAAAAATACGAAGTAACGATCAACGAATAACATGACAAAAGGTTGTCCAAAAGTTAAAATTTTGGACAACCTTTTTTATTGCTTTATTGCGAGTAGGTTGAATACAGGTAAACCAGTGCGATCACCAGAAGAATAGCCAAAACGATCAAGAATATCTTAACCTTACTCTTCGGATACTCTCCATAGATGTTCCCGGTTTCGCCGTTGATGATGACGTTGTAGGTTTGACCTTTAAAATAGTAGGCCGTAATGTATATCGGCAAAATAACATGTTTAAAGGTTTCCTTAGCGTAGTCTACTTGAAGTCTAATGTTATTGACATGGTCATGTCTTCGCAATTCGATATTTCTGACCATATCCTTTAAAACATTATCCATACTGACCTTCGCTTCGAGATACGCATCATCGATGGGAACATTGTGCCTTTCAGCAGAAAAGCCCGATAGATATGCGGAGGAATAACTTTTTAGAGTCTCGGTGTCATAGGCTCCCACTGCTTTTAACAAGGTGTCCTTGATCGCTTTGGTTGCCCGTACCAACACATCGTTAAAAAAATGTGAAAATCGACCGGAGGAACGACTCCATCTAATTTTTGTCCTCGTTTTTAAGTTGCCTTCCTTATCTCTGTAACTTTCCTGATAATTGTCCCCGACATCGCAAGTATAACGTGTATCCACTTGTGCATCGAATGTCCAATACGGGACGTAAATCCCCATGACTTTGTCTTGTTGATAAGCGTTTTTCAACTCGTTCGGTGCCAACCATTTGCCTTTGATCCAATTTCGGAAAATGTTTCCGACTTGATTCTGATCGATCTGGAAGGGGCGTATCCCGTCCGGCGTAATGGTCTCTACCTGTTTTTGTGCCAACACAATATGGGCACCGCAATAAGGGCAACTGGTTGCCGTCGAATTGTCGGCCACTTCTATACTGGCACCGCAAGAGGAACAGTCCAACATATTGACGGATTCTGTTTCTTTTTGTACATCACTGGCATAGTGTTGCATACCCAGATGCAACGGGTGTTCGCTCACACCTCCCAAATCGGGTATTTCTTCTTCCGTTCCGCAATTGGGACATTTTAAGTTCTGGGATTGAACATGAAACTCATAAATGCCCCCACAATTGTTGCAATGATAGATTTTCTCAGACATAGCTCACCTTCCTATGCAGTTACGGAGTGAGTTTATGACCACAATTGGAGCAAAACTTTCCCCCTTCGGTTTTATGTCCACATTCCGGACAGAATTTAGGTAACGCTCCTTCCGATGGGCTTGTGCCGGAGGGTTGCTGTGTACTGCTACCGGTTTGTTGATTTTGTTGCTTCTCTTGTTGCATTTGGTTCATCATTTGTTGACCCATCATCATACCCATTTGCATGCCCATCATATCCGATGCGGTTCCACCGCCTTTGCCGTTTTCCATAGAATTGGCCATGGCTGCCTGGGTATAGCGGTTCATGTCGCCGATCATGCTTTGACCGGCAACCTTTTCTTGCATTTTTTGGATTTCCGGCGGATAGGAGAAGCTGGCAATATTAAAGCCTGTAATCTCTATCCCTATTTTTTCCATTTCCATATCCAGATCTTCTTTGATGCCACCGCCGATATCAAAGGAATTGGCTTGGAGGTTAAACATATCCTTGCCTTCTCTGACAATCCACTTCATCAGTAATTGGTCCAACATAGCAATGACACGCTCTTTAATATCTTCTATGGTAAATTGCCTTTTAATCCCCGCAATTTTTTCGATTAAAATCATATAATCGGAAACCCTGCAGTTAAAGGTACCAAAGGCGCGTATTGGCATGCCTCCGGGTAAGTTGGGAGCCGGTATGGCGATGGCGTTTTTTGTCCCCCACTTAACGGTGAGCTCCTTGGTGTTGATAAACAACACCTCCGCCCGCAAACCGGTATTGAAGCCAAATCGAAAACCCTTCAATGTGGAAAGGAAGGGTATAATTTGAGATTCGATGTCGTAACTGCCTTCGTCTTTAAAGATACCCTCCACTTTACCATTGTACATAAAGATGGCATCTTGACCTTGGCGAATAATGAGACGACTGCCTTTTTTAATCTCTTTATTGGACCATTTCCAAAATAGTATCTCGTCGTTGTACTCTTCCCATTCAACGACGTTAGAAAATTGTTTGCTAAAAAAGCCCATAATCTTCTCCGTTCATTAGAGTCCTAATTCTTTTTTCAGCTTATCCAATTCGTTATCTACAGATTCGGATTCGGTAGCATCCGATTCATCGTATTTTGCTTTAAGGGCGTCCATATCTTCTGCTTCTGCGTTTTTGTTGAGTTCTGCCATGGCGTTGGCTTCATCCAACATTCTATTGGCTTTGTCTTCCATACGATCAAAGGCGGTCATGCTGCCTTTAACACCTTTAACAGAGCCACCAACTTGATTTACTTTTTCTTGTGCTTTAGCGACGTTTATTTTTGCTTTGATTTCCGCTTTACGGGATTCTAAGCTGGAAATATCTTTGATCAATTTATCGTGCATTTGCTTCATTTGATCTGCATTTTGCGTTGCAATTTCCAAAGATTTTTCTAAATCTGCCCGTGTGCGTTCCAAGGATTGTTTCTTTTCGACAAATTTACGTGCATCGGCTTCGTTACCGCTGGCAAGTGCTTTTTTGGCATAATTTTCCATCTTAGCAATCTGCTCGGTGTTTTCGTTTAATTCTCTTCTATTGCGGGTTTCTTCCGCAATCACCGCAGCGGTTTCCGCTTTAACTTTGCCCAAATCGCTTTCGATATCCCGCATATATTGGTCTATCATTTTTTCCGGATCTTCTGCCTTATCTAATAAAGCGTTAATGTTCGCAGACATAATATCTTTAAATCTTTTTAAAATGCCATCAGCCATAGTTGTGCCTCTCTTTCTTCAGTTCATCACTGACTCACCGGAATGGAAACGATCCCTTCCTGCCAAAAGAATTGTTTTGTTTAGCTCATAATTTGTTTGCCGTTAAAGGATAATCAATTGAACTTATCAAAATTAGTATAGCATAATATCGCCGTTTTTCATATTGATTTAGAACGACAATTGGCATTTTAAAATTTTATCAAGACTCAATACCTTGCTAAGAACCGACACAAAACTGATTGATGAACCGGTCATGAACCAGCTGTGCAGATAACTGTTTCAGTTTGTTTTATTGGGCTAACATATGGTAGAATAGTTTCACCTTCAACGATCATTTATTCCCATAGAAAGAAGAAAAGAATGAAAAAAAATACAACTCAAGAAACTCTTTTGTTGCCCTTGATAGGAAGGGTTAAGGCTCAAGAAAAATGGCCTCGATATTTTAATGATCCCCATTCTGCCCATTTAATTTCAAAATTTGATACCAAGCTGTTAAAAGAAAAAGACCAAGGTATCTTCCCTGCTTTCATCTACGGTATGCGCTACCAACTGAATGTCAAAATTGCCCGGAAGTTCATCTACAAACACCCGGAAGCTACCATTGTCAATTTAGGTGCCGGGTTGGATTCCTTATTTGAAGTTTTGGATAATGGTAAAATTACCTACTACAGCTTAGACTTTCCCGAGGTCATTGCTTTAAGGGAAACCTATTTACCCACTTCAGAACGAAATTTAAATATAGCCTGCTCTATGTTGGATGACCGATGGATGGACACCGTCCAATTTGATCCCGACAAAGGCATTCTACTATTGAGCGCCGGGGTTATTTTTTACCTACACAAATATCAGGTCAAAGATTTGATCCAAAAGCTTGGTGCCCGCTTTCCCGGTGGGGTTTTCAGTTTCGATAACGAATGCCCGAGCATGATTAAGATGTCCAATAGATCTGTCAAAAAAAAGGGTATCACCAATGCTGAAATGCATTTTATCGTCAAAGATCCTTACGAAATCGCCAAGTGGAGCCCCAACATCGAGGACTATCAGTTGATAACCGATTTGGGCAGCGCTCTGCCCGACACCAAACATTTGCCCTTGTCGCTGCGTATGGCCTTAGCTTGGTTTAAAAGGAAACCGTCCATCTACCAAGTGGTGATGCGCTTTAAAAGATGATCGACCTGTGAAACTGTAATTTTGCAACTGTTTATTGGAGTAAACAATCATTTTATAGGCAGATAGAATGTGCGTCGCTTTACAATTCAAATTCAAAGCAATGGATACAAACTTTCTTGCTATTTTTCGAAACGTAATAATAACATGTCTCTCAAGTTAGAAGAACTGTTGCCTTAGACAAAAAAATAAAGAACCCAAGTTTAAAATGGCTCTTTTTTGAACCATCTGAAACTTGGGTTGAAACTTTTACAGGCTTTGATCATTTTACCTGTTTATATTTTAAATGGTGCGAGAGATGGGAGTCGAACCCACACGTACGAAGTACACACGCCTCTGAAACGTGCTTGTCTGCCTATTCCAACACTCTCGCATAAAGTGTTTAATCAGTTTATCTTTTTGATACCAACTTGTCAAGAGCGCTTGAGACCATTTTTTGTGAATTCGGCCAATAGCTTTAAACAAGTCTAAAATAGCTGTTGCAGAAATTTCTTTCAATGCAACAGCTGTTTTGATTGCTGACAATTCGTTGTTGATAAAGACGAAATTACGCCCAAATATCCCCTACAGTGAAGCCTTCTTGGAAAGGATCGGTGGGATCTAAGATGAGATTGTTAAAGCCATAGATCCAAGAACGTCCGGTAATGGCAGGAATAACCGCTTTTTTACCATAAAAATCTACTTCTTCCAAACACTCACCTTTATATACCACGTCCAATACACCTTTGTTGCGGAAAGATCCGCCCACTTTTATTTGACCTTTAGCGTGCATGGCCGCTAATCTTGCACAAGTCCCGGTATCACAGGCACATCTATCCAGTGCACCGATCCAAGTGGCGGGGTTATCGAAATCGACTTCGCCACTGGCCACAGTCACTGCATTTCGTACATCCGCCTCCGGGTCATCGTCTACAGATTTAAACAATTGTGAAATGGTGATGCCCACACCTGGGTAATCCGGATTTTCTACAGGTAATTGATCTTGGGCTGCTTTTAAAATAAGAGACGAAATTCTTGCGATTTCTCTACCATGTTCCGGTATCAGCTGAACCCATGGAAACTGATTGACATCAGCCATCACATAAAACATACCGCCCCAGGCAACATCCACGACAACTTTTTCGACCCCGTGTCCAATATGTGGCACCGCAATCTCTTTGTCTAAGTATTCTGCAAAGGCCGGCACATTTTTAAAGGTGACGGCGGTAACTTTACCGTTTTCTACCATAGCTTTGATGCCGATTAAACCTGCCGGTGCTTCTAAGTTAAATTCATTGAGACCTTCATGGGAGGGTATGATCCCGGTTTCTAATAAAACAGTTGCTACAGAAATAGTGTTGCCACCGGACATCATGGGATATTCCACTTGCTCCATAATGATAAAACCCGCAGCTGCATCGGGGTGTTTTGGGGGAACTAAAATATTGCAGCACATAGGCGGATAACCCCTAGGCTCTCTCAACAAAAATTTACGGAGACTATCGTCCTGTGTTCTTAAATACTCCGCCATTTCGTATACACTATTACCCGGAATGTGACCGACGCCACCCGTTACGACGCGCATCGGCTCGCCGTCGTGGGTTTCAACGCAATTGATAAATCTTTTAAAACTCATTTTTCTTTCCTTTCATTATAAGCAACATCAACGGACCCATATCGTGATATGAATGTGCCAAAATATGGATAACATTTCTCTTATAGTTGATGCGTTGACAATTGTTCGTACACAACAATGGCCAAAGCAATATCCAATACTGCGGAACCGACACTTTCGTATAGGGTTATTTCGTCATCGTTTTCTCTTCCAACGACCCTTCCAACCAGCACCTCTCCGACGGAACCTGTTACTTTATCCTTAGTAATTTTACCCTCGTTGTAGGGAATTAAAATATCTCCCGCAGCATCCCACAAACCTTCCACGTGTTCTGTAATGACTTTATTGGCCCTTTGTACCGTCTCTGCATCGATTTCTTGCATAAAAGGTGTAAAGGAACCGATGGCGTTGATGTGAGTACCCGACTTTAAATCTTTACCGGAAAATACAGGTACCTTCGATGCCGTACAGGTGCAAAGAATATCGGCGTTGGTAACGCATTCTACGGCAGAATTTGTCGCGATTAAATCGTATGGTCGATTTTGGGCCGTTTCAATCATTTTGACAAAGTTTTGAGCACGACTGATATCGAGATCATAAACATAGAGTTTTTCAATTTTTCGAACTTCTTGAATGGCGAGAACCTGCGAATACGCTTGGAGACCCGTACCGATAATGCTTAAAACGGTTGCATCTTTTCTGGCCATTAAATCCGTTGCAACGGCAGCGCTACCACCTGTTTTGATTGCCGTTAAGTAGTCTGCATCGAGCATGGCTTGAATGACTCCGGTTTCAGCAGAAAACAAAGAAATCTTAGAGATGGTCACCGGTAGACCCAGCTCCCGATTTTTGGGAAATACAGAAGAAAATTTCATTCCAAAATAAGGTTTGTCCAAACTATTGGCCACTAACCACTGTCCGACGTTTTCTTCTCCGCGAATCGGCAAGATAATCCGATCTCCTGCATAAATTTTGCCTGCGATACAATCTTTGTAGGCTTCCCTAATGGAAGGAATAGCTTTTTTTCATCAATAATTTGTTTAACTTGTTCTTCGGTATAAATTTTCATATTTTGCCCCCGTCATCTGTTCTAGATAAGATCCACTGATCATAGGATACTATGAAATTGCATGAACGCCGTTTGAGAAAGACTTATAGCCGTTACCATTTTTACTGATATCTGTCAAAAGCTATTGTATTCATCCTATACAAAGGTCGTTATCAGGTTTTCTTATTGCGGACATCTGCCAATGCGCGAACCCTTTTTCTTGTTCCTCTTGCTTACATGTCTTCAAGAGATCTAGCCATTTTCAGACATTCTAAACAATAATACTTTATGATTGTATTCAAAGCATCCTTGATAGGAGGAGCCATTCATGAACAAATACGACATCATCTTAGATGTGTGCAAAACAGGTAGTTTTTCAAAAACTGCCCTCAATTTAAATTACAGTCAATCTGCCATCAGTCAAGCCATCAAATCCTTTGAAGAGGAAATGGGTTTTCCTATTTTTAAGCGCACCAACACCGGCGTGGTGCTCATTCCTGCTGCCCAAGATGTTATCGACTCTATAGGAGTGATTAGCCAAGAACAAGATAAACTCAAACGCATTTCCGATGCCCTAACAAAATCAGAAACGGGACTGGTTCGATTGGGTTTGTTTTTTAGTTTTTCAATTGCCTACCTTCCGCAAATGATAAAAGCTTTTAAACAAAGATACCCACAAATTGATTTTAAGATTTTTATCGGAAATCAAAAAGAAATTTTTCAACTTTTGTCACAGGGTTCCATAGACATTGCCATTACATCCGAGCAATCGGTTTTAGACTTTAGTTATGAGAGAATCATCAAAGACGAATTCATGGTTGTTTTGCCTTTGGAGCATCCCCTCACGTCCAAGCCTGCCGTTTCCATTTATGATTTGAAAAATACCCAATACATTCTTTCTGGAGAAAAGTTTGCTTATGAAATTGGTGCTATTTTTAAGTCTGCAGAGGTTGAACCCGCACACTTCTTAGAGCTATACGACGAAATGGTGGCTCTAAAGTTTATTGAATCGGGATTTGGCGTCAGTGTGTTTTCACACTTTTTTCTTTCCAGTATTCCCAATCACGCCAAGGTTGCCATACGTCCCTTTAAAGAGCGCTACTATCGTCACCTCGTTTTAGCTACGAACAATGCTCATTTTATTTCCGCTTCTTCTCAGCTGTTTTTAGCTTTTATTAAAAAATGGCTAATAGAAAATAATATTCTCTAATTCTTTAAGTTCATCACTCATGGACGAACAACACAACCGGATTCGCGCCTGCCTTATTTCTTCCCGAAGCTACAATTGTCTTAAATCCAATAACGATTGCTACTTTGTAAATGAGCCATTAGGGAAAAAACTGCAATTTCTTCAACTTAAACTTGACATTTCAAATGATGGTTGGTATCATATCAAAGTACGAAATTAAATAAGCGGATGTGGCGGAATTGGCAGACGCGCTAGACTTAGGATCTAGTATCTTACGATGTGGGGGTTCGACTCCCTTCATCCGCACCATGCAAAAGCGGAAGTGGCTCAGTGGTAGAGCATCGCCTTGCCAAGGCGAGGGTCGCGAGTTCGAATCTCGTCTTCCGCTCCATTTTATTTTTTGGGGAACTATTTATGAAAAGACCAACCCTATCTATTAAAAACATATTCATTTATTTTGCATTGATCATTTTCTTTACACTGTTAATCGTCATCGGTAATCGCTACGTCGAAGGAGACGGAGATTTTTTTATCGGTCAAGATTTAGGTATTGAAAGAGCGGAAGTAACGGACATTATCAACGTAAAAGAAGAAGCTGCCTTAAGTGACACCGCTACCGGCAAAAACGTTACGGTGTTGTTTCAAAGTCGCTTTACCCACGGAGATAGAGCCGGTGAAACCGTCAGTACGACGCAACACATCATGGAATCCATGGAAAGCCATTACTCTCAGGTAAAAACCGGAGATAAGATTTATATTTTTCAAGGGGTGTCCCGTATAGACGGTGTACGTTGGGTTTTCTACGAATTTCAACGTTTTAATACCATCATCATCTTAGCTTTGGTATTCTTTTTCTTTCTATTGTTATTCGGTGGTACCAAGGGTTTCAATACCATTGTTACCTTGGCCTTGACGGTGATGTCCATATTTTTTGTGTTTTTACCCTCGGTTATCAACGGACACAATATTTATTTGTGGTCCATCATCACCTGTGTTTATGCCATTGTGATGACTTTTTTAATCATCAACCGATTTTCAATTAAAAATCTAGTCTCTATTTTGGGCTGTGTTGGCGGCATTTTTGTAGCAGGATTGATGACTCTAACGCTGAATAAAATTTTGATGATTTCAGGTCTAATCGACGATTCCGCCCACTACTTAACCATGCTTCCCAATGTCCAGATCGATTTAAGAGGTGTGGTGTTTGCCAGTATTATTATCGGTGCAATGGGTGCGGTAATGGACGTCGCTATGTCTATTGCCTCCGCATTGTACGAAGTGAAGGCGACAGGAAAAGATAACGTCGGTTTTGCACAATTGGTGCGCTCCGGATTTGCCATAGGCCGCGATATGATGGGTACCATGACCAACACGTTGATTTTAGCCTATATTGGTGGATCTATGGCCCAAATCTTGTTGATGATGGTCCATTCCGGCTCCTTAGAGGCATTGCTGAACCAGGAGTTGATCATTGTAGAGAGTTTGCAAGCCTTGATCGGTAGTTTTGGCATTCTCTTTACCATCCCCTTGACGACATTTATTTCGGCTTTTTTATACCGCGAATTAAAAACACCACAACAAAACATAATAGAATAACTTTAAAGTGGGATAACTTACTAACCACAATCAAATAAAAAAAGATCTACATCTGATCAACGCTTCAGATGTAGATCTTTTTCTTTTATTCTTTCACAACAAACGCAAGGTCAACTTGTCGTTGAACTTTATAGCAATACATTAAAACGAGTTTTATTGAACTCGGAATGCTTCGGTAAATAAATCGTTAAGCCCTTCGCTCATGGTTGGATGAGTGTAAATATTATCCCTCAACACTTCAAAGCCAAGCTTTGCGTCCATTGCCAGTTTTACAATGTTGATCATCTCGTGAGATTCTTCACAAAAGAGAACACAGCCCAGTATGTGATTTGTTTTGTTATCTACCATGGCTTTTAACATACCGATCGGTTTTTTTAGGACTTGGGCTTTTGGAATTGCCGCTGCCGGCATCTTATAGATTCTATAGTCCAAACCTTGTGCTTGAGCTTCCGCTTCTGTCAATCCGACTCTGGAAAAAGTCGGAGATAAGAAAGCGGAATTGGGTACGTTTTTTCTGTCGGTGCGCTTATAGGGTTGGATCCCATCGACCACTTGAGAGGCTACAATTCTATAATCATCTAAGGAAATATAGGTAAATTGTAGAACGGAAGCGACATCTCCCATTGCCCAAATATGGTCCACATTGGTTTTCATTAAATCATCTACAATAATCAAACCTCTTTCATCGGTTTTGACACCGGCATTTTCGAGCTTTAATTCCGCAGAATTGGGTTTACGCCCGGTTGCAATCAATATTTTCGTTTCCGTTATCGTTTCTTCTACGCCATTCTGGGAGTAGATTACAGAGTCCTCTTCAATTTTTAAAGTTTTTGCATGGACTAGAATTTTTACGCCCTTTTTTTCTAAGCTTTCCTGAATGTTTTGGGCAAGGTCCCGATCTTCCCTTGCGATAAAGGTTTCTGCACCTTCTATGACGGTTACATCGCTACCAAAAGCTGCATAGCTGGCAGCAAATTCCAATCCAATAAAACCGCCTCCTATAATCGTTAGCTTTTGGGGTAATTCTTCATAATCCAGTAAAGATTCACTGACAAAGACATGGGGGTTTCCTTCCACACCCGGAATGGGTGGCACAAAGGGTATCGAACCGGTATTAATAAAAATCTTTTCCCCTTTTAAAGTTAAAGCATCTTCTTCAGTTTGAACGGTAACATGATGTGCATCTTTAAAACTTGCTTTTCCATCGATGATATCCACTGTGGGAATAGACGCCAATTTATCGTAATTCTTTTTTCTCAACATGGCGGTCAGAGCATTTTTTTCGGCAATGGCATCACGGTAACGGGTCTTCTTTTTTTGAAAATCGGTTTCTTTGATTTCTGCTGCCAAATCTGCATTTTTTACTAAGGATTTTGTCGGTAAACACCCTACATTGATGCAAGTACCACCATACATTTTTTTGGATTCTTCAATAACGGCGACTTTTTTTCCTTTGTTTCCCAATAAACCGGCCAGTGTTTTTCCGCCTTTTCCAAAACCTATTATAATTGCATCGTATTTCATTTTTTTCTCCTTTACTTTAAGAACCGGATGCCTTTTTCTCAGTATAACAAGCGACTCTGATAAATATTTTAATTTTTTTCTTACGGTGCTTATTGTAAAAGTGAAAACCTCTACGCATGCCAATGGTAGTAGATCTCATCATCAATGGATGATTGCGATTTATCAAACCAACCCGCGTATGGTAAAGTTGATTTGTTCATCGACGATGCCTTCGTGCAGATCTAAAGACTGGGCTGTTAATTCCAACCCATATAAAAATAAGGCGATATGACGTGCCCATGTGCCTGCATCCACCTGTTTAAATTCCTTTGTTTGGATACCGTAAAGGATCAGGCCTCTGAGCATTTCTGCAATTCCGTCAAATTGCCACTTTTTAATCATTTGGGCATCCGAATTACGGGTTAAAAATTCGTGGCCGGCTTGGGTTAAGGAGGGGCTCTTTTTTAAAATCAACTTTTTTCTTTTTTCTAAATAGTCCAACAAGATCTCTTTTGCCGGTAAGTTTTCCCAAATAGCAATTTCCATACGTTGTTGTTCGTATTCCGCTTCCCTTAAAAATAAAGCTAGGAACACCTCTTCTGTGGAAGAAAAGTACAGGTATAGGCCTCCTCTACTGATATTACAGGCATCGACGATGTCTTTCATGGTCACGGCAATGAAACCTTTTTCCATAAAAACGCCCTTGGCCTTTTCTAATATATACGCTCTTTTCCTCGCTGCTTTACCCATCCTACCTACCTTATAACCCTCATTTGCAATGGCACATTTCCAATTTTCTGTTCATCAAAAAACCCCCTGTATTTTACTACAGAGGGCATAGAATGTAAAATCTATTTCTTTGCATCTTTGAATATTTCTGCTGCTGCTGTCGCTAAACCAGCAATGCTTTGAAGTTCTGAAGGAATGATAATTTTTGTGGACTGACCGTCCGCAACTTTTTCCAAAGCCTCCAAACCCTTTAATGCAACGATATTCTGCTGAGGATTGGCTTCGTTGAGCATTTTTAACCCTTCTGCCGTTGCTTTTTGAACCGTAAGGATCGCTTGACCTTCCCCTTCTGCAATGCGAATTCTAGCTTCTTTATCTGCTTCCGCTTTTAGAATTGCAGCGGTTTTTTCACCCTCCGCAACCAGGATAGCTGATTTTTTCTCACCTTCCGCTTGAAGTATCTTTTCTCGACGTTCACGCTCTGCCTTCATTTGACGTTCCATAGCGTTTTGAATTTCCGCAGGTGGCATAATATTTTTGAGCTCTACACGATTAATTTTAATACCCCATGGGTCTGTGGCTTCGTCCAAGATGGCACGCATTTTCGTGTTGATGGTGTCCCTAGATGTCAACGTTTGGTCCAGCTCCAAATCACCGATGATGTTTCTCAAGGTGGTTGCAGTCAAATTCTCGATCGCTTTTAAGGGTTGCTCTACCCCGTAACGATAATATCTGGGATCGACAATTTGCATGTAAATGACCGTGTCAATTTGCATGGTGACATTGTCTTTTGTAATAACCGGCTGTGGTGGAAAATCCAACACATGTTCTTTTAAACTGATTTTTTTAGAAATTTTATCGATAATAGGTATCGCAATGTGAAAACCAGTACCCCAAGTTGCGTGGTAAGCACCTAAACGCTCCACGATTTGCGCGTGTGCTTGGGGAACAATTCTCGAATTACTGATAATGAGCACAATAACTAATATAATAAGAATCAATACAAAGGGCATATTTAACTCCTTTACTTTTGTCTAACTAAGGCTTTTACACCATCCAGTCGAATCACTTCTACTTCTGTATTTTCTAAAATGACTTGATCGCCGTCAACGTTTCGGGCCGACCAGTCCATTCCGTTGATCACGATCGTACCTTTACCGTGTACGTTATCAATGGTTTTAGTCACAACTCCCGTACTTCCGATAATTCTATTGACATCTGTTTTTAAAGCTCTTTTTCCAATTAATTTCTTGCTCAATGGTCTGGTTAAAACCGCAAGTGCAACAGAAACTATGATAAAAACCGCCACTTGTAATCCAAAGGAACCTCCCAGTATATGTACCAGGAAAGCCAAAGCGGCACCTATGGAAAACCAAATAGAGATTAGGTTACCTACTGTGACAATTTCGACAATCAAAAAGACAATACTAAGGGCTAGCCATGTTGTCGGTCCCCAATACATAGACATAATGTACACCTCCTCTGAACAGTATAGACATCAATACTTTATATTTTTTTAAAGTTCTAAAATCTCGGCTTCTTCAATAGCAGTGGCTATCAGATCTTCTGCCAACAATTCGATTTCCTTTTCTGACTCTCTGATTCTGTCCAATTTTGGCTTTGTTTCCGGGTGTTTCGGTACAAATACGGTGCAGCAATCTTCATAGGGTAAAGTAGAGGTTTCAAAAGTTCCGATATGCTGGGCAATATCCACAATTTCGACTTTATCCATCCCGATTAACGGTCTGAATACCGGCATCTCCACCACATCGTTGGTGACTGTCAGACTTTCTTGGGTTTGGCTGGCTACTTGACCTAAGCTTTCTCCGGTGGTCAATGATTTTGCATTTTCTATTTTTGCAATGCGTTCCGTTATGCGCATCATATAGCGCCTGATGATTAAAATGGTTTGCCGCTCCGGGCACAATTCGACAATTTTTGTCTGTATCTCCGTGAAAGGAACGATGTATAGTTTTAGTTTTCCCGTATATTGTGCCAATATTTTTGCTAAATCCACCACCTTTTCTTTGGCTCGATCCGAGGTGAAGGGGAAAGAATGAAAATGAACACCTATCAATTCAAGCCCTCTTTTTGCCATCATGTAGCCCGCTACAGGACTGTCAATACCTCCGGAAAGTAACAAGGCGGTTCTACCCGCTGTTCCAACCGGCATGCCACCACGACCGGCGATGATTTGATGATAAACATAAGTTTGCTTTTTTCCCCTAACTTCTACCCATAAGTGCAGGTCGGGGTTGTGTAAATCTACGGAGATACCATCACAATTTCTTAAAACAACAGCTCCCAAGTGTCGGGCTAAATCCATCGATGTCATTGGAAAACTTTTGTCACTTCTTTTGACGGAAACCCTAAAGGTTTTAAAATCCGCATTTTGCGCTTCGATGCGCACTTGGTTTTCTATATCCGCCATGTCGGAAGAGATGACCACACCGGGGCTAACGGAGACAATACCGAAAATTTTGGTCACCGCAGCCAGTGCTTGGTCCAAATCGGCTTCGTTTAAGTGAATGATGATTCTACCTTGGATTTTTTCTGTCTTTGCTTGACACACGGATTTTAAAGCCGTTCGAATATTACGTACCAAACAATCGATAAAATAATTTCTATTTAAACCCTTTAAACTGATTTCTCCATATCTTACAAGAATGATGCGGTTCATTTATTCCCCTTTCTAAAAGCAATAATCTTTCGTATATAAGCGGTTTGACGAAGGATCGCCTCCGCTACTTTTTCCATTTGGTCGGGCTCGGATAAAGGAGAGAAAGACAGACGTATGGCTCCTTCCCGCTCCGCATCGGATAGTCCCAAGGCACGTAACGTCCTTTGGTCTTCCTTACTGTGTTTAGAACATGCTGACCCTGTGGATAGATAAATATTCTCTTTTTCCAATGCGTGTAGCAACACCTCCGCTTTAATCCCGGAGATAGACAAACAAAGTACATAGGGAGAGCCTTGGGGGTCTTCGATAACTTTAAAATCCTGAAGCTCTTTTTCTAAGACTTGCAACAATGCTCGCCGACAGGCTGATGCGCCCCTATCTTGATGTTTGTGCAATTCAGAAAAAATTTTTATCGCCTCTACCATACCGACAATCGAAGGAACATTTTCAGTCCCTGAACGAAAATTATTTTCTTGCCCGCCGCCCAACAAAAGCGGTGCACATTTAGAACCCTTTTTTAGATACAATGCTCCGATTCCCTTAGGTCCCATCACTTTATGTGCACAAAAAGTAACCGCATCCAAATGAGATGCGGCAATATCCAAGGGCATTTTTAAAAAGCCTTGTACAAAATCCGAGTGAAAGATACAGTTTGGATTGATGCGCTTAATGATAGCGCCAATGGCTTTTAAATCCTGCGCTGTGCCTATTTCATTGCTGACACCGACAATAGAAACCAAAACGGTTTTTTCGGTCATTTCTTTTTTCAAGACATCCAATTTGACGCGGCCACAATCGTCCACCGGTAAATAGACAACATCCATGCCCTTCGCTTCGTAAAATCTGAAAACTTCCATCACCGAAGGGTGTTCGATCATAGTGGTAATCAGCCTGGCATCTTTTTTTAAAGCCGGTCTTAAATCTTCCACAACGCCGCGTATCAAGGTATTGTTACCTTCCGTACCGCCGGAATTAAAAAACACTTCCTCCGGAGTAACACCGATCTTCAATGCAAAGCTTTCCTTGCATTGTTTTAAAACCTTCTCTACCGCGCCACCCGGCCAATACAGGGCGGAGGGATTGTAATAATGGTCTTCGAAGTAAGGTAGCATCGCTTCCATGACTTGTGGATGAAGGGGCATGGTTGCCGCATGATCCAAGTAGATCTCCTGAGGGTGTTTAGTCATTCCGGTCCTCATCTAAAAATATTTTAGAACCCACCGCACGACGTTGCCCTAAGTATTTTCCTTGATATGGGTTTAAAGCAACTTCGTCCATTTCTGCAAAGACCAGTTGGCAAATACGCCTGCCGGCCTCCAAACGAATGGGCAATCGATTGGCATTGAATAATTCCAGGGTGATCTCCCCCTCAAATCCGGCATCGACCCAGCCGGCATTTTGAATAAATAAGCCCATTCTTCCGATGGAACTCCTACCTTCCACAAAAGCGGTTAAATAATTGGGCAACTTGATATATTCCATTGTCGTTGCCAGTAAAAAAGAATTGGACGGGATGATGATCGAATCGCTTTCGAATTCCACATAGTGAATTTCATCTGTCATAGTCATGGCTTCAAATTTATTTTCATCCAGTTTTAAAAAATGTCTTCCCAGACGAATGTCCACCGATGCAGGTTGAATTTGTCCCTTAACCATTGGTTCGATGACCAATTCGCCTGATTCCAAATATTTTGAGATTGTTTTATCCGATAAAATCATTAGTTTTCTCCATAAAAATAGTCTTTATTATTCTATCATTGATAGCTGACTTTATCAAAAGATTTTCGATACAAATATGCCTTTGTTGAAACATAAGATTAGATTTAGATGTTACAGATATACTAGGAACCAGATAGGAGGTTTATATGAATCCATTTATAAAAAAGATTCTAATGATTGCCGGAGGCGTCATCTTAGCGTATATTTTGTTTACAGCTGGAATGAAGATGTTTACCGATGTGGATAGAACTGAAGAACCATCGAATAGTCAAGCAGAAAGTTCTTCAGACTCTGCTGTCGTCGAAGGGGATATCTTCACCAAGAAAGAAAACTTGGATTTTAACTCTTTGAAAGTAAAAGTTATTTTCGGAGAATTCAATTACATCTCAGGTGATAATGAAAAAAATGGTTACGACATTTATTGGAACGAAAAGGTTTTTACAGAAAAAATAACTATCGATGCTTATAAAGATAGAGATAAGCTGGTTGTAGAAACCGATCCAAATAATTTAGTTGGTGTGGTTAATATCAAAAATAAAAACGAAGATTTAAAAAATCAAAACAAAATCACCGTATTTAAAGATGGGCAAGCCTTAGATGAGGCTGAAATAGAATTTGGTCTCGGTGTTTTCAATCTTGAGAATTTAAAAACAAAGGAACTGAAGTTAAAAAGTGGCGTGGGCAAATTAAAAGTTGACGGTTTGGTTATCAGTGACGAAGCCAAATTTGAAACCGGAGTGGGAGCGGTCAACATTCAAAACGCCATTATCCAAGACTTGGATTTAGAAGCCGGAGTTGGCGACATCATCATCGAAGGTGTATTAACCGGAGAGACGGAAGTGAAAAGCGGAATGGGACAAGTGACCCTCAAAATTCATGGAGACATGGAGGACTACCGCTTTGATATCGACAAAGGTGTCGGCACGGTAAAAATTAACGGTGAGCGCTATGAAAACATCGCTCTGCCCGACAACGGCCCCCATGTCATAAAAATTGAAAGCGGAGTCGGTGTAGTTTCTATAGAATTTGTTAATTAATTAGATTATACTGTATGCAATAGCTTAATAGATGATTGTAAAAAAATATATAACTTGATATATTTTGTCAGTTTTGAAATAATAGAATTGATCCGATGTTGTAAATACTCTTAACTTTGAGTGTTTACAAACTGATGTGTCGTCATCTGTTAAGTAAAAAAGAAGGGGGTTCATTAATGAGCTATCAAGAGAAATATCAGCATAAGTTGATTTCAGCGGAAAAAGCAGCGTCCTTTGTGGAAAGTGGCATGTGGATCGATTATGGTTGGTGTATCAATACCACCCAAGCCATCGATGCCGAACTCGCCAAAAGAGCAGAGGAACTGACGGATGTCAAAGTGCGTGGTGGCGTCTTGTTATGGCAACCGGAAATATTTAAAGTGGACAACATGGAAGAACATTTTACATGGATGTCGTGGCATGCCGGTGGCCCGGACAGAGGTCTGATCAATTCCAGTCCTGCTGCTTTTTACAGCCCTTTGAGATATTCGGAGTTGCCGAAATGGTATCGGGAAAATTGCGATGTCGATGTGGCTTTTTTAACAACCACACCCATGGACAAACACGGATTTTTTAATTTTGGTACTTCTGCTTCCCATGCTATGGCGGTTTTGGAAAAAGCAAAGATTGTTGTCCTCGAAGTCAACGAGAATATGCCGCGGGCTTTAGGCGGTTTTGAAGCGGATGTACATATCGACCAAATCGATTATGTCGTCGAAGGTGAAAACCCCAGTATTGCCGCTCTCCCATCGGGCAGTTTCGGTGAAGTGGACGAAAAGGTTGCCAAGCTCATCGTTAACGAAATTCCCGACGGTGCATGCTTGCAACTGGGTATCGGTGGCATGCCCAATGCGGTAGGCTCACTCATAGCCGATTCCGATTTAAAGGATTTGGGTGTCCATACGGAAATGTACGTCGATGCCTTCGTAGATATGACCAAAAAGGGTAAAATTACCGGCGCCAAAAAGAATATCGACCGTTTTAGACAAACCTATGCCTTTGCAGCCGGAAGCCAAGAGCTTTACGATTTTCTCGATGATAACCCTATGGCTATGGCCGCTCCCGTCGATTACACCAATGCTTCCCAAACTATTGCCCAATTGGATAATTTTATATCCATCAACAATGCGGTCAACGTCGATTTGTGGGGACAGGTCTCCTCAGAGAGTTCGGGATTCAGGCATATTTCCGGTGCCGGTGGTCAGTTAGACTTTGTATTGGGTGCTTACTTGTCCAAAGGCGGCAAGAGTTTTATCTGTCTCTCCTCCAGTTTCTTCAATAAGAGAGAAAATAAACTGGAATCCCGCATTGTCGGTAATTTTAACACCGGATCCGCTATTACAGCAGCACGTCCCAATACCAACTACTTGGTAACGGAATACGGAATCTTTAATTGTAAAGGAAAAAGCACTTGGGAAAGAGCGGAAGGTATCATCAATTTAGCCGCTCCGGAATTTAGAGATGGCCTCATAGAAGAAGCAGAAAAGATGAACATTTGGAGAAGAACGAATAAGCGCTGAAGAGCACCTGTTCGATAAACAATAGTAATTCTACAACAAATTGAACGAGCCCCCGCAGATGGCTGAAATCCATCTGCGGGGGCTCGTTTTTTTTTTCTTTGATGCTCTTCGATTCTATGATTCTATTTAGAAACCGGTGCTTTTTCTTCCAATTCGGAAAGATCGACTGCTATTGGTTTCTCCAGATCTGTTTTTCTTTTATGTTCTTCCGGTATTTCTCTACCCTCAAAAGTAATGGCTTTTGTAGGGCATTTTTCGACGCAAGCACCGCATTGTACACATTTGTCATAATCAATAACGGCCAAATTGTCGACCATCTCGATGGCATCGTATTCGCAAGCTCTGACACAGGCTCTACAAGCAATACAGCCAACGCTGCAAACCGATCGTACCTGTTTGCCCTTGGCATTGGAGCTACAATCCACGTGGATGACTTGTCCGTAGGGTGCTAAGGAGATAATGCCTTTGGGGCAGGCGTCGATACATTGACCGCAAGCGGTGCATTTATCGACATCTACTTCTGCAAGGCCGTTGACATTAATCGTCAATGCATCGAACTGGCAAGCTCTGACACAGGTTCCCATTCCTAAGCATCCGTAACGACAGGCTTTGGTACCGCCATTGGCAATGACCGCCTCTTTACAATCGTGTATCCCGTAATAGGTTGCACGGTCTTCAACAATGGTGCAATCGCCTTTGCAATGAATATTGGCAATCATTTTTTCGGTTTCCGATGCGGTAACACCCATAATTCCAGAAATGGCCTCTACCATATCGGAACTGGCAACGGGACAAGCGGTCACCAAGGCGGAACCTGCCACGATAGCAGATGCCAAACCGTCGCATCCCGGATAACCACAACCACCGCAATTTGCGCCGGGCAATGCCGCCCGCACTTGTGGGATTCTTTCGTCCTGTTCTATTTCAAAGATTTTAGAAGCAATGGCCAGTCCAATTCCGAATAATAAACCAATACCACCTAAGATGAGAATCGGTAATAAAATATCCATCATACTATCCATACCTCCTTATAGCATTCCTGAGAATCCCAAAAATGCAACTGACATTAAGCCCGCTGAAACAAGGGCTATCGGGAAACCTTGAAGGCTTTCCGGTATATCGGAAATTTCCAATTGCTCGCGGATGCCGGCAAACATAACAATGGCTAGTGTAAACCCTAAGGCACCGGCAACACCGTTGAATAGCGTTTCGATAAAATTATAGCCTTCTTGTATATTGAGCACTGCGACACCCAATACCGCACAGTTGGTAGTAATCAGCGGTAAATAAACCCCTAAAGCCTCATATAAACCAGGGCTTGATTTGTGGATAACCATTTCGACAAATTGCACCAAGGTAGCAATGACAAGGATAAAGGCAATCGTTTGTAAATAAGCCAAACCCATGGGGTTTAAGACAGCGTATTGGATGACATAGGTAATTGCGGATGCCAAGGCCATAACAAAGGTAACCGCAACTCCCATACCCATAGCTGTTTCGATCTTTTTAGATACGCCAAGAAATGGACAAATACCTAAAAATCGGCTTGTAATAAAGTTTTGAACAAAGACACCACTGACAAGAATGATTAAAATATTTTTCATCTTAAGCGGCCTCCTCTACTATTTGCGACAATTCGATGTCTTTTTCTTTTTCAGCTTTTTTCTTTCTTGATAGATTGGAAATTTTGTTGATTAAACCGATCCCCAACCCTAAGGTTAAAAAGGCGCCCGGTGGTAAAATCATTAAAATCATCGGCTCGTACGCTGCACCAAATAGACTGAAACCAAAAATTGTACCGGCGCCGATAATTTCACGAACAGCACCTAATACCGTCAAGGACATGGTAAAGCCTAACCCCATACCGATAGCATCAGCTAAGGATTCAAAAACAGTATGGCCGAAAGCAAAAGCTTCTGCACGTCCTAAAATAATGCAGTTTACAACGATGAGCGGAATAAAAATCCCTAATGCTGCATCTAAAGCCGGCACATAGGCTTTCATGAGCATACCGACAATGGTAACAAAGGATGCAATGACAACGACAAAAGCGGGTATACGAATATCATCGGGAATAATTTTACGCAGTGCAGAGATGCACACATTGGAACCGATGAGAACCGCCGTCGTTGCCAATCCCATACCTAAGCCGTTGATGGCTAAGGTCGAAACTGCCAAAGTCGGGCACATTCCAAGTAATAGTCGAAAAATCGGATTTTCCTTAATAATACCATTGGTTAGATAACCAAAATATTTTTTCATTTTACAACCTCCACGATTCTCGAAAACAAGTTTTTGGAGACAATGAGTCCGCTCAACATCCGGTTGGTATTGGCCGTCGGTTCTGTCTTGGTGTCCTCTGTCGTATCATTGTTCTCTTCTGCCGGTTGTGCGGCTTCATCCCCTTCAGGTTGAGAATCTATTTTTTGTGGTGCATCGATTAATTTTAAGAACACCATTTCAGAAAGATTCACACCGTTGACAACTGCATTGGATGTGATGGTAGCACCGGTAATAGCGTCTACCTGGTTGTCCACAGCAGCACCACTTTTGATGACCTTAATGGGTTGAGAACCGTCTTTGCCTTTAAATTGATCCTGAAAATTAGACTCAGCGGCTTTTGCCCCTAAACCCGGGGTTTCAGATTGATTGATAATCGTAATGCCTTCAATGCTTTTATCCGACAGTTTGAATCCCGTTAACATCTCAATGCCGCCGGCATAGCCTTTCGGATTGGTTTTTACTGTATAACCGACAATTTCATCGCCTTTGTAGCCGGCATAAGCTTCAACGATGGCTTCCGGTTCGTTCGGATTGACTTCACTTGCAATGGCTTCTAAATTTTCGATTTTTTCAAAACGATCCGCCTCGGACAGTACCGCTTGTCTTGCGACAATATTGGCTTCTTCGTTTCGTTTTTCAATAATCGTATGGGTTGCTGCATTGGCAAAAGCTAATGCTGCGGAACAGACAGCGGTAATAGCAAAAAGAATTAAACCCAGTCGGACAACTTTTCCCCATTCGATACCTGATTTATTCTCTGTCATTTTATTGTCCTCCTTCCTTTACTTCTTTCGGTCTGAGACCATAAATTTTCGGTCTGGTGTATTTTTCAATTAAAGGTGCAGCTACGTTCATTAAAAGAATGGAATAAGAAACACCCTCCGGATAACCGCCAAACAGGCGTATGATAACCGTTAATAAACCACACCCCACTGCAAAAATAATCTGTCCTTTTGGTGACGAAGGTGATGACACATAGTCGGTAGCCATGAAGAAAGCACCCAACATCAAGCCACCACTCAACAATTGAAATAAAACATCTTGCTTAAAAATTAAGGATAGCACGGCTACAGTTCCGATGTAAGTGACCGGAATTCTGTAAGAAATGACACCTCTCACAATTAAATAGACGCCACCCAGTATCAAGGCTAAAGCGGATATTTCTCCAATACTGCCATAAACACCGTTCAATCCTAAAAATAAATCCAAATGTGAAGGCAAGAGGGACGGATCCATCCCCGCTTCGACCATTCCTAAGGGTGTAGCAGATGTAAAGGTATCCGTTAAGGGAATATAAGCGCTTCCCGTCATACGTACTGGCCATGATGCTACCAAGAATGCTCTGGCAGCCAATGCGGGGTTCATAAAATTGTGACCTAAACCGCCAAAGCATTGCTTAACCAAAGCGATGGCAAAAACAGAGCCTAATACCCCTAACCACCAAGGTGCATTGATTGGCAGGTTAAAAGCCAACAATATTCCGGTAACGACAGCGCTCCAGTCGTCGATGGTGATTGGTTGTTTCAATAATTTTTGAATAATCCATTCAGTCGCAACCGAACTGGCAATACAAACCGCCACCAACATGAGTACGCGAAGTCCAAAAACATAAGCTGCAACTGCCAATGCAGGCAACAGAGCGATGACCACATTCTGCATAATACTGGATGTGGTTTCAATGCTTCTGATATGTGGTGATGATGATACAAATAAGTTTTTCACAGTGCCTCCTAAATCTTACCTTTTCTTCTCAAATCATTAATTTCTCGTTTTGCCACTCTGATTGAGGAAACAAGGGTTCGTTTGGCAGGGCAAATATAGGAACAGCTGCCACACTCTATACAATCTAAAGCATGTAATTCTTCACAATGCGCCCATAACCCTTTTTGAGCATATGCTGAAATATAAAGCGGCTGCAAATGGATCGGACAAATGTCGGCGCACTTACCGCATCGAATGCAGTTTTGCGGTTCCGGAACAAAAGCCGATTTTTCTGTCAGACACAAAATGCCGGAAGTACCTTTGATTACCGGAACATCTGTACCGAACAGAGCAAGACCCATCATGGGGCCTCCCATAATAATCTTATGGGGTTCCGTTACAAAACCGTCACACAAGTCTATGATGTTTTGCAGAGGTGTTCCGATTCTAACTTCAAAGGTCCGCGCTTCTTTAACAGCATCTCCTGTGCAGGTTAAAAGTCGAGAATGCAAGGGCATTCCGGTTTCAAAGGTCACTGCAATTTGACTGGCAGTTGCGACATTCAGTACAACGACGCCGGCATCTGCAGGTAACCCGCCGGAGGGCACTTCTCTACCTGTTACGGCATTGATGAGTTGTTTTTCGCCCCCTTGAGGGTATTTTGTCTCCAAGGGAACAATCTCGATATTGTCTTCCGGTGTGAGAGCTTCTCTTAGTTTTTCTATTGCTGCCGGTTTATTATCCTCTACTCCGACATAGCCCTTGGTAACGCCGGTTGCGTACATGGCTATGCGCAATCCCTGTAAAACGCGTTTGGGTCTCGCCATCATGAGATGGTGATCGGCTGTAATATAGGGTTCGCATTCCGCACCGTTCAACACGATACAATCTACCTTCTTGTCCGGTGGGATCGACAGTTTGACATGGGTTGGAAACATGGCGCCACCCAGCCCAACGATACCGGCATCTTGAATGATACTGATCACTTCTTTAGGTTCAAAGTTTTGATAATTACCGTAGGGTTTAATGGATGGATCTACTTGATTCAAACCGTCGGATTCAATGACAACAGACATAATGTCATCTCCACCGGGATGATGGCGTGGTTCTACTGCGACAACCGTACCGCTGACACTGGCATGAGCCGGCACCGAAACAAAACCATCTGAATCGCCGATTTTTTGTCCGAGATAAACATAGTCTTTCCTTTTAACTAGAGGTTTACTTGGTGTACCGATATGCTGAGTCATAGGAATCGTCACGATTTCCGGTTCGGTAGCGACCTTCACGGATGCCTCAGCTGTTCTTTTTTTCCGATAGGGCGGGTGGATCCCACCACGGAAAGTTTTTGATTTCATCTTTACCTCCAAAACACTTTACTCAAATTCCATTATGTATTTTATCATTTAGAAACGTTTACGTATAGTGTAAATTCTCAACGCAAATGCCTCTGAAAAATCGCATTCATGATGATTTTAAGTGGGAAAAAATCCAAATTTTATCTATTTTTATAAAGTTACATAATATTTATGTATTTACATCGACTTCTTTGTAGTTATCTGTAGTTTACGATAATTTAATAAGAAGGCACGATAGGCTTTATAGGTCATGTAGATATCTATTTTTGCACATAATTCGAAGGGTGCATGCATGGAGAGCAAAGCAGGACCACAATCGACGACATTCATGCCATATTGCGCCATCATCCAAGCGATGGTGCCGCCTCCACCTAAATCCACTTTACCTAGGTCTCCGGTTTGCCAAGCAACGTTCGCCTCATCAAAACAGGAGCGCAGGCTTGCCATGAATTCGGCATGTGCATCGTTAGAACCGCTTTTGCCCCTTGCTCCGCCATATTTGGAAATCGTCACACCTTTACCCGCATAGGATGCATTTTTCAAATCGTGGGTTCCCGTGTAGTTGGGGTCAAAAGCTGAGTTGACATCTGCGGACAACGCATCGGATTGCATAAACCCGCGTCGTAAGGCGGATTCGGGTAAGGCTTCGCCACTTAGGTAAGCCAGTTCCGCTACTGCATATTCAAAATATTTCGACATCATGCCCGTGCTGCCGTAGGATCCTATTTCTTCCTTATCCGCTAAAATCACACAGGCAGTGCGTTCTACCATTTCTGTTATTGAAAATAGTGCCAATGCTGCCGTGTAAGAGCAGACTCTGTCATCTTGTCCGTAACCGCCGATGATACTTCTATCAAAGCCGACATCTCGCGCTGCACCTGCCGGAACTGCCTCCAATTCCGCTGAAACAAAATCTTCTTCCACAATACCGTAGGTTTGGTACAAATGCTCGAGTATGGCCAGTTTGACCGGCTCTTTAATTTCGTCGTCCCCATAGGGAATGTTCCCAACTAGTAAATTGAGCCCTTCACCTTCGATACCCTTAGACATCTTTTTTTGCATTTGTTCTTGCGCTAAATGGGGTAATAAATCGGTGATGACGAATACCGGATCCTCCGGGTTTTCTCCAATCGCAACATCTACCCTTTCACCATTTTTTTTGATGATGACACCGTGAAGTGCCAAAGGAATGGTAACCCATTGATATTTTTTAATGCCGCCGTAGTAATGGGTTTTTAAAAATGCAAGGTCGCACTCCTCGTACAGAGGGTTGGGCTTCAAGTCCAATCGAGGGGAATCGATATGTCCACCGATGATGTTCAACCCCTTGGATAAGGGTTGTTCGCCGATGACAAAAAGCAGCACTGCTTTGTTTTGATGATCGACATAAACTTTATCTCCGGGTTTTAAAGGTTGGTCTTGTGGCCATTGGTATAAATCGACAAAGCCCCTGTTTCGTGCTTCTTTTACAAAATATGCATTGCAGGCACGCTCGGTTTTGCAATGGCTCAAAAATGCTCTATAGGTTTCGCTGATGGCAAAGGCTTTTTCTTTTTCTGTTTCATCAACTTTTTCCCAAGCGTTTGGAACCTTGCGACTTAATTTTTCTTGTAATTCACTGGCATTTAATTTTGTCATAAACTTCCACCATTCTTTTTCTTCTGTTCTTCCAAGTACTCTTTTTCCAATTTTTTTGAAACTTCCGCTATGTGCGCTTTTTCTTCTTCGGTGTAGTCCGGTTCTTCATCAACGAACTCGATTCGTTCCAATTGACTGCGCAAACTTTCTCTGAAAACAGTTATATATTCCTGCCTTAAAGCTTGTTGTTCAGCCTTTTCTTCGGTGGTTAAGGTTTCTCCTCGTTTTCCCTTACGGGCCAATTCGTTGATACGATCTATTTTTTCTTTACTTAACATTCTCCAATTTCTCCTTGTTTTTTAATAATCCGGCTTGTTTTAACCTTTCTAGCGTTAAGAGTAAACCAAGTTTGCCGTGGTAATGGGTTAAGCCTCCCTGAAAATAAGCAATATAGGGCTCTCGCATTGGGGCATCGGCTGACAATTCTATTGAAGATCCTTGAATAAAAGCACCTGCCGCCATAATGACCGGGCAAGTGTAACCGGGCATGTCCCAGGGTTCCGGCGTTACGTAGGAATCCACCGGCGCTGCTTCCTGTACGGCTTTACAAAATGTCGTCACCGCTTCCGGAACGCCAAATTGAATACTTTGAATGATATCGGAACGATAATCCTCAACACTCGGGCAAACTTCGTAACCCAGTTCCCGGTAAGAAGCTGCCATTAAAATAGCTGTCTTAATGGCTTGGGCTACAACGGTGGGGGCTAAAAATAACCCCATCATCAAGATACGATTGACGCCTAAAGTCGCGCCGACTTCTTTCGCAATGCCGGGGGCCGACAAACGTGCGGCAGCTTGCATGACGCAATCTTTTTTGCCGACAACGTAGCCACCGGTGGGCGCAATACCGCCGCCCGGATTTTTGATGAGGGAGCCTGCAATTAAATCCACACCGACATGGGGTGGTTCTTTTGTATCTAAGAACTCCCCGTAACAATTGTCTATAAAAATCTTGACCTTCGGTGCTGCTTTTTTGATTAGGGCAACTGCTTTTTCAATATCGGAAATGGTCAACGCTTTGCGCCAACTGTATCCCTTGGAGCGCTGCATGTACACCATTTTTGTTTTTTCATTGAGATGAGACAAAGCTGCTTGGATATCGATATCGCCGGATTCGGTCAATTCAACCTGACGGTAGTGTACCCCCAAATCCCTTAAAGTTCCCTCATCCTTTTCATTGTTCTCCGAACCGATAACCGATACGATGGTGTCGTAAGGTTTACCCGTAATGGACAATAGTTCGTCGCCGGGGCGTAGAATGCCGTATAAACATAGGGCGATCGCATGGGTTCCTGAAGCGATGTGAGGTCTGACCAAGGCGTCTTCCCCACCGAAAACTTCGGCATAAATGGCTTCCAAGGCATCTCTGCCCATATCGTCATAGCCATAACCCGTGGTGCCGTTAAAATGGTGTTCTGCTAATCCAGCATTTTGCATGGCTTTGATGACTCGGTATTGGTGCATCTCTGCCATCTTGTCCATAGCATTGAGAATCTTTTCATTTTTCTTTGCAATTCGGTCGACAAACGCCGTGGTCCCCGGTGCAATTTCAAAGTTTTCTTGCAAGTAGTTTTCTTTATTTCTCATCGATGGCCTCTTCTTCTGCTTCGTTGTCCTCGTACATCGTTAGCATATGGTGATACACCCCTTCTTCACTGAGTAAGTTTTCGTGGGTACCTCTTTCAACAATTCCTTCTTTGGTCAAAACTAATATAATATCCGCATGACGTATCGTCGTTAAACGGTGGGCAATGGTAAAGGTTGTCCGTCCCTTGGTCAATTGTTTTAAAGATTGTTGAACCAAGCGTTCGCTCTCATTGTCCAAAGCGGATGTAGCTTCATCCAAAATCAGTATGGGTGGATTTTTCAAGAATACGCGGGCTATGCTGATTCTTTGTCGCTGTCCTCCCGACAATTTTAAGCCTCTTTCACCGACATAGGAATGGTAGCCCTCATTCAACGCCATAATAAAATCGTGGGCGCCGGCCAATTTGGCGGCTTCAATAATTTCTTCCTCAGTCGCCCCAGGCTTACCGTAAGCGATGTTTTCCATTAAAGTACCGGAAAATAAGTATACGTCTTGTTGCACCATACCGATATTGGACCTTAAGGATTTTAAGGTGACATCCCGTATGTCTTGACCGTCTATTTTGATACTGCCGCCGGTCACATCATAAAACCTGGGAATCAAATTGCATAAAGTTGTTTTCCCTCCGCCGGAAGGCCCAATGATAGCGATGTTTTCTCCGGGTTCGACATGTAAATCGATATTCGACAGCACTTCGCTATCTCCGTCGGAATACTGAAAGCTGACGTTATCAAAATCGATCTGACCTTGTACGTCGCTTAAAACTTTTGCGCCGGAGACGTCGATAATTTCAAAGGGTTCGTCCAATATTTCAATGAATCGCTCGATACCGGTTAAACCTCTTTGGAATTGCTCCGTAAACTCAACAACCCTTCGAATACTGGTCAACAACGTGGTGACAAATAACAAATACGCGATAAAATCACCGCGGGATATCTGGCCCTTTAACAGCAAGAAGGATCCACCCATTAAAACGGTAATGTACATGGCGGAGTCGAAAAAGCGTATCATGGTGATAAATCCGCCCATGTAACGATAGCTTATTTTTTTGATGCCTAAAAATTCGGAGTTGCTTTCTTCAAACTTCATGCACTCCATTTCTTCGTTGGCAAAGCTCTTGACGACACGAATGCCCAACAAAGAGTCCTCTACCTGTGCATTGATCTCGCCTATTTGTGTTCGACTCATTTTAAATGCACGACGCATTTTTCGATTGTATCGGGTCGAAAAGAAAAGCATAAACGGAATAATGGCAAAAATCATAAGGGTTAAGGGAACATTGATCTGTATAAGGATGACAAATGCAATGGTAATTTTTAAACCTGCGATAAAAAACTCTTCCGGTACATGGTGTGCAAACTCCGTTACGTCAAAAAGGTCCGAAGTGATACGCGCCATAATCTGGCCAACCTGGGTGTTGTTATAATAGGAAAAGGAAAGCTGTTGCAGGTGATGAAACAAATCACGACGCATATCGGTTTCGATTTTGGCACCCATGACATGGCCGATATTCGCCATATAGTAAGCAGCCACAGCATCTACAATGCGCAAAAAAATGTAAAGCACACCTACAAATAAAATATCTTGGATGCTTAAAAAAGATGAGCCTTGCCTTGCCGCATCGGTTATATAGCGAACGATCATAGGTAAGGCCATATCGCATAAAGTTGTTAAAGCTGCAAAACATAAATCTATCGTCAAGGTTTTCCAGTATTTTTTATAATAGGGTATGAATCTGGATATTAAATAACTCGTTTTCATTTGCATATGATTATTCTGACCTCTCTTTCTATAAAGATCTTTTAACTCTAAAATCGTATCTTAAGATCATCATTTTCTATTCATATCTTTTCTATTCTATCACTATCTTTCAATGAGTGCAAAGGAGCATGGATATACAGGACTAATCATTAAGAAGTTTGATAGACAGCATCGATTCCAGTAAAATTATTATAATAATTATGACAAAAAAAACAAGCTATGATATAATAGCTTGCGTACCATTTTCATGGTATTGATGATGTGCGCCCGTAGCTCAGGTGGATAGAGCAATGGTCTCCGAAGCCATGTGCCGTACGTTCGAATCGTATCGGGCGCACCATAAGTATAAGTAAGTATGTCATGAGATAAAAAGTTTTTTCATGAAAAGCTTTGCGACAATAAAACTGAATAACTAAAGTACAGTTTTATAAAAAAACTACCTCCCCAATCGTTGGATTTAATTCCATTTCCCTAGGAAGATAGCTTTTTTTATTATCAAAGTGATTTTACAAATTGTATACTTTCCTTTTGTATGAACAAGGTTTAATTATCGAATAAATTTAATAATTCTTATCGCGACTATACCAATCTTATCAAGAAATTAAATACTTCCTGATGATATTTCTTTAAAATTGGCTCGACAGTACTTCCTAATTCTTTTCCTACAAAATCAACATTACTATAGTCAAATTCGCCGTATTTGGATTCATATTTCAAGCCTTTTTGTAAAGTATCTTGACTGAATTCTCTATTCAATGTTTCTCTAGATTTTTGGCCACTATTGTCATATCTCCCATATTCAAGCACAAATTCCAACACAGCTTTATAATTATCCAAATCTACATCACCGATGACAAAAGGATTTTTATCAAAATTGAAAATATAATTACCACCAGGAGCCAAAATATCCATTAATTTTTTGGCTTTATCGATACATTCTTGTTTAGTCGCGGTCTTTAGATATCTAATAGGATATAAACCTGATAAAATATGTTTGTGACCCAATTTCTTCTTTATTTGCACAGGATCTCCATATTCAAAGCAAAAACGTGTACCCTCCGGTAAATCTTGAAGATAATCTAAATAACGTGTCCAGTCATCTTCGCAAAAGATATAAGCTGGTTGTCCCGCATCTGCCATCAACTGAACAAGTTTTTTAAATGATGGCCAATAAAGTTTTTTGAATTCTTTTTCTCTCAAGTAAGTTCCCATATGTAACGGGATAAATGTTTGACCGTATTTACTTGGATTGGCTGGTAATCCTTTTTCGAGAAGAAAAGGTAATACTGCTTCACAAGCTTCTAGTATCATTTCTGGACGTCTTTTTACATCGATGGTAATACCTGTAAACCCACGCAAGAAATCAGCCAAATAATCAAAAGGTACCGTGACTCCACCTATAGATCCTGCTGGTGGTGTGTGAAAATCATGATTTTTTCTAAGTTTTTGAACAATGGTAAGGTGTTGTGTTTGATAATCCTTATATGCTAACAAAGCCTGTGAAAAAAGCAATGTTCTATTGATAGGATCTGTATCCCAATTTTCAAAAAGTCTTGGAAAAACTGTTTGGATGATAAAATCTCTTGGATTTTGGTTGAACAGTGGATATTCTTCTGAAAGCATACCTTCTATTTCAGGATGCTGCATGAAACCACTTTCACCCATTTTGTAAGTTTTAGCTTTTAGTATTGTAAGATAAGCTGGATATCTTGGTGTTCCTAATGGAGCCATTTCTAAAGGCAACATATTACAAAGCTCATCAGCAGCCTCATAAACACCATCAAGGGTCCATTGAGTTTCCGCTAAATCTAAATCTGCATACTGAATACAAAATTCCAATGGTAATATTGCCCCAATAGGTACCCGTTTAGGAATGATTCCATCATATATATCAGAAAAGTTTTTATGAATTTGACAGTTTTCCATTTTTTCTCCTTATACTAATCCAATTAATTTCCAATAAGGAACGACGATAAGCATTAAGAACACAATTGACATCGCCATCTTAACACCCCAAATTCTCATAAAATCCTTAGTTGAGATGAGACCAAAAGAAACATAGAAAAGTGGCAATGCCCATTGATATGGGAAGAGTATTTCTGCGCTTCCTGCTTGTATCGTATAAAAAATCGCAAAAGGATTAATTCCAAGCTGCATTCCAATTTCTGTGAAAGCAAGTGTAAAGGTTGCATAAATTGCCATAGGCGTAAGAGGGAAATTCGCAATTACACAGATCACCCAAATTGCACCAAGCATTACAAAAATATTTTTCCCCGTCAGGAACGGTAACACCGTTTGAGCTATCATTCCACCAAATCCAAGTTCGTTTGCAACTGCGCCTATCGTTAAACATGCTGAAGTAAAGAAAATCATAGAAAAGTCAATCTTTTGTATATCTTCTTTCAAACCAACATTGAATCCTGGTAAATACATGATGCAACCGGCTAATAAAAATCCCCATGAAAGATCCAACTTATGAAGACCTTGAGTTAATAAATACACTAACAACGCCAAACTCATGACAACACCCTTTTTCTCGTCTAGAGTCATTTTGCCCATATTTTTCAATTCTTCACTAATAAAGTCCAGTTTATAAGACTTTTTTTCTGGTTTACATAACTTACCAGTCATAAAGACAACAATTGGTATCCATAAAATAAAAGGTATGTTGTGAATGAAGTAATCTATAAATGATATTGACGGGTCAGTGATTGAAGCGGCCATATTCGGGATAACCGCAAAAGACGGATTATAAATAAACTGTAACGGTATATAAGATGAAAAGAATCCGGCCATCATTATTCCCGCTGCTTCTTTAGTCCTTCCTAAATTCAGAGCCATACAAATACCATATGTTAAACCAGCAAGTGGTAAAATAGCTTTACCGGGTGCTAATAAATTGATAGCAAGTCCTGAAAGCATAATTCCCACTAGCAAACCATAGTAGGATTCTCCTGTTCGCTGTAGAATCCAGTAAGCGACGCGTTTTAAAAGACCTATTCTAATAAGAATATTAGCAAATAAAAATCCACCTAGAAACATCCAAGGAATGGTTCCAAGCCATGGTGAAAAGACAATGTTTGGTGGTGCTAGCCTTGCTAATATATAAAATACTGGCAAAAGCAATGCAGGTATTAAACTCGGCAATACTTCGAATGCAAACATTAGAATAACACCTAATGTTACACCACTAAACAATCTAATCGGAACCGTAAAAGTATCATTCGTCGGAATTAATTGAATAACAAGAGGCACAAAAATAATGAAAAACCATTTTATCTTTGTTTCGTGAGTTCTCATTTTATCTCTCATAAATTTTCTCCTTATAAATCTATAAACTTCTCATAAGCATATTGAAAAGCATTGAATTGTATTTTTTTAACTGTTCATCCATCAACCCATCTATGGAATGAGAATATCCTTCGGAAAAATGTTCCAAATAATAATCTGACTCAAGTTCATAGGGTCCTAATGAATTGCAGTCTTCATTCCATTGATAATGAATGCTCTTTTCTCCTGCATTTGGATAAAAAGCATTTTCTGCAACGTAATCGATAACGGCTTTGTAATTGTCAAAATTAATACTATTTAAGCTCAAAGGATTTTTATCAAAACTGAAGATATAATTCCCACCAGGCGCCAACACATCGATAAGCTCTTTCGCTTTGTCAATACATTCTTCCTTTTTAGACATTTTGAGGTAAGTTAATGGGTATAAGCCACTGATAATGTGTTTTTTCCCAAGTTTGTCTTTTATTTTCTGTGGATCACCGTATTCAAATATAAAACGAGTACCCGGTGGTAATTCATATAAAAAATCTAAGTAACGCATCCAATTATGCTCACAGAACAAGTTGCAAATTTGTCCTTTGCTGTATAAATAATCTACAAACTTTTTTAACGATGGCCAATAAACTTTCTCAAAGTCTTTTGGACGTATGTATCCTGCAAAATGCAAGGGAATAAACGTCGAGCCGAGAACAGATCTGTTTGAAGGCAAACCTCTTTTGATCTGAAATGGCAGAAGTGCATCGCATGCTTCTTGTATTTTTTCAGGAAAGCGTCTTAAATCTGCAGAAACCCCCTTAAAACCTCTTAAAAAATCTCCTATTACATCAAAAGGTGCTCGTACAACGACCGAACTACCTCTAGGAGGAACAAAGAATCCATATTTATCACTAAGCACTTTTATAAGTTGGCCAACATTCATTGACCTTTCGTTAAAAGCCATAGCAGCTTCAGCCAAAACCATCGACCGTTTAGCAGCATTGCTATCTAATGCTTTAAACATTCTTGGAAAGATTTTTTCTACAAAAAAATTTGTGGGATTCTTACTAAACTCAGAATATTCCTCCGGAAATAATGTCACACAATCTGCATGTTGAATGCTCCCAGAAGATGTTACTTGATAGCCCTGTGAATCTAAAATTTTAAATACAGCTGGATTTTTTTCTTCACCTCCGACTGGTATCGTATCGGTTTGAATAATCTGACATAAACTTTCATACGCCTTATCGACCCCCTTGAAATTCCATTGTGTTTCTACAATTGGTAGACCCGCATACTCAATACATGCTTCAAATGGTAATTTCGCAGAAATTGGTACACGTTTTGGTACTCTTCCTTCGAATACGTCTTTAAATAACTCTGTTTTTGAAACCATCTAAAAAAACTCACTCCTTTTTTTAATTTATTGTATTTTACAATATTTCTCTTCTAATTAGGTGCTTCTCCGGAGGCTATTTTATGAAATTTCATCTTTTTATGATTATACTAAGTGTTTTTATTGTGCACAATGATTTATACTTCTTTGTCATAAATACAATTTGACAAATAATTTTACAGCTGATAAAATAAAACACTCAGTTTCTTCTGATAAATTTTTGAAAGAAAATTATTTATGAATCAATTGAAACACTCAAATCTATACTTACTCATGGAATGTTTTAACTCACGCATCAAAGATTTGACCGAAGTTCTGCATATAAGCGCATCTCTTGTGAGTAAATGGCGCAATAATAAACGATTACTTAAAGCAGATTCTGTTTACGCTGATTTGATTTGCGAATACTACATGAAAATTGATGAGAAAAATAGTTATCAGAAAATTAAAGCATTGTTAACTGATCAATCCATATCTACAAATTTTGAGAATCTTACTTCTCATCAACTTTACATTTTATTGAAAAAATGGTTAACTAATGAGTTCATATCTGAAGGTACTTCTAATAGTACGTTAGATTGTAATAGCTACAGAGCTCAGATTTCTATTTATTATTATGATAGCGGCCGTGAAAAAGCCGTAGTGAGGATTTTAGAATACTTAAAGTCACTACCTCCAAATCAAATCTTCTTGATCTATGATTTTGAAGAAGATTCTTGGAAAAAAAGCAAAACAAATTTTCAAGAAAGAAGAAGATTACTTTTAACAGAAATCTTGAAAAATCATCAATTACATATCATACATACTTTCAATGCAAAACACGATACTTTAATCAATATTTTTGAGCGTGATATTGAGCTTAATTTAAATCACCGAGTTAAAACTTTTTATTTGCCACCCTATCAAGTACCAACAAACTTTTCAGACATTCTAATCATAAAGAATAAAGCTGCCTTGATTTGTCAGTACAATGAGGCTCTTCCTATACAAAGATATGCTGAATATCATACAGATATACGGACTGTAAACTATTACCAGCAATTATACGAAACACTAGAAAATAAAAGCCTTCCTATTTATACCCATCTATATTTTGAAAATATTCATGAGTTAGAAGATTATATTAGACAAAAACTTATGTCTAAAGAGACGGTTTATTTTTTTAGTCCACATCCATTTTCTTTCATTTCAAACACCATAACCAACAATAATGATCAGGCAAAGACATCTATGAATCGCGATGAAAGATCTTTCAATCTACGATTAATTTATGATTTGCATAAAACTGAATATTTAATCAGTATGCTTTGTAAGAGTATTACTACTCACAAAAGTTCTTCAGTGACCTTAAAAGTGATTTGTGATGAAATTTTTCAAATAATCAATCTACTTGAAACAAACTCTTGTTTTGAAGTCACTCTTTTAGGTAAAATACCTAAGATTGTTGCCAAAAATGTTGTGTTTGTGGTGGAGAATAACCAATATGCATTTGCTTCAAGCTTTAACTATTTAGATAAAGACTATTATGGATTGTATGTAGAAGATCCAACTGCCGTTTTTGTTCTATACCAATACTTTGAAAAATTATGGACAAAAATACCATTAATACAGAAAGATAAAAAATGGGTGATAAGTAAGTTTAAATCTCTGTTAGAACGTTCAGAACCATATCTCTAAAAAAATGATTAACGCATTTTTATTTTGTAGACTCAAATAATAATAAAGCTACAGTTCCAACCAATTAATTTATCAGTAATATATCAAGAAGGCTAGAGCTAGAGATGATAAAATAAAAAATTCGGATCAAAAATTGCTAAGAACACTACAAAGATTCTATCCGTTAGTGTTAAAAAATATAAATACTTTTCTAGGTGATAAGAGAAGTGTTTGGATGATTAGTAGCAGTTATGGGAGCATTCTCCTAATTGAGACAACTGACGTCTTGATCATTAATTTGCTAGATAGTCATTACAAAACCAAAAACATCACTTTTCTTTGTAAATGCAATTAAAATAGAATATTATTGAAATAAAATAAAAAATTAGTTCTATACTTTTTTTGTTTCAGTTAACTTTCAAAACATAAATAGCAACAATAAAATTAAATACTATGGTAGTGTTTTGAACGATATGAAACAACTAGCAATCAAACCATCAATCGGTTCGTCAATACGAAAACTCGAAGAGAAAAGAAAAAACTCTACCACCATATTTATCATGACGGTAGAGTCCATTGAGTTTTATCCTTTAACTCAGTATGATTAATCCATGATTTCCATAACTTTGCCGCAGCAAATCGGCACCAAGTCACCTTTAGCTACTTTTTGCATTTTGTTGCAAGTTAAGCAGTAAACGGTGCAGTCAAAGGGTGCTCGTAATTCAGGAACAGCGTTGGCTTCGACTTCAGATAATCCACCGATGTGAAAGCGTGCAACGTTTTTCTCACTGGGTATATACACCCCGATCGGTGAAAGTTTTTTGTCGTCTCCGACACAATTGGCTATCTTTATCCACAATGCCTCTAGTTCTGCCGTCTCTACTTCTGTTTCAGGAATAAATTCGACAATCGCCTTATCCATGTTAATCTTCATTATATTTCTCCTTCAGATTATAATTGTTCTGTAATTGTATCACTTACATTTTGATCTGTCAATGAATTGACAATGTAGAATATATACCTAATGCTGGATAAAGTTAGCCCATATCTCGAGCTATTTGTACAATTTTTTCTCATTGCCTGTGGTTGTACTCTTCTTTTGGCCCCTTGGCAGACTTTGTTTAAGATCATAGCTCATGTAAATTAAAAAAGAGGGACATCTTGAGAATATTTTGAATATTCTCAAGATGTCCCTCTTTGAATTTATATTTCTCATATCTTAGTCAACACTCAAGTCGCACACCTCGCATCGAATGACCTCTTCCGGCGTTACACCGATAGTTAGCTCTTACCAGAGAGTCCTTCGGCACACAGAATGTCCCGGTTACCGCTGCTTCATTCCTGACCTGACGGGGTTCCCGAGGTTCTGTTGCGTAGGGTCCGGTCGTCAACACCACTTTCCGATGGCAGACCCAGAATCAACCACCCTTTTTGAGGAATTCAACCCTGCTATAGCGGATTGCAGGTTACAGAGCACCGCTATCTCTCCGTCTAGTGCGACCAATTATATCGACTAAAAATGTGTAAAAAAATGGCGGAGAGAGAGGGATTTGAACCCTCGGTACACTCTCGCGTACACACGCTTTCCAGGCGTGCACCTTCAGCCGCTCGGTCATCTCTCCGCGTCCTCTATCAATGAATTGATATTTTTACATACTCATACATTATACAAACTTAACCGCGCTTTGTCAAATATTTTTTAATCAATCCTTTGGCTGTAGCAAACTTCATTAGTCTGGCATATTTTTCTGATCGACATACCTTTTTATACTCAAAGCTTAAATATAAAATTTCTGCACCTGACGCGTTGATTCGACGCTGTGTTCAAGTTGCTTGAGCCATTAATCGTATCTAATCCAGTGCCACTTACCTCTTTTCCGTTTCATTCGGATACTGTGATTGTCTACGAGTTCTCTCCTTAAGGTGAAGGGTGTTCATCTTAAGATGAGTTGATTTTTTAGCAAAAGATCCGCCGTTACTTTCTCGCCAATCGCTTGGATCATCTCAAATAGAAATTAACCGTTATCTTCTTAATACCATAGCTATCCCCCCGCCTTCGTCACCTATTTTAAACCACCATTCAATTAGTTTTCTGCACAAATTGTGTTTTTTTAACCATTAATTTGTACTGAGGTCTCTTTATGATAAGATGAGTAGCGACGACTAGCTTTTAAAAGACACCACTTACTAATTGAGGAGAATTTGAGATGAGAATATTGATTGATGGCGAACATTGCCCTTCCGGTATTAAAAATTTGTGCCATCGTTTAGGCGAACTGCACCACATCGAAGTGCTTTTGTTAAACCCCATTGATTCATTGGACGACGTGGACGACGGTGTTTTAAAAAGAACCGTTTTGGAACCCGGAACCATCAATAAAAAGCTATTGGAAATGGCAGGATTACATGATCTTGTGGTGACATCCCATATCCCTTTAGCCAAGAAGATTGTCGATAAGGTTACCGCGGTTTTACATCCCGACGGCTATATTATGAATCTTGCCGGTATCGACTATTTGCTGTATGAACGACATTTAGAAATCGAAGATCGGAAGCAAGGTATCGCAAAAGGTCTCAAAAAAAGAAAAGAAAAGGATAACCAAACATTTGAGAATTTGCTATTAAATTATATTTCGGGAATAAACCTAAAATTGTAGGTTTATAATCGTCATTTTGAAGATCGAAAACGAAAGATCATTTGTTGGTGGTCTTTGCAACTAAACCTAGCTTTACATTCGTACCCAATCCTTAACAAATTTATGCGTCACGTATAGGAGCAGTGAAAACTAAGAAGAGAAGACAAATATGATATTTGTCTTCTCTTTTTAATTTTTTCCACAACATTTTTTATATTTTTTTCCACTACCACAGGGGCATGGGTCGTTACGTCCAACTTTATTTTCCCTTACGTAGGTTTTAGATTGTTTGTATTCTTTGGTAAAGCGCTCTCTATCCTCTGTAGAAAAAATGCCGTTCCATTCTTCCAAATTGTACAACCAGTCTGCCGGGACTGCTAGCATATTCTTGTATAATTTCTCAAAGTTTATATCTAATTCGACGGATGTTTCCTCGGAAATATCTTCAGGAGCTGCGATTTTATTATCGAGACTTTCTTCGATGCCTTCTAAAAATCCACCTATCCAAGCAAGCGGCATATCGTAACGTGCAGCCAAATCCTTCGGAACAACAGTGATATGGTTGTTTTTCTCAGCTAAAATATCCCGATAGATCTTTTTCTCGCTATCACAATAGTTTTGCCAAAACTGATACTGGCCATCAGCGCCGTCGTTATGTTTTTCTACTTCTGTTTTCCACAATTGGGATAATTTCATCTTTACTCCTCATTTACAGATTATAAATACGAGTATCTCATATCCTGTTTTTTTGTCAATTATTTTATTTTTTGCGGTATTCCGCAAACGACCAAATAGACCTCATCGGCTTTTTGAGCGACCAAAGCATTCATCCGACCTGAGATATCTCTAAAATAATTGCCCAGTCGATAAGCCGGTACCAATCCCATACCAACTTCGTTGGTAACGACAACCAGCTTTTTATTTTTGCACATATCCAATAGGGTGGTCACCTGTTTTTTAATTTTAGTTTCAATACGATTGACTTCGTCTATATGGCACAAATCGTAATCCACAGGTTCATCGATCATGTTGTTGGTGATCATCACCGTTAGGCAGTCCAATAAAACCGTTTCCGCTTTAGAAAAATGAGGATCGTCCCTCAGTTTTTCAAAGTCTTTGTATCGCTCGATGGTTTGCCAGTGCGACGGGCGTTGTTCCCTATGTTTTTTGATTCGGTCCTTCATCCCTTCATCAAAGGGAATCGCCGTGGCGATGTACACCACCGGCTCCGGACTTTCCGCGACGATTTTTTCCGCATAGGTGCTTTTGCCACTTCTAGCACCACCGGTGATGAGGATGATTTCTTGATTAGGCTTCATGGGATGCCTCCATAACTTCCCTTAATGCTTTGATTAAGCGATTGTTGTCTTCGATACTTTTGATAGCAACGCGAAAATGCGTGCCTTCTAAGCCATGAAAGTCCTCGCAGGTTCGAATGTGGATGTTTTTTTCGTTGAGAGCTTTCAACAACCAATCCGTGTTGTTGTTTTCCAAGGCAATTAAATGGAAATCTGCCCCGCTGGGATATGGTATAATTCCGTTAATATTCTGAAATTCTCTGAACACTCTTTGACGTTCTTTTCGAATGTAGTCTCTTGTTTTTTGGATATACTCCGAATCGTCATAAATTTTTTCCGCTGCAACCAGAGCCAAGGTGTTGATAGTCCAAGGTTCTTTGTAACGGTTTAGTTTTGTGATCATTGCCTTCGATGCGATGGCATAACCCAACCTCAAACCCGGAAGTGCAAAAAACTTGGTCAAAGACCGGAGAATAAAAATATTTTTCCAGCCGTCCCGCACCAATTGATCGCAACTTTCTTCCTCGGTGAATTCAATGAAGGATTCATCGATAAACCACAAGACACTGTCGGGCAAACTGCCGATCAATTTTTTCATTACTTCCAAGCTATATAAAGTACCGGTGGGGTTGTTAGGGTTGCAAATGTATACGACGTCCGGCCGATGGCTCTCGTAAGCTTTGACGAGCTCTTCAACTTCTATACGAAAACCATTTTCTTTTTTCAGATAAAAGGGTGTATAAGTCCAATTGTTGAGTGTCAGAGCGCGTTTGTATTCGTTAAAAGTCGGAGAGAGGATCAGTGCTTTGCCCGGCGTGATACTTCTAGGAAATAAATAAATGAGTTCTGAAGCGCCATTACCCAAAATTAATTGGTTTTCATAGCAGCCCAGTGCTTGAGCCAAGGCATGCTTGGCAGATTTGCCATCAATTTCCGGATATATATCCACCTCGTCCAATGCAGAGTGCAATGCTTGCCGTATGGTTTGAGGCATACCCAAGGGGTTGATGTTGATGCTGAAATCTAAAATGTTTTTATTGTCACCGGTATAACCACCGTGCTGATTCATAAGCCCTCCTTATGCAAGCACATAGGAGATGATAGCAAAGGCCGCTACGACCAATACCAACATCACCGTTTCCGCTGAAGATATCATTTCTGCAGCGCTTTCTATATTCTGATACACCAAGGGGTTTTTCTCGTCGCCAATGGTGGGCTTATGGGAGATATGACCAAAGTAGGTGCTGCTACCCCCTAAGCGTATTTGGAGCAAACCTGCCACAGCCGCTTCCGGAAAACCTGCATTGGGACTTCGATGGTTTTTAGAATCCCTCGTGAAGATCTTCCAAGCATATTGAATGTCGTGTCCCAACAAAAAGCCGCCGATCAACATGAAGATAGATCCAATTCGGGCAATCGGATAATTAAAGACATCGTCTAAAATCGCCGGAAAATAACCGAATTCGGTATAGGGTTCATGGATATAACCGACCATAGAGTCCATGGTGTTAACTGCTTTGTAAACCATAGCCATGACCAAAGGGTTTAAAAATTCATTAAAGTGAGAGAAAAAGACACCGACGAACATGTAAAACAATGGTGCTAATACGCCATCCACCGTGTTTTCCGCTGTGGTTTCTACAGTCGCCTTGACAATTTCCTCTTGGTTGAGCTGTTCTGTATCTCGACCCACCAAATAGCTCAAAAGCTTTCTAGCTTTGTTCAGGTTGTTTTCCTTTAAAGCGTTGGAAACTTTCAGAACCTCTTGCTTTAAGCATGTGGAAGCCAAAGTAGTGGCCAATAAATAAACGGATATGGCAATGAAAACCCAACGATGTACGACATATGCCAACCATTGAATGGCCAGCATCGTCAAACCGCTTATAAAAATAACCACCAACCACATCACTAAGCCTTTAAACTGACGGTTGTTGCCTTTGTTTAATACTCTTGTCAAGAATCCGATTAGTTTTCCGATGGCAACGATGGGATGGGGTAAATGAGGGGGGTCGCCGACAATCCAATCGACGACTACCGCCATGACAACCATTGATAACCACAGTTCCGGACTGACGTGAAATACCATTTTATCCCTCCATCATTTGGATGAGGGTATCGACATCGATATGCGCCACAAAGGCCTGTGCCAATTGATCGTATTGACTCTCTTTAAAGGCTTTGTAGTCAAAGACGGTGTTATCCTCCAAGTTTTTCTTTTCCCGGATATGCCGGATCAATTTTTCTCTAAAAATGTCGTTATCGAAAATGCCATGGAGATAGGTACCCATCACGTTGCCATCTTCCGATATGGCGCCGTCTTCCCTACCGTCTTCCAGTCGGCTAAAGGGCTTAGCTTTTTCACCTAAAGTTGTAGTCCCCATATGGATTTCATAACCCTCTACCGCCACAGAAGCCGTGTCGATTCCCATCACATCGTGGAGGATTTCGCCGGCACGTCGCATGGTGACCTTTTCATCACCTAAAACCGTTTGGATATCCAATAATCCCAATCCTTCGATCTCTTTTAGATTTGATTCTACCCCTGCGGGATCTTCGATTGTATTGCCAAGAATTTGATAACCGCCGCAAATACCCACAATCGGTACACCGCTTTTGTGTAGGCGTAATATCTCACCTTCCATTTTGCTATCTCGCAATACCTTGACGTCGTCTATGGTATTTTTACTTCCGGGGATAACCAATAAATCCGGGTTGGCATGGGCCATCTGCCTTTGGTTTTCATAGTATTCGACGGAAATATCCGGGTACATATCAAATACCGTGCAATCGGTAAAATTCGAGATATGTCGCAAGCGTACCACACCAACGGTGATGGCGCCCTCCGGTTTTTCAGTCCAACGGTCGGTGACGGAATCTTCATCGTCTATGACTAAACGCGTATAGGGCATGACACCTAAGCAAGGAATGCCCAGTTTTTCCACGATGGTATCGATGCCGGGTTCCAACAATGTGACATCGCCTCTAAATTTATTGATGATAAAGCCTTTAATCCGAGCTTGTTCCTCCGGTTCCAATAGTTTGACTGTTCCGTAAAGAGAAGCAAAGACACCGCCTTTATCGATATCTCCAATCAAAATAACGGGAGAATCGACCATTTCCGCCATACCCATATTCACCAAATCATTTTCCCTCAGGTTAATTTCTGCGGGAGATCCGGCACCTTCCATAATAATGTAATCAAACTCTTTTTCTAAATCCTGAAAGGCCTTGACAACAACTTCTTTCAACTGCGCTTTGTAGGCGTGAAATTCTCTGGCGTCCATATTAAATTCCGGGACGCCGTTTAAGATTACCTGAGAGCCGGTATCGGAATTGGGTTTTAAGAGCACCGGGTTCATTTCTGCCCTGGGCTCAATGCGAGCACATTCCGATTGGGTAACCTGAGCCCTGCCCATTTCTTTCCCATCTGCCGTAATGTAGGAATTTAAAGACATATTTTGAGATTTAAAGGGGGCAACCTTTAAGCCTTTGTCGCTGAGAACCCGACAAAATGCCGCGGTTAACAAACTTTTTCCTACTGAGGATCCGGTTCCCAAAAACATTATTTTTTTACTCATATTTCTCCTTTAATTCCTCAATCACTTCGTCGATGGCATGAACCTTTTTGGGATAATCGATCTTCGGTCTGCGTAAAAACAGAACCATGACTCCTTTGTCCTTAGCAGCAGATAGTTTTTCTGCCACACCGCCGACATTACCCGAGTCTTTCGTCGTTAAATAAGCAATTCGGCGTTCCTCTATGATCAGTTCATTCATCGCTTTGGTAAAAGGTCCTTGCATCGCTATAATGGCGGAGGGTTTGTAGCCCAATGCCTCGCATTTGGTTAACACCGACGCTGAAGGCAACACGCGTATCGTCAATCTATTTTTATTCAGCCGTTGGTAGTATTCCAATTGTCTGCTACCGGTGGTTACTAAAATATTGCCTTGCTTCTTTTCTAAAAATGCCACCATCTCTTCATAAGTATCAAAGCCGACAAAGTGTCTGCCGTCTTCGATCAAACCCGGACGTTCCAAGCGCAGATAGGGTACGTGGCAGGTACTCGCCGCCGTGATGGCATTGACGGATACCTCTTCGGCATAGGGGTGTGTGGCATCCACTATATGGGAAATACCCCTATTTTGTATGAAAGCTTCCATTTCGCTGCCATTCATGGCCTCGATATGCAAAGTTAAGCGATTGTCAACCGGCAAAAGATTTGTATTGAATTGCGTCACAGATGAGTACACCACATGGTGGTCGTCTTTTAACAAAGCTTCCACCAACATGCGACTATCGTAGGTGCCTCCTAATACGAGGATCACAATTTATAACCCCTAGGTGTAATCATGGTGGTGCCGTCTTCTGTTACAAAGGTTTTGGAATTACCGATGATCACCATGGAAAACATATTGATTTCTTCTTCACACATGTTTTCCAAATCGGTGATGACCATGGATTCGTTTTCTCTTTTTGCGTTTGTGACAATGCCAACCGGCGTTTGAGGTGAACGGTATTTTAATAGAATGTCTCTGGCTTCGACGATGTTATTCGGTCTGCCCTTAGAGCGTGGGTTGTATAAGGAAACAACAAAATCTCCTTCACCTGCACAGGCGATGCGTTTTTTAATGATATCCCAATCCGTTAATAAATCACTCAGGGAAATCACGCAATAGTCGTGCATGAGAGGTGCCCCTAAAGTGGCAGCAGCGGCATTTGCAGCCGATACCCCCGGAATGACGATGACGTCGACATCTGCCTGTTCGCTTTCCACCAACTCCAACATGATACCGGCCATACCGTAAACGCCCGCATCGCCGGAGCTGACCAAAGCCACGGATTTGCCTTGATTGGCTATCTCCAACACTTCTTTGCAACGGTCAATTTCTTTGCGCATGCCTGAAGCATAAACTTCTTTGTCAATTAAGAAAAACTTGATTAAGTCAATGTAGGTTTTATAACCAACGACCACTTCCGCTTCTTTTAAGGCATCTTGAGCTGCCGGCGTCATATGGTCATGTAATCCGGGACCTAATCCCACAATCCAAATTTTATTACTCATAATTCTCCTTATGTTTTAAAATGCTTTCGTTTATTTTCCATAGAGAAAGGGTCATCCCGTTTCCCTTAATTTTTGAAACGCGACAGTCCCCAAAACCGGATACAACATAGCCTGCCGGTTCACAGACAGAACCCAAACCCGTTGTACGATAAACCAAATCGGAAAATTGAAATTTTGATTCCACTGTTTTGATCATGGCATCGGGTACAATTGTCAGTTTCGCTCCAAAGTGTTTGCAAGCTTCCAATAAACCCTTTTCGTCGGCTTTTAAACCGATGGTTGCAAATTTTGCAATACACTGGGGGTAAAGATTTTCAGCTTCCAGCATGGCGTGTATGTTTTCGATAATGGTCTGCGCTTTCGTATGGCGCCGACAACCGATGCCCAACACATAGGCTTTGGGTACAATCACTGCCGTCGGCATGTTGTATTGACCGACCATTGTATCTGTAAAAACCACACGGGCCTTTGGATTTGAAATGTTTTCACCAAAATTTTCGGGAAAAGCAATGTGCTTGACAGGGTATTCGCACCGGTTTAAAAATTCTACGGGCTGTCCGTCCAGGATGAGTGCTGTGACTGTTTTTGCATCGACAAAATTTTCTACCGCTCCATTCAATGCCTGGGCCAAGGTATCCACCGCCATAGAGTCCAAAACATCTGTCGCTGTGGTAATCACCGCTTGGGCGCCTAATTTTGCAGCAAGATAACGGGTTGCCTCGTTGGCACCCCCTAGGTGACCGGACAATAAGCTGATGACGTATTCCCCTTTAGGGTCCACGACCAAAACAGCCGGATCCAAGGCTTTATGTTTGAGTAAAGGGGCCATGGCACGTACCACAATACCCGTCGCCATGATGCACACCAAAACATTGTAGGTCTGTGCTACTTGCTTAAAACCGTCCTTAAAAGAACCTTCCAAAACTTTAGTATCTCGGCTTTGGTATTTTTTTATGGTGATGATATCCGGCGATTTCTCGGAGATGGCCTGGGCCATTTCCCGTGCTTTTTCAACACCTTGTCGGGTTACTGTTATTATAGCCCACTTCTCGTCATCGGGAAGCTTTTCTAAATTCATGGCTAAAAGATGGGTCGTACAATTTAGAGAGGGCATACCTATCTCCTAAAAAATCTCCGACCAAAATTTGTGCTTGTTTGGTAATACCGGCATCCGCCACTTTCTCTGCAATATCCTCTAAGGTACCCATCACTATTTTTTGGTCTTCCCAAGTGGCGCGCTGTACGATGGCGATGGGCGTGGTCGCCGGGTAATGGGTCAACAGACGATCGATGACTTCTTCTATCATTTGAACGGATAAAAAAATGGCCATGGAGGTGCGGTGGCTTGCCAATAATTCCAATTGTTCTCTCTCCGGTACCGGTGTTCTGCCTTCCAATCGGGTACAGATCACTGTTTGAGAGACTTCGGGCAAGGTGAACTCCTTTTTTAAAGCAGCTGCAGAAGCCACGAAAGAAGAGACACCGGGTACCACCTCATAGGGAATGTCCAAGGCTTCCAAACGATCCATTTGTTCTCGAATCGCACCATAAATGGAAGGGTCCCCCGTGTGGACTCGCACCACTTTTTTACCGGCCGCTATACCCTGTTCCATGACTTCGATGACTTCATCCAAGGTCATGGATGCGGAATTGTGTATCTGTGCATTCTCTTTATGCCCTTCCAACACCTTTGGGTTCACCAAAGAACCGGCGTAAATGATAACATCCGCTTCATCGATCAGGCGTTTGCCTTTTAGGGTAATCAGCTCCGGATCCCCGGGGCCTGCACCTATCATATAAATCGTATTTTTCATATTTTCTCCTGATTGTGCCAACAATCAAACCGAGTATAGAATTGTTTTACAACAATTCGCACACTTGTTTACCATTGTGGCAATGCTCTACGAATATTTTACGTATACCTTCGTATTGGCCTAAACCTTTTAAGACGCATTCAACTTCAAAACCATTTTTTACAAAAACATTTTTCCATGAATCTTCATCGTCTCCTGCCATGTCGTTGATGGCATGATCGCCGGCAACCACCATAAAGGGTGCCAAATATACTTTAGTATACTTTTTTTCATGGAGTTTTGGAAAGATATGGGATAATTCCGGAAAGCCCTCTACCGTGGCCATATACACGTCTTCGTACCCCGTGTGTTTGAATTGAAAGTCCAATGCGGGGTAGGTCGCATTGGCGTGATGATCGGAGCCGTGTCCCATAAATACATAGGCTTCTCCTTCTTTTAAGTCCGGTATGATCTCTTCCAAAACTTCGACGACTTGATGGTAGTCTTCGGTGGATGAAAGTAAAGGGAAACCAATGGTTAAGGATTTAAAATCATTGCAGTATTGTTTCAGTTCACTGATGGTTAAATCGTATTCGTAACCATTGATGACGTGGGTGGTTTGACAAACTACATCGTCGTACCCGGCATCTTTTAATTTTTGTATGGCTTCTAAGGGTGTATCGATGGCTTCTCCATCTCTTTCCTTGAGTTTTTTAATGATCATCCGGGAGGTAAACGCTCTGTAAAAATCTCTATCCGGATAGGATTCTTGTAAATCCCTTTCGATGGCACCGATGGTTTTTTCTCTCGTTGCGTTGTAAGAGGTGCCAAAGCTGATAACGAGTAAAGCCTTTTTTGACATAGTGACTCCTAATCTTTTTTATTTCTTATACTATTTTTCTAAAAGCGCTTTTTTGCGCTGCTAAAGTTTCTTCTATGATGCTCTTTGAGTGAGCAGCGGATAAAAAGATACCTTCAAATTGAGCCGGTGGCAACAATTGCCCCAACTCCAACATCTCTTTAAAATATTGGGCGTAACGATCGGTGTCCGATCCCATAACAGAGGTGTAATCCCCTACTTTTTCGTCTGTGAAAAACATCGACAACATCCCGCCAATGCGGTTAACAGCTATGGGTATACCTGCTTCTTCAGCATTTTGTAAAAAACCTTTTTCCAAACAAATGGCCATGTCTTCCATAAACGTATAAATTTCAGGATGGGTTTTGAGGTAATGTAGGGTATTCAGGCCCATGGTCATCGCTACCGGATTTCCCGATAGGGTGCCGGCTTGGTATACGGGACCTGTGGGAGCCAGTTTTTCCATAATCTCTCTTTTACCCCCAAAGGCACCTACGGGCATACCGCCGCCGATGATTTTACCCAAGGTGGTTAAGTCCGGCTGCACTTCAAAATAATTTTGAGCGCCTCCATAATCCAAACGAAAGCCGGTAATGACTTCGTCAAAAATTAAAAGGGCACCCTTTTCTTCCGTCAGTTCTCTTAATTGTTTTAGAAAACCTTGCGCCGGAGGGACAACACCCATATTACCCGCTACGGGCTCCACAATCACGCAGGCGATCTCGTCGGGGTAAGCATCGAATAAAGCAGCCACGGAATCTAAGTCGTTATAGGTTGCAACCAAGGTATCTTGGGCGGCACCGGCTGTAACACCGGCAGAGGTCGGTACGCCGTAAGTGAGGGTCCCGGATCCGGATTTTACCAATAAGGCATCACTGTGGCCATGATAACAACCTTCAAATTTTATAAATTTGTTTTTACCGGTGTAGCCCCTAGCCAAGCGTATGGCGGACATGGTGGCTTCCGTTCCGGAGTTAACCATGCGCACCATCTCCATGGAGGGGATGGCATCGATGATCACTTCGGCCAAAGCAACTTCTACGGCAGTGGGCACACCAAAAGTAGATCCCTTCTCTAAGCGCTCTGCTATGCCTTCGGTATAAACCGGCGAGCCGTGTCCTAAAATGAGTGGGCCCCAAGATCCAATATAATCGGTGTAGGCATTGCCGTCCACATCGTAGACAGTGGCGCCTTCTCCGTAATCTATAAAAACGGGTGACATACCCACGGATTGAAAAGCCCGAACAGGCGAGTTGACCCCGCCCGGAATCACTTTTAATGCGTTTTGATAGTGTTGATAACTTTTGTCGTGTTTTTTCACGCTTGATACTCCTTTATCAAATCCTGTAAAACAGGTGCAAAATACGTAAGAATAATGTCGGCTCCGGCGCGTTTAATGGATAACAGCGCTTCGAACAAGGCCTTCTCATCCAGCAAGCCCTGATCCACCGCATTTTGTAACATGGCGTATTCGCCGGAGACTTGATAAGCCGCCATGGGCAAATAAGATATTTCCTTTCCCTTTGCAAGAATATCCAAGTAGGGCATGGCCGGTTTAACCATGACGATATCGGCATTCTCTTGGATATCTAAGGCGATTTCCTTTAAGGCCTCTTCCGCATTAGCCGGATCCATTTGATAGGCCTTGCGGTCGCCGAAGGCAGGGGCCGAATTGGCCGCATCTCTAAAAGGTCCGTAAAAAGCCGAAGCGTATTTAGCGGAATACGCCATGATGGGAATATTTTCGTAACCTGCTAAGTCCAAAGCTTCTCGAATTTGACCGATGCGCTCATCCATCATATCCGAAGGGGCGACCATGTCGGCACCGGCTTCGGCATGGCTTACCGCCACGCGACATAGGGTTTCCAAGGAACGCTCACGATTGATGGCGCCGTCTTCGTTGAAAAAACAACAATGGCCATCGCTTTTGTATTCACATAAGCAGACATCGGTGATGACGTACATATTCGGATCGGCTTTTTTAATGGCGCGCGTGGCTTGTTGTACCAACCCTTCTTCCGCAAAGGCCGGTGTCGCTTCGGCGTCTTTCTGATCCGGAACGCCGAACAATAGTAGGTAACCGATACCCTTTGCACTAAAATCTGCAACAGCCTCTTCCAACATGTCAACGGAATAATGGTATTGGCCCTTCATCGAGGGAATTTCTCGCTTGATCCCTTTACCGTCGACGATAAAAATCGGATAGACGACATCATTCATCGACAAGTGCGTTTCTCGTACTAACGCGCGTATGGCATTATTTTTCCTGAGCCTTGTTGGTAATAACATAGACTTTCCTTTCTCTTTAACCTTGAACATCTTTTAAGATCGTATCGATCATCCCGGATATGGTGTATACCTCCGCCTCCATGCTGAGATGCAATCCGAGGGCTTTCATTTTCGCTGAGGTGATGGGGCCGATGGATACGGTTTTACTGTTCTCTGTCCATTGGATGTTTTCTTTTCCAATTTTTTCTAAAAAGTACTGGGCTGTGGTCGAGCTGGTAAAGGTAATATAATCGATGGCTTGTTCTTTTAACAAGGCAAGCATGTCCACATCTTCAGAATCTTCCCGCAGGGTTTGATAGATTTGGATTTCCTCCACCACACATTTTTTTCGAAATGCTTCTACGACATCAATCCGTGCATTTTTGGATCTGGGTATGAGGATTTTTGAGTTTTCGTCGGTGACAGGCCATAAACCGTCGATTAAATCTTCCCCGACATAACGTTTGGGCATAAAATCTGGTACAACGCCATTTTGTTCGAAAGCTTTTTTCGTTTCCGGACCCACTGCGGTGATGTGTAAGCCGGCGAGGGCACGGGCATCCAGCCCCTTGTTGTAGAGCGTTCTGAAAAATATCTCCACACCGTTCACCGAGGTGATGACCAAATGGGTAAAGGATTTAAGTTCCTCCAAGGTATCAGCTAAACGTTCTACTTCTTCTGCAATCGGCTCGATGACGATGGTCGGATACATGATGGCCTCTGCGCCCAAGGCTTCCAATTGTTGAACCATTTTAGAACTTTGTTGACGGGAACGGGTTACCACGACGCGTTTTCCAAAAAGTGGTTTGTTATCGAAAAAACGTAGCTTTTCTCTTTTATGAACGACATCTCCCACCACTATTAAACTGGGCGCAGTGATTTTCTCGGATACCACCGTATCGTGAATGGTTTCGATCGTTCCTGTCACCACGCGTTGTGAGGGCGTCGAAGCTTTGTGGACGACTGCAACGGGCATATCTTTTCGCATACCGTTGGCTCTTAGGTGGTCCATAATGGACTTGAGGTTTCTAACCCCCATTAAAAAGACCGTTGTGCCTTTGTATTCGGCAAGGGCTTTCCAATCCAAGTCTTCCCCGTTTTCTTTTCTGTGACCGGTTACGATTTGGAAAGAAGCCACACAATCGCGATGGGTAATGGGGATACCCGCATAAGCCAGACCTCCGATAACCGAGGTGATACCGGGGATCACTTCGAAGGGAACACCGGCATCGTATAAAACTTCGCCCTCTTCCCCTCCACGTCCAAAGACGTAGGGATCGCCACCCTTTAAACGGACAACATTTTTGCCCTCTTTGGAAAGGCGTACTAAGAGCTTGTTGATATCATCCTGGGGCATGGCATGGTTTTTGGCCCGTTTGCCCACATAAATCTGTTCACATCCCGGCTTGGTTTCTCTTAAGAAATTGTTGTTGATCAAGGCATCGTACACCAAGGCGTCACAAGTTCTCAATACTTTTTGCGCTTTGACCGTTAACAACCCTTCATCGCCACAGCCGGCACCGGTCAGGTAAACTGTACCCGGAGTGATGTCTTTTGCAACTTTTTCTTTTAATTGAGCTGCTAAACGTTGCCCTACGCTCTCTTCTTCCCCGATTTTTCCGGTTATGGCATCTCGATGTAAAACAGAACCGTCTTGATTGCCGTAGAGCCCATAGAGGGTGATGCTCTCACCTGCTATGTCCAAATACGCTCCCATGGGTATGTGACAGGAACCGTCTAAGGCCTTTAAAAAAGCCCTTTCCGCCAGCATTTGACGGTGGGTATCTTCGTCCACAATGGTATTCAGCATTTTTTTGACATCTTCGTTATCTTCAGAGATTTCAACGGCTAAAATTCCTTGGGCGGGTGCAGGGATAAATTCTTTTTCAGGTAATGAATAACAATGATAACGATCGCTTTCAAATAGATCCGCTCTTTTCAGACCGGATGCCGCTAAGATCACGCCGTCCAATTGTTGATCCAACATTTTTTGAATGCGAGTATCGATATTGCCACGAATCCCCACGATGGTTAGATCGGGTCTGAGGGCTTTTAATTGATACGCTCTGCGTTTAGAACCCGTAGCCACCGTTCCATTTTGAGGGATGTCCTTGAGTGATTGGATAGCATGGGGTGTCACTAAAACATCTCTGGCATCTTCTCTGACCGTCGGTACACCTAAGGTTAAACCCCGGGGCAAACGCGAGGGCATATCTTTCATACTGTGTACCGCCATATGGATCTCTCCTGACAAGAGTGCATCTTCCAAGGCTTTGGTGAACAAACCTTTGTCACCTATCTTATCCAATGCAATATGTTGTATTTGATCCCCTTTGGTTTTGATGATTTTCAGTTCGAATTCTACTTCCGGGTTCTTGTCCTTTAGGCGGTTGATCAGCCATTTCGTTTGTGTCAACGCTAGTTTACTGCCCCTGGAGCCTACGATAATTTTCATATTTCTCCTTTTCTATTTGAAGATCTTTCTCCGACATATCTATTAATGCACGTAATTTTTCTTGTTTCTGCTTTGGGTTTTTTTCTGTTTCTAAGATTGATTCCCTGATGCTCTTCATCAGAGATAGACGACTGGCGTAGTCGCTCCCATACTGCGTTTCCAACTCCTGTCTAATTTTTTTGGTTAAACCGGGGCTTGCCCCTTCGGTGCAAACGGCGATGCTCAAATCGCCACGGCGCACCACAGAGGGGAAGATAAAGTCGCAGCTGTCGGGGTCGTCCACGCGATTGACCAAGATGTTTTTCTCTTTGCAATTGGCAACAATCAGATCGTTGATGACGCGATCGTCGGTGGCAGCCACCACCAAATCCATTCCTTTTAGGTATTTCTTATCGTAACGACTGTCTAAGATAGGTACCTCTTGCGGACAACGCTTGTCTCTATCGCTGCCGATGGCATAAACCGTGCAAGGGTATTGGCGCAAAGTGTTCAGTCGACGCAATCCCACAGTTCCCAAACCAACGACTAGAGCATTGCGATCTTTTAAATTTAAAAGAACCGGGATTTTCATCCTTCGCCTCCCTCAAATATGCAATTCAAGGCATGCTGAACATCCTCAATGGTCGATTTGCCCTCCAAGGATTTTAACCCGTGAATGGCGGGCATGATCATTTGACGAAACTTAGATTTAACTATTTTTTCTAAATATTCTTTATCTTTTCCTTCAAAGTCGTATCGCTCATTGAGTAGGTCGATGGTTTCATCCGCCCTAGCCATAGCCACGCGGTTAAATCTGCCAATCATGTTGTCGACTTTGGATTTATCAATCCATTCTACCAAATCGTTGATTTCTACATCGATTTCTTTTTCAATTTTTTTAGCAATTTCCAACCTCTCTTGACTTTTTTCATCTATAAAATGATTAAAATCGTCGATGGTCAACAGCGTCACATCCTCGAGATCCATTACATTTCTGTCTACATCCCTCGGTAAAGCCAAGTCAATCATCAGCAATGGTTTTTTTCGAGGGTTCATGCTTTCTTTTTTAATGACCAAGTGAGGGGATGCCGTCGCTGAGATGACCACATCCATGTCGCTGATCAGGCGATAGCGATCTTCATAGCGGTAGACGTTGATGCCTTTGTAGATATGACGGTACTCATCGCCGGAGTGATAGGTTCGGTTGGTCATAAAGACTCTTTTAAATCCTTCCGAAGCCATATAGCGCAAGGCCAAAAGACCCATTTTACCCGATCCGATAATCAAAATGTTTTTGTTGGCATAATCTTCCACATGCCGCTTGACATACTTCACCGCTGTGGAACTTAAAGACAGGGGTGTTTCCGATATTTTATAGGTTGTTTTTACTTTTTTTGTGAAGGTAATCGCTTCTCTGAAAGCTTTGGTTAAATACTTGCCCGCACCTTCCGCACGATGCGCTTTATCCAACGCCTCTTTTGCCTGTCCGAGGATTTGGTCCTCGCCCAATATCATGGAGTTGAGACCCGCTACCACCCGATACAGGTGTTGAATGGCGCAGCGATCGCTTTCAGAAAAAAGGTAAGGTTGTAGCTTTTGAGATTTTTCCAAGCAATAAAACTTTTTAACTATCTCCTCGGCACGTTGTGCCGTATCTTCCGGGGTTGCAACGTAAATTTCGCTGCGATTGCAGGTGGAAAGTACCACCGCTTCGGATATTTCCGGATGTGCTACTAACTTCGCTATGGATTGATTGATTTGACTGGTTGTAAAAGCACCCTTTTCCCGAATTTCTAAAGGTGTATCTACATGATTTACTCCAACAACTACCAGTTTCATAATTTCTCCCTGTCTCTACCTTTCCATTTCCATTTTGCCGATAGGATTCAACCTATTTTATCCTTTTTTGCCCGTTATGATAAATATGGGATTGGCCGCCCGCAACAGAGTTAAACCGCCAATGGCATCTCCTCTGCTGATGGCAACTTGTATTAATTCCGCCTCTATAAAATATTTTTTCATGAATGCCATAGCCTCTGCGGCATTTTCCAAAGTCACAAAATTCGCAACAATGCGCCCCCCCGTAACCATGGCTTGGTGACTCCAAACAAATATGTCTTCCATCTTTCCACCGGTACCGCCTATGATCACTTTGTCGACGGGGGTTTCAATGTTCTTCAATGCTTCCGGTGCGCGCCCTTCTATCAATTGGATATGATCGCAACCAAATTGGCGGGCGTTTTCTTTGATCAATTGTATGGCTTCCGGTTTCGTCTCTACTGCATACACTTTGCCCTTTGGCGTTGCGTAAGCTGCCTCCATAGTCAAACCGCCGGTACCGGCACCGATGTCTACAACGATGTCATTGTCTTTAACTTCCAAAAGGGCGATGGTTAAAATTCTAATTTCCCTTTTGGTCATCGGTACGTTTCCGCGAATGTAACATTCGTCTTTGTATCCTTTTATTCTACTCATCGGCTATTACGACCACCGACATACCCTTCGTTTCGTAAGACACACCTAAACTCAATGGTATAGATGTAATCCGCTCTTCAGGGTAGGATAGGTCTTCTCCTATGTGTATGATTTTATTATTAATTCCCGCGTCCACTAAGGTCTTTGCAATATGCGCAGGGTGGTGGGTGTCGTCGGTTAAAATGCCGACGGTTGTGTTTTCTAAAACTGCTTTTAATAAATTGGTCTCTCGCCCATGCATGCTGATCAATTTTGCATCTTGCCAGGTTTTGTTGAGTTTTGCAAAAAAGTATTGCAGGGAAGAAATGCCCGGTATGGTGACAATATCCTTCTCCGGTACCATGCGTTTGGCATAGGACAACAGGCTGTAAAAACCCGTATCTCCCGACACGACGATGGCCGTAGGGGTTTCTCGATATCTGGCGGCTACCGACAGCATCAAGTCCTTTAAGGGTGTACCCTCGCCAATCGTCAATAATTCCTTGTCGCGATGGTCAAAGCTTTCCAAATGACGTTTACCGCATAAAATAAGCTGCGCCTTGGCAATTTCTTTTTTTGCAATGGGCAAAATGTAATCCGGATGCCCGGGGCCTAAGCCTATAACTTTTAATGAATGCATAAGCGCTCCTTTAATTTTTCCGCCTCTTTGCTTTGTCCTAAATAACCGGCCTTGTTGGAAAAGAGGATCACTTCTACTTTTTTGTGATGAAACACTTTTTCTTCACATTTTCTCTTGATCACTTCTGCTAAGTGGTCATAGTAACCGGGCAAATGCTCTTGATCGATGGCTTCCATGGCGTCATCGGTGGTGGTGGCAGCCATGATCTGTTCAATACATTTTTGACCGGCCCCCAATAGGGCGGCATGGGCAGCCATGATTTCCAAACGTCCGTCTGCAACCGAGCTGTGTGTATGAAAGATACCACCCGCCACTTTGATCATTTTTCCAAGATGACCCACAAAGAGGATGCGATCTATGGACATCTTCTCGGACTTTTCAAACATGAAGCCCACATAGTTGGAAATTTTAACCAACTTGTCCGTATCCAAACCTAAACTTCTAACAAAATTTTTTCCATAATTTCCCGGAACAAAAATAATATCCCGATACCCTTTGCCTTCCAAAATAGACAATTCAACAGCCATGGTTTCTTTTAAAGCCTGTTCACTCATCGGTTCTACAATGCCGGTGGTTCCAATAATGGACAAACCACCTACGACACCTAACCTAGGATTAAAGGTTCTTTTGGCGATTTCTGCACCACCGGGAATGGTGAATTCTAAAAGTACACCTTTGTTGCAATTGTAATCGGACAAAACCTGGTTGACTTCATTGCAAATCATCTCTCTAGGTACGGGGTTGATGGCGGGTTCTCCCGGGGGGACACTCAAACCTTTTAAAGTGACGGTACCGACACCCTCACCTGCCAGTAGTTGAATGCCTTCTTGATCGGTTAACTCTGCCCGTACATAAATTTGCAGGCCGTCGGTGACATCAGGGTCGTCGCCGGCATCTTTTTGTACACCACAACGGGCCCATTCTTCTGTGAATTCACAATCAATCAATTCCAGAGTTAAGGGCCAGCCCTTTGGCGTATCGATGGTCACCTCCGAACAAAGCTGCCCGGATAACAATGAGGTGACGGCACCCTTTGCCGCTGCCGTTGCGCAGGAGCCGGTCGTATACCCGTACCGTAATTTTTTCCCGCCTTTTTCAATAAATTTATCTAGCGCCATCCCACACCTTAACCTAAGGGATAATTCTTCTTAATCAATAAGGTGGACAAGTAGGGAATTTTTCCCTTTAAGTCTTCAATATTTTTTGTGATTTTTTGATCTTCCGTTCCAATGTTGGAAACCAACACGAAGGATTGATCCAAACCCCGTGCCTCCAATTCTTCAGCCATCCAAACGCTATTTGCCGAAATTTTCATGACTATGATGTTTTGATGGGCATCTAGGATGCTTCGTATTTCTTCTTCCGGTTGGGTCATGGATACGATACCCAAACTCTCTTCTCCTTGGGTCAAAGGAATGTTGATTTGAGCTGCTAAATTGCAAAAAGAAGTGACGCCGGATACCGTCTCGATTTTAATATCGTGCTCCAACAAGTACTCCATGATGTAGGAGTAGGTGGAAAACACCATGGGATCACCCAAAGTTAAAAAAACGACGATTTTATCCTCTTCTATCAATTGATGAATGATAGCGGCATTCTCTTCCCATTTTTTTTCCAATACATCTCGCTCTTCCGAGAGGGAAATCATAGGGAAATCCATCTCCAGCAATTGGCTATTTTCCGGTAAATGGGGTTTGGCAATACGGTAGGCCACAGAGGGTTTACCCATTTTGCCTGTGGGCGTTATGATGACATCGGCTTTCTGAAACAATTTATAAGTTTTAAGGGTGATCAGGTCCGGATCTCCGGGGCCTACACCAACTCCGTATAGTGTACCTGCCATCTTACCATTCTCTCCCCAGCTGATAAAGCATCGCGTTGAGGATGGCAGCGACCACAGGGCTACCGCCTTTTCTGCCATTGATGCGTATATATGGAATCTTCAAAGCATCGAGTTTATCTAATTCTTCTTTCGATTCTGCAGCTCCAACAAAACCAATGGGTGCACCGATGATTAAATCGGGTTTTCTTCCCCCGGCTTCAATCCATTCGATGAGACGATAGAGGGCAGTGGGAGCATTGCCGACGGCAAAGATGCCGACTTTTTCATCTTTTAAAGCTTTTTCCATAGCCACGGTGGATCTGGTGACGCCTCTTTCCTTTGCTTCTAATACGACATCTTCATCGTGGACATAGTTGACGATTTCACCATTGTGTTTGGAAAGGTTTTTGCGGTTGACCGCTACCTTGATCATATTGGTGTCGGCGTAAATCTTTTTGCCTTCTTTCAACGCTTTCAAGCCTGCTGCAACCGCGTCGTTTTTAAATTCAATTAAATCCGCATATTCAAAATCTGCGGTAGTGTGGATAACGCGTTTGACAATATCATCGATATCATCCGGGAAAACTCTCGCTCCCAATTCCTCGGTGATGATTTCAAAACTTTTTCTTTCTATTTCTTGGGGATTGTTGATATACATGGTTTGAATCCTTTCTATTTATGTACGATTATTTCCGTACCTCCCGAAACTATTTTTTTAAAATACAAGGCTTCGTAAGATTTTTTTGGGATTATTTTTACAAATTCCTGCATAAATTTTTCATAGTCAAATTGTTGTTCTTCATACATGACGCCGATAACGGTTCCACTATGTCCGGTAACGACACCGTAACCCTTACAGGTTTCACTTAATTTGATTAAAGGTTCCAGATGGGGTTTATAAATAATTTTTTGGTTCAGTCGTGCGCTTGCTGTGCACGCTTCCCCCACGAGATACATATTTTCTTCTTCTAAACCCTTTTCGAAGGTTGCTAAGACTTTATTAAACCGCTTTTGTTCCTCATGGGAACACGTTGACGATTGCCCGTGAAAGCCCAGTGTATTGACACCACCTTTAAAATCAATGATGATCATATTGCCTTCAGGGCTACCTTTGTATTCTTTTAAAACCTCGCCGTGGACATGGTCAAATAAAACTGTTTTTTGAAACATAACGCTATCGGTGGGTTCCACCTCCACGCACAGAGTCGCCATGGTGTTGGGTTCGATATCCAAATCGAAATATATGGATAGGGCTGAACCCACAGCTGTTAAGTCTGCGGTAGAACTGGCCATTCCCTTCTCGAAGGGAATTTCCGTTTGCATTCCGATGTGTAAGGTTTTCAGTTTCTCCGGAGAAAGTTTGTACTTATCTAAGATAATTTCCACCAAACGTTGAGACTTAGGATTCAGTTGTGTTGATGCGTCCTCCTGTGCAATCCTTGCAAAGGCATAGAGATCGACGGGACAGGACACCAAGCAAGGTTTTTGTTCATAAAAGCCTTGAATGAACTCACCACAGGAACCTGGCACTCTCACCATCACTTCTTTCATCTTACCACCTCAATCTGCAAAGGCATGATCCAACAAGGCGATGAGCCAAAGGGGATTGGCATAAAAATGTAGATGAGGGTACCCGGCAAGGGTGTTGTGATGGATCCATCCATCTACCCAGTTCCTTTCTCCTTTTGAAACGGAATAAAGATGTGGGTATTCCTCGCTGCCCTGTTTCATTTGGCTGTGATGAAATTCGTGGGCATTGATGGCCAGCTGTTGCGAGCCAAAGGTCGCCGCGACCTGAACATAACCAAAGCGCTGTAAACGTTTGGTCATGATGCACGTCATATCGTAGAAACCGACCAGTTGCCGGCTTTGATTTTGTAAATCGGTTACTTGGCGGGTTAAATATATAAAGCGGCCACACTCCGCATAGCAGGGCAAGCCGGATTTCAAGGCATTTTTGATGTTCAAACGCATCGCCTCATTTTTCTCCAGTTCATCTGCAAAGACTTCCGGAAATCCTCCCCCCAAATACAGAGCATCGCACTTCTCCGGCAATTCGCTGTCTGTGAGCGGGCTAAAAGGTTCCAACTTACATCCCAGTGTTTTGAGTGCTTTTAAATTATCCTGATAGTAAAAGTTAAAGGCTTTGTCCTTGGCATAAGCGATGGTTTTACCTACATAACGATTGGCATAGGGTATAAAAGGATCTTGGATGACAGGTGGTTTTTCGTGAAATGCTGCCAAGCTCAGCATACGTTCCAAATCAATATGTGCTTTCGCCACTTCCGCCGCACGATCCACCTGTTGTTTCAAGCCTGCCAACTCATCTACGGGTATCAAACCCAAGTGACGGCTGTTCATCGTGATATCCTTCGTCTCGGGGAAATATCCAACACAGGGTACACCGGCATAGGTTTCGATAACTTCTTTAAGCAAAGCGTAATGAGATGGCGTCTTGATTTTGTTGACAATGACTCCGGCAAGGTTGATGCTCGATTTAAATTCTGCATACCCCTTAACCATTGCCGCGGCACTTTTTGCCATCCCTCTTCCATCTATAACTAAAAAAACGGGGCAATCCAATACTTCTGAAAGATAAGCAGAACTGCCTACATCGTTTTCTCGGCTGTGTCCGTCATATAAGCCCATTACACCTTCTACCACTGCCACAGAATCATCTTGTAGTTTCTCATAAAATAGGTGTTTGGTCGTTTCATCGCCCAGCATCCACGTGTCCAAATTGGTGGAAGGGACATCTGTCACAAAGGTGTGAAACATCGGGTCGATGTAATCCGGTCCGGTTTTAAAGGGTACAACAGAATAACCGCTCTGGACCAATGCCCGCATGACACCCATGGTGACTGTTGTTTTACCGACATTGGATGATACACCGGCTATCATAAATTTTCTCATGCCCTTCTCCTTTTCTGTTTTTCCCTGATTTTGCTCATAAAAAAACCGGACGTGTCCGGTTCAATATTTTCCTCCGAAACACATATGGCGATAATTTGTTTTCTGGCTTACAGCAATTAGCTGTTACAGTAGCGGGGACTGCAACGGTTTTTCACCGTTTTTCCAAATTAAAGCTGAGTAAATTTTAGCATAAGATTTCGCATTAAGCAATGATTTTTCACTTAGACAGAAAAATACCTTAAAGGGGTATTGGTATGGGTTGTTTTTTGCTTTTTTACTTAAAAACCTCGTTTTTTATGTATCAAAAAATGGCTCCATTAAAAAAACGCATCCGTCATGCACGGTAAAATCCGGTACATGACGGGTGCGTAGTAAAGATCGATTGAGTTTATTATTTCTCGTTATCTTCTTCCGGTTCATCAGTTGAAGGTACATTTTTTTCAGTTCTCTCTACCTTTGATTTCATGGCAAATTCTCTGACATTGACAACTTTCCCATCGTCTAAATAGATTTTAATCGTATACTCGGTGAGAAAAGCCACACTCAAGCCGATAACCGCTAAGACCGGTGCCAATACCAAACCGATTGTGGAAACCACCAAGGAGATGTCTAATATGGTATTGTCATCTTTTTCGATGGTCAAACGACTGGCATTGCCTGTTTCCCATATTTGTTTGATAGCATCGATGATGTCATTCATCAAAACTTTGCTTTTCTTGCTGGCGGTATCTTTGGCTTCTTTAGCCGTTTCTTTTGCCTTTTCGTAGGTCTCTTCAGCTTTTTCTTTGGCTTCCTCGAATTTTTTTTCTACTTTTTCTTTGGCTTTTTCTTCGGATTCAATGACTTTTTGTGCCTGTACAATCTTAATCGCTTCTTCTACATTGCCTTCAGTTGCCGTAAGAGCATCCTTAACTTGGCGATAGTTGCCGTCGGTTGCATCGATAACTGCTTCTATTTGTTCTAACGTTAATACAATAGTTTCCATACTAAGTCCTCCTATAACTGGTGTTTAAATTATAACACTTGGAATCTAACTTTTTCTTAAACGCAAGGGCGCCGTTTACCTTTATGCTCAGTTTTGGTAAAATAACAAATGTTGTAAGGAGATGAGGATGAAAGACAAACAGATTAATTTATTGGAAGGTTCCATAACCGGGTCGCTGACTCAACTTTCGTTACCCATAATGGCTACTTCGTTTATTGCCACTGCATATTCCTTGGTCGATATGTTTTGGATATCTCGTTTAGGAGCTTATGCTGTTGCAGCCGTAGGTACCGGCGGCTTGTTTATATGGTTTTCAGAAAGTTTTGCTATTATTGCGCGTTCCGGAGGACAAGTCTTGACCGGTCACGCATTGGGTCAAAAGAATGAAACCTTGGCTAATCGATACAGTACCATTTCATTATTCGCCGCTTTGGTGCTCTCTTTGATTAATGCCTTGGTCCTGTTCTTTTTTGCCCCGTTTATTATTGGTTTTTTTCAGTTTCAACAACCACAAACCATTACCGCCGGTATCGGTTATTTGACGACCATCTCCTTTGAGATACCGTTTTTTTACTTGACTTTAACCCTAACGGGTTTATTTACAGCAAAAGGCAATAGCCGCACACCTTTTATAGCGAATACCTTCGGTTTAATCTTGAATATTTTGTTGGACCCTCTGTTTATTTTCGCATTGAACTTGGGTGTTAAGGGTGCCGCATGGGCAACGGTCTTGTCACACATCTGTGTTTTTATTCTGATGTTATCCGCTGCAAGAAAGGATCCCCTCTTTGATATTCAAAAGGATTCTTTTTCCGAATTATCCAAACATTTAAAACACATTTTTAAGATCGGTACACCGGTAGGGGTTCAATCCATGTTGTATTCCGGCGTTTCCATATTGATCGGACGCTTGGTTGCATCTTTTGGAGACGTCTCCGTCGCCGTACAAAGAGTTGGATCTCAGGTGGAAGCTATTTCGTGGTTAACAGCCGACGGTATCGCTTCAGCGACCAATGCCTTTATTGCCCAAAACTTCGGTGCCGCTCAATACCTCCGGGCTAAAAAAGGTTACTACAGCGGATTGTCGATTGTCATGATTATCGGAGCACTTGCTTCTTTGATTCTTTACTTTTTCGCAAGAGATATCTCCTGGCTTTTTTTAAAGGAACAGGAGGGATTGTTGGGTGGTATAGCCTACTTAAGAATTGTCTCCCTATCCCAGATTTTTATGTGTATGGAGATTTTAATCGCCGGTGCCTTTGCCGGGTATGGGAAAACTCTATTGCCTTCCATTGTCATTGCTGTGGTTACCCTCATTCGACTTCCCCTAGGTATCTTTCTTTCCTCAATATATGGCGTCGAAGGAGTTTGGTGGGCGATTGCTTTAACCAGTATGACAAAAGGTGTCTTGCTGTTCATCGCTTTCTATGTGTTTGTCAACAAATGGTCTCAAATCAAATAGTGTGTTTTAAAAGAGTTGGGATACAATAAAAACGAATAGGCGTATATAAACGCCTACTCGTTTTTTTGTTTTTTTTGATATGGATTTAATGAATACCGAACTTGTTTGCAAAATTCTAAAGGTGTCTTTTCCTGCCATTCTTGATTCGCCAAGACTTCGAAGGACAACACATCCATGGGGGTACTGCGGATATTTTCCAGCACCGTTTTAAAGGGAATCTTCCCCTCTCCGGGTATCCAATGGCGATCTTTTTTAAAATCGTTATCGGATAGATGTAGAGCCCTAACTTTTTCAGGATAGTCCTCGATCAGTCTGCCCTTTCCATCTTCTAACATATAGTCGTGGGAAGAATCGTAGCACATAGCAAAATAATGAGAGTCGATATTTTCTAAAAGGTAGCGAAGCAAAAACTGCCTGGTGACATTTTCCACCGCCAAATAAACTTCATGTTTTTCCGCAGCATCTGTCAAAGCTTTAAAGAAATCTAAACCATTTTGCTTTTTATAATCGCCCAATTCGATATCACAGGTGTGCACCACCAATGTCGGAACATCTTGCCTATTGCAAGTCTCCAACATTTTCTTAAAGGATTGTAGTAACTGTGAATTTTCTTTTAAACTTTTTTCCCAAATTTGACTATAACCTATAAAGGGTGCATGAAAATTAGTGACTTCTAAGCCACTTTTTCGCACATAACTACAAAAGTTTTCTTTATCATAAAAATAAGGAGCTTCTTCACTTTCCAAGGACAGCATCACTTCATCGAAGCCTGCTTGAGCAATGGTATCGATGCGTTCTTCAAAGGGCATATAGTAACCAAACCATGAGAACATAGCGTATTTCATCGGTTGCCACCTAGTTTCGCAATCCCTTGTTGGTAGGGCGGTTTTAAAACACCTTTCTCTGTAATCATCGCTGTGATGAGGGGGTGGTCGGTCACATCAAAAGCCGGATTTCTGACATTGATCCCCTCCGGTGCCAATTGGATTTCCCCGATATGGGTGACCTCCCGTGGACTACGCTCTTCAATGACTATACCATCACCTGTTTTGAGTTTAAAATCGATGGTGGAGGTTGGGGCTGCGACGTAAAATGGAATTTCATGATATTTTGCCAATACCGCTAAACTGAAGGTTCCAATTTTATTGGCCACATCGCCATTAGCTGCAATGCGATCTGCACCGACAACGACACAGTCTACCTTCCCTTGCTTCATCATCCAGCCGGCCATGTTGTCCGTTATCAAGGTAACGGGTATGCCGTCAGCATGTAATTCGTAGGCCGTCAATCGCGATCCTTGTAGAAAAGGACGGGTTTCGTCGGCATAAACATGGACGTTCTTACCCGCTTCATGGGCTGCACGAACAACACCTAAGGCGGTCCCGTAGCCTGCGGTAGCCAAGGCACCGGCGTTGCAATGGGTTAAAATCTGTGCATTTTGTGGTATCAACTGATTGCCGTGCTGCCCTATGGCGCGACACATTTCAAGATCTTCCCGTAAGATAGCATCCGCTTCTTTTTTCAGGGCTTGTGTTGCCGCCACATTCGTCAGATGACGATGTTTTTCCAAACACTTTTTCATACGCTCGATGGCCCAAAAAAGGTTGACCGCTGTCGGTCTGGCAGCTGCCAACACCGTAGCCGCTTCCGTCATAGCCTGCTCAAATGCGTCGGGACTCGTGTTTTTAAATTCTTCTGCGGCAAAATATATGCCGTAAGCTGCCGTCACGCCGATGGCCGGCGCACCGCGCACGACCATGTCCGTAATGGCTTCTGCAATTTTTCTGTAATCCGTATAGGCAAGGTGTATTTCCTCTTCCGGCAAAAGTCTTTGGTCTATGAGTTTTAATGTTCCCTCTTTGTAATAAACCGGATGCATCCTACACCTCTATGGCATCGATGAGTTTGAAAATAAGCTTTTTTACCTTTTCGTTATTTTCAGCCAATACGCGCAGTACTTCATCACCGGTTACGGGCTTGATATCGTCGCGACCTTCCAAACCCGCATCGTAATCGGTGACCAAAGCTATGTTGACCACAGGTATCCCCTTTTCGATGCATAAATAACCTTCCGGGTATTGGGTCATATTGATAATATCCGCACCTAAAATACCGAACATGCGGCTTTCCGCTTGGGTAGAAAAGCGAGGACCGTTGATCACGACAACGGTACCCCCGTCATGTACAGTAATCCCTAAGCCTCTGGCTTCACGAAGAGCCAATTGCCTTAAGTTGTCATCGTAGGGGTGCGCAGCGGATAGATGTTCCACTTTGGGGCTTTCAAAAAAGGTGTCTTTTCTGCCTGAGGTAAAATTGATAAATTGGTCAGTTACGACAAAATCTCCCGGTTTCATATCCGGTCGCAAGGATCCCACACAACAAGGTGAAATTAAAGCTTTTACACCTAATTGGTACATGGCGTCTATATTGGCACGGTAGTTTATTTCTGACGGATTGAACCGATGGTCCTGTCCATGTCGTGGTAGAAAAGCAACCTGTTTGTCTCCAATATTTGCCAAGGATATATCCTCGGAAGGATTCCCGTAACGGGTGTCAACGCTTATTTTTCTGACATCCGGAATTAATTCGTAAAAGCCTGAGCCGCCAATTACGCCAATATCTGCTTTGTAATACAACATTTTTTCTCTTCCTTATATTTATTGTTTTTTATTTCCACTTTGATTCAATGTCATCTTCTTCTAAGATGTCACTTTTAAAGCCAAGCCACTTGTATTTTTTTTCGCCTTCTGCATCCTCATCATTGTCATCCACTTCTGTAACAACTTCGCCTGCTTGACTCTTGGGTTTCCTTTCATTTTCGGATTCTTCTAATTCTTGCGCATCTTCTAATTGAGGTGCTCCACCATCTGTAAAACTGTCATCCTTAAACTGTTCCTCTATTTCTTCTGCTTTCGTTTCTGTCAATTCGTTTCTTTCCCCTTGAGCTTCGACCTCTATTTGGGCTTTCTGCTCTTTCCATGGTGTGTTTTCACTTTCAAGCAATTCGCTCTTATACCCTATCCATTGTGATTGCGTTTGATAAAGAGGCTCCGATTGATCATTCTCTTCATTTTTACTTTCTAAATTTTCGAGCCAACTTTCCGCTCTTTTTATTTCCGGTTTATCCGCATTGGCCAAGGTCGTCATTCGCCAGTCTTTTTTAGTATCGGGAAAATGCTCTTTAATGATGTCCATGTCGATGGGTTCTTGGGTCATCAATGCCATAACTCCGCATAATTTTTCAGGTAAACGTCCCTCTTTTGGCCATTGTAAATACAGACCGATTTCAAATTTCATGATGGAATCCACATCGAATCCCAAGGACTCCAAGGAAAATCTCAAGACTTCAGGATGGCGACAGGGTTCATCCCCAATTTCTTTAGTGCATTTTAAGTCTTCCGTTATTTCACATACAATGCATTTCCCCGGCATTAAGGCCATGCTGTTGGGAACTTTTTTTTCCAAAGCTATGAGGTCTTTAAAAGCCGATACTTTTAATACTTTCATAGCGCGCAGAGCGTAGTCTCCCACCTTAGCGACACCGATCACTTTTTGTCGGTCTTCTCTGGGAATATGATATTCCTTACCGATCAAATAGACGTATCGATAACGATTGAGCCATTCTTTTTCTTCAAAATCGTAATCAGGGCAGGACCAATTTTTATTAAAACTCGGACACTCGTAACAAAATTTACGTGTTCTGTCTAAATTATAATACTCATCCATTAATTTATTCATTTCTACTGGACCGTTAGAAAAGCGATAGGTATATTCCATTTTTTACCTCATATAGATTCTTAGTTATTATTTATTGTTTCAATACACGATTAGAAGTAATCACATTATATTATCATTTTACCGTATGTGATCCTTTTCATCAACTCAAGGCAAATCTTCTTTCTCAAATAACATTATTTTATACCTCCGGGACTATTTTGTTCCCGATGCGATTTCTTATTTTACCTTTGTTTTCTGTCATTTTTTACACTTCTCTATTATAATGTATTCAACAAGAAGTACGAAGGGAGTTTGCTAATGGAATATTCAATGGAAATAAAGAACATGTGTCGTGTTTCAAATAATGCCGATCACGGCTCTGCACCTATTCCGGTAGAAGGAAATTGGGTTAAGGTGCGTGAAGTCGGCGATGTGTCCGGCTTAACCCACGGTGTGGGCTGGTGTGCACCGCAGCAGGGCGCCTGCAAATTGACACTGAACGTCAAGGAGGGTGTGATTCGGGAGGCTTTAATTGAAACCATCGGCTGCTCCGGCATGACCCACTCAGCCTCTATGGCCGCGGAAATTTTAACCGGAAAGACCCTTTTGGAAGCTTTGAATACCGACTTGGTATGCGATGCGATCAATACCGCTATGAGAGAACTCTTTTTGCAATTGGTTTATGGTCGTTCCCAAACAGCTTTTTCTGAAAATGGTTTACCCATTGGTGCAGGTTTAGAAGATTTAGGTAAAGGCTTAAGAAGCCAAATAGGCACCACTTACGGCACCATGGAAAAAGGCCCTCGCTATTTAGAAGTCGCTGAAGGTTACGTTACAAAATTGGCGTTAAATGCAGAAGACGAAATCATCGGTTATTCCTTTGTACATTTAGGAAAAATGATGGAGGGTATCGCCAAAGGTTTGGATGCAAACGATGCTTTGGAAAAAGCGTCCGGACAATACGGACAATTTGACAATGCGGTCAAATATATTGACCCGAGACATGAATAGGAGGTTACCATGGCTTTATTTGAAAGTTACGAAAGACGTATCGATAAACTAAAGGAAGTATTAAAAGCAAATAACTTGGAAACCTTGGAAGATGCAAAAAAAATATGCGATGACAAAGGTATCGATGTTTTTGAAATTGTAAGAAGTATTCAACCTATTTGCTTTGAAAACGCATGTTGGGCCTATACCTTAGGGGCTGCTTTGGCCATTCAAAGAGGCATCACCAATGCTGCGGAAGCAGCAAAAGTCATTGGCGAAGGACTCCAAGCCTTCTGCATTCCGGGTTCTGTAGCCGAACAGCGTAAAGTTGGTTTGGGACATGGTAACTTAGGTTCTATGTTGCTCAGTGAAGATACAGAGTGCTTCTGCTTCTTAGCAGGACACGAATCCTTTGCGGCTGCGGAGGGGGCTATCGGCATCGCCAACAGTGCCAATAAGGTGCGCCAAAAACCCTTGAGAGTCATCTTAAACGGTTTAGGAAAGGATGCCGCTTTAATTATTTCCCGTATCAACGGCTTTACTTATGTTCAAACCGATTACGACTACCACAGCGGTCAACTGCACATCGTCAAGAAAAAAGCATACTCCGACGGTGAAAGAGCTGCCGTCAATTGCTACGGCTCCAACGATGTTCAGGAAGGCGTCGCCATTATGCACCACGAGGGGGTGAACGTTTCGATTACAGGAAACTCCACCAACCCGACTCGTTTCCAACATCCGGTAGCAGGTACCTATAAGAAAGAAGCCATTGAACAAGGTAAAAAATATTTCTCAGTTGCTTCCGGTGGCGGTACCGGACGTACCCTTCACCCGGACAATATGGCTGCCGGTCCCGCATCTTACGGCATGACGGACACCATGGGCAGAATGCACTCCGACGCACAGTTTGCCGGCTCTTCTTCCGTCCCTGCCCACGTGGAAATGATGGGGCTCATCGGCATGGGTAACAATCCTATGGTCGGTGCAACGGTTTCGGTAGCTGTCGCGATTGAGCAAGCCAGTAAATCATAATTATCAAAATTCCTAAAATATATAAATAAATTAATGTCGCTAGTGATTAGCCGTGAAAATATCCTTGATTTTCACGGCTTTTTTTGTCAAAACACCATCCAGCAAGGTCAACTGTTTTAATGACAAGATATCAATAATTTATTGATTCTTATTCTATGCATACCATAGCTAAGATGCTATAATAAAATTAATATCATCTTAAATTTTTACTACATTTTATCGTTTTGTAAACAAACCGGTACAGCAAAATATTTGTTCTAATAGTCCATGGACCTATCACACCCAATATTTTGGAGATTGCAATGAGAAAAAAAATTATTTTCACGGTTTTAATCTTATTTGTCTTATTTTTAACGATTGCCGGGTCTGCCTTTGCTATGACCAACTTCCAATCCCCCGACTTGTGGGAGTCCGTGGATTACACAATTTACGCTGATTCCGCACACTATACGATGGCTGGTATTTCCTATGGTCCGGAAAATTTAAAAGATTATGATCCCAATACTGCTTGGGTGGAAGGAGCCCCCGGTTACGGCTACGGACAAGGGTTAACCATCTATCCCGGTCATAAAATGTACTTTCACGGCTTTGCCTTTCACAATGGCTATAACAAGAGTACAAAGGCCAGAAATGAAAATGGTGCCGTCTATTCCTTTGACTTTTACGTCAACGATCAATTTGTGGATACCATCTACTTGTCAGACTCGACCTCTTGGCAGTACTACACCCATCTTACCGGTTTTAACCTACCACCTCAGGATAAAATACGCTTGGTGATCACGGATGTTTATGTCGGCCCATGGGATGACGAACAGGACACTGCCCTGTCGGGTTTGCTTTTATTGTATGATCATTACAGGGAACCCCAACCAACACCACAGCCCACGCAACAATCTGCACAGGTAAACGTTGATGAAACTGTCAATCAACCAGCGACCGACGAGTTAGCCCAAGAAGTGATGAAACCGAAAGAAACTCAAAGTAAAAACGCGACTATCGAGATCCGGTCACTCATTGCCATTGTGTCGGTTATCATTGCAGTTGCCGCATTGGTCACGAGCTTTGTGATCTTACTACGTGCTAGAAAAAATAAAGGAACCGATGACAAAAACGATCCCTTTGAAGGATAGACTTTTACAAACAGTAATAAATTAAAAATAGCAAGGCTGTGGCATTTCTGCCACAGCCTTATTATTTTTGCTGCTATACATTTCTTAACACCTTACATTGGTAAACAGTTTAAATTCTGGAAAAATACTCGATAACCTTTGACAAATCTTCTAGGGTACTCTCCGCATCTCCACTTTCTATACCGTGTTTTACACAATGATGCAGGTGTCCTTCGAGAACCAATTGACCCACCTTATGCAAAGCCGATTTTGCTGCATTGATCTGTATCAACACATCGTTACATGGAATGTCTTTTTCCAGCATATCGGAAATGCCTCGAATCTGACCTTCGATTTTCTTTAGTCTAAGTCTCAGATTTGGTAGGTCTTCCATACATTCTCTCATGACCGAACCTCCATCTATAAGATATCTAAATATTATCACAGCTTTAGATTAGATTCAATCGGATAAAATGTAAGAAGCTATCTCAAAACACTATTTTCTTGCGGAAATTTCTCGTGCCATTCTTTCGACTTCTTCGTCTTTCAAGCGGAAGAAGAACATCGGAATTAAACTCAAGGCAATAAAGAATACCGGCACTAAGAAGAATAATGCGGATATGCCACCTTGGACTGATTCCGTCATCGGCGCTCCTGCAACATAACCAATCGCACCTAAGCCAACCGTGATGACTAATCCTCTTAAGATAATGGATGTTTTAATAGCGGCTGACATAACACTCATCACAAAACCTTGGGTGTTTTTACCGGTGTGATATTCACTATAGGTCGCACCGTTACTGTACATACCGGTGGTCAAGCCGTAGGCAACACCAAAAAAAATCTGTCCAATACCGATAAACAGTACAACCATCAGAGCATTGGGCGACACAAGGTAGGCCACTATCGTACTAGCTGCCCAACCGGCCAAGCCGAAAATGGTCGCCATTTTTGAACCAACTTTACTGACAACGGTTTTTGTCATTAAAGAACCGAGGAACGCACCCAGGTTAAAGGCCAGCAAGATGTTACCGGTCATCACCGGGTCTTTTAAAACAAATTCAGAATAGTAGGCTGCAACAGCCATGGTGCTGTAATAGCCGGTCAAACGCAATAAATCCATGAGCGCGTAAGTAATCAGCGGTGGATTTTGTACTAAGGATCGAATCATATCGCCAAAAGTTACTTTATCTGCTTGAACTGCCTGAGTTTCTTGAGCAGTTTCGACCTTTTGTACGGGCTTATCATAACCATCTGTGATAAAGTACGTTATGAAATAACCCAAAACCATAACGGTTGCTGCCGTTAAAGCAGTTACGGTAAATCCTAAATAGGGTGCAGCAAATTTTGCTGAAAAGAAAATAACAGCCATTGGGATCAATTTTGAAGCGGTCATCTTACCCAAGGTCGCACCTGCAGAGATTCTGCCAGATAAGAAAGCTCTATCCGCTGGGCTCTCAGATAAAACACCAACCAATGCTCGGTTTGCCGTCCACGTTACGTTCCACAATGCATGAGAGATAATAAAAGCGGCGCTAACTATAATTGCTGATGTGGTTTGTGAACCTAATGCAGAAAACTGCAAAGCATAAAGAACCATGATTAAAATGGGAAAATAAATGAGCCAAGGTCTGTACTTACCACCCTTTAAATTCATTTTATCAATAAAAACGCCGGCAAGTAAAGCGGATACCATGTCTGCAATTCCTGTAATGGACGAGATCATCGCCGCAACAGCTAAGGGGAATTGCGCAACATCCGTTAGGAATTTCAGGAAAAACATCAACTCTACGGTAACCATAAAGCTGAAACCCAAATCTCCTACTCCCCAAAAACTTTTGACCTTTGAGGTTAATTCTTTCATACAGTCCTCCTTCGTAAAACTATGAACTTTACAGTTATTATAGCATAGTTTACCAAAGGTCGTCAATAGTAATATTAGTATTTATTTGTTGTTTTACTGTTGAATTAGGGATGAATGAGTTGTTTTTCTGTTTTGTTTTATTAATTTTTAGCTGTTTAACGGTTTCTTGCCCTTTCTCCAGTGTTTTAGTTTTTAGATAAATAGCAACAAATTTATGAAATATTGTACTTTAGTCTATTTTTCAAAAACTGCCTATTAAATGTCGATTATGCCAATAAAAAAAAATATTTCTCCGGTAACTCTTTGTGAACTATAAAAACTCTTTCATCAGAAGACTCAGCAGATAATTCTTCTATTCTTAACTCCTCACCGAAGGTTTCTCTTAAATAACTTTCCGGGTCTTTTGTGTCAATAAAAGGAGAAAATCGATAATCTATCTGCCAAGTGTCTGAACATGCATTGTAGATCTCTCGGATCACTTCGTATTTTTTCATTTTTTTCACCTACCTTTTTAAAAAAAGTATAACACGATGAGGTCGTGTTAAAAATAAAAAAACAAACCTCAAGACTTTTGAAAATACCATTGCAACTAATAAGAAAAAAGACGTTTTTCCTATGTTAGTCGTGCTTGACATGGATGCTCTGTTGTTGTACAATAATTTTTGTAGAAAGCTCTGTCTAACATTTAACAGTGTGCTAGAGACGATTATTATCATGTTGATGAGGAGTAAAATGATGCCCATAACTATGGCTGAAATCAACAAACCCATGTTGATAGGTAAAATAAAAGATAAAGGCTCCGTGAAAACATATTTAGAAAAGCTGGGCTTTATACCAGGCTGTGAGGTGACCTTAGTCGCTAAGCAAAACGGTAATATTATATGTAAAATCAAGGAGTCTAGAATTGCAATTAACCGCGATATGGCTAAATGCATCTTGATCAATCCAAAAATATAAGGAGGTAGCATATGAAATATTTGAATGAAGTTCCCATTGGCAGCACTGTTAAAGTTCAAAAAATTGAAGGAATGGGGCCGGTCAAACGTCGAATGATGGATATGGGGCTGACAAAAGGAACAGAAGTAACCATTTTAAAAGTGGCACCCTTAGGAGACCCCTTGGAGATTATTGTCCGCGGTTATGCCCTTTCCATACGGAAGGCGGAAGCGAAATGTGTCGTCGTTAGTTAACGCTGTTTTTTTTATGCCAATTGTTAGATTGTGCTAATATGTGATTTATTAGGAGGAAGAAATGAAAATAAGGATAGCCTTAACGGGAAATCCGAACTCAGGAAAAACTACTTTATTTAACGCACTGACGGGTAGTGCCCAATACGTTGGTAACTGGCCCGGTGTTACTGTAGAGAAAAAAGAAGGTAGGTACAGAGCTCAGAAGGAAGTTACGATTGTTGACCTACCGGGCGTCTATTCCCTATCGCCTTATACTTTAGAAGAAGTTATTTCTAGAGATTATATTTTAGAAGAAAAACCCGATGCCATTATCAATATCGTCGATGTCACCAACTTGGAAAGGAATTTATATTTAACCACCCAATTGTTGGAAACCGGAATTCCGGTTGTGATCGCCTTGAATATGATGGATATATTTAATAAAAGTGGCGATAAAATTTCTATCAAAGCTTTATCTCAGCGTTTGGGATGCCCTGTCCTTCCAATATCGGCTCTTAAGAACGATGGGCTCGATCCATTGATGAAGACCGCCTTAGAATTGGCAAACCAAAAGAAAAAATTTGAAGCCGTTCATAAGTTCCATCCAACTGTAGAGACCGCTTTGGATAAGGTAGAGAAGATACTCTATCACAACGATAATGCCAACAAAGACTTGCGTTGGTACAGTATCAAAGTCTTTGAACGGGACGACAAGACTTTAAAAAAGCTCAATCTGCCTCGAGATATCGTTAAGGACATAGAAAACATCATCCACAATGCCGAAAATCTTTTGGAAGATGATTCAGAAAGCATTATTACCGGAGAACGATATGAACTTATCGAAGATATTTGTTCTGCTGTTTTGCAGAAAAAGCAAACCGGCTTATCTGTCTCTGACAAAATTGACCGTGTTGTAACCAACAAGTGGTTGGGTTTACCCATTTTTATTTTTGTCATGTGGTTTATGTATTTTATTTCCGTATCAACCATCGGAACCATTATCACCGACTGGGTCAACGAAGAATTTTTTGAAGTCATTGTTACTGATGCAGCCACATCTTTTTTAGAAAGCGCGGGAGCTGCACCTTGGCTACTTAGTTTGTTGGTAGATGGCATTATTGGCGGTGTTGGTGCTGTATTGGGTTTTGTACCGCAAATTATGCTCTTGTTTTTCTTCATATCTATATTAGAAGATTGTGGTTACATGGCACGAGTCGCCTTTATCATGGATAGAGTTTTTAGACGTTTTGGTCTTTCCGGCAAATCCTTTATTCCCATGCTTATCGGGACAGGTTGCTCGGTACCTGCGATTATGGCAAGCCGCACCATCGAACAAGATAGAGACCGTAAAATGACCATTATGCTGACACCCTTCATACCTTGTAGTGCTAAGATACCAATCTTTACTTTAATGGCAGCTACTTTCTTTCCTAGAAATAGTCTTGTAGCGCCTTCAATGTATTTTTTAGGCATCGCCATGGTGATATTAGCAGGTGTCTTATTAAAAAGAAGTGCTCTCTTTAAAGGTGATCCCGCTCCTTTTGTTATGGAGCTGCCACCCTATCATCTCCCTCGTCCCAAGGGTGTCTTGATTCATATGTGGGAAAAGGGAAAATCCTTTATCATCAAAGCCGGTACTGTTATTTTAGCAGGTGTTATCATTATATGGTTCTTACAATCCTTTGATTGGTCCTTCCAAATGGTTGAAACCGATCAAAGTATTTTAGCAAATATCGGACATGCAATTTCGCCACTCTTTGCCCCATTAGGTTTTGGATCGTGGGAAGCATCCGTATCTATCTTTACAGGATTTTTAGCAAAGGAAACCGTCGTAGCAACCTTTGGTGTGCTCTTCGGTATTGCGGAAGCCACCGAAGAAACCACAGGCCTGTATCCACATATAGCAGCATTGTTTACACCTGTTGCCGCCTATGCTTTTATGGCATTTAACTTATTGGCAGCACCGTGCTTTGCAGCTATCGGAGCAACGAAAAGAGAAATGGGTACTTGGAAATGGACCTTCATTGCGATTGGTTTTCAAACCGGTTTAGCTTACCTTGTAGCTTTAGTGATCTATCAAATTGGTTCTGCTATTTTTTACGGAACGAACATCACCGGTGCTGTTATCGTTTCTGCTCTCATTGTTGGCGCCATTGTTTATCTATTGTTTAAAGCCTATATGGAAAACAAAAAAGCAGTCGCACAAAATTAATTACACCAAAACCAAACACGTTACACAAACAACCCACGGGAGGATCAATCCTCCCGTGGGTTGTTTGCTCCTTTGTTTGTATATTTTGATAACTTCTTGACTTTAGTACAGTTTTAAGGCTCCTGTTGTATTCTAAATTTGTCATAGTAGAAAGTAAAAGAACGAGAGGGTTTTATGTCAAATACACATCGCTTTATTGCACCCAGTGCTGATGTATTGGGAAAAGTAAAACTTGGAAAAAATGCTTCCATTTGGTTTCAAGCCGTTGTGCGTGGTGATTTAAATGAGATTGTCATCGGCGAAAACTCCAACGTCCAAGACGGTACAATTATTCACGTCATGGACCATTTACCAACCCATATCGGCAATAACGTTACCATCGGCCATAATTGTATTTTACATGGGTGTACCTTGGAAGACTATGTGTACATTGGCATGGGTGCCATCGTTATGAATGGCGCTACCATTGGCCATCACACAATTATCGGTGCAGGTGCTCTCATTACCGAAAATACGGTCATCCCACCCTACTCCGTCGCTGTAGGTTCACCGGCAAAAGTAATCAAATCGGTGAGTGAAGAACAAATTCTAGATATCGAAGAAAACGCAAAACAGTACGTTGCTTTTTCTAAGCAATACCCCGGCAAGTCATTCGATTTAGACCAAGACGGTTATCTCATCTTATAATCTATTTCCCACCCTTAAATGAGGAGAAAATGAAAAAGAAACTTTTATCTATCGTCTCTATTTTGTTGTTACTAACTTTTTTTGTAAGCGGTTGCAGTAGTAGAGATACCCCATCGTTTAACGATCAATCCATGCCAGAGGACGCAGTCATCCATGATAAATCGGCAGAAAGTACAGAACAATCCAAAGAGAATCAAGATTTTCTAAAAAAAGACGATAAGTTGATTGTCACGTATCAAGTAGACTATCTTGTTGATAATCTCGATGACTCTACAAAAATTGTCAAGGAACTTCTAAAAAAAGAAAATGGTTTTGCGGATTCAGAAGAAGTCTACAATAGCGGTATGGAACACTATTTTATTTTACGTGTTCCACAAGAAGTCGTCGAATCCTTTGTGGACACTTTAAACCAACAATTGGGGAAACCCACCTATTTAAGCAAACGAACGGAAAATGTCACGTCAAGTTATACGGATTTAGAAGCCCGCATTCGAATGGAAGATGCCAAGCAGGCACGACTCAATGAATTGATGGCAAGAGCGGAACGTATGGAGGATATGATACAACTGGAAAACGCCATCGCTGAGTCAATTTCTCACAAAGAATCTATGCAAAACGAATTGAATCACATGGACGATTCCATTCAATACTCCTCAATCCATTTAAGAATCACTGAAAAAGACCGTGTTTCCAGTCCCTCTAGAGTAAGTTTTGGATATAGAGTTGTTGAAGCCTTCAAAGGTATGTTTTTCAACACCGTTACTTTTATAGAGAACTTTATTATCTTTTTGATTTACTTGATCCCTGTTATTATCGTCGCTCTCATCATCGTTTATATCGTAAAAAAATGGCGTAAAAGAAATCCCGGATTCCCTGAGTTTAAATGGACAAGAAAACAAAAAAAGAATGAAAAACCTCAGGAGTCCAAGGCTCCGGTTCAATCGGATTTGTTAAAGGACCTTTCCGAGAATAACTCAGATTCAGATCAAAAAGAATCTTAAATAATCCGTATCATTATATGAGAACAACACTTGATATCTTGACAAAGAAAATTTAATAGGTAAAATAGAATTAGCACTCGCCTTGGTAGAGTGCTAATCTATTTAGGAGGAACCTATGAAAACAAAACAATTTAAAGCAGAATCCGTGCGATTGCTCGATTTAATGATCAATTCTATTTATACCAATCGCGAAATATTTCTGAGAGAACTCATCTCCAACGCATCCGATGCGATCGATAAAATATACTATAAGGCCCTGACCGATGATAACGTTACTTTTGACAAAGATAAATACTTTATTCGTTTAAAAGCCGATAAAGATGCCCGAACCCTCACCGTATCGGATACAGGCATCGGGATGACCTACGAAGAATTAGAAGAAAATTTGGGTACTATCGCTAAAAGCGGATCCCACGATCTTAAAACGACCATAGAAGAAGCTGAAGAACACGACATCATAGGTCAATTCGGTGTTGGCTTTTATGCTTCCTTTATGGTTGCAAAAAAAGTAATTGTCGAATCCAAAGCCTATGGTAGTGATCAGGCTTATAGATGGAGTTCTGAGGGCTCTTCCGGTTTTACCATAGAACCCTGCGATAAAAAAGAAGTTGGAACCGACATTATCCTTTTCTTAAAAGATAATAGTGAAGACGAGAATTTTGATGAATTCTTAGAACCCTATCGACTTCAGGCATTGGTTACCCACTATTCCAACTACATTGGATATCCAATTAAGATGGAAATGGAGAAAAGCAGAGCCAAAGAAGGTACAGAGAAAGAACCGGAATTTGAAACCTACACGGAAGACACAATCTTAAACTCTATGGTACCGCTCTGGCGAAAAAATAAAAATGAATTAAACGAAGAAGACTATCACAATTTCTATCAAGAAAAACATTTCGGTTTTGATACCCCCCTGCTCTACACCCACCTGAGTGTCGAGGGTTTAATGAGTTACAGGGCCATCTTGTTCGTTCCATCCCAACCCTCCTACGATTTTTATTCTAAGGACTACGAAAAAGGGTTGGCCTTATATGCCAATGGTGTTTTGATCATGGAAAAATGTGAGGAGCTATTACCCGATTACTTCGCCTTTGTTAAAGGTGTCGTCGACTCGGAAGACTTATCCTTGAACATATCTAGAGAAACCATTCAACATAACCGTCAATTACGCATGATCGGCAACAGAATCGAACAAAAAATATCGGAAGAACTTCAAAATCTTCTTAAAAATGATCGTAAAAAGTACGAAACTTTTTATAAAGCTTTTGGACGTCAATTAAAATTCAGCGTCTACAACGACTATGGGATGCATAAAGACAAATTGCAAGATTTCCTGTTGTTCCACTCCGCGAAAAATGAAAAATTGATCAGCTTTAAAGAATACATCGAAACCATGCAGGAAGACCAAGAGAATATTTATTACGCTACCGGTGATACCATTGATTTTATCGATCAATTGCCCCAAGTCTCCATCGTTAAAAACAAAGGCTATGATATCCTCTATTTGACAGAAGAAGTGGATGAATTTGTCTTTAAAGTCATCGGAGAATACGAAGGAAAATCCTTTAAGTCCGTCTCTGACGAGGCCTCCGATGAAACAGAAGAAAAAGTTTCTGAAGAAGATCAAAAGCTTCTAGACGCTATGAAGGATCACCTTGGCGATGCCGTAGTCAAAGTCAAAACCACAAAACAATTAAAAGACGATCTCGTCTATTTATCCACAGTCGGCGACATTTCCATTGATATGGAAAAAACCTTAAACGCCATGCCTATCCCTCAAGATATTAAAGCCAACAAAGTGTTGGAAATCAATGCCAACCACAGAGTTTTTAATAAGCTCAAAGAAGCTTATACTGAGGAAGACCAATCGGATTTTAAACTGTATACGGAAGTACTTTACAACCAAGCTCGGATTATCTCCGGCTTGCCTATTGAAGATCCTTTGAAGTTTACAGCAAATTTGACGAAATTAATGGAAAAATAAATCACATACTTGAATCGCAATATAACATTTTAATTCACTTAAATAGAATCTGAAACATAGCCAATTGTACGTTTAGTAAGACTGAAGTAAAAGCATTGTTGATCTCATTGACCAACTCCTAGCTTTTACTTCAGTCTTTAATTTTTTAAATTTATTCCACACGGATATTTTCTACTTGTTTTTTCCTATGTTCAAAGGATTTGTAGGCATCTCAACAATTTGTCGGAAAAAAATCGGTTAACTTGCATTTTGACTTATAATCCTGTCAAAATTTAGCCGCCTGTAATGACCTTACAACAATATTTAATTTTAACGGAAATTTATTTAAGAAACATATCGTTTTCCCAAAAGGAGGACTTTATAAATTGAAACGATGATCTTACCATTTCTCAGCAAATAGCTTAAATCAAGAATAGCGGTTTAAGTCATGTAAAGGGTTTTAGGGATAAAACAATTGAACTATTCAGTGAATATCCTCTCATGATTGATTTCAAAAAATATTGATACAGTAAGACCAACAATTCAAGTTTATCAAAAATTTTATCTTGGCATGATATGAACTTGAAATTTGCTTGAGTGTTTACTGCAGGTATTGTCAACGACCTTTGGTCTAAACACAATTATTCATAAGGGAAGTCATCAGGTTCCCAACACTTAAATTCTGACCATAATACATACTCAGATCTCTGAACCAACTCATGTTGCAAGCGTTGCAAGGTTCTCGCACTAAATCTTTTTCTTGAATAGAAAAGAGATTGCCTAGCGTCTTCGAGACTTGCATGCAAGGATGCACATCAAAAAACCAATCAACGAAAAGGGTCAGCTGTCCCCCATAACACGGATACTTTGCAAGATTCGGTTTTTTCAAAAAATTAATCACATTTTCCATCGAAGCAATTTCATTAACGATGTTGTACTTTTTTTCTTTCTTTAATTGGATCACTTTTTCAATCCCTTTAATGACATTTTGGTTGGGTAAATTTAACCACTTACCTCCCAAAGGATAAACCTCCGAATCGGAAAAAGTTGGGTAATTGAAGCATATAAAATCAAACCCCATATCCGTTGCCCGCTGACATACATCTTCAATTTTATCGTAATTATCATCCCAAATGAGAACACATGCTGCCGCTTTGATCTTTGTCTTGCTTTTTAATATGCCCACTGCTTGGGTCATTTCTGCTAGTAAATTAGGTAACTGTCGTTGGTCTTCCATCGTTTCAGGATCACCGGAGTCCAGAGAGGCGGCGATCACATCACAACCCGCCTCGTCCAATTGTTCTACAATGTACCGATCAGGTCTAAAGTTTTTCACCAATCGCCTCATTAAAAGCCTCGGTGCCGCATTTAAAACCATGGTATGCATATTATGTTTCGATGCTCTCTCGACAAAAGAAACCATTTCTTTATGGTTGAGTGGGTCACCACCTGTAAAAATAAGATGGCTTACGCCGAATTCCGCAAGTCTATCGATAGCAGCTATCGTTTTTTCTTTATCCGTAAAGACTTTGGGCTGCTGTCGCCAGATATCGCAAAAAGCACACCGAGCGATGCAAGCATTTGTGACTGCAAATTGTGCTGCCCTTATACGACCCGCCTTAAAATTTTTAATAATATTTTTGCATTTTCTTTTGGTCAAGGCCTCATCGCTGTTAAACAGTTTTTTTATATTCATCGAATACCCTTTCTGTATTACTCTAAAAAAAAAACCCACCAAATTATCGCTCATTTCACTTCGGCGATAACCCTTCGTGGGCTTATATCAAATTCATAAAATTTTTATTTCGTCTTTATTATAACGAACATCGATCCAATTGACAATAATACTGAGATTAAATGTTGTATGCGTATCTGCTGCTCATTATTTAATTAAATAGCAACAATGATGACATCTATATGGGAGGAACAGACAAAAGATACCCGCCTGCGCTCTTAGGAAATGGCTACTCCAAATTTGGACTTTTTAAGACCATACCGGTAAAAATATACGGCCGTACTCCTGTTTTCCACGAAGGAAAAAATCCTGAGAACCTCTACTAGTACTGCAATCCAAGGCACAGACGACAGCAAGGATTTTTCCGCAGCTCAAAAACGACTGATTAGCATCAACACTGTCATTGCATGCCAAAAGATATTTTTTGTGTCAATTTCTACTTCTTTTCATCATGCCATCGAAACCTACACACTCAAAATTCTTAGAACTTCTCTTGATTTTTTCGCAATGAAGAGCTATCCTATTAGTTAGTATTGTTTAACTAGTCACATAATGAAAGGCGATGTGTCGATATCAGACAATATACTATGAAAATGTTGATTGATGAAAAAATCTGAATAGCAGATCCTTCCAACAAAGACGGATCTGTCAAATGCTGGTAGTGCTAACTTCCATTTGGCTTATAAAGTAGATTAAGGAATATTGGATCCTTCCAATTAAATGTGGCAAGGGGTAGCCGGACATGAAAACAATGACCGTTCGAAAAACATCTTTATTGAATGCCGGAAAGCAGACTGTATTTGAGAAACTGAAGGTGCTTAAGACATTACAGTATATCGCTGCACCGATGGCTACGTTTATACCTGTTGAACATAAAGCAGATTTGAAATGGGAGCCAGGAGAAACTGTTTCTTTCCGTCTTTGGCTGTTCGGGATCATCCCATTTGGAATACACACCATCCATGTGGACCGATTTGATGTCGAACAAGGTATTTATACTAATGAGAGAAATGCACACGTCCCCATCTGGAATCATGAGATTTTGTTGGAAGAACGATCGGATGGAAACTGCCGGTATACAGACATTGTGGAGATAGGCGCAGGATGGAAAACCCCATTTATATGGCTTTGGGCAAATTGGTTTTACGCACACAGACAGAGAAAGTGGATTCAACTTTTAAAGTTGGATCCAGACTGATTAGAGTTAACACGAAAGGTGCGTTCAATAGTACAATAGTAGAGCCTAATTAGAATAGTTAGTACCGATAAAAATGATTGCAGGCTGTCTTTCTTACCTATTTTCCCTTCTGTCCTGTTGCTCATTTTGCTCATTTGCGGGCAAATTATTCATCTCTATGTACAAAGAGTAAAAGAAAAACCCTATTAGAAAAAATCTAGGATTGCTTCTAATAGGGTTTTATAAACCACGCAACGTTCTATCCTCCCGGGCAGTCGCCCACCAAGTACTTTCGACGCTAAAGGACTTTACTTCTGTGTTCGGTATGTAACAGGTGTGACCCCTTTG
>JAAYJS010000019.1 GCA_012522805.1 Eubacteriaceae bacterium | reverse complement strand
TCCGGCAACGCCAAATAATAATGAAAAAAGAACAACTCAAAATAAACTATTGTGCTTTCGAGTTCACGCGCAAGCCATGCAAGCACATCGCTGAGCGATGCGCTCTGTCGTTACCCCACTCGCCTTCTCCCTTCGGTCGAATTCTCGTTTCCGGCAACACCAAATAAATCCCTTCATAAAAAAGCACCGTTGGGAACAAGCTCCCACGGTACATTTTTACTCGGTCTTTGCATGGCTTATTTTTCGCTCATATCATCCAAATAGTAGGTAACGGTTAGTATGCTGTCGGTTATGTTGACATTTTCAACCTTCACGTCGTCGGGTACATTCAAGTCCAGGGGGACTAAATTTAAAATGCCCTTAATACCGGATGCCACGATGGTATCCGTCAGTTTTTGCCCGACTTCTCTGGGTACCGACAATATAGCTATGCTGATGCCTTCTTTTTCTACAAAGTCATTAAATTCTGCGATATCCTTAATGGGTATCGATCCCACTTCCTTGCCGATTTTATTGGGATCTTGATCAAACATGGCAACAATCTCAATGTTTTCATGGCCAAACCTCTCATAGTTGGAGATGGCTCGTCCCAAGTTTCCCGCACCCACTACCACAGATTTATACTTTCTCGATAAGCCCAGAATGTTTCGAATCGCATCCTTCAACTCTGTGACGCGATAGCCATAACCTTGTTGGCCATATGCACCAAAAAAGTTTAAGTCCTGTCGTATTTGCGATGCCGTTAAGCCCATTAAATCCGCTAATTGTTTGGACGAAATCTTTTCGACTTCCCTCATTTCTAAATCTTTTAAATATTGATAGTATTTCGGTAACCGTCTGACGACGGTTATCGATACTTCAGACTTTGCACTGTTCACTCTCATACCTCCATGATTCTTACACACCCTATGTTGATACCTTTATTCAATATATCAACAATTTATATCATTATACTCTAAAAATTCGAACATATCAATTTTTAGTCAGGAGATGTTTTCAAAATATATGCTGATTTTTCTTTTTTCTTACAAAAAGATAATTTTAGATTTTTCAAGGGAAGTCTGTTAAGATAAGTAAGAATTTATGAATTAAAGGACTGCCATGTTACTCCAACTCAATCAAATTAGCTTTTCCTATGGTATTCACACCATTTTGGATCAAGTGAGCTTTATCGTCAATGAAAATGAACACATCGGTATTGTTGGCCCCAATGGTGCCGGCAAGTCGACGCTACTCAAAATACTCTCCGGAGAATTAACCCCCGATGGTGGGCAAATACATAAACTACAGGGCTTAACCGTCGGCTATTTACCTCAAGAGGACTATTTCCCGTCGGATTCTCCGGTTATCGATATTTTCTATTCCGCCTTTGAGAAGGTGATGGCCATGGAAGAGGAGTTAAGCCGCTTAACCGATATCATTGCAACATCCGAAGGGTCTGCTTTACAATCGGTTTTAAAGCAATATGGTGAGTTGCAAGAGCGTTTTGATACCGTTAAAGGTTACGAGTACCACAGTAGAGTTCGGGGTATGGCCAAGGGTTTACATTTTTCTGAAAATCAATTGACTTCGCCCTTTAAATTGTTGAGCGGTGGCGAAAAAAGCCGTGTGGCTCTTGGTTATGTACTTCTTTCAGATCCGGATTTTATGCTCCTAGACGAACCCACCAATTATTTAGACATCAATGCCTTGCAGTATTTGGAAGATTATTTAAAGGGCTTTGAAGGCGGCTTTCTTTTAGTGTCCCACGACCGATATTTTTTGGATAAAGTCTGCAATCGTATCATTGAAGTCAACCATAGCAAAATTAAAAGCTATGAGGGCAATTACAGCCGATATGCCGAACAGAGAGAACGAGATTTAATGGCTAGGGATGCTCTTTATGCCCATCAATTAAAAGAAATTCAAAGACAAAAGCAAATCATTCAACGTTTTAGAGATTACAATTCCAAACACAGCTCCAAACGTGCACTCAGTCGAGAAAAGGCTTTAGCTAAAATGCCATTGATCGATAAAACGCCTCAAGACAAACACCTTGCCTTTCGTTTTATCCCCAAATCCCAAAGTGGAGAAATGGTTTTAAATGTCGAAGAGTTGTCGAAAAGTTTTGATGACGCCAACCTTTTTGAAAATGTCGGTTTTGAGATTTTAAAGGGAGACAAGATTGGTTTAATTGGAGCAAACGGCGTTGGGAAAACCACCTTATTCCGAATACTTCTTAAAAAAATCTCAAAGAACAGTGGACGTATCCGCTTTGGTTCTAAAGTACACGTCGGTTATTTTGATCAGGAAAATAGAGATATCAAATCTCTCTACAGTGAAAATCTTTTAGAAGCTTTGTGGGAAATTGACAATCGATTGACGGAAGGAGAAATACGCAATATTCTCGCGACCTTTTTGTTTACCGGCGATTCCGTTTTTAAAAAGATCTCCGAACTGTCCGGAGGCGAAAAATCCAGACTCGCCTTAGCAAGGTTGATGATTTCAAATGCCAATTTTCTAATGATGGACGAACCGACTAACCATTTGGATATGCAAACCAAGGAAGTCTTAGAAAATGCTTTGACAGCTTATGAGGGAACTCTATTTTTTATTTCCCACGACCGCTATCTTTTAAATAAAGTCTGCACACAAATCTTCGAATTGACGCCGGCAGGCATCGAGGTTTCTTTGGGCAATTACGATGACTACCTCTTTCATCAAGAAGAGAAGCGTCTACGAGATGAAGACCGGAGAAGAGCATCTGAAGGCCCCGAAATTACGAAAACCAGACAAAAACAAATACGACAAAAACAAAAAGAAAAAACAACAGCTTTAAGAGCGTTGAGAAAGCAAATCAAATCCATAGAGAACGAAATCGATTCGCTGGAGAGCCACATGGATCAATTTGAAACCGCCATGTGCGCGCCGAATTTCTATGACAATGTCGAAGAGGCCAATCGGATCACCATGGATTATCACCAAACTCAACAAAAAAGTGAGCAACTCTTAGAGGAATGGACTGCTCTGCACGAAGAATTGGAGGAATTAGAAATTGAATTTGATGGAACATGAAAAAAGCATTTTGTCCAAAATTTATAAAAATATTGAAGCACCCAATCGAGAGGCTTTATTATTAACACTTTATGCGGCAAAACCTGTCGATGACGGCTCTTCGGACGCACAAGCCATGATTCAAATCATCAACGATTTGATTGCCAAAGTTTTCCCGTTAACCGATGAAGACATCAGCAATCTGTTTGAATCTCACCTTTAGATTCTAAGGAGTCAGCCATGTTTTTTATCCTCTCCATTCACGATCGTCAAAAATCGTTGAATTTTCAACAATTGTTAACCTGCGCCCATTGCGGTCACTCCGGAACTTTGGAATTGTATTACATCGAAACGTGTTTTTCCTTGTTTTTTATTCCGCTCTTTAAATGGAACCGCCGTTATTATGCTCGCATGTCTTGTTGTGGTGCAACCACCCCCTTAGACCCCGAGAGCGTTGAAAAAATAAAAAACAGACAATGGCATGACCTCAATTTTGATGAACTCTTTTCGACGATGCCACACCAGCCAACCGGTCGTTGTCCGCAATGCAACACACCTATCGAGCCCACCTACGACTATTGTCCCCGCTGCGGCAAAAAAATTAAATAAAAAATCAAACGGCAATTTTTTTCTTGCCGTTTTTTTATCTTGATGCTTTCCATCATTTTCAGAATCATTTAAACATCATCAAGTAAACTCAAGTTAACAGATTTTAGAACGTCGAATTTATTTTTGTGGTTAAACCATTAAAAAAGGAGGACTTTATGTCACAATATCACGAACCGGTCGAAGAATTGGATAGTAAAACCAGAGATATTACCCGAATGATCAATAGTTTGAAAGAAGAATTGGAAGCAGTCGATTGGTATAATCAACGGGTTGCTACCTGTACAGATCCGGAAGCTCGTAAAATTATGGCCCACAATCGAGATGAAGAGATAGAACACGCTGTGATGTCCTTCGAATGGCTTAGAAGAAACATGGACAAATGGGACGAAGAAATGCGTATCTATTTGTTTACAGAAGGTTCCATCACTGAATTGGAAGAAGGCGGAGCCGGCGAGGATTCCGAAGCCGCAGGTAGCGGAGAAGATTTAGGCATCGGCAGTCTGTAATCAACGATAAGGAGATAATATGGATATATTAAAAAGAAATATCGCACCAATCAGCCAAAAAGCATGGGACGAAATCGATGCCCGTGCTAAGGACGTATTAACCACAACGCTATCCGCACGAAAGGTTTTAAATGTCAATGGCCCCTACGGCTGGAATTACTTAGCTGTACCGGAAGGTCGTTTGGAAATTTTCGAAACCGAAAAAGAGGATACCGTTAAAAGTGGCGTTTATCAACTAAAAAATCTCATCGAAGCTAGAAGAACCTTTGTCCTCAAAAAATGGGAATTGGATAATATCGAACGAGGTGCCAAGGATATCGATTTAAGTGCACTGGAAGAAGCTGCCGAAGACATCGCTCTTTTTGAAGAAAATGCCATCTATAACGGCAATGCCAATGCCAATATTACAGGTCTTGCTGAGGCTGCACAACATACTCTGAGTTTTGGTGAAAACGGCAACACGATTTTAACCGCTATCGGCAAAGCCAAAGTCCATTTATTAAGTGCTTATGCCAAAGGGCCTTACGACTTAATCGTCTCACCGAAAGCCTACGAACAGATCAATCAGCTTTATCAAGGTGGTGCTTTACACAGACAAATACAAAATCTCATCGGTGGAGAAGTCGTTCTCTCCAAAGTGGTTGATGGCGCCTTGCTGATCCCTTCCAGGCATGAAGATTTGGAATTTACTGTAGGACACGACTTTTCTATCGGGTACGAATCCAACGATACGGAGAGTATTAAACTTTTCATTTCTGAATCCTTTACCCTACGTATTTTGGACGATCAAATCATCGTTAAATTTAACGTCCAATAAAAACAACAAACCTCCTTCAAATTTTTGAGGGAGGTTTCTTACATTTTTTACAAACCTTGCATGGATTATTCTATCATCACGCTACCGGCATTGTCATTCACCACGGCGTTGACACTTTGTACAATTAAACAATATCAAAAAAGTTTCTATGCGTAGCCTTTCCATAGAAACTTTTAATGTGCATTTATAAAGATAGTTCTCGAATACCTTCAACATCGGTTACCAATATTTGACCTCTAGGCAGTAACTTGAGCAACCCTTTATTCGAGAACTGATTGAGTTTTCGGCTCATGGTCTCTCGGGATATTCCGGAGTAAGACCCCATTTCTTCCCGGTTGATGGGCACGGCCAAAAGGATACCTTCCTCTGTTTTTTGCCCGTACACCGGCAACAAGTTCATAAGTACCTTTGCCACCCGCATATCTGCATTGATACCGGACAAAACATTGATGAGTTCCTCAGAACGTCGTATGCGTTCGTAGGATTTTTCCAAAAGATAAATTAAAAATTGTTGATTTTTTAATAGAACGTTATTAAAATTCCCTCTGGATATGATGATGACAATACTGTCACTGAGAGCAGTGCCGTCGTAGACATAATTGTCGCCGGACAACAGGTTTAAGCCACCGACAAAGTCACCGGCTTTGTAAATGTACATCATTTGTTCTCGACCGTCGCTGAGTACCATGCTCATTTTCATTTCTCCTTTATAGAGAATGTACATTCTTTCTGCCGGATCTCCGGATTTAAAAATAAGATCGCCCTTTTTCTTGTGCGAAATGACGATCTCTTCGTCCATTTCTGAAAACTCCGCTTCACTTAAATGTGCCAGTAACGGAATGGCCTTGTAGTTGATTTTTTTCTTCGGAAAAATGCGCGAACTCATGAAGCTCACAGTCTCCTCTCTCTTTTTTTATCAGTTATGCCCTTTAAGATAACCAAGCGGGCTCTATCCACCGCTTCCGGTTCCGCAGGGGCAATGCCTTCTAAGGGATAGGCGATCCCCATAGCCTCGTATTTGGATACACCCATCGTGTGGTAGGGAAGGATTTCTAAGGCTTTGACATTGTCCAGACTGCCAATGAACAGTCCTAAGTTGTATAGGTCTTGAATACCGTCGGTGATACCCGGTATGACGACGTGGCGGATCCATACATCTTTTTCATTTTCATTCAAAAATTGTGAAAAATTTAAAATTGCGCTGTTCTCACAGCCTGTCAGGATTTGATGGGACCGATTATCGATGTGTTTTAAATCCAATAAAAATAAATCCGTCACTTCGATGAGTTGCAAAAATCGTTCGTACGTTTGACCTTCTCGACGAAAAGTAATACCGGAAGTGTCCAAGCACGTGTGTAGTCCACGTTGACGGGCTTCCGTAAACAAGGCGATGATGAAAGACATTTGCAATAGAGGTTCGCCGCCGGTACAAGTAATGCCACCGCCCTTTAAATAAGGGCGATAGCTCTCGTAATCTTCTAATACTTCTTCGACAGACATGTCCCGCCCTCCGGAAAGACGCCAAGTGTCGGGATTATGACAATATTGACAGCGCATGGGACAGCCTTGTAAAAATAAAACATAGCGCATACCCGGTCCGTCTACTGTACCCAAACTTTCAATTGAATGGATGCGTCCAAGCATTTCTAAATTTGCTTTATTCAAAACGTACTCCCTTCCTTTAGTTTATTCAGATTACACCATCAACATTGGGAAATGATTAAAAAATATTTTTTTAATTATTTACTCAGATCGTTCCGTGAAAGGTTCTGGATATGACTTCGTCTTGTTGCTCCTTCGTTAGACGGTTAAAATTAACCGCATAACCGGACACCCGAACGGTCAGTTGGGGATATTTTTCAGGATGTTTTTGTGCATCTAAAAGTGTTTCTTTGCTGAACACGTTAACGTTTAAGTGGTGGCCACCTTTTTCGATGTAGCCATCCAACAAGTTGACAAGGTTTTCAATTTGTGTATTGGTTGTCATTTGATTCTCCTTATTTTGTTTTTTTACGCTTCATCTATACCTTTGTGTAGGGTAGGTGTTGAACAGGCGCCACCTTGGCAGTTTTCTACAATATCTTTAAAAGCGATGTCCAAACCTTCTATGTTATCTAAGCTGATGTCGCCTAAGAAAACTTGGTCTTCCTTACCCAATGCTCCGGGAATAATAGAGAAGGTGTTGGAGATTCCGTCTCTTGCATCGCTAAAGGGTAGTTTTGCAACGGAGGATAAAGATGCTAAGGCGCCGTGAGTATCTCTTTGATGCATGGGGTTGGCACCCGGCGCAAAGGGTTCGCCCATTTTTCTGCCATCCGGTGTCGAACCGGTTTTCTTCCCGTATACCACATTGGATGTAATGGTTAAGATAGACATGGTTGGGATGGAATGTCTGTAAACATGGTGTTTTCTGATTTTATCCATGAATTTTTGAACAATCATAACAGCTAACTCATCGACACGGTCGTCATTGTTGCCGTATTTGGGGTAGTCCCCTTCTACAATATAATCTACCACAACGCCGTCTGCATCGCGTACCGGCTGAACCTTGGCAAATTTGATAGCGGATAAAGAATCCGCAACAACGGAAAGCCCTGCAATACCCGTAGCAAAATAACGTTTGACATCTTTATCGTGAAGTGCCATTTGAATCCGTTCATAAGCATATTTGTCGTGCATGTAGTGAATGACATTTAAAGTATTGACATAAACCTTTGCCAACCATTCCATCATATCGTCAAATTTTTCCAGAACATCTTCGTATTCCAAGTACTCGCCATCTACCGGGCGGTAACGAGGCCCAATTTGTACTTTGGATTTTTCATCCACACCACCATTAATGGCGTAAAGCAAACATTTTGCCAAGTTGGCTCTGGCTCCGAAAAATTGCATTTCTTTTCCCACACGCATGGAGGATACACAACAAGCAATGGCGTAATCGTCTCCTAGACCTTCGCGCATTAAGTCGTCGTTTTCGTATTGAATGGAGGATGTTTCGATAGACATTTTTGCACAGAATTTTTTAAAGGCTTCCGGCAATCTCGTCGACCATAGGACTGTTAAGTTGGGTTCCGGGGATGGCCCTAAAGTTTTTAAGGTGTGGAGCATTCTAAAGGAGTTTTTGGTCACTAAGGAACGTCCGTCCAATCCCATACCGGCAAGGCTTTCGGTGACCCAAGTCGGATCTCCGGAAAACAATTGGTTGTATTCTTCCGTACGGGCAAAGCGTACCATACGCAACTTCATCACAAAGTGATCCATGAGTTCTTGTGCTTAAACTTCTGTCAGGGTGCCTTCATCTAAATCTCTTTGAATATAAATATCTAAAAACGTAGACGTACGACCCAAAGACATCGCCGCGCCATTTTGTTCTTTGATAGCGGCCAAATAACCGAAGTACAACCATTGCACCGCTTCTTTTGCATTTTCTGCCGGTCGCGATAAATCAAATCCATATATGGTACCCAGTTCTTTTAATTCGTTTAAAGCATAGATTTGATCGCTCAGTTCTTCTCTTAAGCGAATATTCTCCGATGTCATTCTTTCCAGAGAATGCGCTTTCTGATGTTCTTTGTCTTTGACCAAACGATCGACTCCGTATAGAGCAACCCTTCTGTAGTCACCGATAATTCGCCCTCTACCGTAAGCATCGGGAAGCCCTGTAATAATACCGGAGCGTCTGGCCGCACGCATTTCGTCGGTATAGACGTCGAAAACACCTTGGTTATGCGTTTTGCGATACTTTGTAAAAATTTCTTTGACTTTCGGATCCACCGTGTAGCCAAATTCTTCACAGGCATTTTTTGCCACGCGAATACCGCCAAAGGGTTGAAAACTTCTTTTGAGCGGTTTGTCGGTTTGCAGACCGACAATCTTTTCTAAGTCTTGATCCAAATAACCGGCAGTGTGAGAGGTAATGGTGGAGATGATGTCCCCGTCCATATCCAAAACGCCACCCCTTGCCAATTCTTCTTTATTTAAAGCCAATACGTCCGACCATAATTTTTGCGTCGCCTCGGTTGCATCAACTAGAAAAGAGTCGTCTCCTTGATATTCAGTATAATTTTTTTGAATAAAATCGCGGACATTGATGGTGTCCTGCCATTTTTTTCCGCTAAATTGTCTCCAAGCATTCATATATAAAACCTCCTAGGTGATTAAACTATTTTTATCATAACGAAATAACACCGGTTCGTCTGTGACAGCGGTCACAACCGGTGTTTTTGTTACTGTTTTTTAAGATAAAAATTCGATTGCAATATTTGTGAGGCACATTTGTAAGATAGACTGCAAATTGAATGGTCGTTGAAAGGAGAAAGTTGCGGAATGTTGTAGGGACGGCAGTGCCTTTATTCGCTTGGAGTCTTGCACGGTTTGTTAGGCCTGTCAGGACGACACAAAGCGTAAGGCAAGACCCATGCAACAGGAGTCCAAGAGTTCAAGGCAAAGGCGCAGAACGATTGGTAACGACGAACTGCCACTTTGTTTCGCTCATATCGGTACCGCCTTATCAATCATCACAAAAAAACGGCTTGGAAAGTTTTCGATACGACAAGTCATGTATGATTTATTTCAAAAAATAAATCATAACGCATTCTCTATTCGCTTCGTTTCACTACACTCATATCCGAATGCGTCTTATAAAACCAATAAAAATAGCTACCCTTCAGTGTAAACACTGTGGGTAGCTACTTTTATTGGTTTTGCATGACTTGATTTACGCTTACATCATCGGCATTCCGCCGCCGCCTCCCATGGGGGGCATTTCCGGTGTATCTTCTTTGATTTCGCTGACTGCGACTTCAGTGGTCAGTAACATAGCGGTAATGCTTGCTGCATTTTGAATTGCAGTACGGGTTACTTTGGTCGGGTCGATGATTCCTTTGCTGATCATGTCGGCAAATTCATTGTTTTCGACATCATAACCAACACCCTTATCTCTTTGCATTAATTCATTAACGATTACGGCACCTTCAACGCCTGCGTTTTCTGCAATTTGACGTACCGGTTCTTCCAATGCACGACGGATAATCGATGCACCGGTTTTTTCATCTCCGTCTAATTCTTTAATGAGTTCGTCCACTTTGGGAATGGTGTTCAATAGAGCAACACCACCACCGGAAACCATACCTTCTTCAACTGCAGCTCTGGTTGCGTTTAATGCGTCTTCGATTCTGTATTTACGTTCTTTCAATTCTGTTTCGGTTGCAGCACCTACTTGAATAACAGCAACGCCACCGGCTAATTTAGCAAGACGTTCTTCGAGTTTTTCTCTGTCGTATTCGGAATCCGTTTCCGGAATTCTGGTTTTAATTTGAGCAACACGATCGTCTACTGCACTTTTATCGCCTGCGCCGTCTACGATGATGGTATCATCTTTGTCAACTTTAACTTGACGTGCTTTACCCAACATATCGATGGTGGCTTCTTTTAATTCTAAGCCAACTTCTTCAGAAATTACTTGACCACCTGTTAAGATAGCGATGTCTTGAAGCATTTCTTTTCTTCTGTCTCCGAAGCCAGGTGCTTTAACGGCAACACAGTTAAAGGTTCCTCTCAATTTATTGAGTACCAAGGTGGTTAAGGCTTCGCCTTCGACATCTTCTGCGATGATCAGTAATTTGGAACCTTGTTGTACAATTTCTTCTAAAATCGGCAATAATTCTTGAATATTCGAGATTTTTTTGTCGGTGATCAGGATATAGGGGTTTTCTAATTCAGCAACCATTTTTTCCGTATCGGTGACCATATAAGCGGATAGGTAACCTCTGTCAAATTGCATCCCTTCGGTGAATTCTAATTCGGTACCCATACCACGGCCTTCTTCAACGGTGATGACACCGGTGTCGCCGACTTTTTCCATTGCTTCAGCGATTAAATCGCCGATTTCTTTTTCATTAGCTGAAATAGAGGCTACTTGAGCTTTTGCCGATGTGGTTTCCACGGCTTTGCTGTTTGCCTTTAGCTCTTCAACTACAACATCGACGGCTTTTTCGATACCTTTTTTCAAGATGATCGGGTTTGCGCCGGCTACGACGTTTTTGTTTCCTTCTCTGACGATGGCTTGTGCCAATAAGGTTGCGGTGGTGGTACCGTCACCAGCTACGTCGTTGGTTTTGGTTGCTACTTCTTTGACCAATTGTGCTCCCATATTTTCTAAAGAATCTTCCAATTCGATTTCTCTAGCAATGGTAACACCGTCATTGGTGATAGTAGGAGATCCGTAACTTTGTTCCAAGATTACGTTTCTGCCTTTTGGTCCTAAGGTTACTTTAACGGCATCTGCTAATTTATCGACACCGGCAATGAGGCCTTCTCTTGCTTCTACTTTTAATTTAATATCTTTTGCCATTCTCAATTCCTCCCGGGATGTTCTTATTCAACAACTACTAATATGTCGGATTCTTTAATAATTAAATACTCTTCTTCACCAAGTTTTACTTCTGAACCAGAGTATTTTGAGTAAATGATGTGGTCTCCAACTTTAACATCTAACGGTATTCTCTGTCCGTCTACGATCGGTCCGTTACCTACTGCAACAACTTTACCTTCTTGAGGCTTTTCTTGTGCAGATCCCGGTAATACGATACCGGAAGCTGTGGTTACTTCATCATCTTTAACTTTTACGACTACTTTATCACCTAAGGGTCTAAGATTCATTTTTTCCTCCATTACGGTTATTAGCAAATTATTAGCACTCAACTTTGAGGAGTGCTAATGCTATTCTAAACGATTCGCTTTCTTTTTTCAAGGGGATTTCCGGATTAATTTATTTTTTAAGAATAAATTTAAGGTTTTTAATCCGGTTACCTCTTAATGATCGCCGATTTTTAGGTTTGGTACGGCATTGAGTTTTTTGTCCGCCACCTTCCCTGCTTGATAGTTGTAATAAGCCATAGCGCCGATCATGGCGGCGTTATCGGTACATAGATTGACATCCGGATAATACAATTGTATTTTGTTCTCGCCGGCCGCATCGCTTAGTTTTTTTCGTAATGCCGAGTTGGCAGCAACGCCACCGGCTATACTGAGTTGGTTGACTTGATTATCCAATGCACATTCGATGGCTTTCGTGGTCAACACCTCTACAACTGCCGCTTGAAAGGAAGCGGCTACGTCCTCTACCACAATCGCTCGCCCCTTCATTTTTTGCGTGTTCAGGTAATTGAGTACCGCCGATTTCAGCCCGCTAAAACTAAAGTTATAGGAGCCCTTATCCAACCAGACTCGTGGAAAATCTATGGCTTCAGGGTTTCCCTGTTTAGCCGCTTTGTCGATGGCCGGCCCTCCGGGGTAACCCAATCCCAGAACGCGAGCAATTTTGTCAAAGGCTTCTCCTGCTGCGTCATCTAGGGTTTTACCAATCACTTCAAAATCCGAATAATTTTTGACCATGATTAAATGGCTATGTCCGCCGGAAACCACTAAAGACAAAAAGGGCGGTTCCAATTCCGGAAATTGTAAATAGTTGGCAGCGATGTGTCCCTCGATGTGATGGACGGAAATTAGGGGCTTGTTCAGCGCATAGGCCATGGCTTTTGCCTGAGAGACGCCGATTAATAAAGCGCCGACCAAGCCCGGCCCTGAGGTAACAGCGATGGCATCGATGGCCTCATAAGTCAGACCGGAATCTTCCATGGCCGTATCGATGATGAGTGGTAATTTTTCCACATGGTTTCTCGATGCAATTTCCGGAACCACGCCACCATACTTTTGATGAATATCTATTTGTGTGTAAATCTGATTGGTCAATATTTTTCGACCGTCTTCCACGATGGCAACGGCGGTTTCATCGCAGGAAGTTTCAATAGCAAGTATTTTCAATGCTTCTCCTTCCATTAAATCCTTTTTTGCATCAATAAGGCATTGGAGCCGTCTTTGTAATAACTTTTTCTAAAACCGATTTGTTCAAAGCCTAGTTTTTTATAGAGTGCGATGGCTGTTAAGTTTTGTTCTTTAACCTCTAAAGACATCACAGCACAACCGGTTGTTTCACTGTGATCGAGCAATGTTTTTAATAGAATTTGGCCGTATCCTCTGCCCTGCATATCGGGTAAAATACCAATATTCATCAGTTCCGCTTCCCCGGCAACGCACCACATACCGGCATAGCCGACGGCACGTCCATCTATTTCTAAAATATAGTAAACCCCTACGGGGTTTTGACTTTCCCTGATGTAGGATTCCTCCGACCATTCACAAACTTGAGCCGCCCAATCGATGGCGTGTACCTCTGCTGCGTCTGCTTCCGTCATGATACGAAGGTTATAATTCATGGTGCTTTTCCTCCGCATAAGAAGGTCGTAAATAGGTTAAAGTCGCTTGATCGTATCGACAAGTTTTTCCTTGAAGAAAACGCCGATAAGCCAACACCCCAGCAGACCCGGCCCGGTTGATAGCGTGTTGATGTGTTGCAACGACGGTTTGCGCAAGAGCATCGCTGATCTGTTCTGCAAAACGGGCAATGCCGTCGCCCACAAGGTAAGTTTTTTGTTCACCGTATCCTTGTAACAATTCAACAAGCTTTTCTATTCCAATGGCTTGCTCCGGACACAAAGCTTCCAAGTGACCGTCGCCGACACCGCGATAGATAGCCGAATACACCTGGTTGCGTTGAGCATCTAAAATGGGGCACACCAATCCCGTTGCATGGTTTAAGTTATGTGCCAAACTTTCTAGGGTAGAGATGGTAACCATGGGTTTATTTAAGGCTTGGGCAAAACCTTTGGCGGTGGCCATACCGATGCGAAGCCCTGTAAAAGACCCCGGCCCCGACACCACACCGAAGGCATCCATGTCGTTGATACCTAATCCCACATCTTGCAGTAGGTGATCTACAGCGGTTAACAATTTTTCGGAGTGTGTTTTTTGATAGTTTACGGTCAATTCGCCAATCAACCGGTTTTCATCGACAATGCTGACGCCCGCCACCATGGTGGCGCTATCTATGGTTAATACTTTCATTTCTTTTTCCTTTATAATCGATTCACTAATATTTAATTATAGTATATAAAACACCTTACAACAATCCTAAAAAGTTTTATCTGCGTAACATTTGATACTTAAACGGAAAGGGGAAGGTGTTAAACTACAGTTACAAGATTAAGAATATAAGCGAGGTAAAAATCATGGTAGTAAGACAAATGATAAAAATAGATTCTGAAAAATGTAACGGATGTGGCGCATGTGTCACTGCATGCCACGAAGGTGCTATTGGTATGAAAAACGGTAAAGCTGTCCTGTTACGCGACGATTATTGCGACGGTTTAGGTGATTGCCTGCCCTCCTGCCCGGTCGATGCGATTAGTTTTGAAGAGAGAGAAGCTCTACCTTACGACGAAGCAGCGGTTCTAGCCAATATGGCTCAAAAAGAAGCGGCAAAAAAAGAAGAAGGCACCCTTCCTTGCGGATGCCCGGGCAGTGAGTCTCGCTTTATTATGCCTAAAGAAGATCCGGCACCGGAAACATCTGAAGCAACCGATGCGAAACAACCATCTATGCTGCGTCAATGGCCGGTTCAAATTAAATTAGTACCGGAAAACGCCCCTTATTTCGACAAAGCAAAATTATTAATAGCCGCCGACTGTACCGCTTACGCATATGGTAACTTCCATCAGGACTTCATGAAAGATCATGTCACCATTATCGGTTGTCCGAAATTGGACATGGTCCAATATGCGGATAAGTTAACCTCTATCATTAAAAATAACGACATCCAATCCATTAGAGTAACCCGTATGCAAGTGCCTTGCTGCGGTGGACTCCAAAACGCTGTTACGACAGCCATACAGAATAGCGGCAAAATGATTCCATGGTCCATTATCACAATTGCCGCTGACGGATCGATTGTGGAATCCCTTTAAAAGGGTAATTCCTCAAAAATCAGACCTTTCGCATCGATACGAAAGGTCCTTTTCTTTTTATTTATTTTGAAGTTATTTTTTCTCTATCTTCTACAGCTTTTAATAAGGGTATCGACGAGGCCGCTCCCATTTTTTCCACAGACAAAGCAGCGGCAATGGCCGCTCTTTTCAAAGCTTGCTCTTCGGAAAGACCAAGGGCGATACCGGCTACAAAATAACCGGTAAAGGTATCGCCTGCGCCGGTGGTATCTACCACAACCTTGGCTTTGTACGCCGGCTGCTGGATGGTTTGAATACCGTCGCAATACAAAGCCCCTTTCTCTCCCAAGGTCAAGACCACGGCACTTTGTGGATACATTTCTCCAAACGCTTTGCAGATAGTTTCCGGACTCTCTTCTCCGGTTAAGGCTTTGCCTTCTATGCTATTGACGAAAAAAAGTGAAACTTTTTCTAAGGGAAATGTTTGGATGTCCTCATCAAAGGGCGACGGGTTTAAAACGATCTTACCACCTCTTCGATGCACTTCCTTCATCATTTCAGCGGTACAGGACATTTCGTTTTGGAATATAACCCAATCCCCTTCTTGTATTTTATCTGCAACTTTTTTAACGTAGGCCTCGTCCACCATGCGGTTGGTACCGCCAAAAACGACAATGGCGTTTTCGCCAGAGGCATCGACCTGAATAAACGCATGTCCGTTGGTTGCATCGACGCCTTCTAAAAAGTAGGTTTGCACACCCGCTTCTTTCAACAATTCCACCAAAAAAACTGCATCTTGCTTGCCGTAATAACCCAAATGGGTCACGTCGGCTCCTGCTCTGGCCATAGCGATGGATTGATTTAAGCCCTTGCCACCGGGAAATATTTTTCTGGTATTTGCAGAAATGGTTTGTCCCGGTCGAACGATCTGTTGTGTTTCATAAACGTAATCGATATTTATAGAACCGAAATTATAAATCATTGATTAACCTTTCGTATTGCAAAAAAATCGGCGCAAAAACCATTTGTATGTTTTCCTCTTGTGTGGATAGCCAATGAAGCATGGTTATAAAATACGGTTGTTTTTCTTCTATAGTCATGGTTGCATCCCAAATCAATGACCGTAAGTTGCGTAAATTCATTTTACATTCCACACATTTGGCTCGATCCAACTCCAATAGAATATTGTCAAATACATCCCATGCATTGCCGTAAGTCGCTTCATCTGCCCAAGATTGAGAGATGGGATATTCATCTTTCTTATCCGGAAATACCAGAATATTGCCACAAGGTTCTTCGTAGGGATTTTCAGTGCCCTTTAAAGCCATTTCTTCATCTAAGCTACCGGATAACAATGCGAGGGCGTATTGATAGTCATCCATTCCATTGGATGGCATGAGGACATTCAACCCCATTTTTTCTGATTTTCGAGTGTATTTTTCAATCATGTCTGTGTGTATTTTACAATCGTATCCTCTAAGATATTGAGCATACAGGCACTGTAAAATTTCCAAACACAATTGATTTCTTTTTTCTTGCTGGGCTTCGATTCTTTTTCGACCTTTGATTCTTTCAGAGCTCACTTCATGCCTCCGTAGAATAAAATATAATTGAAAAGTAAACAACCATTTGTGGACCGATATCAAAATCCATGTCGAGCTGTTTTGCCAACTGCATAATATGAATGCCATGGCTTTCGATGGTAGAAAATGCCATATCAGGATGACGACAAGATGCCTCGGGATACGTGCAGGATGGACATGTTAAACACCCGGTGGACAGCACATAAACATCGGGGTAAACGGTTTCAAATATTTCTTTTATACGGTACGTCACATCTTCGTGCATTTTTCTGCTTTTTAAACTGGCATCAAAGTAATAGGCATCCGAAAGTTCTGCTACCGTCGAAAAGATAAATGCCTTCGGATAGCTTTGTGCCCTTTGGATGCAGGCTTGAACGCTTCCGATAGCAGGTGGACAAACCCAACGCTTGCCGTACATGCCGCAATCGTTCATCTCACAAACAGTGCGCACCTTTTGTGTAAAGTCAATTTGAGAGGTTTCGATCCAACGAAAATCATAAACGGGAAAGGCGCCCAGTTGAGACTCTATCTTTAGACGTCGCTTATCCACAATACAAGCCATACAAAGAAAAATGCGGTCTGACCATACAGCGCTCGTTCAAGGTAATTCTCATAGCCTCGGCTTCTGTTTGCATCAATGCGAAAATACCTCTGCCATCTTCCAATTGCCAACCGTCTTCCCCGGGGAAAAAGTACCGTCCTTCTTCCAGTCCGTAACTTTCTTGAACCTTGGATTCAAAAACATGACGAGCTTGGTTACCACTTACTTTACACAATTCCATCATAATAAATTGATCAAACATGTTGGTCTTTTCTAAGGTTTTTTCGTGGAGATTCATACCGCAACTGGTTATCACGGCAAAAATATTATCGACTTGCGACAAATGCTCCAATATGTTTTTATTGTCAAACGGTACATCGTCCAGTTTAAAATGCGTCTCATCCATAGGAGTAAAAGTACATTTTTTATAGATGACTACCGGACCGTCTTCTTCTCCCAAGTCCTTGAGTAGCGCTTCAATTTTTTTAACTTGTTGTTTTCTTCTGCAGTTAACCTGTTCTGCAAAATCCTTCACATCCACAGCTAAGGGTATGCGATTCATCAATTGAGTAGATGTTTTCATTTTAATAAGCTCTAGCGAAATAAGCCATTTTGTCCGCCGGTTTATCGCAGCAAACACATTTGCCTTCGCCTAAAATTTCCTGCTCATCCTCTAGGGGAATGCAGCGTAGGGTTGCACCGGTCTCCTCTTTGATACTGTCTTCGCAGGTTTCATCGCCACACCACATGGCTTTGATAAATCCGGGATTTTCTTTTAAGTTCTTCTCGAATTCGGTCATATTCAATGCGACGGATGTTTTTTCTTCCCGCATCTTTAAAGCTTTGTCGAATAAATTTTGTTGGATCGCGTCGAGCAATTCCTTTAACGTCGTTTCTAACTCATCTAAAGGTACCGCAATCTTTTCGCCGGTGTCCCGTCTTGCCAAGATACATTGGTTGTTTTTGATGTCTCTGGGGCCAATCTCCAAACGAATCGGTACACCCTTCATCTCCCATTGATTGAATTTCCAACCCGGAGAGTTGTCGCTGTCGTCAATTTCGACTCTGAAGTTTGTTTCCAAGGCTTTTTTTATCTCGTAAGCTTTATCCAATACCCCTTCTTTATGTTGTGCGATGGGTAAAACCACCACTTGAATCGGCGCGATGGCCGGTGGTAAGTTCAGGCCTTTATCGTCGCCATGTACCATGATAATACCCCCAATCAGGCGTGTTGAAACACCCCAAGAGGTGTGGTAAGGGTTGGTTTGTTCGTTATTTCTGTCCAAGTATTGAATGTCAAAGGCTTTCGTAAAGTTTTGACCCAAGTTGTGAGAAGTCCCCGATTGCAGCGCTTGTCCATCGTGCATCAGAGCTTCCATGGTGTAGGTTTTATCCGCACCGGCAAATTTTTCTTTTTCGCTTTTCAAACCGACAACCACCGGCATTGCCAACACGTTTTCTGCCACTTCTCGATAAATATTAATCATTTGCATGGTTTCTTCTTGTGCTTCTTCCGGGGTTTCATGCAAGGTGTGGCCTTCTTGCCATAAGAATTCGGAGGTCCGCAAAAACGGTCTCGTGGTTTTTTCCCAACGCACGACGGAACACCATTGGTTGTATAAATACGGCAATTGACGATAGGTATGGAGCCATTTCGAATACATACTGCAAATAATGGTTTCCGAGGTTGGGCGGACACATAACCTTTCCTCTAATTTTCTATTACCACCATGGGTGACCCATGCAACTTCGGGTGCGAAACCCTCCACGTGTTGTGCTTCTTTATTTAATAACGATTCCGGTATCAATAAAGGAAAGTACATATTTTTATGACCGGTTTCCTTGAAGCGTTTATCGTATGCCGCTTGGATATTTTCCCAAATAGCATACCCGTAGGGACGTATAACCATAAACCCTTTTACTGGCGAATAATCTACCAATTCTGTTTTGGATACAACATCCGTATACCATTGTGAAAAGTTTTCATCCATTGATGTTATTTCTTTAACTAGTTTATCTTTGTTCTTCTCAACCATTTAACGATCCTTTCAGGTTACGCATTTGTTCTATTATAGCCTAAGTAATCAATAAATACACAAAAAAACGCGACTTTCGTCGCGTTTCGTTGGAATATTCTTATTTGAATTCTACGCCTGCGCCAACTTCTTCAAGTTTAGCTTTGATTTCATCTGCTTCTTCTTTAGAAGCGCCTTCTTTAATCGGCTTCGGTGCTTCATCAACCAATGCTTTTGCTTCTTTCAAGCCAAGACCGGTGATTTCGCGAACGACTTTAATCACTTTAATTTTGCTGTCTCCAACATTGGCCAGAACAACGTCAAATTCAGTTTGTTCTTCGGCTGCCGCTTCGTCGCCGTCTGCAGCAGCTGCTGCTGCAACGACACCAACAGGTGCTGCTGCGCTCACGCCAAATTCTTCTTCTAAGGCTTTAACTAATTCGGATAATTCCAATACCGTTAAATTTTTTACTTCTTCAATTAATTGTGTAACTTTTTCGTTCATAATGGTTTCCTCCAATATTTAAGTTGATTAAGCTTATGCTTGTTTTTGTTCGGCTATTTGGTTTAAAGCAATAGCCAATCCTCTGATGTTTGCATTTAATACATTGACAAATCCTGCGATGGGTGCATTTAAGCTGCCCAATGCTTTTGCCACCAATTCTTCTTTGGGTGGTAATTTAGCGAGACTGATAACGCCGTCGACATCAATGACCTTCCCTTCGACAATACCTGCTTTAATTTCTAAAGCTTTATGAGTTTTAGCAAATTTGTTGATGAGCTTTGCTGCTGCAACGGGATCGGAGTCGCAAAATGCAATGGCATTTGGTCCGGTTAAATGTTCCAAAAGGCCTTCGACGCCGGCTTCCTTTGCTGCGAAGCGAACCATGGTGTTCTTATAAACTTTGTAGTCGATATTGTTTTCTCTGGATTGTTTACGTAAATCGGTAATTTCAGCTACGTTTAAACCGCAATAATCTACGAGTACAGTTCCTTGTGAGTTCTTTAATTTTTCGACTATTTCTTGCACTAGTGCTTGTTTCTTTTCCATATTCGGCATATTCTCTCAACACCTCCTTGCATTGAAATTTCTGCATAAAAAAGCCCTCTCCAAAAAGGTGAAGAGAGGACGTAAAAATCTTATCTATCTTCAACCTCGGCAGGATGTTTAAACTTTAGTCCCTGCTGTCTATGGATGAACAGTCTTTTTTATAACGTAAGTATATTATCACTTAAAAAGTGATTTGTCAATTTGTTTTTGCTATGCTCGCTACATTGAGTTTGACACCAGGACCCATGGTACTGGTCAAGGTGACGGATCTAAAATATTGTCCCTTTGCTGCCGGTGGTTTTGCTTTTTTAACCGCATCTAAAAGGACGTTTAAGTTTTCCAACAATTGCTCTTCGGTAAAGGATGCTTTTCCGATCATAACGTGCATAATATTGGATTTGTCCAAACGGTATTCTACTTTACCCGCTTTGACATCTTCAACTGCTTTTTTAATATCCGTTGTAACAGTACCGGATTTAGGATTGGGCATTAAACCCTTTGGGCCTAGAACGCGACCTAAACGTCCTACTTTACCCATCATATCCGGTGTCGTGATCATGACGTCAAAATCAAACCAACCTTCGTTGTTGATTTTTTCTAGATATTCGTCTTCACCGAAGTAATCTGCGCCGGCTTCTTCCGCTTCTTGAAGTTTATCTCCTTTAGCGACAACCAGCACTTTAACGGTTTTACCCGTACCATGGGGCAGCACCAACGCACCCCTTACTTGCTGGTCGGCATGACGCGAGTCGACACCTAAGCGAACATGCAATTCGATACTTTCATCGAATTTTGTATTCGCCATTTTTTTAACCATTGCAATGGCTTCTTTAAAATCATAAAGCTGAGACTTATCATAGCTCTTTACCAGCTCTTGATACCTTTTTCCTCTTTTCATATTTCCTCCTTGTGGTGATATCGGGAAACCCCTCCCACTTAAGGTCTAAACCCAAAATTTATTCTTCAACGACAATGCCCATGCTACGTGCCGTTCCGGCTACCATACGCATGGCTGATTCTACATTGGCTGCATTCAAGTCGGGCATTTTTAATTCAGCAATTTCTTTTACCTGTGCTTGACTGACTGTAGCCACCTTGGTTTTGTTCGGAACACCGGATGCTTTATCCAATCCTGCTGCTTTTTTCAGCAAAGTTGATGCCGGCGGTGTTTTAGTAATGAAAGTAAACGAGTGATCTTGGAATACTGTGATAACAACAGGAATTAACATACCTGCTTGATCAGCCGTTCTTGCATTAAAATCTTTGCAAAATCCCATAATGTTTACGCCGTGTTGACCCAATGCCGGGCCTACAGGCGGTGCCGGGGTTGCTTTCCCCGCGGGGATTTGTAGTTTAATGAGTCCTATAACTTTTTTTGCCATGAATCCACCTCCTTTATGATGATAATTGAAGAATAGGTCCTTAAGTGTTCAGTTTCTTTATTTGTTCAAAAGCGACTTCTGCAGGTGTATCCCTACCGAACATCGATATTTTGACAATTGCTATGGATTTTTCCGGATTGATCTCTTCAATAAATCCGCTAAATCCTTCGAAGGGTCCATCGATGATGGACACCTCTTCCCCTATGGAAAAGTCGATGGTGACAACTTTCTTTTCCAAGATACCCATGCTTTTGAGTTCTTCTTCCGATAAGGGGATCGGTTTAGACGCCGGACCGACAAAGCCGGTAACACCTCTTGTGTTTCTAACCACATACCATGATTCATCGGTCATAAACATTTGGATAATCACATAGCCGGGAAAAAGTTTCTTTTCCTTTAAAATGCGCTTGCCTTCCTTTACTTCCACAACTTCATGAACCGGTACTTGTACCTGAAGGATTAATTCCTCCATATTTCTATTTTCTACTGTCGCCTCAATACTCGCCTTTACTTTATTTTCGTAACCGGAGTAGGTATGGGCTACATACCATTGGGGCTCTTCGTATTGCTCGTAACCCATGACTAACCGATCGACAAATCAAGTAAAATTTTTGCTACAAAACTCAACCCTGTGTCCATAACCCAAACGGTAAACGCTGAAATACCGACGATGCCAAATACAACGCCAGACGCTTGTTGTAATTCTTCGCGATTCAGCCAAGTAACTTTTTTTAATTCCGTTCTAACGCCTCTAATATAATTTGTAAAACGGAACCAGATACCTGTCTTCGCTTTTTTTCCAACCGTTTTTTTAGGAGCACTTTGAGTTTTTACAGGCGCGTTTCGAGTGGCAGTTTCAACCTTTATATCTTTTTTTAGATTTGGTTTTGTATCTGTTTTAACAGTTCTTTTCTTTTTAGGTTGTTTAGCTTTTGCCGCCATTTAACTCCTCTTTATTTTGTTTCTCTGTGGGTTGTATGTGTTTTACAGAACTTGCAATATTTTCTTTCTTCTAAACGATCCGGTGTGTTTTTCTTATTCTTCATCGTATCGTAGTTTCTTTGCTTGCATTCTGTACATGCTAACGTTATTCTTGTTCTCAAAATAGCACCTCCACTTCAGATATCTATAACATTGTTTTCATTACTTATTCATCTGTCACCTTGCTAGAATAACATAAATGATAAACCACTGTCAACATGCAATAAAAAAAGGCCCTCGGCCTCTAATCCTCACACTAGTATAGCAAAATATCCTTCGTTTAGCAAGTCAAAAAACAACTAAACTAATCTTTTTTTAGCGCTTGGGAGAAAGACCTGAGCCTTTATAATATGATTTTTATTTTTCGTTGATGTGAATTTCGTGGGTAAACTCAGCGGGATTCACCATAGTGTCCATGACAGGACAATGATCTTCTGCATATTCAATCATTTTATCGATTTTATCTTTCGACTCTTTCGTATCCAAATAGTAATGCGTTTTGATGTCAGAAAAACCGATTTTTGCATCTTTATTGAGACCCATAAAACCATCCGGGTCGATGGTTCCTTCTATTTCTACTTGAATATGATCGATAGCTAAGTGCATTTTTTCAGCAACGCTTTTGACAACCATAGCTTTACATGCACCGAGAGAAGCGAGCATAGCCTCCCCCGGAGACATGGCAATACTGGAACCGTCATCCTTATGTTCATCTAAGACAAAGGAATGCTCTTCAGTTTTGCAGTTAACCGCTGTGTCGTTTTTAAATTCTACAACCAATTTACTTGTGAATTTAGCCATTTCATTACCTCTTTCTGTTGAGTGATTTAGCATGAAAGCCTAGAACCTAAAATTTGTGATCAGTGTAAAATTTCAGTGATTGTCTACTATTGTTGAATGTGAACTTCGTGGGTAAACTCCGGTGCACTGATCATAGAATCCATTACCGGACAATGACTTTCAATATAATCGATCAGACGTGCGATTTCTTTTTTGGTGTTGTTGCTTGTAAAATGATAATGGGTTTTGATCTTTGAAAAACCAATTTTAACACCTTCTACGCCAGCCAATCCGTCCGGATCCAATACGCCTTCAACTTCTACAGTCAAATCAGAAAATTCCACTCTGAATTTTTCTGCAATAAGTTTTGCAATGATCCCTTTACAGCCCCCAAAGCACTGAGTAATGCCTCTACTGGAGTCATGCCGGTATCGGAACCGCCTAATTCCGGGGGTTCATCCAATAATAATTCGAAATCTCGAGCTTTACAGGTCATCTGTAAGCCTTCACCTTTGCCTACTTGAACCGTAGCTTTAAAATTCATATCTGCCATAGAATCATCCTTTCTCATTGCTTCAGCAATGATGAAATAAAATTACAAAACATGTTCATTTATATAATACCTAGCAACTTTATTATATCATTCCTAGGTTTTTAGTCAATTCTCAGGGCTGTGACTCATACGTCATTCGTCCTCCCGATTTCTATAAGCTATTAGGACTGTCACGATGAATACAACTAAAATGATCCATATAGGATCGATGAAAGGAGAGAGAACCAGACTCAATCCGGTCACAAAGATCGGCATTATCAGCGCAGCTACAACTAACAAGCCGAAAAGTATAAGGTGCTTTTGCCAGTTTTCCATCATCAATATCTCCATTGATTTTAAGTTTCGATTGTGCTATTCTAGCATCCATAAGCCCCTGTAGTTAAATGGATATAACGGTCCCCTCCTAAGGGACAATTGTGGGTTCGATTCCCGCCGGGGGTGCCAGCCTTTCAGATACTTTACTTTATGTGTTTTTTTATACCATTATTTCCCCTCACAACACCTTTGCATACAGCTTTTACCATATCGTATGATATTGATCGGATATATTATTTTAGCAGAACTACCTTAAGTATTTCAATAACGCTAAGAGACTTCTAACCATGTATATGACAATTTAGAAGTTTTATCTTTGAGGATATGTAAAACTCGTTTTCTTCATATGATAAAGTGTCTCATAAAAGGAAACAAAATCTTATTCAAAATTTAACCACTACCGCAAACCCTTGTGCTGGGATATCAGTCGATATATAATAGGACTATCAACAGGGAGGTTGATAATGAGAGAGTTTTTAAAAGCAGAATACCGTCAACCCATAGAAGTGATCTATTTTATTGGAATAGGCGGCAGTAGTTTAAGCGGTTTAGCTGAAATGGCCATTGGTCAAGGCTTTCGTGTCGAAGGATCTGATATCAATGAGTCGGACTATACCAGAAAGCTACAAAAACTTGGTGCCTTGGTACATAAAGGACACCATAGCAATCAAATTCATACAGGAATCGGTTTGGTCGTTTACTCAGCCGCTATTCATGAAGATAACCCGGAAAGACAACAAGCGAAAATTTTGGGTATTCCACAAGTTGAGCGTTCCCACTATTTAGGGTTGCTCTCCAAGGTGTTTCCTCAAACCATCGGTGTAGCCGGAACCCATGGGAAAACAACCACATCATCAATGATCGGTACCGTGATGTTACAAGCAGGATACGATCCCAGCATCAGCATAGGCAGTAGAATAGACGCGCTTAAAAGCAATGCACGACTTGGCGAAAGCGATTATTTTATTGTGGAGTCCTGCGAATATGTCGATTCTTTTTTGGAAACCCAACACCAGGTTGCCATCATCACCAATATTGAAGCGGAGCACTTAGACTATTTTACTGAAGGGCTGCCTCAAATTCAGGCTTCCTTTAAGAAATTTGCATCTATCGTTCCGGAGTCGGGCTTGATCATCGCTTGGGGCGATTCCCAAGATGTTTTAGATGCCATTCAGGGTATCACCACACCTATCTGGACCTACGGTTTTGATAAAAAAAATAAATGGCGAGCCGATGGCATAATCTTTGACGACCAAGGCAATCCGAAATTTAATGCCTATAAAGATAACCAACTATACGGTTCTTTTACATTAAAAGTTCCGGGAAATTACAACATTTTAAATGCTTTAGCCTGCATTGCTTGTTGCGACTATTACAAGGTTCCTTTAGCGTCCATCCAAAATTCTTTAAAAGATTTTGGAGGTGCTAAGAGACGTTTTCAGTTTTGTGGTGAAGCAAATGGTGTGAATATTTACGAAGATTATGCCCACCATCCGACGGAACTAAAAGTAGTCATCGAAGCTTGTCGCAACCACAAACACCGAAAGCTTTGGGTTGTTTTCCAACCCTATATTTATTCCAGAACCTACTATTTGCTGGACGGTTTTGTAGATTCGTTGGCCCAAGCAGATTTTCTAATTTTGAACGATATCTCCTCCGATAGAGAAGAAAACAAATGGGATATTTATTCCGAAGACATCGCCAAACGCATCAAAGCTAAATATCAGACACCCACCGTTGTTTTTTCAAAGTTTGATACCATTGTCAAGTTTTTAGCCGATAATGTAGAAGAAGGCGACTTGGTTTTAGTGGCGGGTGCCTACAACATCAATCAAGTAGCTTATCGATTAGTGGAGGTTTTAAAAGAAAAAGAAACCAAAGGAGAGTAGCCTATTAAATGAATGGAAAAGGATTGGTTTTAAGTGGCGGCGGCACAAAAGGTGCTTTTGAAATTGGAGTTTGGAAAGCTCTTAGAGAAAAAAACATACCGATCCATACCGTTGTCGGTACTTCCGTAGGTGCGATCAACGCGGCGGCGATTGCACAAAACGATTATGAGACCGCCTTAGATTTTTGGGAACAATTAACCATCAATGATGTCATTGCCTTAAACAGTTCGATGATGTCCAAGTATATCAACAAAGGGACCTTGACATCCAACGTCACCCTACAACTGGATTTTATTAAGGACATCTTCGACGGTGGTCTGGATGTCTCACCCTTGCGCAGCAACCTCGTCAGGTTGCTGGACGAAGATAAAATTCGCAACTCGCCCATTCGATTGGGTTTGGTGACGGTTAATTTAAAAACCTTTAAACCGGTGGAGTTGATGATAGAGGATATTCCAGAGGGCAGACTTCACGATTATTTAATGGCTTCCGCTGCATTGCCAATATTCAAACTGCCGGAAATAGACGGCGCCACCTATATAGACGGTGCCTTTTACGACAACGTTCCCATCAACCTTTTGTTAAAACAAAATTGCAAAGACATTATTGCCGTTGAGTTTCCTTCCTTCGGGCTTAGACAAAAAATCAAAGAACATAATAGTCAATTGACTGTCATCAATAATTCGGAGTTTTTAGGATTAACCTTGGAGTTCAACAGAGACATCATTGCCCGAAATATTACCATGGGTTATTTGGATACGCTGCGCACCTTTAAATATTTGCACGGCAAACACTATTATGTGGATTTCAATCAACCCCATCCCTTGTACAAAAGGTTTAACGCCTTTATAAAGGAACCTTTGGAAAATGATACGGCACGCCAAAAAGTAGAGCGATTACTGGACTTGGAACCCGATCACACCAAAGCGGAAAGGCGTGTAGCCTTTGAAAGATTGTGTACCTTGTGTCGATATCCGAAAAACGAGCCTTTGCTGGCAAACATGCTCGATATTACCGCTCGATGTGTGGGGATCCAACGACTTACCATTTATGAACCCGACCGGTTGATTCTTGAAATTCTAAAAAAATTAAACAACTTGACCAAAATGCACATGCAAGTGATTAAAAATGAAAAGACCATTGCCGAGGTGTTCAAAGAAGGACCGGTCGATTTTAAACCCAGTACCCTCGTGGATTTTACCACCTTTTATGTCTTATATGTCGGGGCAAAAACCACTTTGGGGGATACGCTTCTCAGCAATTTAATTTCAAAATTAACACCGGAGTTTTCAGTTGCAATTTTAACCCTCATGTATTTACAGTCTTTATTAAAGAGTATCAGAAAGTGATGGATGCTTTACATTAAAAAAAGGACCCTCGGGTCCTTTTTAGGTTGTGTATTTTTGTTCACCCTTTACCGGCAGCTAAAAGCTCAGTCGGTTTTCGATTTTTAATAACCTAAATCTTCTCCAACTAAAATGACTTTGATCCGTCCGGGAAATTTACTGTGCCTCGTGACGACTGTACTGGCACAGATACAGTCGTCGCTGTGGCAATCGAAGCATATCCCCATAGAAGAACATGGCGTTTTTAGATTGAGTCGTACCGTATTGGCCGGGGCTGCCACGTTGCGGGCCCTGTCGATGGCTGCCTCTAATGTTTTTTCCACCTTATTCATCCCGGCTACGACGACAACTTGACTAGGTCCGTATGCCATCAAGGCGACGCGATTGCCTACACCATCGATGTTAACCAATTCGCCTTCTTGGGTTAAGGCATTCACGGAAGTTAAAAAAGTATCCGCCAGCATACCTTTGGCAATGAGTTCTCTTTTTTCCTCAAAGGTATTGCCAAGGTTTCGATCTATAAAATCGTAATGCTCATTTAAAAATTCTTGCGTTACACCCATTTGACTTAAAGACATGGAACCGCCCATGGTAATAGAAGAACCTTTAGGTGCCCATTCCATCAATTGTTTGAGGGCTTCCTCCTTCGTGTCGACGTATACACCTATAAAATTGCGCTTTTCCATTTTTTTAAGAATGCCTATCGCTTTATTTTTTCTTGCTACTAGCAAATTTTTCATCTTTACCTCACCTTTACCTCTTTAACTCTCTTCTTGATCTATTAACTCTTTTTATTATACACTTTTTAAATCACGATGTCTAAAGCGGTTGATGGCGAAACCATGAATAGCTGCGTATTCCTATTGCGATATGATATAATAAAAATGACGGATACATCTTTTAGGTGAAGTGCAATCTAAAAAGGAGCAATCTAATATGAAACAAGTTTATAAACACCGATACAAAGCGATGATTTTCGATTTAGACGGCACTCTGGCCGACACCATCGAAGACCTGATTGACGCTGTCAATAAAGCTTTAACAGACCATCAGCTGCCCACGCATTCCTACGAAGAGGGGCGCAAACTCATTGGCCGAGGTGTCCGTAACTTAATGATACGTGCATTGCCGGCTGACCACCCGAAGGACGATGCTTTTGTTGACGATATAACGGATTTAATGATGTCTTATTATAACCGACAATGTGTCAACCACACCGAGGCCTACCCAGGCATTGAAGATCTGTTGCGATATTTAACTTATCAAAAAATACCCTTTGCTGTCGTAACCAACAAACCCGATGATGCAGCAAAATATATTATAGAAAAATTATTCTTTCATTGGCCTTTTAAGATCATTGTTGGACAAAGCGATTGCTTTCCCAGAAAGCCGGACCCCACCGCCTTGTTTTACGTAATGGAGCAATTGGGTGTGGAACCTAAGGATTGTATTTATGTCGGTGATAGTTCTGTGGATTATCAAACCGCAAAAAACGCCGGTGTCTTGCCCGTATTATCCCTTTGGGGTTATGGTGATGAAAAAGTTCTAAAAAGTTTTGACGATGCGATATGGATTAAAAACCCATTGCGCGCCATTGACGCTTTAAAATACGGCTGGGATATGTACGACATTTTCCATGAAAACAAAGAAGATGAATTTGAACGCTAACTAAGCCGTGCAAAAACCGAAAAAAATAGCACCATCTGAGAGCTTGCTTTCAAGGGGAGCTATTTTTAAAGGTTTTTATGGGGCGTGTACGAAACGAGCACACTGAATGTGTGCGAGTGAGGACACGCACGACGGTGCACGGCTTATATGAAGTGCAAAAACCGAGCAATCATACCACATTGGGAGCTTGCTCACAATTGTGTGTTCTTGCGAAGATTTTTATCAGTCATGAAGATGGTTTGCCTACAGCTCAGTGAGCGCAGATTCACCTTGGGTTTTTACCTAGCCAAAAAATAAAACAGAATATATGATAGAATTTTAAAAACCTGTTAGATGATATTTTTACCAACTAACAGGTTTTTCTTTATTGAGTCTAATATGGTTTTAAGCTTTGACAATGCCGATACCGGTATCATGACCGTTTAAATCGCTGACCTCTAAAGTACGATCCGTTTTTTCTACAGAATTGGCCAAACATTCTTTCATAATAAAGTCTTGATGGGTATTGATGGCGGCTTCTACCGTTTCGTCTGTATTATAGCAAATTTCAATGCGATCCATCATTTCTAATCCTGCGGTTTTACGCATTTGTTGAATTTTAGAAATAAACTCTCGGGCGTAACCTTCCTGTAACAGTTCTTCGTTCAGGGTGGTATCTAAGATAACAAAGAGGTTATTGGCCGTTTGGACATTGAAACCCTTTTGTGATTGAATACGCACATCTAAGAAATCCGGCGTCAATTTTAAGACGTTGCCATCGACTTCGATCTCTGTAAAACCTTCATCTTCCAAGTCTTGGATCATCTTAGCTGCATCCGCTTGTGCCAAGGCTTTACCCAACAATTTAACATTTTTCCCCAAAGCCGGGCCGGCAACTTTAAAATTAGGTTTGATTTGGTAATCGATGAATTCCTTTAAATCCGCGTCGAATTCAATTTCCTTCACGTTCAATTCATCTAAGATCAGTCCGGTTAAGTCTCCCAGATAATCTTTATTTTTCTGATCTAAAATAATTTTACCGATGGGTTGGCGCACTTTAATTTGTGCATCTTCCCTGGCACTTCGCCCTAAGCTGACCAAATCTCGAACCATATCCATGGGCCCTTCAATGGCATCATCCAATAAGCTTTCATCGACTTCAGGAAAGTCACTTAAATGGACGGAGTCTTCTCCGGTTAATGCGGTGTAGAGTTCCTCCGAAATAAAGGGTGCAAAGGGTGCGCATAATCTCGCCAAAACGTGTAGCACTTCGTAAGTGGTGTTGAAGACAGCTTTTTTATCGTCATTCAGTTCGCTGTTCCAGAAACGGCGTCTGTTGACGCGAATGTACCAATTGGATAGATCTTCGTTGATAAAACTTTGAATGGCTCTAACGGATTTGGTCAAATCGTATTGATCCATTTCCGAACGCACCGTTTGGACCAAGTGGTTGAGTTTGGACAAAATCCAACGATCGATAAATGGTCTATCCTGATATGTAACGTTAAAACTTCTCGGGTCAATTTCATCTGTGTTGGCGTAGAGTACAAAAAAGGCATAGGTGTTTTTCAAAGTGTTGAAAAACTTGCTTTGTATCTCCCGAATGCCCTCTGTGTCAAAACGGGTGGGCGACCACACCGGAGAGACATGGAGCAAATACCAGCGCAAGGCATCGGCGCCGAAACGGTCAAACATTTCAAAGGGGTCTACGGTGTTGCCCCTGGATTTACTCATTTTCTGACCTTTGGCATCTAAAATCAAATCGTTGACCAAGACGTTTCTATAGGGCGATAAACCCGTCACAAAGGTAGAAATCGCAATGAGGGAATAAAACCATCCACGGGTTTGGTCGATACCTTCGCAGACAAAGTCCGCCGGGAATTGGTCCTCAAATGTATCTTTATTTTCAAAGGGATAGTGGTATTGTGCAAAGGGCATGGAACCGGAGTCAAACCAACAGTCGATGACATCCTCCACCCGTGTCATTCTGCTTTGACATTTTGGACAGGTCAAGTGTACATCGTCCACATAGGGGCGGTGCAATTCGATGTTTTCATCGATGTCTTCGATGGCTCTTTCTTTTAATTCTTTTCTGGAGGCTATCGATTCCAAATGTTCGCAGTTTGGGTTGTCGCAACGCCAAATGTTTAAAGGCGTTCCCCAATAACGGCTTCTGGAAATGGCCCAATCGTTGAGATTTTCAAGCCAATTGCCAAAACGTTTTTCTCCCACAAAATCCGGGAACCAATTGACACCATTGTTGTTTGCGATGAGTTTATCTTTGATCTTGGTCATTTCGATGTACCAAGAAGGTTTTGCATAGTACAACAAGGGGGTTTTGCAACGCCAGCAATGCGGGTAGTTATGCACAACTTTTTCTTTTTTGAAAAGCTTACCCTCATCTCTCAGCCATTGAATAATGTCTAAATCCAGACCGTCTTCCATGACAAAGCGCCCTTTCCATGGGGTATCTGTGTATTTACCGGACTCATCGACGGGTTGCAGCACGGGTAAGTCGTATTGTTTGCCCGTTTTGTAGTCATCTTCACCGAATGCCGGGGCCGTATGGACCAAGCCCGTTCCTTCGTCGATGGTGACATAGTCGGCGCAAACAACATAAAATGCGTCTTTATTGGGCGGTTTGGGTACAAAGGGCATCAGCTGATGGTAGTGAATGCCTTCTAAGGTTTTTCCTTCGAAGGTTTCTATGACTTCCGCATCTTCTCCCAATAGCTCAGGCACCAAATCCGCTGCACAAATATAAATTTCACCCTCACTTTTAACTCTTGCATAAATGGCTTCGGGGTGTACCGCCAAAGCGACGTTGGCGGCCAAAGTCCAAGGTGTGGTGGTCCATGCTAAAAAGTATTCTTTGACGTCTTTTCTTTCAAATGCCACGATAATGGTGTTGCTTTGATCTTCCTGATAACCTTGGGCGACTTCGTGGGAGGCCAAACCGGTACCACATCTGGGACAATAGGGCAAAATTTTATGCCCTTCATAAATAAAATCTTCTTTAAAAAACTTGTTGAGTATCCACCAAACAGACTCGATGTAGTCGTTATCCAAGGTAATGTAGGGGTCGTCCATATCGATGAGATAACCCATGCGGTTACTCATTTCACGCCACAATTTTTCGTAGCTGAATACCGATTGTTTGCACATCTCGTTAAACTCGGCAATCCCATAGGCTTCAATTTCCGGTTTACTGCTGATGTTTAAGATTTTTTCTACTTCAATTTCGACGGGTAATCCGTGGGTATCCCAACCGGCCTTTCGGACGACACGTCGTCCCTTCATACTGTGGTATTTACAGACCGTATCTTTTAAAGTTCTAGCCAAAACGTGATGAATACCGGGCTTACCGTTGGCTGTCGGCGGCCCTTCATAAAATACAAAGTTTTCTTGATCTTTTCGATTATCTATGGTTTTTTGAAGCAAATCCATCTTTTCCCATTTGGTCGATATAGATTCTTCTACTTCTTTAACACTTTTATTCGACAAAGGTTTAAAAATTGACACTTTGTTCCCCTTTCTTTGTTTATCTTTCTAAATTTAATTCATATCAATAAAAAAACGCCCCCATAAGGGACGAAATCATCGCGGTACCACCCAATTTGACAGGCTTGCCTGTCCACTCTATACGATAACGGTGTAACCGGTGTTTTCTAATTTTTTCAAAAACACAGCTCCCAGGTGATCTATAAAAACGATCCTTTAAAATCTCTCAGCGTGTGATTTTCTCTCTGTATAAGGAAATCGTTTTTATCGTCCTGTTCCCAGCTTTTATTTTCATTTGAAATTTGAAATCCATTCTCAAAGCAAGATCGCTAAGCCTACGGGAGATACTATAGCCATCTTTAAACTCAGTTACTAATTGTAGCGAATACTCCTCTAAAAATCAAGTTTTTCTTGTATGTTTTAGTAAAATTCGTTACAATAGAGATCAATGACGGTTTACCGTTATGGTGCGTAGCTTTATTTTAATGTCAAAGTATTTGCGCCAACCAATGAACAAGGAGGCAACCATGAGAAAAAAGTTGATAGGTATTGTTCTTTCCCTCTTAATTTTAGTAGGAGCAGGCGTGCCGATCGTCAAACAAAGAATGGATGCGAAAAAACCCGATTCAGGAGTGGAAACACCGACCAAACCGGTCGTGATTGAGGAGACACCGAAGCCGGAGCCTAAACCACAACCTGAGCCAACTGACCACATTAAGGATGTCATTTCACAACATGAAGACGACATCTACAACGATCCCGAAGTCATTGACAAAACTTATCCCGTCAATCTCATTCCGCCTTATAAGGTAAATGGCGTAACGGAATCCAATGAGTATACCACGCCGGAGGGTGGCGTTGCTTGGAGCACACGTTACGGTTCCGATGCCTCTATCGATGATATCACCGCTTTTTACAGCCAACTGATCGGAGAAGGTGTACAAGTGGCGGATGTCGAAAATGGCGGCAAACGCATTTCAGGTCAAGTAACAGATTATAATGTGGATATTATCGTTTCACCCAATAACCCGGAGCGTACCGGCTTGAATTTTGCAACCTCGGTCTCTATGGCTGTGGAAGAAATTTAGTGTATATTAGAACCCATTATCTTATAAAGAAATTGATTAAAACTTCCCGTCCGGGATGTTTTAATATTGAAACAAACAACATTTATCGCAACGAGGAGATTTGATGATGACAACTAAAAGAATGGTTTATATGGCTTTGTTAAGTGCCGTCGTTTTTATTTCTACTTTTATCGTTAAAGTACCGATACCCAACGGTTATGTCCATTTAGGCGATGCAGCGGTTTTTCTTTGCGGCTATATATTAGGGCCTGTATTTGGAGGGATAGCCGCTGCCATCGGTGCAGGCAGCGCAGATTACTTTAGCGGCTATGCCGTCTATATCTTGCCCACCATGATTGCCAAATCTTCAATGGCTTGGATAACCGGTCGCTGGATACTGAATGCCCAAAACACTAAAAAACAATACGGTACAATGCTCATCGCCATTGTTTTGATGTGTGCCGTTTATTACATTGCGGAAGTATTCATGCTGGGTTCTATCTCCGCTCCTCTGATCAATGTACCCTTTAATGCTTTGCAAGCTCTTGTCGGTTTGGTTGTCTTTTTATTGTTGAGAAGACCTTTTTCCGCTTTTCGGTTAGAAGATTGAAAGTACTAAACGAACCCTAAGCTTTAAGGTTTAGAAAATCAAAGTTCCTTCTTTAAAGGAATGGGTAATAACAACAAAAATCAGCCTCTGAACAGAGTATTGAGCTCTGCATCAACCAAAAAGACTTGATAGACAAGAACATATTCTTGCATATCAAGTCTTTTTTAGTCGATGATCAATCGTTTTCCGGCTCTTCATCTTCTGCAAGTGTTTTTTGAACCAAAATTTTATACTTTTCCTGTTTGCTCCATGTTTTCGAATAGATTTCTCTCAATTGTCTGAACAAGTGAAAACCTTCGGTATAGATAACGGATTTCTTGGGCTCATAAAATTTCTCCACACGGCAACATAAGGCCGTGGCGGAGGCGTAGTTTTCAAATAACCCCATGGTGACGTAAGCTGTTAACATGGCGCCTTTAGAAGTATAGTCTTCATCCTCATAGACACCTACCCGCCTACCTGTTACATCAGCTAAAATTTGGGGCAAGACATCGCTTTGACCGCCTTCCCCGATCAAATAAAGTTGCCCACCAGCGGGGTTATCCACAATGCTGTCTTTTACTGCGTAGGATAGGCCCTCGTAAATAGCCCGCAGCAGCTGTGCCTTTGTCGTATGCTCGTCGATACCCAAAAATCCGCCCTGTGCATGTGGGTGAAAAAAGGGCGATAACTCCCCCTCTGTCGAAACGTATGGATGATAAATAACACCTCCGGAACCGGACGCTTGCGCTTCCACCAATTTTTCCATATTTTGGATGTCGCCGCCATTTAAAAGGACATCTTCACCCCAGGTTATGCTTCCGATACCCGTCAGTGAGTTGCTGGCTTCCAAACAAAGCTGGCCAATACCATAATGTAAAAAGGATTTGTGAAGTTTGTTAAAATCGCAATCTTTAAAGCGTTTGACGACAACTGTGCGCACGGTGTTGGAGAACTCAATGGCAATGTCCTGTGTGCTGACAGCACCGGCACCGATGGCCATGGATACCTGTCCTGTTGCGCTTAAAATGACGGGCAAATGTTCAGGTAAACCCAATTTCTTTGCAACCTCCGGCAAAACAGTCCCCACAACGACACCCGGCGGTAAAATTTCCGGAACGCATTTTTTTAAATGTCCCAAACCGAAAATGGAAAACAAGTCTGTAGGGATACGGCCATTTGCAAAGGTAGCATAACAAGCGGTGGCATCGGTACGATCGGTAACCAAGCGGTTCGTCATTTTATAGATTAACCAGTCTTTAGCAAAAAATATCTTGTCCAATTTCAAATATAAATCCGGTCGGTTTTTCTGCAACCATATCGCCAATAACAAAGTATTGCCCTGTTCAACTTTACGGCCCAGCACCTTATGTATGCGTTTTCCCCAACCCGGTACTTTATAATTGACGGTGTAAAGCAATTCTTCCGTTCGGCTATCATTTTCCAGTATCGCGGGCATATAGGGCTGGCCATTCTCATCTAGGGAAAATAAACCTCCCCCCTCTCCGGTTACGGATATGGCCATGATATCCTCTAAATCTCCCTCAAATTTTTCTGTTAAATTTCGGATAGCTCGACAACTCAAATCCCAATAAAGGTTTTGGTCGATTTCTCTAATTTGCGGGTTATCAAATTCCAAGCGAATGGTACTCTTATAGGCAGCCTTTCCCCTTTGGTCATACAAGACCGCCTTAATGGACTCTGTACCGCCATCTAAAACTAGAATATACTTCATACCATACCCCCCGTATTTTTTGCTCGGATATCCATCTTGTGTTAAACTGTATTATATCAAATAATTACTCAAAAATCGACAAGGAGACACAATGCGACTCTATTCTTGGAACGTAAACGGCTTGCGTGCCGTTGCACAAAAAAACTTCTTACCATGGGTGCACGAAACCCAACCGGACATCTTATGCCTTCAGGAAACAAAAGTTCATGAACATCAATTAGATGAAACCTTAACACAAATTGAGGGCTACCAGTCTTATTTTCATTCCGCTGAAAGAAAAGGCTACAGCGGTACAGCGGTTTATTATAAAAGAGAACCGTTGTCCATCAGAACCGGCTTATCGGATCCCCGTTTTAATACGGAAGGCCGCACCATTATTCTAGAATATCCGGAGTTTACGCTCTTCAACATTTATTTTCCCAATGGGCAACAAAGTGACGAGCGGTTAAATTTCAAACTGGATTTTTATAATTGTTTTTTGGAAGATGCCAACGCTTTGGTTGAACAAGGTAAAAAAGTCATCCTTTGTGGCGATGTTAACACGGCCCATCGAGAAATAGATTTGAAAAACCCAAAATCCAATGCCAAGCGTTCAGGCTTCTTGCCTATAGAACGGGAATGGATTGACCGTTTCATCTCTGAGGGCTATGTGGACACCTTCCGACATTTTTACCCGGATACGATCCAATATTCTTGGTGGAGTTACCGCTTTAATGCACGTAAAAATAATGCCGGGTGGCGCATCGATTATTTTTTCGTTTCAGAGAATACCATGGGCATCGTAAAGAACGCCGCTATACACGACGAGGTGATGGGTTCCGACCATTGTCCCATCTCTTTAGAATTAGATTTAGCTTGATGAACTTGACAACCCCTCTAAATATCATTTAAAATAAATGACACATAGGGGTATCGCCAAGCGGTAAGGCAATGGACTCTGACTCCATCATGCGCAGGTTCGAATCCTGCTACCCTTGCCATCAAATAAAAACAAGAGACCCAAGTGCAGAGACCATTCTGTCTTGGGTCTTTCTATTATAGGAGCATCATGGATACAACACTTCAAAATAAGTTGAAAAAATTTTATTCTCTTTTGGAACCCTACAATCGCATTGCTTTAGCTTTTTCCGGCGGTGTCGATTCCACCTTGTTGTTGCACCTCATCCGTCAAATGAAGACCAAAGAGATAACCCCTATCGCCGTCTTCGGTTCGATGATGCCCGAAGAAGAACAAAGGGACTGCTTTGAAATCTGCAAGAATTTTAATGTCAATCTGCAGACACTTCATTTTGAGCCTTTAAATCTGGAACCCTTTAAAGAAAACCACCCCGATCGTTGTTACCATTGCAAACACGCCATCTTCTCTCTCATTAAAGAGCATGCAGAAAAAATTGGTGCAGACGTGGTCGTAGACGGTACCAACGTCGATGACTTTGACGATTATAGACCGGGCCTAAGAGCTTTAGAGGAATTAGACATTCTAAGCCCCTTTGTGCACAGCGGCATGACTAAAGGAGATATTTACGCCCTCTCCCGATATGATAATTTACCCACCGCTACCAAACCGGCCATGGCCTGTTTAGCTTCTCGGATTCCCACCGGTTCGCCCATCACATCAGCGAAACTGGCTGCCGTTGCAAAGGGCGAAGCTTTCCTCTCGGATTTGGGTCTTAAGCAATACCGCCTAAGACATTTGGAGGATACATGTCGCATTGAATGCGACGAGTCGGATTTTGAACGCATCATGCAGGACCGGCAATCCATCATCGATTATTTGCAAGGCTTGGGTTTTAAACAGGTACATTTGGATTTAATGGGTTACCAACGAGGTGCCATGAACCAAATCGATCAAAACTAAATTTTGGCAATAGCCGGCTTATAGTTCAAAATGAAAATAAAGCCGGCTGTTGCTTTTTTTCTTTGAGCATTCCTACTCATTTTTTCTATAGCCTCTTCCAACTCTCCCCTTCAATTCATGAAAGCGTGACAAAAAAATGATTGACAAGCATAAAATCTTATTGTAGTATTGTATTACATTAATAATACAGTAGTACAATAAGGAGGTCATTATGAAATGGCGGATTGATTCGAACAGCCCTATCTATCGCCAGCTTATGGAATACATCGTCATCCATATCGTATCTGGACGTTACGTTCCCGGCGAGAGGCTCCCTTCCGTCAGAGATCTGGCTGAAATAGCAGCGGTGAATCCCAATACGATGCAGAAAGCTTTAACGGAATTGGAAAAAGAAGGTCTGGTGTATAGTCAACGGACAACCGGACGCTTTGTAACTCAAGACAAGGAATTGATTCAAAAAAAGAAAAAGAACATTGCGCTTCATGAAATCGACACTTTTTTGACTAAAATGGAAAGTATGGGATTTTCACGAAACGAAATCAGACAATTGATTCGAGAAGCACAAGAGGAGACATCCAGTGAATGAACTTATTACCATCAACCAAGCAACTAAAAAATTCGGAGCCATTGTTGCTGTCGATGATTTCAGCGTTAAAATTCCAAAAGGCGTCATCGTCGGTTTGCTGGGACCCAACGGCAGCGGAAAAACGACTTTGATAAAAATTTTAAACGGCCTATTAACCTGCGACAGCGGCGAAGCGCTGATAAACGGTATGCCCCCTTCTCCTGAAACAAAGGCCATCATTTCCTATTTACCGGATAGAAACTACTTTGATGACTGGATGACAGTTAACGATATTTTGTCTTTGTTTGAAACCTTTTATGAAGATTTTAACCGTGCCAAAGCAGAAGCTATGTTGGAAGATTTGCGTATTGACCCCAAACAACGTTTTAAACATCTTTCTAAGGGTACCAAAGAAAAGGTTCAACTGGTTATGGTGATGAGTAGAAACGCCCAGCTTTATTTGCTCGATGAGCCGATAGGCGGTGTCGACCCGGCTACTCGGGACTATATCATCAACACCATTATCAAAAATTACAACCCCGATGCCACTGTTCTCATCTCTACCCACTTAATTTCGGACGTTGAAAATGTTTTAGATGAGGTCATTTTTATTCAAGAAGGGCGGATGGTGTTGCAGTCTCCGGTTGATGAGATTAGAGAAAAGAAAGGTCTGTCCGTCGATGCATTATTCAGAGAGGTATTTAAATGTTAGCAAAATTGATTAAACTCGAATTTAAAAGCACTTATCAAAAATTTCTGCCACTTTACCTCACGCTTTTTGTATTTATCGTGATGGGTGTGATCAACCTCAATTACGGTTTGCCCCCGGGAGAAAGCATCATCTATGACTCCTTTAACGCGCTACTTACGGCTTTCTATGTACTATCCTTAATTGCCGTTGTGGTTGTAACCGGCGTCCTCATTGTCATGCGGTTTTACAAAAACTTTTTAACCGACCAAGGTTATCTGATTTTTACCTTACCGGCTACGGTGGAGCAACATGTTCTTGCTAAACTGATCGTAGCCTTTGTATGGACGACCTTGTCGACCTGTGCGCTGCTACTTTCTTTGTTGGCATTGTTCAGCACACAAGTGGGGTCTTGGAATAATATGCTTCTCACGATCAATCAAGGCTATGAAATGGCGCTTTTCCATATGGGCGACCAATTTCATTCTACGCTGATTATTATAATCTTATACCTGATCATATCGCCCATCTCCTCTACTCTGATGTATTACTTGGCCATGTCCTTTGGACAACTCTCGAGAACACACAAGATTCTTACGTCCATCGGCGCATATCTCGCCATCTCGATAGTGTTGCAACTGGTATCATCCTTGTTTGCATCACTATTCATGCCCAAATACTACCAAATCATGGAGACCACGATTGACCCCACTGTAGAGATGGCCTTCTCTTTTATGAACTCCACCTTTATCTTCTCTCTACTGTTAAATATCGCCTTGGCAGTTGGCTCTTTTTTCTTAGTCAGCTATCTATTAAAAAACAAACTCAATTTGGAGTAAACATCCTCTCACAATCCGGTAACACTTTTAATAAAAAGTTTTCAAGATGCTCTAAGTAGAATCTACTTAGAGCATTTTATTTGCAAACCATCTAGTTCTATGGTAGTTACTTCATCAAACGTTTCTCTCATTGCCTACCACAATAACCATAAAATCAAAACACTTTCAAAAAGTATTTGTATTCCAACTGCTTGTATATTATATTAAATACTATATGCTTTGAGGAGGAGACATGAGTACCTTACTGAAATTCAATGGTTTTATAAATAAAATCGTATGGGGCTGGCCGATGATTATTTTACTACTTTCGACCAGTATTTTTTTAACCTTTAGGCTTAAAGTCGTTCAAGTCGCAAAATTCCCATACATCATGCGCAATACATTGGCCAGCATCTTTAAAAAATCTGAAGGTATCGGCCAAGGTGAAGTAACAGCTTTTCAAGCAGTTGCAACGGCTTTGGCGGCAACAGTCGGCACGGGCAATATTGCCGGGGTCGCCTTGGCAATTGCCGTGGGCGGTCCGGGGGCTGTTTTTTGGCTTTGGTTCTCTGCATTTTTTGGTATGGCAACAAAATTTTCAGAGGTTGTATTGGCAGTTACCTATCGAGAAGTAAAAAGTAACGGCTCCTACAACGGCGGGCCGATGTATTACATTCAAAAGGGTTTGGGGTTGACGTGGTTGGCAACCATCTTTGCTGTATTCGGGACACTGGCGTCTTTTGGAATCGGCAATATGACTCAAGCCAACTCCGTCGCCCATGCTTTGCGTTCGACCTTCAGCATTAATCCCGTCATTACAGGTATTGTATTGGCTGTTTTGATCGGTATTGTCATTTTGGGAGGTATTAAACGTATTGGTGCGGTCACAGAAAAACTCGTACCGCTGATGGCTTTATTATATATCATTTCGTCCTTAATCATCATCGCTATCGAACGCGCCAACATTCCCTCAGCCTTCCAAATGATCTTTGAATCCGCCTTTACAGGGCGAGCGGCATCCGGAGGTTTTTTAGGCGCCGGTTTGTTGCTAACCATGCGTTTCGGTATCGCTCGTGGTATTTTTACCAACGAAGCAGGATTAGGAAGCGCGCCCATTGCCCATGCCGCTGCCACTACCGACCACCCTGTGCGTCAAGGTATTTGGGGCGTATTCGAAGTGTTTATGGATACCATCGTTATTTGTACCATGACCGCTTTGGTTATATTGGTTTCGGGGCTCTGGGACAGCGGAATGGAAGGTGCCGCATTAACCGCCGCAGCTTTTGAAACCGGCTTTACAGGTGGCAGTATGATCGTATCCATCGGACTTTCCCTTTTTGCCTTCTCGACCATTTTAGGCTGGGCCTACTACGGAGAACGTTGCTGTGATTATTTATTCGGCCCTACCGGCATCAAAGTATACCGTATTGTTTTTGTGCCGATGGTTTTTGTCGGCGCCACAGGCGGTTTAAAAGCAATTTGGGATATCTCGGACACTTTAAATGGACTGATGGCCATACCCAACTTAATCGGTCTCATCTTCCTCAGTGGTGTCGTAACCATCATGACCAATGACTTTTTTAAAAATCCAAATAAAATACGACATAGTTCCAAGGAGTATTTAGATCTCTTACCGGAAAAATACCGTAGGTATTGATCGAATGAACATGAAATTGACAATCCATACTTAAAAACAAAAAAATAAAACCACTTATTTGGGAATCATCTCAAATAAGTGGTTTTAAATATTTAACAGAATGATTTAATAGCTCACGCTCTCATTTAGGACGTTTTCTATTTTGATAGGCTTTTAAAAACGCTTCATCCTCTATCTCCAAACCGCGCTCTCCGGATAAAAACTCCAAATGATGTCGAAATTCATGTCGCAAAACACCCCTCAACTTCTCTACCAAGCTTTGTTCATCCAGACGGTTAAATACGGTTTTTAATGACAAATAATAGAGTCTGATACCATTGCCAATGGGTCCTCTGGTGTATTCGCCGAGAATCCATAAATCATCTCCCTGTGAGGCGGGGTGTCGCTTCATTTCATCTAAAAGGACAATACCTAAATTAAGCTTTTCAAAAAAAATAGGTGGTAACTCTTCTGCAAGTTCATCCAGTATTTCGTTTATTCTCTCAATGCTCGGAAAATCCATAATGATCCTTTCCTGTCGTATCGTTTGTGCTTTTATTCTAACCTTTGTCTCTTTTACACACGGTGCTTCATCAAAGACTAGATGCGGATCTCTTATCAAATTGAAATCTGCTATTATTTTAATGGTAGCAAATTTTCAAATGAAAACAACCCTACTCCATTCAAACCGGTATAGATTCTCAACTATCCGTGAAGTCTATCGATGTCAACCACACGGTAAAAGTGCATCGAATTAAACGACCTTCCCGCCAATATGTAAACCTGACAAGCTTTTATTCGATCCAATGAGAGAAAATATAAAAGTTGTTTCTGTTTTGCTCGGACATTCCACCACTGCGATGACCTTAGAAACCTACACTACGGTGCTGGAAAGTCTTAAGGAAAAGGCCAATAGGTGGATCGATGAGCTTTATACCAATTCGTCAAGCGCGAATATTTCGGTTAAAAATTCGGTTAAAATCCTAAAGTTGGTAAAATAAAAAACGCGGAAACCCGCGTTTTTACTAGTCTTATGGCGTGCCCACAGGGATTCGAACCCCGGACCTTTCGGTTCGTAGCCGAACACTCTATCCGCTGAGCCATGGGCACGTGTCGCACAATTCGTGCTTACTCGATATATTATATCAGGTAATTCATAAAATGCAAGTGTTTTTTAATATTTCTTCGTTATCAGCTTTAATGCTATTTTTAGATTAAAGATGCCCTCCGGTCCATACTAAGCTTTTTTTCTATCGGGCAATGATTCGTAGTCAAAAGTCTTTTTTCTATCGGCAAAATAAAACGATGAGGAATCATTTTAGAGGTGATATAAATAGCTTTGGACCAAAAGCAGGATAAGGACAGATCGCCCTTTCTTTTTTTAAGAGCCGTCGCAACCACTTTCTCTACTTTTTCTACTCCGATTTTCTTGATAGCCGAGGCTTGGCATTCATCTCCTGCTTTTTCAAAAAACTCCGTTTCGACAGGATTAGGGCAAACAGCTACAACACGCACATTTCTCTCTCTTAATTCCTGATTCAATGCTCTGGAAAAACTCAGTACAAAGGCTTTGCTTGCCGCATAAATCGAAAAGTTTGGTTGGGGTATAAAGGCGGCAACAGAGGCCAATTGGTAGATGATGCCTTTGTGAACAAAAGGCAGACACAAATATGTGAAACCAACCAGAGCCTTGCAATTGATCTCTATGACATCGAGATGATCCTCGATGGAAAGACTTTCAAAATAACCAATTTTACCGCAACCCGCAGCGTTGACGAGTATTTTTATTTGGGCTTTTGATTTTACAAGCGCTTTGTAAAATTTGCGCAACTCCTTAGGTTGTGTTAAATCTGCCGGAAAAACTCTCACTTTGTGGGTTAATGTTTGAGCCAATGCATCCAAGCAATTTTTCCTTCTGGCTAATAACCAAATTTCATCCAGTCCTCTTAAATGATCGATTTGTTTTGCAAATTCTTCACCAATCCCCGATGAGGCACCTGTAATAACAGCGATATTCATAATTTCCCTCTTCTCTCATTCATACACAAATTGATTTTCGTTGATTAGTTTTATTATCACCCTTTTGTTTAGAAAAATCAATGGATTAAAGGGAAGTCTATCCTGACGTTTTATCTTATGATGAAGGTTATTAAAACTGTACGAAATATATTTTGCTATTTTCGCAACCTATACTACTTCGACAAAAAAGAATCCGCAAACGGATTCTTTTTATATCAATCTATGCAATTCTATAATTTTGTTCTGTTTGTGTTTGTGATTTTGTTTGATGTTTCTGCTGCCAGTTTAATAGGATAACGGCATTAATGACCACTACAACGGAACCTGCATTGTGCACCAATGCACCGACAAAGGGTGTTAAAATACCCGTCATGGCAAGAATAATCGCCACAAAATTCAAACCTAAGGAAAAGGCTAAATTTCTTTTAATGGTCATCATCATCCGTTTGGAAAGGTTGAGTAGATGGGGCAATGCCGCCAAGTCATCTTCAACTAAAACGATATCGGAAGCGTCCACGGCAATGTCGGAACCGATATTGCCCATAGCTAAGCCGATTGTTGCTGTTTTAAGAGCCGGCGCATCGTTAATGCCGTCCCCAATCATCGCTACGCGATGTCCGTCGCTTTGTAATTGTTCAATCTTAGCAATTTTATCTTCCGGTAGAAGGTCAGAATGTATTTCTTGAAAACCCATGGGTTTGGCGATCCGTTCGGCTACTCCTCGGTGATCACCGGTTAAGAGCACCGGTTCATAGCCCAGCGCTTGAATATCTGAAATGAGTTTCTTACTTTCTGGCCGCACAGTGTCGGAAAGGGTCAGGTACCCTACCGCTTGACCGTTGACTGCTACGTAAATGACTGTATAGCCCATCTGCATGGCCTCTTCGCTCATGTGCAACATATCCGGCATCAGAGCAACGCTTTTGTCTTTTAGCCAATTGAGGTTGCCGGCTAAGACTGCTTGCCCCATTACCTCCGCTGCGATGCCTAACCCCGGCTGCATACTAAAATAACTTGCTTCCGGAATCTGTCCATACTCTTTTTGATAGGAAGTAACAATCGCTTGTCCTAACGGGTGCTCGGAGTGTTGCTCTGCTCCGGCTACTAAACGATAAAGATCCCCATCCGATAAATTAGGGGTGATGCTGACTACCTCCGCTACCTTTAAGTTGCCGGTAGTTAATGTGCCGGTTTTGTCGAAAGCCACCGTGTCGACTGTGCCCAGTCGCTCTAAAGCGTCGCCTTCCCTAACTAAAAACCCTTGTTTTGATGCATTGCCAATGGCGGCTACGATAGCCGTGGGAGTGGCCAACACCAAAGCACAAGGACAAAAAACAACTAGTATTGTAACGGAACGTATGATTTGTCCGGTCACTAAGTAGGTGATGACAGCGGACAATAAAGCAATGACTACGATCCAAGTAGCCCATCGATCCGCTAAATGTGTAATCTTAGCTTTACCTGTATCTGCAGATTCTACCAAGCATACCATGCGTTGGATGGATGAGTCCGCTCCTACTCGGGTTGCTTCCATTTCGAAAGTACCGTATTGATTGAGAGACCCACTGGATACACTGTCACCGATATTTTTATCCTCCGGTAGGGATTCGCCGGTCAACACCGATTGATTGATGCTGGTTGCTCCGCTGGTGATGATACCGTCGACGGGCACCGTTTCGCCGGGAAGTACCCGTAGGTAGTCTCCAACCTGTACGTTCTCGACCGGTATCACTTCAGCGTTTAGTTTACGAGCTGTCATCGGCTGCAACGCAATCAATTTTTCGATACCCGCTCTGGATTTAGCAACGGTTCGTTCTTCCAGCAGAGCACCTAATTGCATGATGAACGCCACTTCTCCGGCTACAAAAATTTCACCGATGACGATCGAAGCCACTAAAGCAATCGCTACTAAGACATCGGCTTTTATATCGAAGGACCCTATTAGACCCACAACAGCTTCCAACATAATTGGCAAACCACATAATAATATGGCTACCCATGCCGGATCAAAGGGTAAAAAATGAATCTTTAAAAAAGAAAAAAGCAAAGCTATGGCAGAAAGAATGAGAAAGCTCAGATCTTTGACGATGCCGCCTGCTTCTAAAAAAGAATTGATTCGATGGATCATCGTATTCATAACAACCTCCTGTTGATTATCTTATTATGATTATACCCTTAGGGGGTATGGGTAGTCAACGGTTTTTTGAAAACTTTTTTATGTTTTTATAATATTTATACAGGTAGGTTCTGTGCTTTGTCTGCAGTTTTAACAAGCTTAGTTGGTAGATTCACTGCTGATTGAGGTGTTCTCTTTTGGTGTACCATTCTTTCTATTCAACTGCTGGTTTTTTGAGGTTTATCCTTCGATACAAGCCCATACCCAATCTTGTGCAAACTATGCCGGTGCACACCTACAAATTGAATAAAAAGAACTGTTGTGCCTTGTTGTCTGATTTGCATTACTGCCTTTTAATCAATCCGAAAAAAGTCTTTTGTGTATAAACTGTTTTACCGCTTTACTTGCGAACACTAGAACCTCCGCTTCGCTACCGCTGCGCCTCGGTCATTTCTAGCGTTCTAATCAATCAAACGTAAATAAAAAAACTCCCCTTTGAATGCAAGCGTTCCAGGGAAAGATAGTTCGTTTAAGCTTTACTTGTAAAATGAACTGCCAGTAATAACCTCAATTCCGTTTTCACTAAACTTCAGTTGGTTTTAGCGTTTTATGAATCACAAAAGAATCTTTTGTGTATATACTGTTTCACCGCTTTACTTGCGAACACTAGAACCTCCGCTTCGCCTCGGTCATTTCTAGCGTTCTAATAAATCAAACGTAAATAAAAAACTCCCCTTTGAATGCAAGCATTCCAGGGAGTTTTGTTTTCGTTTGATTTGCAAGTAAAGCTTAACGTTTTGAAAATTGTGGGGCTCTACGTGCTTTTTTAAGACCGTATTTCTTTCTTTCGGTCATTCTTGGGTCTCTCGTTAAGAAACCGGCTCTTTTCAATTCGCCTCTTAGGTTTGCGTCCGCTTCTAAAAGCGCACGAGCGATACCGTGACGGATAGCGCCGGCTTGACCTGTTAGGCCGCCGCCTTTTACATTGACGATCACATCGAAGTTATTTTCGGTTGCTGTCAACACCAAGGGCTGTTTCGCAATCACTTTTAAAGTATCTAATCCAAAATAGTCCATGATATCTCTACCGTTGATGGTTATTTTACCATCGCCGGGTAATAAGCGTACGCGGGCAACAGAGGTTTTTCTTCTACCGGTTCCAAAATATTGTACTTTAGCCATTTATTCCTCTCCTATTCTTAGCAATTAATTTCTAAAACTTCCGGTTGTTGTGCTTCGTGGGGATGTTCGGTGCCGGCGTAGATCTTAAGCTTTTTAATCATTTGATTTGCCAATCTCGTACGGGGCATCATACCCTTGATTGCTTTGCGTACCAACAATTCCGGATTTTTTGCCAATAGTTCAGAGTAGACGACTTCCTTGCGACCACCAGTGTAGCCGGAATAAGTCTGATAAATTTTTTGCTCTAGTTTTTTTCCTGTTAATTTAACCTTCTCTGCATTGATAATGATGACATAATCTCCACAATCCACATGGGGTGTAAAGAAGGGTTTATTTTTTCCTCTAAGAATGCTTGCAACTTCACTGGCTAAACGTCCTAACACTTTATCTTCTGCATCGATGACGTACCATTTGCGTTCTATTTCTTGAGGCTTTGCCATGGTTGTGGCTCTCGCTATCATTTTTCAAAGTCCTCCTAAGTTTTTGCTTTTAATCTTCGACAAAAGTGGGGAATTGCCGATTTTTAGTGAATGTAAAGGGGCTGTTTCGATTTACATACAACCTCTATTCTATAAAATAACCATCTAATTGTCAAACAAAAAATCAATTAATAATAGACTTCTTTTAAAAATAATCCTTTAGCAGGGGCCGTTGCTCCCGCCAATTTTCTGTTCTTGGAATTGATGATTTTTGGTAAGTTTTCCGCTTTTATTTTTCCATGTCCGATTTCTACCAAGGTGCCGACCATAATCCGCACCATATTGTACAAAAATCCGTTGCCTTCGATATGAATTCTAAGAAGTTGTTCGTGTTCCGTCAATTCAAGTCGGTGAATGGTACGTATGGTATGTTGGACACATGAGCCTGTTGCCATAAAGGCGGCATAATCATGTTCTCCTAAAAAGACGTCTTTCGCTTTATCCATAGCGGTAAGATCTAATGGTTTTGAAAGATGCCACGCATAACGACGATAAAAGGGGCTAGCCACTGTATCTCGATCTATTTGATAAAAGTATGCTTTGCTTTTAGCGCTAAAACGGCTGTGAAAAGCCTCGGGCATTTCCTGTGCACGTAAGGCGCGAATATCCTCAGGCAGTTTACTGTTGAGGGCTAGCGCAAATCGTTCTGTCGGGATGCTGCTTTCGGTTTTAAAGTGCATGACTTGACCCAATGCATGAACACCGGAATCGGTCCGACCAGAACCATGAATGGCGATGCTTTCACCGGTTATCGCTTTTAAAGCTTTCTCGACCATTTCCTGTACGGTCATTGCATTGATTTGCCTTTGCCAGCCACCATAATTGGTCCCATCATAGCTCAATGTTATTTTTAGGTTTCTCATCAAAGGCCTTTTAATAATTCGACAATTGTCGGTATTTTTGTAAAGCGACTGCCAATCAGTAATACGGCCAATAGGCTGAAGATTACAAATGCAACCCGGTCATTCCTTTTATAAGCCAAAACGTGCATACGCGTTCTTCCCTCCCCGCCTCTGTAACAACGGGCTTCCATGGCTGTCGCCAATTCATCAGCTCTGCGAAATCCGGATATGAAGAGGGGTACCAATATCGGTATGAGTGCCTTTGCTCGTTGAATTAAGTTGCCGGATTCAAAATCCGCTCCTCTGGCTTTTTGGGCTTTCATAATTCGGTCGGTTTCTTCCATTAAGGTGGGTATGAAGCGCAAGGCGATGGACATCATCATGGAGAGTTCATGGGCATATTTGCCGACAAATGGCATCCATTTGATACTGTATTCAATGCCCTCGGTTAAATCGATGGGTGATGTGGTCAAGGTCATTAAAGACGTACCGATGACCAGCATGATGAGTCTTGTTGACATGAGGAAAGCATACTCCATGCCTTCGTAGGATATTTTTAAGATGCCCCACTGCCATATAGGTGTTCCAGGTGTCATCATAACGTTGATGATCACGGTAAAGAGTATGATGGCCAAAAGGGGTTTGACGCCCTTCATCACATACCAAAAGGGTATCTTGGTTAAAGCAATTAAGGTCATCAAAAAGATAAAGGCAATGGCGTATCCCAGTATATTGTTGATGGTAAATAATAGAAAGATGTAAACAAAAGTTAATATGATTTTTGTTCTGGGATCCAAACGATGAATGATGGAATCGGTGGGATAATATTGACCGATGGTAATATCAGTGAACATGTTGCCCCCCTTTAAAAACCACTCTTTCTATTTCAACAACCGCTTCTTCCATGGTATAAATGTCATCCCGGATTTCCGGATAGGTCTCTTTCAAGCGATGGAGTAAGTATGTCACTTCCGGCACGGCCAGCCCTATGGCTTCCAGTTTTTTTACTTGTGAAAATACTTTTGCCGGTGTATCGTATACTACGATTTCGCCTTTGGCCATGACGATAATTTTGTCCACTAATCGTCCAATATCTTCCATGCTGTGGGAGACTAAGATTACGGTCATTTTTCTTTTTTTATGTAGATTTTTGATCTGGCCGAGTATTTCATCTCGACCTCTGGGGTCTAAGCCTGCGGTGGGCTCATCGAGGATGAGTACTTCCGGCTCCATAGCCAGTACACCTGCAATCGCTACCCGTCGCATCTGACCTCCGGAAAGCTCGAAGGGGGATTTCTCTGCAATTTCATCGTAATCTAAACCGACCAGTTCGATGGATTCTCGCACTAAGGATTCTATTTTTTCTTGGTCGTAACCCAGATTGCCCGGGCCATAGGCCACATCCTTCGCTACGGTCTCTTCAAATAATTGATACTCCGGATATTGAAAAACCAAGCCGACTTTACGCCGTAAGTCTTTTAAAGATTTTTTCTTGTTCGCAAAGATATCGATACCGTCGTACAGGATGGTACCGGATGTCGGTTTCAACAAACCATTGAAATGTTGAATTAATGTGGATTTTCCGGAGCCTGTATGGCCGATCAGACCAACAAACTCGCCTTTAATGGTCGTCAGATTGATGTTTGTAAGGGCTTTGTATTCGAAGGGGCTTCCCTTGGAATAGATATGCTCTAAATTGATTACTTGAATTGACATAGGGTTGTTACCATGTCCTTTATATGCAAAACACTTTGGGGAACGGGATATCCTCTTAGAGACAATTGGTGGGCCAGTTCCATCATAGCCGGAACATCCAATCCTTTAGATTTCAACAAGTCGATTTGGGTGAAAACCTCATCGGGGGTTCCTTCCAAAAGAATTCGACCTTCATCTAATACGATAATTCTGTCCGCATCGACCAATTCGCCCATATAGTGTGTGATATGCAAAACGGTCATATTTTTTTCTCGGTTGAGCATTTTGATGGTGTTCATCACTTCTCTACGCCCTGCAGGGTCTAACATGGCGGTTGGTTCATCGAAGACGATGCATTCCGGTTCCATTGCCAAGATACCCGCAATGGCTACCCGTTGTTTTTGACCTCCAGATAAAAGGTGGGGCTTTTTTTTACGAAAGTCTGTCATATCGACGGTTTTTAAAGCGCGATCAATTCTCTCCCAGATTTCATCGGTTGGTACACCCAAATTTTCCGGTCCGAAGGCGATATCTTCTTCCACCACGGTTGCAACCAATTGATTGTCGGGGTTTTGAAATACCATGCCCGCACTTTGCCGAACCTTCCACAGTTTATCCGGATCTTTTGTGTTCATCCCATTGATGATGATATCCCCTTCCGTGGGAAGAATGATGGCATTGAGAAGCTTGGAAAGGGTGGATTTCCCAGAGCCGTTGTGGCCAATAATGCCGACGAACTCCCCCCGTTGAATGGAGAGGTTGATGTTTGAAAGAGCAGGTTGCTCTTTTTTTTCGTTTTCTAAGCTTGGATATTGATACGTTACATTGCGTACTTCTATGATGTGATCCATTCTGTTCCTCTAACGATAAAAAGGGATTAGTTTTCACCAATCCCCTGCTCTATTGCTTTATACTAATTCGATAATGGCTACTTCTGCGCCATCGCCACGACGTGGTCCAATGCGATATACTCTGGTGTATCCACCATTGCGTTCGCTGTATTTTGGTGCGATGTCATCAAACAATTGTTTGGCAACATCTTGTTTTGTTAGGTAGGCAACTGCTTGTCGTCTAGCATGTAAGTCGCCTTTTTTTCCTAGGGTTATCATTTTTTCTGCCATTCTTTGCACCTCTTTAGCACGATGCAAGGTGGTTTCTATCTTACCGTGCTCTAAAAGGGAAGTTGTCATATTTCTTAAAATGGCACGACGCTGATCGCTTGCTAAACCCAGTTTTCTGTATCCAGCCATGTTTACTCCTTTGCCTTTTCGTCTTCCTGTTTTAAGGTTAAGCCAATTTCGGCTAATTTGCCTTTAATTTCAGCCAAGGACTTCCGTCCTAAATTTCGTACCTTGATCATATCGTCTTCTGTTTTTTGCGTTAACTTTTCGACGGTATCGATGTTTGCACGTCTTAAACAATTGCTGGAACGCACGGAAAGTTCCAATTCTTCAATAGACATTTCTCTAATGCGTTCTTTTTCATCCTCTTCCTTTTCCACCATGATTTCAACATCACTTGTATGATCTGTTAAATCGATAAAAAGGTTCAGGTGTTCATTCATGACCTTTGCGGATAAGGATAAGGCTTCTTGTGGCGTTGTTGTTCCGTTGGTCCAAACTTCGATGGTTAATTTATCGTAATCGGTCACTTGACCTATTCTGGTATCTTCAACTCTGAAAATAACTTTACTGACCGGAGAAAAGATAGAATCCACCGGAAGGGTTCCGATTGGCATCCCTTCAAATTTATTGCGTTCCGATGTGATGTATCCTCTACCGACTTCGACGCGCATTTCCATATTCAAAGCGCCGCCTTTAGCCAATTGTGCGATATGCAGATCCGGGTTCATGATATCCACGTCCGAATCCAGAATAATGTCAGCTGCTGTGACTTCTCCTTCACCCTCTGCTTCGATACGCAGTGTTCGCGGCTCTTGGGTGTGCATTTTAATAGCTAAATCTTTAAGGTTTAATAGGATGTCTACGACATCTTCCTTAACACCGGTTATTGCAGAAAATTCGTGAAGAACACCCTCTATTTTAACGGATGTTACCGCTGCACCCGGTAAAGAGGAAAGCATGATACGTCTTAAGCTATTTCCTAAAGTCGTTCCATAGCCTCTTTCTAAAGGTTCAACGACAAACTTTCCGTAGGTTTTATCGTCTGACTTATGAACAAGATCAATAATCGGTTTCTCGAATTCGATCATATTTTGACCCTCCTAATTTTCTTAGTACATCCATAACGAGAGGGTTAATGTTTTTATCATTAAATCCTACTTGGAATAAAGCTCTACAATGAGATGTTCTTGAATTTCAACATCGATATCTTCGCGTGTCGGGTCGGTGATGACCTTTCCGGTGAGATTTTCCAAGTCTGCAGAGAGCCAAGGTACAACCACTCTGTTTTCGGTGGATTCAGTAATATCCTTGAAACGATTGGATTTTTTGCTTTTTGCTTTGACTTGAATGACGTCTCCTTCTTCGACGATGTAAGAGGGTATATCCACTTTTTTACCGTTGACGGTAAAATGTCCGTGTCGGACCATTTGGCGAGCTTCTTGACGGGAAGTGGCTAAGCCTAAGCGATAAACCACGTTGTCAAGGCGTTTTTCCAAATGAATCAAAAGGTTTGCACCGGCAATACCTTCCTTCTTTTCTGCTATATCAAAATAGTGTCGGAATTGTTTTTCCAAAACACCATACATTCTCTTAACTTTTTGTTTTTCTCTTAATTGCAAACCGTATTCAGAAAGTTTGCTTCTTCTTTTACCGTGTTGTCCCGGCACATAGGCTCTTTTATCAAAAGCGCACTTTTGTGAGTAACAACGATCGCCTTTTAAGTACAATTTCATGCCTTCACGACGGCATTGGCGACAGACTGCTTCTTTATATCTAGCCATACGATCTATTACCTCCTATTAAACTCTTCTACGTTTCGGTGGGCGGCATCCGTTGTGCGGAATGGGGGTAACATCTCTAATCAAGGTAATTTCCAATCCTGCTGCCTGTAAAGCTCTTATCGCTGCTTCTCTTCCGGAGCCCGGTCCTTTGACGTTTACTTCTATCGTTCTTAAACCCTGTTCCATTGCGAGCTTTGCAGCTTGTTCCGCTGCCATTTGCGCAGCAAAAGGTGTGCTTTTTTTAGAGCCTCTAAAACCGAGTTCTCCAGCGCTTGCCCAAGACAATGCATTACCTTGGGTATCGGTAATGGTGACGATCGTATTGTTAAATGAGGATTGAATATGCGCCGCACCACGTTCAATATTCTTTTTGACTTTTCTTTTTCTAGAACGGACTATCTTTTTCGCCATATTCTATTCACCTATATCCTTTTTCTTTTTAACCGCAATGGTTCTCTTAGGTCCTTTGCGAGTACGTGCATTGGTTTTTGTTTTCTGACCTCTAACCGGCAGACCTCTACGATGTCTATAACCTCTATAAGATCCGATTTCTACCAAGCGTTTGATGTTGAGATTAACTTCTCTTCTTAAGTCACCTTCTACGGTGTATTTTTCATCGATGATTCCGCGCAGTGCGTTAACTTCCGATTCTGTTAAGTCTTTGATGCGTACATCGGGATTGATGTTGAGTTCCACTAAAATATTTTTTGCAGCGGAACGTCCAATTCCATAAATATAAGTTAAGCCTACCTCTACCCGCTTGTTTCTGGGTAGGTCGACCCCGGCAATTCTTGCCATACGTTGTTACCTCCTGATAATATTGGTCATGTCTATGACCTAGGACCTCAGTTTGTTTACTCTACTTAGTCCTATGTCCGATATGGCTATAAAGATATACGCCATATACCTCAATGGAATTCTTTTATTTGATCCTTAACCTTGTTTTTGTTTATGCTTAGGATTTTGGCAAATAACCATAACATGACCTTTGCGCTTAATAACTCTGCATTTTTCACACATTGGTTTGACGGATGGTCTAACTTTCATGTTATTCTCCTTTTTAACGGCCCTTACCACGCCATACGATACGACCTCTGTCTAAATCGTAGGGAGATAATTCGAGCTTTACACGATCTCCTGGGAGTATACGTATGTAGTTCATACGCAACTTACCGGAGATGTGTGCCGTTATCTGATGCCCGTTATCCAATTCTACCAGAAAAATTGTATTCGGCAATGCCTCGACAACCTTTCCTTCTACTTCTATGACATCTTTTTTTGTCATTCAGTGCTCCTTCCCATTTTTTTCTTTCAGCATTAAATTCATTTTAATTGCGATGGTATTTCTGATGTCCAAATCCGTTATATACTGACCATTGAGCATTTTTTCTATAAGTGCACCATCTATTTGTTTTGTCTTTGCTAAATGACGTATGTTTTTCTTTTTTGGTTTCTCTAAGGTCCTGACTTTACCGTCAACGACTAACACATGTTTATCATCTATGATTTCAATTACTAAAAGCCAACACCCTTTGTCTCTTCCGGATTTTGATCGAACGATTTGCCCTAGTTTAAAGTCATTCATTTTATAGCAGGGTGAGTATTTCGGGATCCCCACTGCCGGTTATCACAATCGTGTTTTCGTAATGGGCAGATAAGCTTCCATCTTTTGTTACGACGGTCCACCCGTCATCCAGCAGACGTACTTTGTAATCTCCGATGTTAACCATCGGTTCGATTGCCAAACACATACCCGCCTGAAGCCTCGGCCCGTAACCCGGTTTCCCAAAGTTGGGTACTTGGGGTTCCTCGTGCATTTGCTGCCCGATACCGTGTCCGACATAATCTCTAACAACCGAAAATCCGTTTTCTTCTACATGGGTTTGGATTGCATGAGAAATATCCGATACACGGAATCCCTCCCTGGCAAACTCCATGCCTTTGTAGAACGATTCCCTCGTTACAGCAATCAGTTTTTTTGCTTCTTCAGAAATATTGCCGACGCCGTGGGTACGAGCTGCATCGCCGACGTAGCCTCCCAAGGTCGCACCTAGATCGATGGCCAAAATATCCCCTTCTTGCAAAGGTTCTTTATTGGAGAAACCATGTACGACCTGTTCGTTGATGGAAGCGCAGATGGAGAAAGGATAGTCATAATAACCTAAAAAAGTAGGATATGCCTTGCTCTTTCTGATAAAATCCTCTGCAATTCTGTTCAGTTCCAGGGTGGTAATCCCGGGTTCTATTTTTGATTCTAATAATTCATGACATTCTGCGACGACCTTACCGGCCTTTCGCATTAAATCGATCTCGCTTTGAGATTTGATTGTAATCATCTTATTCCTTGCTTTTTAGCGCAGTTTTAATCTTTTCAGCAACGACAGTCGGTTGTTGTGTCCCATCTATAGTGAAAAGCAAACCTAAATCGTCGTAATATTGAATGAGTGGAGCGGTACTGGTCTCGTATACTTTAACTCGATTTTTGACGACTTCTTCGACATCATCGCTTCTTTGAATTAATTTTGTCCCATCTTTATCACAAACACCTTCCACTTTTGGTGGATTGTATTGAATGTGATAGCTGGTAGAACAAGTCGGACAAGTTCTACGACCGGTTAAACGATCTACCAAAATATCCGAGGGTACGTCCAAGTTGAGAGCTGCATCAATGCTGACCTTGTTTTCAGCATTAATCTTGTCCAGGGCTTTTGCTTGTTGAACCGTTCTGGGAAAACCGTCTAAGAGGTAGCCCTTGCGGCAATCATCTCTTTTGATGCGATCTTCAACTAAATCAACTACCAATTCGTCCGGTACCAAATCTCCGGCATCCATATAAGCTTTAGCTTTTTTACCTAAGGGCGTCTCATTTTTTAAGTTTTCTCTAAATAAGTCACCGGTCGATATATGAGGGATATCGAAGAGTTCGCAGATACCATCGGCTTGTGTGCCTTTACCCGCACCGGGCGGTCCAAGGATAATTACTCTCATCTACTTTTCTCCTTTACTCAATTATTTAAGAAATCCTTCGTAGTTGCGCATAACCATTTCAGACTCTAGACGTTGTACAATTTCAAGGGCAACCCCAACGATAATCAATAAGGAGGTACCACCAAATTGTATTTGAACGCCACCAACAAACCTACCGACCACAACCGGAATGATTGCGATAGCGGCAAGGAATAATCCACCAAACAGGGTGATGCGATTGACTATTCCGGATAGATATTCGCTGGTGGGTCTTCCCGGGCGAATACCGGGTATAAAACCACCTTGTTTCTTGATATTATCTGCAATATCAAAGGGGTTAAAGGTCACTGCATTGTAAAAATAAGTAAATGCAACGATCAATAATACATAAATAATGGTCGTGGCCACCGATCCCCATGCTAGATATTTTGCAACCCATCTGGCAAAAGCCGAAGTTGGGAAAAAGTTAGCAATCGTAGCTGGGAATAATGTCAAGGAACTTGCAAAGATGATCGGAATAACACCGGACATATTCACCTTTAAAGGTATGTGAGTGCTTTGCCCACCATACATTTTTCGTCCCACAACACGTTTTGCATATTGTACAGGGATCTTTCTTTTACCTTCGTTGACGGCGACAACCGCAACAACCGCAACAATCACAGCGATGATTAAGCCAATCACAGCGATGATCGATAAGGTTCCAACTTTTACATACTCGTACAAAGCAACGATGGAGTTGGGAATACGCGAAACGATCGATATGAAGATGATCATAGATATACCGTTTCCGATTCCGTTTTCCGTAATCAAGTCGCCTAGATACATGAGGAAAGTTGTTCCCGCTGTAATACATAGTACAATCACAAAAATATTTAAGCTGGTTCTTTCTGTCATCAAGCTACCGTAGGATAAGGTGATCCCCAACGCTTGTATCAAAGCGAGGACAATGGTCAAATAACGTGTGTATTGCGCTATTTTCTTTTGACCGGCTTCCCCTTCTTTTTGAAGGTTTTCTAATGCAGGTATCGCAAAGGCTAGAAGATTCATAATGATGGATGCATTAATATATGGGGTGATACTCATCGCAAAGATCGTAAACTTTTCGAAGTTTCCCCCCGAGATAATATTAAAGAGTCCGAAAATACCGTTGTCATTGACTAAATTTGCCAATTGTGCGGTATCTATAAACGGTACCGGTATAAATGAACCGAGTCTATAGATAAACAGCATGATCATCGTGTAGATGATTTTGTTTCTAATACTGGTTATTTTCCAAGCATCCCTCAATGTTGAAATCATCAAATCACCTCGGCCTTTCCTCCTGCAGAGAGAATTTTTTCACGAGCTGATTTGCTGAACTTATGTGCTTTTATGTTTAAAGCTTTGGTCAATTCGCCTTCGCCTAATATTTTTAAACCACTTTTTAAATTGCTGATCACTCCGGTTTCGACAAGCATTTCCGGGGTAATTTCTGTGTTTTCTTCGAAACGTTCTTCTAGTTCTGCCAAATTGATGATGACGTAATCTTTTTTGAATAGGGCGTTGCTGAAACCTCTTTTAGGCAAACGTCTTGCCAAAGGCATTTGGCCCCCTTCAAATCCGATTCTAACACCGCCGCCGGAACGCGATTTTTGGCCGTCGTGACCTCTACCGCTTGTTTTTCCTAAACCGGAACCGGTTCCGCGACCACGACGTTTTCTTTCTTTTCTAGAACCTTCTGCAGGTCTTAGTGTGTGTAAACGCATGGTAACCTCCTATAATTCTTCAACTTCCAGCATAAAAGCTGTTTTTCGGATCATGCCACGAATTTGCGGCGTATCGTTGTGAACGATACTCTGTCCGATTTTTTTCAAGCCCAAGGCTTCAATGTTTTTTCTTTGGTTTTGGTTGCGTCCAATAATGCTGCGTTTCAATGTCACTTTGATTTGTTTTGCCATGACGCACCTCCTAACCTAAAATCTCTTCAGGTGTTTTGCCGCGTTTTGCTGCGACTTCATACACAGTCGTTAAGTTTTTAAGACCGTTCATTGTCGCGTTAACCATGTTGCGTGCATTGTTAGACCCTAAGGATTTCGTACGAATATCGCGGATACCCGCTAATTCGCATACAGCACGAACGGGTCCACCAGCGATAACGCCGGATCCTTCCGGTGCTGGTTTTAATAATACGCGTCCGGCACCTTCTATACCCATAATTTGATGGGGGATGGTTGTGCCCAATTGAGGAACACGAATCATAGCTTTCTTTGCGTCTTCAATACCTTTGCGGATGGCATCGGGTATTTCCATAGCTTTACCTTTTCCAACACCAACATGACCCTTACCATCGCCGACAACTACTATGCAGCTGAAGCGGAAATTACGTCCACCTTTAACAACTTTTGTGACGCGGTTAATGGAGACAACTCTTTCCTGTAAGTCCATCGTGCTGGGATCAATTTTTGTATGATGCATTTAGATCTCCTCCTAGAATTTAAGGCCGCCTTCGCGAGCGCCCTCTGCGAGTTCTTTTACGCGTCCTGTATAAATATAGCCACCGCGGTCAAATAATACGGATTCAATGCCTTGCTCCAAGGCTTTTTTTGCAATATCCGCACCGACGACTTTTGCGACAGTTTTTTTGTCACCTTCTAAGCCTTCTTTAACCCCGGCATCTAAGGTTGATGATGTTACCAATGTACGACCTGTTTCGTCATCGATAATTTGAGCGTAAATGTGTTTATTACTTCTGAAAACATTTAAACGTGGTTTTTCCGACGTTCCAGAAATCTTTTTACGGACTCTTGTATGTCTTCTTACACGTAATTTGTTTTTGATTACTTGTTTAATCATAAGATTCTCCTTGTCTTACCTGTCGGTCATGACCTTCGCTTAACCGGTCTTACCGACTTTACGTCTGACATATTCATCAGAGTAGCGAATACCATGGCCCTTGTAAGGTTCAGGCAGGCGATGGGCACGTATATTTGCCGCATGTGCACCTACAGCTTCTTTATCGATTCCCTTAACGGTAATTTTAGTAGCCGATTCACATAAGGTTTCTATGCCTTCGGGGTCGTCCATCTCTACAGGATGGGAGTAGCCGAGGTTCATAACCAATTTGTTACCTTTTTTTTCTGCTCTATAACCGACACCACTAATTTCTAAGCTTTTTTGGTATCCTTCAGTGACACCAATCACCATGTTATAAATTAATGTTCGGCTTAAGCCGTGTAATTCCTTATGCTGTTTACGATCTGAAGGACGTTTGACTGTCAGTTCACCGTCTTCCAATGTTAAGATCATTTCTTGAGGAATGTTTTTTTCCAAAGTCCCTTTAGGGCCTTTCACAACAACTAAGTTGCCCTCATCAATGGTCACTTCTACACCGGCAGGGATGACAACGGGATTTTTACCTATTCTTGACATTGCACCCTCCTACCAAACATAGCAAAGCACTTCACCGCCAATTCCGGCTTTTCGTGCTTGTTTATCTGTAATGACACCGGATGATGTGGATATTATCGCAACACCCAATCCGTTTAATACTTTCGGTACATCATTTTTTCCGACGTATACTCTTAAACCGGGTTTTGAGATTTTTTTCAAACCGGCAATAACACGTTCTTTGTTGCTGCCATATTTTAATGTCAGTTTAATGATGTTTTGTTTTGTATCTTCTATAACTTCTACTTTGCTGATATAGCCCTCTTCCAATAAAATGTCGGCAATCGCCTTCTTTTCATTCGATGCGGGAAATTCCACCGTTTTATGCACTTCTTTGTTTGCATTACGGATTCTGGTTAGCATATCTGCAATCGGATCACTCATTGACATGTGTTAGCCTCCTTTTTACCAGCTCGCTTTGCGAACGCCTGGAATTTCGCCTTTATAAGCTAATTCTCTAAAACATATTCTACAAATGCCAAACTTTCTAAGGTAGGCACGGGGTCTTCCGCAAATACGACAACGATTATATTCTCTGGTTGAGAATTTTTGTTTTCTTTGCTGTTTTACTTTCATTGCTTTTTTAGCCATTACATACCTCCTTAGTTGATTTTAAACGGTACGCCTAAAAGTCTGAGTAGCTCTTTGGCTTCTTCGTCTGTTTTTGCTGTTGTTACAATGATAATATCCATTCCTCTGATTTGTTCGATATCATCGTAGTTGATTTCTGGAAATATCAATTGTTCTTTGATACCAAAAGCGTAGTTGCCACGTCCATCAAAACTGGAATCCGACAAGCCTCTGAAGTCACGTACTCTGGGAAGAGCAATATTGAAGAGTTTATCGCAAAACTCGTACATTCTATCTCTTCTCAAGGTAACTTTCGCACCGACGTTTTGACCTTCACGAACTTTAAAGTTAGCAACGGATTTTTTGGCTTTTGTAACCACCGGTCTCTGACCAGATATATCGCCTAATTCCTTTACTGCGGCTTCCAAAGCTTTGGTATTGTCTTTGCAATCTCCTAAACCCATGTTGATGATAACTTTAACGAGTTTAGGAACCTCCATAGCATTTTTATATCCAAATTTTTCCTTCATCGCCGGAACGACTTCACCGGAATATTTTTCAAACATTCTTGACATTATGAACTCCTTTATTTGCCGCCAAGTGTTTTGTCACACTTTTTACAAAAACGTGTTTTGCTACCGTCTTCTAATACTTTAATGCCGGTACGCACGCCCTTGTCGCAGGAATCACAATACAATAATACATTGGATGCATGTATTTTACCTTCCATACGGATGATCCCGCCTTGTTGCATCATTTGTGTCGGTTTTTTATGTTTTGACATCATAGCGACATCTTTGACACTCACTCTGTTTTCGGAAGGATATACTCTCAGGACTTCGCCTTTTTTTCCTTTGTCTTTACCGGAGATAACTTGAACCGTATCTCCTTTTTTAATATGCATTTTAGCCATGTTTACCTCCGATTACAGTACTTCGGGAGCAAGAGACAAAATTTTCATGTATTTTTTCTCGCGCAGTTCCCTAGCGACTGGACCAAATATACGGGTTCCTTTAGGGGTTTGGTCTTCTTTAATTAAGACCGCCGCATTTTGATCAAATTTTATATAGGTTCCGTCATTACGTCTGACACCTTTTTTGGAGCGTACAATAACTGCTCTGACTACATCGCCTTTTTTAACGTCTCCACCGGGTGCAGCATGTTTAACTGAGCATACAATCACATCGCCGATGTTGGCATATTTGCGATTGGTTCCGCCTAAAACGCGGATGCATAAAAGCTCTTTGGCACCGGTATTGTCAGCTACTTTTAGTCTGCTTTCCTGTTGTATCATCGCCACAACCTCCTATAGTGCCTTCTGAACGATGTTAACTAGTCTCCAATGTTTGTCTTTGCTTAGGCGTCTGGTTTCCATGATGCGAACCACATCGCCAATACTACATTGGTTTTCTTCATCGTGCGCTTTAAATTTAACTGTTTTCTTGATTCTCTTTTTATATAAAGGGTGGATTTTAAAGGTTTCAACCGCTACAACGATCGTCTTGTCCATTTTATCGCTGACAACACGGCCGACACGGGTTTTTCTTTCATTTCGTTCCATCAAATTTGCCTCCTACTTTCTTACGCTGTGGTCTCCAGACTAGCGCGTTCTGTCATAATGGTCTTAACGCGAGCATAGTCTTTTTTGACTTCACGAATTCTTAAAGGATTTTCCAATTGTCCGGTTGCATGTTGAAAACGCAGATTGAACAACTCTTCCTTCAAGTCGGCTAACTTCGTTTCTAATTCTGCATTTGATAATTCACGTAATTGTCTTGCTTTCATTTTTACTCACCTGCATTTTCCTGAGCTTCCTGATCGGCTTTTGAAACCATTTTGGTTTTGATAGGCAGCTTATGTTGGGCAAGTCGCATCGCTTCTTTAGCAGCTTTTTCACTGACGCCACCAATTTCAAACATGATGCGCCCCGGTTTTACAACCGCTACCCAATACTCAGGAGATCCTTTACCGGAACCCATTCGGGTTTCAGCGGGTTTTGCCGTGACAGGTTTGTCGGGAAATATTTTAATCCAAACATGGCCACCTCTACGGGTATATCGCGTCATAGCGACACGTGCGGCTTCTATCTGGTTTGAGGTTATCCATCCGGGTTCCAGCGCTCTAAGGCCATAGTCACCATAAGTAATTTTGATACCTCTGGTCGCTTTGCCCTTCATTCTTCCTCTATGTACTCTTCTACGTTTAACACGTTTAGGCATTAACATAATCCATTCCTCCTATCCTAATTTTCTTCTTTTTTAGGAGCTCTACGTTTGCTTCTTTTCGCTTGTCTTTCTTCTGTTTCCGCGATGATGTCTTCGCGACCTGTTAAGATTTCGCCTTTGTTGACCCAAACTTTAACACCTAATTTTCCATAGGTTGTATCCGCTTCTGCAAAACCGTAGTTGATGTCAGCTCTTAATGTGTGTAAAGGTACATTTCCTTGTGCGTAATGTTCTCTACGTGCCATTTCTGCGCCGTTTAAGCGTCCGCCTACGGCTGTTCTAACACCCTTAGCTCCGGCTCTCATCGTGCGTTGCATCGCTTGTTTCATAGCACGACGGAAGGAGATTCTTCTTTCTAATTGTCCTGCAATGTTTTCCGCAATTAATTGGGCATCCAAATCGATATTTTTAACTTCAATGATATTTAAGAAGATGACTTTTCCGGTTCTCTTTTCCAGTTCCAGACGAAGTGCTTCAATGCCTGCTCCGCCTCTACCAATGATCATACCCGGTTTTGCCGTGTAAATATGGATTTTTACTTTATTACCAAAGCGCTCAATGACAATCTTGGAGATGCCGGCTTGGTATTGGCTTTCTTTTATGTATTTTCTAACTTCGTAATCTTCAATTAAATTATCCGCAAAATCTCTATCGTTCGCATACCACTTGGCGTTCCAGTCTTTAATGATGCCGACTCGCATACCATGTGCGTTAACTTTTTGACCCAAACCTATTCCTCCTATTCTTGTTCTTTCAATACCGCTGTAATATGAGAAGTTCTCTTTTTAATCACCGAGGCACTCCCGCGGGCTCTAGCTCTGTAACGCTTAATGGTTGGCCCCTGATTGGCATTGATTTCTGCAATGTACAATTTGGTAGGGTCCATTTCATAATTGTTTTCAGCATTGGCTGCTGCCGACAATACGACTTTTTCGATAACTTTAGCGGCTTTATTCGGTGTTAATGCCAATACATTTAAGGCTTCACCTAATTTTTTGCCACGAATCATGTCTGCAACCAATTTTGCCTTGGTTGAGGATACACGTATGTATTTTACTGTTGCTCTTGCTTCCATTTACCCCTCCACTATTTCTGCAACGTAGATTTCTTTTCGCCTGCGTGTGCACGGAAAGTTCTTGTGGGAACAAATTCGCCCAGTTTATGGCCGACCATATCTTCAGTTACATACACCGGTACGTGTTTTCTACCATCATGTACTGCAATGGTGTGACCAACCATTTGTGGAAATAAGGTAGAGCTTCGAGACCATGTTTTCAATACTTTTTTGTCCCCAGTCTCGTTCATTTCTTCTATTCTAGCAAGCAATTTCTCGCTTACATAAGGTCCTTTTTTAATTGATCTACTCATCGTTTACTCCTCCATTATTTTTGGTTACGACGTCTTACGATTAGTGCATCAGAAGTTTTTTGCTTCTTACGGGTCTTGTAACCTAAGGTCGGTTTACCCCAAGGTGACATAGGACTGGGCATACCGATGGGCGTTCTACCTTCACCACCGCCGTGGGGGTGATCGTTGGGGTTCATCGCGGAACCTCTGACAGTAGGACGAATACCCATGTGGCGTTTTCTACCCGCTTTACCGATTCGTACGTTTTGATGATCTACATTTCCAACAGTTCCGATCGTCGCACGACATTCAAGACGAACCATTCTGGTTTCCCCGGAAGGTAAACGCAAAGTAGCGTAATTGCCTTCTTTCGCGAGCAATCTTGCGCTGGATCCAGCTGAACGTACCATTTGTCCGCCTTTTCCTGCTTTTAATTCGATGTTGTGAATACTCGTACCAACGGGAATTTTGCTCAATGGTAAGCAATGACCAATTTTAATTTCTGCATCCGGGCCGGATTTAATCATATCGCCGACTTTAAGTTTATTCGGTGCCAGGATATATCTTTTTTCGCCGTCTACATAATTGATTAAAGCGATGTTTGCTGTACGATTGGGATCGTACTCAATGGAGGCAACTTTGCCCGGTACACCGTCTTTATTTCTTTTAAAATCAATAATTCTATATTTTCTTTTTGCGCCGCCACCATGATGTCTAACGGTGATAACACCTCTGTTGTTGCGTCCCGCTTTAGACTTGATGGGTGCCAACAAAGTTTTCTCAGGTGCTTTCTTCGTGATCTCTGCGTAGGTGTTGACACTCATATTTCTACGTCCAGGTGACGTCGGTTTATATACTTTAATACCCATTATTCGCTAACCTCCTCTGTGTTCTGCTTATCGGGTGCTGACTAGACGCCTTCGAAAAACTCGATGGTTTTGCTATCTTCTGTTAATTTAACGATGGCTTTTTTCCAGTCCGGGCGTTTTCCTTCATAACGTCCCATTCTTTTAAATTTGCCAACCATATTCATGGTGGTTACTTTTTCAACTTGAACGTCAAAAATGCTTTCCACTGCATTGGCTATTTCGACTTTGTTGGCTTTTTTATTGACCACAAATGTGTATTTTCTTTCTGCTGTGTCGTCCAAGGAACGTTCTGTGACGATTGGACGAATGATGATATCTCGAGGATCTTTCATGATGCGTATACCTCCTCAATTTTTTCCAAAGCGCCTTTTGTCATGACCAACACATCGTATTTGAGCATATCATAGACGTTGAGTTCGTTGACGGTTGTCGTTGCGGCACCTTGTATATTATTGGCGGATAAAACAACATTGTCATTTCTTTCCGGTAGTACAATCAGAGCTTTTTTGGCATTCAGAGCATTCAGCACATTGATCATATCTTTTGTTTTTGGTTTTTCGAAGTCCAATGTATCGATAATGCGCAATTCTTCATCTTGGTATTTCGCTGAGAATACAGAACGCATAGCCAAATTTCTAACTTTTTTATTTACTTTTTGTGAGTAGTCTCTCGCTTTCGGTGCAAAGATAACGCCACCGCCTCGCCATAAGGGTGAGCGGATACTGCCCACTCTTGCACGTCCAGTTCCTTTTTGTCTCCAAGGTTTACGACCACCGCCTCTTACTTCCGAGCGCGTTTTGGCGTTTTTGGTTCCTTGACGTTTATTTGCTAATAATGCGACGACGACTTGGTGCACAACCGGTTCGTTTGGTTCGATGCCAAAGATCGTTTCGCTGAGCTCTACATCGCCCACAACTTTTCCTTGTATATCTAAAACATCCATTTTAGGCATTGTATTTTCTCCTTCCAAAGGTTATGCTTTGACACTTGTTTTAATCGTGACGACGGAACCTCTGGATCCCGGTACGGCACCTTTAACTAAAAGCAAGTTATTTTCAGCATCTACTTGAACAACTTCCAAGTTCAATGTGGTAACATTTTTATTACCCATTTGGCCCGGCAAATTCTTTCCCTTCGGCACTTCACCGGGAGATGCAGATGCACTCATGGCACCCGGTCTGCGGTGATATTTTGAACCGTGGGACATTGGACCTCTGGCTTGTCCATGACGTTTGATGTTTCCTTGGAAACCCTTACCTTTGGATTTCCCGGAGATGTCTACTCTGTCTCCGGCTTCAAAAATGTCGACTTTTAATTCTTGGCCTGTTTCCAAAGTGGCAACATCGTCCAGTCTGAACTCTTTAATGATTTTTCTAAACGGAACTCCGTTTTTGTTGTACTGTCCTTGGACCGGTTTGGTGACATGTTTTTCTTTAACATCACCATATGCCAATTGGACGCTTTCGTACCCATCTACTTCTATGGTTTTCTTCTGAAGAACCACGCAGGGTCCTGCTTCTATAACAGTAACCGGAACAATTTCACCATTTTCCTTGAAAACTTGTGTCATTCCGACTTTTTTACCAATTAATGCTTGTTTCATAATTCCTCCTGGATCAGTGGATCACGGTGTGATCATAATTCTACAGTTGACTAGAGTTTGATTTCGATATCGACGCCGGCCGGTAAATTGAGACGCATTAAGCCGTCTACTGTTTTCGGTGTGGGGTCGATGATATCAATCATTCGTTTATGCGTACGTATTTCAAACTGCTCTCTGGCATCCTTGTATTTGTGAACGGCTCTTAGGACGGTCACAATTTCCTTTTTTGTAGGAAGTGGAATCGGTCCTGAAACCTTTGCTCCTGTCCTTTTTGCAGTTTCTACAATACGTTCTGCGGATTGATCCAACAACATGTGATCGAATGCCTTTAAACGAATTCTAATCTTTTGTTTTGCCATGATTTGCCTCCTAATTTTTTATTGCGACATTTTCGCCACTTTGCCGGGTGTTTCACTTTCTCTAATTAAAAAAGCGCCTTTCGGCAAAATGATTCATCCAATTCTTCGATTGGATTACTCCATAAGAATGACCTGATTTAGTAACAGCAACCTCTTACTTCATCGTTCAACGTCAACCTTTGTAAGTATACACGAGTGTTGTAGCAATGACAAGTCTTTTTTGACACAAATATCAAATTCTTAAGTATTTCTTAGTGAATTTCCCAATTCTTTGCAGACAGTTGTCCTTAAGTGTCTTATGTTCTTACTTTCCTGATGCTACAGAAACAAACCAATCCATTTTATCGGCTACCTCCAACACAATACTGAAAGGTAGCCGTCCCATTTCTAAATGAATGGCAGTGTCTTCACAAATACCCGCTTTTTTAAACGGCGTTGTAACTGCCACAGCTAGTTTTCCAATAAAAACTTTTTAGGGTTTTGTTGCCAATAATACAGTCCCACTCCCTTTATTCCCAAGTGAGCTGCCAATACGGTACCAATGGGTATAGCGTCTCTGATTTTAAAACCGTATTCCAATAGTTTAGCTTTTGTCAATTCAATAATGCCTTTACTTTCTTCCGGATCGCTATAAGCCATATCAAAAAAAGTATCCTCATCTATTTCGATGTTGGACATCACTTTGTCCACGACTATAGAAACCGCCTTTCTATCGCCTCTGGCCTTGGCTACGACATTCAGTTCGCCATCGTCTACATAAACGATGGGTCTGATTTTAAGTAAATCACCAATAAAGGAAACACCTTTAGAGATGCGGCCACCTTTGGAAAGCCAGTCCAAGTCTTGTACGGTAAAAAAGAAATTGACATGCTCTTTGATGCGGTTGGCATAGTCTGCCAATTGGTCTAAGCCCATTCCTTGGTGAATCGCTTCGATCAGTTTCTCTGCAATTAAACCGATACCGCCACCGCTTTGGGTGGAGTCGACAATGCGGCACTTAAAATCTTGATATTCTTTTTGTACTTCTTCCAGAACCAGCTTTGCTGTCGCATAGGAACCGGACATCTTCGATGAAAAAGATAAGTAAATCAATTCTTCGCCTTTTTGGGCAGATTCGATGAATTTTTCTCTGAAATCACCGGGGTTAACTTGAGAAGTTGTCGGCACGATACCTTGGCGCATGAAATCGTGAATTTGAGCCAAGTCGATTTCCTTCTTATCTCTATAGGGTTTACCATCAATGATGACATTTAATGAGACAAAATCCACAAAGGACTCTTGTAAAAGTTCATCTCTCATGTTGCACATTGAGTCAATTAATAATTTTATCATTTCTACTCCATTCAATCATTGTTCATTTATCATACAAAAGCCAATCAATCAATGGCTGCTACACAGGAATATAGTATTTTTGCTCCATTTTCTTTTAATAAAGCGCCACAGGCCCTTAAGGTTGCACCCGTTGTCAAGACATCGTCGACAACTAAAATATTTTTATCTTGAATTGTATGGCTATCCACAACTCGAAAGGCGTCCCGAACGTTTTCAATGCGTGCTTGCCGACCCTTGCCCGGTTGATGCGCTGTGTCTTTAGTTCTGATCAGCACCTTGGTATTTAAAACCGATTCGGGCAAAGCCAATGTTGCCAGCATCCCTTTGCATAGCCATTCGCTTTGGTTGTAGCCTCTATCCTTAAAGCGGTTGTGGTGTAAAGGTACCGGGATGACCACATCGATCTGAACAGAGGGGTATTTGAGTAACCAACCCTTTGCCATCTCCTCTCCAATCCAATAAGCGAGCTCTTTTTCATTATAAAACTTGCATCTTTGAACCATTTTGGCGACACCCTCTCGGTACAGCCAATGGCCATAACCGCCATTGTAATAAAAAGTTTGTGCATCGCTGCAACGTCCACAGGTTTCGCCTTCATGTTTAAACAACGGTCTTCCACAACGATGGCAAACATGTCCAGCAACCGGCTTTAATTCCGATTTGCAAAGGGGGCATACCCACATATCCTTTTGAAACAAAATGCGTCTGCAAACGGGGCAATGTCCACCCGGTACATAGAGAGTCTGTTTGAGCCATCTCTCCAATTTTTTGTTCATTCTCATAGCTGATTGTACTTCATCATTCTTTCAGATAGATTTGTGTGCCTTTGTATGGCTTGGCTTGCATGTACCATTCTGCCAAAGTTGTTGGGTTGACCAATTAAAATCAATAACTTTTTAGCTCTGGTCACCGCTGTGTACAAAAGTTTGCGATCTAAGAAGTCCGTCGAACCACTCAATAAAGGCATAATGACCACCGGGAACTCACTTCCTTGGCTTTTATGAATGGTCATGGCGTAAGCATGGGTTAATTCGTCCAGTTGGTCAAATTCATACAAAGCTCTTTTATCGTCTGTGAAAAGAATTTCGATTTGTTTTTCTGTTTCATCGATTTTTAAAATCTCTCCAATATCGCCATTGTAAACCCCTTCGCCTTCTTCAAATGTATCCACCCATTTTAATTGGTAGTTATTTCTAATTTGCATGACTTTGTCGCCTTCTCGAAAAATCATTTCTCCGAAGGATTTTTGCTTTTTATCGGCAGCGGGTGGATTGAGTACCTCTTGTAAAGCTTTGTTCAGGGCGACTACCCCCAGTTTACCTTTTTTGAAGGGTGATATGATTTGTATTTGCTCCATGGGGTCGTATCCAAAACGATTGGGCAGTCGCCATTTTACTAAGCTTAAAATATCCTGTAAGGCTGCATCTTGTTCATGTCTTTTAATCAATACGAAGTCCGACTCGTTGTCGATATTTGGTACAATGCCCTCGTTGATGTCGTGGGCGTTGATGGCAATCATACTTTTTTCCGACTGACGGTATATGCGTTCTAATCGGATAACCTTAACAACCCCGGAGTGAATGATGTCTTGCAAAACGTTGCCAGGCCCCACGGAGGGCAATTGATCGCTATCCCCTACCATGATGAGACGAGTGCCCTGACGCAAGGCTTTTAAGAATCCGTTCATCAGTTGAATATCTATCATCGATACTTCATCTAAGATGATGACATCGTAATCTAGTGGGGAGTCTTCATCTCTTTGAAAATATGGAATGCGATCGTCACTGTAATGATAGTCTAAGAGCCTATGGATTGTCTTTGCGTCCCGTTCGGTTGTTTCCGACATTCGCTTTGCCGCACGTCCCGTCGGTGCAGCTAAGGCTATTTTAAAAGACATTTCTTCGAACAAACGTACAATTCCCTTAATAATGGTTGTTTTACCTGTACCGGGCCCGCCGGTTATAACCAGAATGCTGTTGGCCACCGCCTCCTGAATGGCTTCGCGTTGCGTTTCGTCCAAAGTGATGTCGTTCAATGCCGCATATTCGCGGATACTATGATCTAAATCCATGAATCTGTCTTCTATCGGAGATTTCAGCAAACGAATTAAGTTTACAGCGACGGATTCTTCCGCCATATACAATTCTGTCGGATAATAAACTTTAACGTCCTGCACCTTATCCATGATGATTTCGCCGGTTAAAACCAACTCCTGTATTTGTAGGGCAATATCCTCTTGGGGTACTTCCAAGATTGTAGCAGCATTTTCTATGAGTTCGCTTTCCTGCATAAAGGTATTGCCCTTTGTATAGCACATGGATAAGACGTAGGCAATCCCCGCATATAAGCGCTGAGGGTTCTCTTTATCGATTCCTAATTGTGAGGCAATTTGATCGGCCGTTCGAAAGCCGATACCCCGCACCGTCTGTACGATTTGATAAGGATCTTCCAATAAAATAGAGACCGTTCGATCTTTGTAAACATTGTGAATCTTTAAAGCATTGGTTGTTGAAATACCATACTCGTGGAGTTGAATGAGCATTTCTCGGACGCTTTTATGTTCCACATAGGCGGCCATCATCTTTTCGTAGGTCTTTTTACCGATGCCCCGTACCTGAAGTAAAGCTTCGGGTTGTTCATCAAAAATTTGAAGCGTGTTGTCTCCAAAGATCTTAACAATTTCCTGGGCATTTTTTTCACCTATACCGGGCAATAATCCGGAGCCGAGATAGCGCACCAAGCCTTCTTGGGTTGTAGGTAAAGCAAAACGATAATTTAACATTTTATATTGGGTGCCGTAAATGGGATGTTCAATGCTTTCGACATCCATTTCCAGATAATCGCCTTCCTGAAGACGATCAAAACAGCCAACGACGGTTTCCATTTCTCCATCAATGTCAAAATCAACAACGGCATACCCGTTGCTCTCGTTATGAAAAATAATTTGTTCTGCAACACCGGAAATTTTTATCATGCTGTCCTCCTCAATAGTCTTATTATACACTTAAATGCCGGGATAAAAAAGATCTGCCCGCCAAAACTAAAAACGAATGCTACAAATTGATCTCCTACATCTTTTGCTTACAAGTTCTTTTCTTGACAATGCCCTTTTTAATCTTTATACTGAACCAAAACCAAAACCTATTGTTTGATTCACAACCTACGTGTAGGTGACGCATAAAAAACTAAAACTGGAGGAAAGCATGGCTTATTATTTTGATGAACCGTCTCGTACCTTTAATGAATATTTATTAATTCCCAATTATTCCGGTGTCGATTGCGTGCCAGAAAAAGTCTCTCTCAAAACACCTTTAGTCAAATACAAAAAAGGCGAGGAGCCTGAATATTATTTGAATATTCCAATGACGTCTGCGATTATGCAATCCGTCTCCGGTGAAAATACCGCTATCGCCCTGGCTAAACAAGGTGGTATCTCCTTTATTTACGGTTCGCAATCTATCGAAAACGAAGCCGCCATGATTCGCCGAGTTAAATCTCACAAAGCAGGTTTTGTTCCCAGCGATTCCAACGTCACCCCGGAGTCAACCTTAAAAGACATCGTCGATCTTAAAGCAAAAACAGGCCATTCCACCGTAGCCGTAACATCCGACGGTACCCACAGCGGCAAATTTATTGGCATTGTCACCAGCCGAGATTACCGATTAAGTCGTATGGATTTGTCTGAAAAGGTCAAAAGCTTTATGACACCACTAAAAGATATTGTCTCCGCTCCCGAGGGTACAACTTTAAGTGAAGCTAACGATATATTGTGGGAACATAAACTCAACGCTTTGCCCATCGTTTCCAAGGACGGTCGCTTGCAATATTTTGTTTTCAGAAAAGATTACGACTCCCATAAAAATAATCCTTTAGAACTCTTAGATGCTAACAAACGCTATTTAACCGGAGCCGGTATCAATACCAAAGATTATGCCGACCGAGTTCCTGCGCTGGTAGAAGCCGGGGCCGATGTGCTGTGTATCGATTCATCGGAAGGGTATACGGAATGGCAAAAGATCACCTTGGATTGGGTGCGTAAAAAATATGGTGATAAAGTAAAGGTCGGTGCCGGTAATGTCGTAGACAGCGACGGCTTTCGATTCTTAGCGGAAGCCGGAGCAGATTTTATCAAAGTCGGTATCGGTGGCGGTTCTATCTGTATTACCAGAGAACAAAAGGGTATCGGTAGAGGGCAAGCCACAGCGGTCATTGAAGTTGCTCAAGCCAGAGATGATTATTTCAAAGAAACCGGTATCTACATTCCGATTTGTTCCGATGGCGGTATCGTATACGATCACCATATTACCCTAGCCTTAGCGATGGGAGCAGACTTTGTTATGTTGGGTCGTTACTTTGCCCGCTTTGATGAAAGCCCTACCAGAAAAGTAGCTTACAATGGCAACTATATGAAAGAATACTGGGGGGAAGGTTCCAGCCGTGCCCGTAACTGGCAGCGTTACGATATGGGTGGCGACAGTGGACTATCCTTTGAAGAAGGGGTGGACTCCTACGTGCCCTATGCGGGTAGCCTAGCCGATAATGTCGGCTTAACCTTGAGTAAAATACGCTCTACCATGTGTAATTGCGGCTCCATCACTATTCCGGATTTTCAAAAAAATGCTAAATTGACATTGGTCTCCTCCACCTCCATCGTAGAAGGCGGCGCCCACGATGTGGTCCTCAAAGACAAAAGTGTAGAGCCGATCAAATAAGCTAAACTTCAGAAATACGATTTACTAAGAACACCCCTATATTTGAGAATCTACTCTCAAATATAGGGGTGTTCTTATGAATCATATGGTGTATCTGAAATGAGCGGTTCGTTCAAATGGTAAATACCTCTTACGGACATGCAGCTTATCTTACACAAAGTTGCAAAGCGTTATAAGCGAGTGTCAAAAGTATCATATATCAGAAAGAAATGAGAGCACGTTATACTAACGACATACAATCATGACCGTTCATATTGAGGGTCCAGTTGTCGGTGATTTTTTTGATTTATAATATCTCTTGGACACTCTAAAAAGCCAATCTTTTATTAATATCCCCTTTACAAAGCATGGCATCTCAAGTATAATAATAAATGCATTGATTCCGTAGCTCAGCTGGAAGAGCGCTACGTTGACATCGTAGAGGTCGTTGGTTCAAGCCCAATCGGAATCACCATTTAAACCACACTGCCACCTTATCTAGATAAGGTGGTTTTTTTCTTTTGAACTTGTTCATGCTGCACTAAAGGCTGAAATTTGAAAACTTTACTTCAAGTAAAATTGTGGTATAATGATTCGTACTGATACGTACAGGAGAAAAAAATGGATCTAAAAGATTATATCGCCGAGTTAGATGTTAAAAATGCAGAATCCAAAACCGAAGAGTTGATCTCCCAAGGAATTACTAAAGGAGATCTTTACGAACAAGTCATGAAAGGCCTTCAAATCGTAGGCGAAAAATATGCCAAACAAGAATGCTATTTAGCAGATTTAATCGTATCAGGGATGATCGCAAAAGATATTTTTTCTGCAGCTCACGCTTGTGACAACAATGTACCGGAATTTCGCGTACAAGGAAAAGTATTGATCGGCACGATTTATGAAGACATTCACGATCTTGGAAAAGATTTATTAATCGATGCCTTGAAAAATTACGGCATAGAAGTGATTAACCTAGGAGTTGATGTACCTGTGGCCGAATTTATAAAACACGCCCAAATTGAAAAACCGGATATTATTGCCGTTTCCTGCGTTATGGCCAACTCTATCCCTCACATTAAAGAACTTGCACAATCTTTAAAGGACAAAAAATTGCTTGACAATACGAAGTTAATTTTGGGGGGTGCTGTTACCCACAGTGGTCATATCGATATTCCCCACATAGACTTTATGTCCGACGATCTATTTCTTGGACTTCAATATTGTCAAAATTATTTAACGGAAAGATACAAATTAGAGAAGTAAGATGAGCGACGTTCTATATTTATCAATTGTTTCCAGTATCAAAGAAAAAATTTTAAAAGGCGACTTAAAGCCCGGCGAAAAGCTAGAATCGGAACCACAATTAATGAAGATATACGATGCAGGACGTATGACGATTCGTAAGAGTCTTTCTCTATTATCTAACGAAGGCTATGTTTATTCGGTACCTGGTAAAGGCAATTATATTTGCAAACCGGATACGGATATTTTTCAATTTAAATTTAATAAATACGACGGATTAAAAACCCATATCGACAAGGTGAAGTTATTATCTGTCACCATCAAGGACACTCCCAAAGGGATAGAAAAAAAACTAAATTTGGAAGAAAACGATAAAATTGTCGAAGTTGTCCGTCTCTTATCCTCCAAAGAACAACCCATAGCTTTAGAGTACGTATATTTTGAATATTTACCAAACCAGCCGGTCATTGAAGATATGTTGAAATTTGCCAATTATTTAAAACCCTTAGAAGAGAAACTGGCCTTTGTTCTAGACAAAACCTTGGAAATTGGTATCGAGCTACCAAACGAAGAACTCAAAAATAAATTGGAATTTCAAGACAACGAACCCCTATTTAAAATAATGGAGACAATCAAAAATACTTCCACCAAAAAAATCGTGCAATACACGATTTTCTATATTCGACCAAAATACCTCAGCCTCAAGGCTTCTTTACCAAAGGTAGATAAAAGTAGTAATATTTTTTAGATTGCTCGCTAAAATTTCTACTAAAACCCTATTCGCTAAAAGACCGGCTATCTCTTAGGATATCCGGTCTTTTGAATTTAAACGTTGACGATCGACTTATTTGGTAGATATTTTATTTATTTTCTCTAAAATGTTTGACAACCATTAAATTAGATGCTATATTAATGGCAAGCGGTACGTACCCGTATGCTTTATTACAAATGGTTAAATTGGAGGAGATAAATTAAAGATATTTTTTTTGAACAACACATACGTACTAGTACAGAAAGATTTAAATAATGTCAAACGGGGAGCGAAATGAATAACAAAATAAAATGTTATATTGTATCCGGCTTTTTAGGATCCGGTAAAACCACCCATCTTTTAAATCAAACAAAAGAATGGATTAAAAACGGAAAAAAATGTGCCGTCATCGTCAACGAGATTTCCGAATTCGGTGTTGATAACATAGAATATGCTAATAATGGCATGGAGGTAACCGAGCTATTTGACGGCTGCATTTGCTGTTCCATGAACGCAGGTTTGCACACTGCCGTCGATATGTTATTAAAAGATTTCAATGTCGACCTGATTTGCATTGAACCCTCCGGCGTTGCGGATATCAAGGGAGTCTTAGCGATACTAAAGGATTGCGGGCTTCAAAGAGATGAAATCTATAATGTAATGATAATCGATGCGGTACGAATCGGTATGTTGATTGAAGTCATAGGCCCTTTGACGGAAACCGGCATTCAAAATGCAGACAAGGTCATCATTTCCAAAGTCGGTTTAGCCCCGCCGGAAGATGTGCAAAAATCTCATGATTTTATCAACTCACAGCAACCCGGCGTTGAGATTGAAGAGAGCCAGGTGGATTAAATGTTACAAATCGATTTTCAACCCTTTGCAGCGATTATCACAATCGACGATTCAAAAGACTTGGATTTGGAGACCTCAAAAAAAATTCTCATCACATTAATAGAAACCTTTGCCGATGCTCTTAATCAATCGGCTGAAAAATTGATTATTGGACATATCAAAGCAATCATCGATACCGACAAAGGTTATATTAAAGCAAGTTTAACCGAAGCTAAGGGTCGCATTCACATTGTGGGCGATGCTTACGAGCAAAAAAAGAGCAACGATTCGCAAATTACTTTAAACTCCGTGATTGCCGGAGCAACCAAAGAAAGCGAGAACGAAGCCTTAAACCAGGCGATTCAACAGATCTGCGATCTGTACGATATCGAAGTTCATGTCTCGCATGAACACCACCACGAACACGATCATAATCATGATCACCATCATCACGATCATGAACATCATCACTAAAGTACTTATAAAATGGAGGAGAAACTTATGAGTAACATTACAACCTATCTTGCGGAATTAAAAATGGAGGAATTGCCACAGGAAGTGGAAAAGGAATTGGCGGCGGGCAAAGACCCTAAGGAAATTTTGGCAGAATGTCAAGAAGGTATGGTGATTGTCGGTGAAAAATTTGCCAATGAAGAATACTACGTTTCCGACTTAATTATGTCCGGTGTTCTTTTTAAGGAAGTAGCCGCTTTGTTGGAACCCCATTTAAAACAGGGAGATGTTGAGTATAAAGGCAAAGTTGTTTTGGGTACCGTTGAAAACGACGTCCACGATATCGGTAAGGACATTGTCGGCAACATGCTTAAAGCAAGCGGTTTTGAAGTTGTAGATTTAGGCGTTGATGTACCGCCGCAAAAATTTGTCGATGCCTTAAAGGAATCCGACGCCAAAGTTTTAGCTCTTTCCTGCTTGTTGGCAAGTTGCTACGACTCGATACTGGCCACGGTTAATGCCGTTAAAGACAGCGGTTTAAGAGATCAAGTTAAAATTGTGATCGGCGGCGGCCCTGTGGATGAAACCATCGTCGATTACAGCGGTGCCGATGCCTACGGTGTCAACGCTCAAGATGCCGTTGATTTATGCGAAGGAGCGATAAAATGAGTAAATATGATGACAACTATCAACTATTGATAGATGCGATCAATTTTAAAAATAAAAGACCATTAACAAGTTTTTCCGGCCCCGCAGTCGGCGCTATTCTTAGCGGAATGACAATAGCCGAACTGGTTGCCGATCCCGTTAAGGGGACTTATAAAACGATAGATTTTATTCATGAAATAGATGATGAGTGCGGTGGAATTAATCTAGTTAATTCTATACCAACCGGACTGAACATGGTTGTGCAAATTAGCATGTTATGGTACTCAAAGGTTCTTATCCCTGGAATAGATATCGGCGAAAATACAGTCTGGCAGGTTCAGGAAAAGAAATTAATTGATTCCGACCAATATGACGAAATTATTAAAGAAGGTTTCGGAAATTTTGCAAAGAAAAATATTATTCCTAATATCATCGATATCGACTATATGAACAAATATTTAAAAATTTTTGCAGAATCTCAAGAAACAATATTTAATAAATACAAAGACATGGGCTATCCGATTACACAAGATTTTAGATGTCCCACCACCATGATACCCTTTGAATGGTTAAGCGGTATGAGGTCTATGTCGGAATTACTCCTCGATTGTTATACACAATTAGACAAGGTCAAAGAAGTCTGCGATGCTATTTTTGAAGAAAAATATGCGGAAACTGAAGCGGGTTTAGAAAAAGTAAAAACCAATAGAGATGTTGTTGGTGCTTGGACAGGTGGATGGCGGACAGCCAGTGCCATGGTCTCCCCTAAAATCTGGGATACATTGGTATGGCCCTATATGAAGAAATCTGCTGAACAAGTAATACATGCAGGAAAAATTTCAGTCCTGCATTTAGACCAAAATTGGAACCGAGATATCGAACGCTTCGGCGAATTGGAAGAAGGCAAATACATCCTCAATACCGACGGTATGACCGATTTAAGGGCTGCCCGTAAAAAACTGCCTAAAACATGCTTTATGGGTGATGTCCCCGCAACATTGTTGACCGCCGGTACGCCGGAACAAGTTTATGATTATGTGACCCGCTTGATTGATGATATCGGTCCCGAGGGTCTCATTGTTACAGCCGGATGTGATATCCCTGAAAGCGCAACCAGAGAAAATATTGTCGCCATGTTTAAAGCAGCCAATGAATGGTCCTAAGGTGAACCCATGATTTTTATAGGTGAAAAAATTAACGGTACCATCCCCGCCATTCAAAAAGCTATCTTAGCTAAAGACAGGGATGCCATTGCCGACATCGCAACGAAACAAGCCCAAGCAGGTGCGGACTTTATCGATGTAAATGCGGGCACCGACCCCTCGAGAGAACTCGACGACATGATGTGGCTGATCGGTATCGTAGAGGAGGTCTGTGATACACCCATTTGCTTGGATTCCTCAGCTCCTACAACCATAGAAAAGACCATCAATGTTGTTAAACAAACGCCTATGGTTAACTCGATTAATGCGGACAAAGCAAAGTTAGATCTTCTTTTACCCCTCATCAAGGAAAGGGGTGCCTGCGTCATTGCCCTCGCCATGGACGAATCCAAGTCCGGTATGCCCAAAAGTATCGAAGAACGCATGGAAGCCTTGGATATTATCTTTAATGCAACTCAAAAGATAGGTCTCGATGACTCCAAAGTATTCGTCGACCCCCTCATTATGAGTGTTTCCACAGATTACAAAGCCGGTCTCTTAGCTTTTGATTGCATTCGTAAAATTAAAGAAGACCATCCCGATGCCCATATTACCGGCGGTCTTTCGAATATTTCCTTCGGTTTGCCGAAGCGTGAGCTGATCAATCGCACTTTCTTAACCCTCGCTATGGCATTGGGTATGGATTCCGCCGTTGTCGACCCGCTTAATACGGCGCTGATTGAATCTTTGAAAGCAACAGAACTGTTGCTTGGAAAAGATATGTTCTGTCGAAACTATACCACATCCTTTAAAAAGAATTTTGAATCAAAATAAACAAAGATATTTTGCAATGACAAGGGGCTGTTGCAAAATATCCCCAAAGAAAAAACGGCTTACTCTTCACGAGTTTGCCGTTTTTTGTATTAGAAAGGTAGCGTGTCGGAAATCTTTTATTCTAACACACTACTTTAGATTTTAAAAATTTATTGTTTTAATTTTCAATAATTTTTGCAACTACTCCGGATCCGACGGTTCTGCCGCCTTCACGGATAGCAAAACGTAAACCTTCTTCGATAGCGATCGGTGTGATTAAGCTGATTTCCATGCTGATGTTGTCGCCGGGCATAACCATTTCGACGCCTTCCGGTAGTTTGATATTGCCGGTAACGTCGGTGGTTCTAAAGTAGAATTGCGGTCTGTATCCGTCAAAGAACGGGGTGTGACGTCCGCCTTCTTCTTTGGTTAAAACGTATACTTCGCCCATAAAGTGGGTGTGGGGTTGAATGGAACCCGGTTTTGCAAGGACTTGTCCTCTTTCGATTTGAGTTCTTTCGATTCCTCTTAAGAGAGCACCGATGTTGTCGCCGCTGCGGCCTTCGTCTAAGAGTTTTCTAAACATTTCAACGCCGGTTACGACGGTTTTTTTCTTTTCTTGGATTCCGACGATTTCGACTTCGTCGCCTACGTGTACGATTCCACGTTCAATTCTTCCGGTGGCGACGGTTCCACGTC
>JAAYJS010000003.1 GCA_012522805.1 Eubacteriaceae bacterium | reverse complement strand
CTAAATATATCAAAACAATATACATTTCAGGTAAAGGCATAGAAAAAATAGAATATTGTTAGTACAATGGAAGGAGATCAATTAATTATGGTCTCCTTTTTCCTATAAAGTTTTTAAGAAAAAATAGTATCATTCCCTTGACACGATAGGGAAGTGGTAAAACAAGAACGACGGTTTCTATTGTAGATATTATGGTTAGGTATAACTGGGCTAAAAATATCTTATTTTTAGCAGATAGGACAGCTCTAGTCAAACAAGCCAAGGAAAGCTTTAATGAACATTTGCCTGAACTTTCCCTTTGCAATCTTTTGGACAGCAGGGATGACGTTAATAGTAGAATGGTATTTTCCACTTATCCAACCATTATGAATGCTATAGATGAGAAAAAGGGTACTGATGGAGAGAGAATTTTCACCAATGGACACTTTGACTTGATCATCTTCGATGAAAGCCATAGGTCTATCTATAAAAAATATCAAGATATCTTTGCCTATTTTAATGCTAGGCTTTTAGGATTAACAGCTACTCCCGTAGATGAGATTGACAGGAACACATATAGAATTTTTGAACTTGAAGAGGGGAACCCTACCTTTGCTTATGAGTTAAAAGAAGCCATTGAAGACGGATATCTAGTTAATTATGAGCTTCCTCAAGTATCTGAAACTAAGATTATGAAGGAAGGAATAAGATATAAAGATTTATCTGAGGAAGAAAAAGAAGAATTTGAAAGCACCTTTGATTCTTTTGAAGATATTCCCAGCGAAATTGTAAATAAAAGTCTTTTTAATATAGATACAGTAGATTTGGTTTTAAAGGATTTGATGGAAAAAGGAATAAAAGTAGAAGGCGGAGACAAACTAGGCAAGACTATTATATTTGCAGCTAACCAAGCCCATGCTGACTTTATAGTTGAAAGATTCAATGTACTATATCCTGAATACAGAGGAAATTTTGTTCAGGCTATTTATCATAAAATTAATTATGTAGACAACCTTATAGACAAATTTAAGGATAAAGATTCATATCCTCAGATAGCAGTATCGGTAGACATGCTCGATACAGGGATAGACGTTCCTGAACTTGTAAATCTAGTATTCTTTAAAAAGGTTAGGTCTAAGGCTAAGTTTTGGCAGATGATTGGTAGAGGTACTAGGTTATGTGAAGATTTATTTGGCCCAGGCCTCCACAAAGAAAAATTTTTAATATTTGATTATTATTACAATTTTGAGTTTTTTGAAATAAATAAGAGAGGTTACGAAGGCGGCATTCAAAGATCTCTAACAGAAAACTTATTCAATATTAAGGTCGATTTGATAAAAGCTTTGGAACATTTAGACTATCAAGAAGATGAGTTTATAAAATATAGAAATGAATTAATAGATAATATTTGTCTTTTAACTAAAGGGATAAATATTGAAAGATTTAACGCAAGGATGAAGATACATCTAATAGATAGGTACCTAGATAAAAGAGCATTTGAAAGTCTAGAAGAGCTTGATGTTAAAAATCTAAAGGATGAAATTTCACCCCTTATTATCTCTACAGACGATGATGAGTTAGCAAAGAGATTTGATTATCTAATGTATACTATACAATATGCTCATCTTGAGAAAAAACCATATTCTATGCCAAAGAGCAGGGTTAAAAAGACTGCCCATGACTTGGAGAAAAAAGGTTCTATAGCACAAGTGCAAAAGAATAAGGATCTAATTTATAAGATACAGGAAGAAGAATTTTGGGAAGATGCGGATCTTTTTGATTATGAAAGAGTTAGAAAGGCCTTAAGAGATCTTATAAAGCTAATAGATAGAGAGAGGCAAGTAATTTATTATACAGATTTTGCGGACGAAGTAATCGGAATCAGAGAAGGCAGTCCAATATACAATGTGAATGATTTAGATACCTATAGAGAAAAAGTGGTATCTTATTTTAAGAAGTATAGGGATGATTTGCCGATTTATAAACTTAGAAACAATGAAGAGCTTACTAAAGAAGATATCAAATATTTTGAAAAAAATTTGTTTGAAGAGCTAGGAGATAAAGACTCTTATCAGAAAGTTTATGGTGATAAACCGCTTTTAAAATTGGTTGCTAGTATCACAGGTATGGACAGAGAAGCTGCAAAAAGAGAGTTTTCTAAATTTCTAACAGCTGAGAAACTAAACTCCGATCAGATTAATTTTGTCAATAATATTATTGATTATATTGTTAAAAACGGCTCTATTGAAAAAGAAGTTTTACAGGAATTTCCCTTTAATAAAAAAGGTGGAGTAATCAAATTATTTGATAACAATATAGACCTTGCTAAGGATATTATTTTCACTATCGATAAAATAAATAACAGGTTAGTAGTATAAAATTTACAAAAATATTGGTGGCTAAGAGAAAATCTTAGTCACTTTTTTACATGAGAATATTTCATTATTTTTCAAGTTTATCTGCTCATTTTGACTTACTCTTAAAATTATTTCAATTGTTTCTTAGATAAGAAGTTGATTGACTTATTTATATAGTGGAGATTTGTAGATAATGTTGGATGTATTAGAGATTTATTATAATGGTCACGTTGTTCACGCTTGTCAAGACACATAATTTCTATTCTTAGTTATGAACTCCTCCTTTGCTTTGAGGAAGTTCGTTGAGTTTCTTCTCCAAAATAGATTTCTGCAGAGGTCTTGTATTCAAGAGACTGATGTGCTTTGGGATAAATGTCTGTATCTTAGATATTTTTTCGGATTGTGGCTATGGGATGCATGTTATCATAGTGAAAACAAGAATTTGTTCATTTAAAGGAAATAATCGATGAGAGATGATAAAATTGAAAACAAAAATAAAGAAGCAGACAATGTTGCAACAGGCATCTCGCTTGGATTGTCCATTGGAGCTGGAATCGGACTTGCCGTTGGTATGCTTCTAGGATGGCTTATTTTTAATGATATGATTTACGGTATGTTATTTGGACTACCTATAGGAGCCGGAATTGGAATGATGTTATTTGGATTTTTCGGTAGTTTACAAAATCGGTATGATGATAAGCATAATAAGAAAAATAAATTATAATTTTTGGCAACGCATCTTACGCATCAAGCAAGGAATATTCGGAGTTTATTTAAGAACAATTATTTTGAATTAAAGGATATAAGCCATTGAACGATGATCGGAGAATATATTTTATATTATAAGGGAAAAATTGTTGGAGGAATTTCTATAATTTATTGTTGGTTAAACGGTATATACGCAACAGGCTCTGTGAAAAATACTAAATCCCAGCTGCCTGATGAAGGTGCAAAAAAATACTGTTATCAGATACCTTCATTACAATAATGGATGGTGCTGAACATGAATTTGAAATAGTGCCAAGTATACTATAAAATATTGCTGGATGAGATTAGAAAAAGTGTGGGACGTCCTAATCGACACCGTACTAGGACAGCACATCGAATAAACAGGAGGTATTCTTATGACGAAAAAGATTGGAATTGTACAGATGAATGACACGCATGCTAATTTATTGCCTCATGATGATGTCAGATACACCGGTGCCGGATTTCAAATTGAAACCATGGGCGGATATCCGAGAATCATGACCAAAATTAATGAATATCGCGAGAAACATGGTGATAATCTGTTAGTTTTTGATAACGGAGATACACTTCATGGAACTTACGAGGCAGTGATTTCTAAAGGAGAAGTCATGATTCCTTACTTGAGGGAACTTGGTGTTGATGCCATGACCTTCCATTGGGATTCAGCCTATACACCCCGACATTTAAAATCTCTTGAAGAAAAACTGGGATATCCAATCCTAGCGGCTAATGTCTATCATGAAGGCACCGAGGATCATTTCTTTCAATCGACTGAGATTTTTTTTGTGGATGGTGTGAAGTTTGGTGTGATTGGGGTCGCTTCCAATATTATTAAGAAAAACATGCCAGAGCCTTTCTGGAAAGGCGCAGAGTTCACCAATGGCATCCATGAATCAAGACATTTTGTTAAGAAACTAAAAGATGAAGGGGTGGATGTCATCATTTTACTTTCTCATTTAGGTTACCCTCAAGATATTGAACTCTTAAATCGCGTGGATGGTATCGATATTTGTTTATCCGGTCATACCCATAACAGAATCAGAGAAATTGAAAAGGTGAATGACAGTTATATTATCCAATCGGGATCCTTGGCATCTTCAATGGGTTATTTGGAACTCGTCATAGATCAGGGCCAAATTAAGCGCATCAATCATGAATACATCATTCTGGATCACACAGTTAAAGAAGATGCAAAGATGCTTGAGATGCTGGCTGATGACGCGATCTTAAATCAACACAAAGCATATTTGGAAACGGTAGTAGGAGAGAGCCTCGTCGATTTACACCGGGCAAGTTCATTTTACGGAACCATGGATTACCTTTTACTTGACAGTATGCGTCACGCAACGGGTTTGGATATCGCTTTTTCAAATGGCTGGCGATACGGCGGTGCCATCCAAAAAGGAAAATTGACGCGCAGAGACCTCTATTACATTGTCCCCATGGATCCGCCCATTATGACTGCTGAAATGATAGGAGAAGAAATCGTCCAAATGTTAGAAGAAAACTTAGAGGCTACCTTCTCAAAAGAACCATTCAAGCAGATGGGTGGATATATTAAGAGGAACTCCGGATTAAAAGTATACTTTAAATTGGAGAATCCATATGGCCACCGCATCCAGTATGTCTTTGTTGGTCAAGAGGAACTCGATTATAAAAAAACCTATCAAGTCGCTTATGTGACGAGACAAAGCGTTCCGGAAAGATTTGGTCAGAACCATCGAGCATTTGGGAAGAACGCAATTGAAGCAATGGAAGAACTATTGAAAATCTCCTCATATAACAGGGAAGATACAGGCAACTACATCCCTATCTAAGTATGGCTATCCAGCTTGAAGCTCAAATGATTCAACTGAATCAAAAGAATGAATCGTAAGCTATAAAATACAATCATACCTCTTGACATACACCTAAGGGGCACTGATAAGGTTCAGTTAGGAGGTGCCAAACATGTTAATGAGAGAAGTAATAGAGAAAACCAAATTAACCAGAAAAGCAATTGAATACTATGAAGAAAAAGGGTTCATTCACCCTGCAAGAGGAGACAACAATTATAGAATCTATTCTGCGGAGGATGTAAAAATCCTAAAGGAAATATCTTTGTTTAGAAAACTGGGGTGTTCAATTGAAGAAATCAAAGAAATTCTTAGCAGTCAAAATAATGGAAAGCTTGCCGAAATAATCAGGAAAAGAGAAATCGACTTAGAATTAGAAAACAAAAAAGTAGAAGTATTAAAACTTATCATCAAAAATGAGGATATCCATATCGTCGAAGAAGAGCTGGACTGGATTGAAAAGCAAGAAACAATGTATTCGAGGTTAATGCGGATTTTTCCCGGCTATATCGGACAAGCATTCTTCATGGCTTACAAACCTTTCCTAGATGTAAAACTGAAAAAAGAAGATGAAAAATATTTTGATCAATATATACGCTTCTTGGATCACTTGCCGGAACTTTCTCTCTCTGAAGAGGAAAAGGCATTAATAGAGCAAGCTGCGAAAAGCCTATCTGCAACAGATCTGAAGGCAGTTAACAAAGCAAAAATAGAAGCCGTTGAAGATTATGATAAATGGTTTGATGAGAATAGGGAATGCATATCACAATACAGGGATTTCAAACAAAGTGAAGCGTATACCCATCATCCAATGGTTCGTATTCTAGAAAAAGTTAGAGAATATTTGGAGCAAAATGCTTATGATGACATGGCAGTTTCTTTAATTAGGCAGTTTAGTTCTGATTATGACGCATATTATCAAAACATGCTTGAGGCAAATGAAAAGCTATTGAATCAAAGTGATGAGATCTCATAAAGTTAAATGACAAATTTAGAGCGATCTAAAAGATATAGGAAAAGCGATGTTTGAAAGATACACTCTTAAATGATAAAATGATTTGTTACTTTAAAAATAAAATTAAAAATGGGAGGGCAAAGTGAAAAAAACGTATATTCCTATTGGTATGTTGTTCTTAGTGTTAGCCATCATTTTACCAAAAATTGCAAACATCCGTGACTTTATATCCGGTTTTTTATACGGTGCGGCCATCGGCATTCTCTTAGTTGGGTTGTTTTTAGATAAATTGTCAAAGAAAAAACAAGAAAAACAAAGATAATATTTTCTCAACGTAGCTCTTGATGGTTTATTCCATAGGAGGGTAAGGAGTCATACAAAAAAAATGAAATTAAAGCGATTGGAATGAACAACTCCAGTCTTTTTTTCTATAACAGGGGTAAATAAAATCCTCAGCTCTTTTTCAAAAGATGCTGCCTTGGCGCAGAATCCGATCTGAAGTCTCCAACAAAATTGTGGAGGATGTATTGTAACGGCATGCCCATCCTAGAAAGAATTTATAGTAAGAGCACGAGTTGAAAGTATAGTCTAGATATCAAAACTGTTTGGATAAAAGAGATGGCAAACACATGGGGTGAGAAATTTGGAAATTAGATACATAAATTCTGAGGATAATCTATTTAAGATAAGCAAAATATACGAGGAAAGTTGGAAGTATGCCTATAAAGGTTTGATACCTGAATCATTTCTAGATAGTTTAGAGAGTGGAAGATGGGTTTCCTTTCTTGAGCTTGAAGACATAAACACCATCGTCATGACTGAGAACGGCGAATACATTGGTACGTCAAGTTTTTGTGCCTCTAGGTTTGAAGAACATCAAAGTGCAGGTGAAATTGTATCCATCTATTTAATGCCTGAGTATATGGGAAAGGGATGGGGCCGAAAGCTCATAAATGTTGTACTTGAAGAGTTGAGAAAACAAGGTTATCGAGAGATTTTCCTGTATGTCTTGGAAGAAAACAAAAAAGCGATCCGGTTTTATGAGAACTCGGGGTTTATGAGAGAAAACGACTACCTTGAAGATAAAATAGGTGGCAAAAGCGTTAGAGAAGTAAGGTATACGCGTACTTTTGAATAACATTCGACATATAATCATATTTAAAATTAGTAAAAACGGTAGAGAAATCTACCGTTTTTTTGACAAAAGCTCTATTCTTTCTTAAAATTAATAGAGGAGGATTATTATTTGAATAAAAGAAAAATTTTAACATCTGCCTTTTTACCGGGCATCTTTGGCCTGATGGGAACCAGTCTCTATGTATTGGGAGACACACTCATTGTCGGCCAAGCACTCGGACATGAAGGGCTTGCAAGTCTAAATCTTTCCATTCCCATGATCAACGTCATGCAGGGGCTGGGGCTTCTTCTTGGTTTTGGTGGCGCAACAGCCATGAGTAGAGCCCTCGGTAGTGGAGATACTGAAAGAGCAAAAGAGTGGGCTGAAAAGACCATGAGCTGGGCTGTTCTAACAGGGTTGGGACTTCTCCTGCTGCTTCAGTTTTTCTTTGATCCGCTTCTTCTGTTTTTAACAGGTGGTGGCGAAGCCTTAGAGGGCGCAAGGGAGTACTTAGGGATTCTCCTTTGGTTTAGCCCCTTTTATGTATTTTTTCAAAGCTTTGTCGTACTTCTTCGAAATGATGACGGAGCAAAACTTGCCATGACGGCATTGCTTCTTTGTAGCTGCCTCAACGTAACGCTGGATGCACTCTTTGTCTTTGGCTTTTCGTGGGGGTTATTCGGCGCTGGTCTTGCGACGGGTATAGCACAAGTAGCAGGGTTGCTTGTCTGTACACTGCATTTTAGAAAGGCAAAACTTTTAAGACAATTAAGACCCAGACTTCTGCCGCCTTTTCGTCTTCTAGGAAAAGGAATGGCCAGCTTTGTCATGGAAGTCAGTCAAGGTGTTGTTATTTTCGCCTTTAATGCTGTGCTGCTTTCACTGGTTGGTGAAATTGGCGTATCCAGCTATGCGATCATAGCCAATTTATCTCTTATGTTCACAGCGATCTTTTTAGGCCTTTCTCAAGGAGCGCAACCTCTTTTAGGGAGGGCAAAAGGTGCTGAAAACGAAAAAAAATATCGAGAGATCCTTTCCTTCTCACAGAAGGTCAGTTGGATTTTGTCCATATCAGTTGTGCTGATCTGTATGCTCTTTCCAAAACTCTTGGCATCGGTCTTTATTTCTGGCGATGAGGAGGTACTAGCCATGACCCTAAAGGGATTACGGCTTTATAGCCTTGGATTCTTATTTTTGGGCTACAACCTGATTGGTTCCATCGCCCTGCAATCCGCTGCAAAAAGCAGAGAAGCCTTTTTCTTTGCATTGGCTAGAGGAATGATTATGCTGATCTTATTCCTTCTTGTATTGCAGAAGCTTTTAGGTGTAACCGGCGTTGGCTCTCCTTTTTAGCCAGTGAATTGGTAGGCTTTTTATGGATAAGTCGAGCGCTTTCTGCGGAAAACAAGATGGTAACGGTAGATCAGTAAACCACAAAACCAAACAGATAAAGTAACAACACAAATGAAAAAGAGAAAAGAGCAATCTTACAATTAGGAAGAGAGCCGCACGAAGGGCCTTACCTCAGTCCACAATCTCATTTACAAAAATGTCGACTGAGGTGAGGTTTTTTTGGAGACAAGGGAATGAAAAGGTATTTTTAAGATGGGAACGGGTGCACATGCTTGATTTTCAATGAAAATTAAGTTATTATTAAGTATATGATTGAACTGATTGAACGGTTCTGTTGCATACCGACCAAAAAAATGTGTCCTAATATAGAAATGTGTAAGTGTAAATGTGTAAGTGTATTGGATAATTTAGAAGAAAGGGTATGAATGATGATGAAAGCAAAAAAAATGGTTGCCGTATTAATTGTGGTCGCCTTAACACTGGCTTTAATGCCGGGCTTAGGGACCGCCTTGGCGGCGCCACCGCCTACTTATGAGGTGGTGGTCAACGGAGGGACTGCCTACTCGGGAGATGGAGCGATCACTAAAGCGGAGTGTGCGGAGTTAATTAAATTGGTCGCCGATATCCCCGCGGGTAAAGTGTTTGATCACTGGGAAGTCATTACCGGATATCTGCCGGATGCGGACGATTACCAAACATTGAAGCTGTCACCCAATACCAATTGGTTTACAATGCGAGCACAAAAACTCGAAGTGACCGCTCATTTTAAAGACATGCCTGCCGATGAATTGCCTATTAAAGTGAACAATGGATACGCTAGAAAAGAATTAAGTGATGGAACCTTTGTCTATGCTCAATCGGCGAAACCGGGAGATACGGTTAAACTCGCCCGTTTGGCACCCCGTTCGGGTACTCCGTTTTCCAGATGGGAGATCAACAGCGGTGGTGTGAGTTTTGATACAACGAAAGAGTATCCTGAATTTACCATGGGCGATGAACCCGTGGAAGTCACCGCGATCATGAGAGGGAAGCCCCTGGTGAATAAAATAAGAGTCATAAACGGTGTGGCGAGAGATCCCGAAAACAACGATGTGACCACCAAGACAGCGAACTTCTATACCAAGTATCAATTGCAACCCCACACCCCTCCGGGGAAGACCTTTGACAAATGGGTGGTCCTTACATCCGCTCCTGCTGCTATTGCAGAGGAGGAATTGACTAAACCCGATGCAAAATTCAAAACGAATGAACAGGATTTTGCGATAGCAGCGACCTTTAAAGGAGACCCAACAACTTACAAGGTTAAAGTGAACAGCGGAAAGGCGTATGCCCCCGGCGGGTTAACCATAATTCAAAGTGCTGAAGTGGGGCAAGAGGTCATCTTGAATGCCGGACCCGCACCTGAAGGTCAAGTCTTTGCCCGTTGGGTCGTCAATACCGGCGAAGAAGCGGTCTATTTGAAAAATGCAAAAGATACGAGGACGACTTTCATTATGCCGCCTATGGACGTGGAAGTAACCGCTACTTATAAAGATGCAGATGTGGGAGAATTTGATATAAAAGTGAATGAAGGCACCGCTAAGCTCGGGTCAAAGACGGTTACCAAAGCCGATGAAGGTCAACGCATCGAACTCATTGGCAATGACTTGCCCGGAAAAGTTTTCGACAAGTGGGTAGTCAATAAAGGGGCCGTTAACTTAGGCAATCCCAATATGCGAATAACCAACTTTATCATGCCGGCGGAAAACGTAGAGGTAACCGCCACTTATAAAGAAGATCCCGATGCTAATAATATAAAAGTCAACGAAGGGATCGCAAGGATCGGTTCAACACCAACCACCAAAGCGAAGGAAGGGGATACGGTCACCATCGTCGCCAATGCCGCACAGGCTGGACAAGTCTTTGATAAATGGGTAGTGGATAGTGGAACGATTACTTTGGCCAATGCCAACGCCGAAACCACCAGCTTTACTATGCCGGCGGAAGACGTAGAAGTGACCGCTACTTATAAGGCAGATCCCACCCTGCCTAAGAAACACAAAGTGACGGTCAACAAAGGGAAAGCGCAAGTGGGTGGTGCGACCGTAACGGAAGCCGAGGAAAATGCCGAAGTCACCATCATAGCGGATGCCCCACCGGCGGGACAAGTCTTTGATAAATGGGTAGTCGACAGTGGAACAATTACTTTGGCCGATGCCAACGCCGAAACCACGACCTTTACCATGCCGGCAAGAGACGTAGAAGTGACCGCCACCTATAAAACGGCAGCCCCCACAGAGTATAACGTTACCGTCAACGATGGTCATGCGGAAGTCGGTGGTGTCACGATTACCATAGCCCAGGAGAACGACAACGTCATCTTGCTTGCCGATACGGCACCGGCGGGCCAAGTCTTTGACAAATGGGTGGTAAACAGCGGTAGCGCAATCCTAGCAAATGCTGCTGCCACAACCACCAGCTTTACCATGCCGGCGGAAGATGTGGAAGTAACAGCGACCTATAGGGACAAAGAAACACCACCGGACGGTCAATATTTGATTACCGTCAACAATGGTAGTGCAACAGTCGGAGGATCCCCAGCTTCCAGTGCCGCAGTCAATGCGGAGGTGAACTTGGATGCCTTTGACCCACCAGCCGGGCAAGAGTTCGATAAATGGGTTGTAGTACGAGGTGATGTTACTTTCATCGATGCCAATGCGCCCAGCACCTATTTTATAATGCCGGCGGAAGACGTGGAAGTAACGGCGACCTATAAGAACATTGAGGAGCCGGAACCGGAATACAACATAAAAGTAAACCGTGGTCAAGCGGAAGACGGTCATAACGTGATCACCAAAGCGAAAGCTGGTGCGAACGTGACCATCGCTGCTGATGCGCCGGAGGCCGGTTATGTCTTTGATAAATGGGTGGTTGACAGTGGTGCCGTTACCTTAGCGGATGCCAATGCCGCCACCACCGGCTTTGTGATGCCGGCGGAAGATGTAGAATTGACCGCCACCTATAAAGCGGACTCCACGCCACCTGAAAAATACAATGTGACGGTTAACAAGGGGATTGCACAAGTGGGCGGTGTGACGGTTACGGAAGCCGAAGAAAATGACGAAGTAACCATTGTAGCCGATGCGCCACCGGCCGGTTATGTCTTTGACAAATGGGTGGTGGACAGTGGCGCTGTGACACTGGCCGATGCCAATGCTGCCACCACGACCTTTACCATGCCGGCGGAAGACGTAGAGGTCACCGCAACCTATAAAAAAGACCCTTCCGATCCGGGCGGAGAGCAACCAGATCCAAAGCCGGATCCAAAACAGGGTAAAGAGGTTTCAAAGAAACCTAAAGCCTATACGAGAATACCATTAAAACTTGGTATGAGAACCGGAGATACCACGCCCTTGTTCATCATAGGCGGGTTATTGGGAGTTTCGTTAATCGGACTCATCTTTGTTGGTATCAAGTGGTTGCGCAAGCGTTAAATTAAAATAGATCCGATCCTTTGGGATTAAGTCTATGAACTCAATTGCTCTAATCAGAGTGGAGAAAACATCTCCACTCTGATTTTTTATTGCCCTTCTTTTTGAAACCTTAGCAAGTGGATCTTTAGTTTTGGATGAGGGACAAGGGAGGTTGTTATTAGAGCCCTTAAGCGATAGGATTTCAAAACAAATAATGAACCAACATTTTACAGTTTTTAACTTTTTATGCTGTTCATCTTCAAATTTTCACGTTGATCGTTTTGTTCTACTTTTTATGCTAGTTTTAGGTTAACTCTGCTATAGTTGTAGATGTTATTCACATTATTTTCAATTGAAATTTTCACAAGATATAACATTTTATTTTATTTTCTGAAATCTAGTATACATAGGAGGGCGTGGATGGATATCGTTTTAGTTTACAATCAATACGAGAACTTGGAAGAATCGGCTCAAATTTTTAATCCCCATGGGGCAGAGCAAATGAGAGAAACGGTATGGGCGGTTGCCATGGGCCTAAAATCTATGGGACATCGCGTTACGAAAATAGAAGCCACCAATGTGCTTCTGGAAAAAATAGAAGCCTTAAAAGCGAAGCCCGACGTTATTTTCAATTTAAGTGCTGGCATCACCAATAAACGCAGCCAAGCCAACATAGTCGGCATGTTGGAAATGCTGGATGTGCCCATTGTAGGATCCGGGCTGGCCACCCAGGTACTAAGCCTACATAAGAAAATAGCGAAGATTCTTTTGCAGGATGCGGGCGTGCGAACGGCAAAATCCCAACTATTTTCTACCGGGGAGGAAGAAATCAGAGAAGATTTTGAATTTCCCGTCATCGTCAAACCGGAGCACGAAGGCTCCAGCGTCGGCATCACAGAGTCCAGCAAAGTCCTTCAGCGAAACAATCTAAGAAAAATCATTCAAGAAAAAATCAAAACTTACAATCAAATGATCCTGGTGGAAGAATTTTTGCCGGGCAGAGAGTTTACGGTGGGCATCTTGGGCAACGATGTTCTTGAAGTATTGCCCATTAAGGAATACATCTTTGAAGACGGCGGTGTTGATTTTTTAACGATCAAAGCAAAAGCCGACGATGTTGTCTCATTCCAAGTGCCTGCAGAATTGTCAAAAGAATTGGAAGAAGAAATAGTCGACATGGCAAAGAGAGCGTTTCTTGCTTTACGATGCCGGCAATTCGCCAGAATTGATTTCAGGCTGGATCACAAAGGTCAACCCCATGTCATCGAGCTGAACACATTGCCGGGTCTGCAAAAAGGCTATTCAGATTTTCCGATTCTTGCAGAAATGGGAGGTTACAGCTACGAAGCACTTTTGGACAAATTGGTGACCTTAGCCTTAGAAAGGAGGAACACAGGATGATACCATTGGAATTATTATGGATGCTTCTTCTTTTAGCTATTATTGTTCTCAGCTTTATTATTTTCAAGCGTCCGATTTACGAATCGATGTTAACGGGTTTTCTTGTGTTGGCAGTGGTGATGGGACAAGGAAAGGCGATACCGGCTCTCTTATTAAAACCCTCCACCAACACCTTATTTTATGCCATTGTCGCATTTTTAACTTTAGCTTTTGTGTTTGGAGAGACCCAAGTTGTCAACACCATCATCACTTTTATGATGAGCTTGGTAGGCCGGTTTAGAGGTGGTGCCGGCTACGTTTCCTTAACATCCTCTGCTTTTATGTCCGCCTTGTCGGGGACTGGTCCGGGCAATGTTGCCGCAACCGGAGTCTTTACGATACCCACCATGATGAAAACCGGCTTCAGCCCGGAGTTAGCGGCAACGACGGAGATGTCAGCCAGCTCTCTAGGTCCGATGATACCCCCATCGGGAACGATCCTCTTAGCCTTTGGTGTTTTGGATGCGACGATGCCCGATACCTTTAATCTCTCCACTTTTTGGCTGGTGGTTTGGGGGATAGGTCTTTGGTTTGTCGCGCAGAGGCTGTTGCTACTCTTTATCTTGTGTCGAGTAGAAAAGGTCAAGGCGATTCCTGTGGCGGACATTTCCTCATTCAAAAAGACGGTTAAAGAAGGTTGGAAAGCCTTGTTGGTTCCCTTCATTATTTTTCTACCACTTCTATTGGATTTTTTACTCAAAGACACTTTTTTTACAGCCCGAATCGGCGCAGAAGGCGCCGGTGCCCTGTTTTCATCGGTAATACAATTTACACCCGGTGTCGCTGCTTTATACACCCTTTGGATCAGCCGAAACCAACTAGAAGGGGGTCTTCGTCCCCGAGCCATTGTCAATCTTTTTAAAAAGGGAGTCAAATCTGTTGTGCCGGTAGCGGCGACGATTTATTTTGCATATTGTATTTCGGAATTATTCGGACAGGCAAATGTGGGCCAAGCCTTGGAACATACCATCTCTTCTTTTAATTTGAGCGGATGGCAAGTTGCCATTGTCGTGCCATTGTTCACCATGTTTTTAGGTATGTTTTTGCCCGGTAGTTCTCAAATAGCAATTTTCGGTGTGGGGATTGTAGGAGTTTTAATTGCCGTAGATGTGCCGCCCTTATTGGCAGCGGGCATTCTTCCGGCAATTACTGGTGCTTTAGAGGGTATGACGCCACCCTTGGCCCTGTGTATGTACACCGCCATGGGTATTTCCGGATCGGGAATGAAGGAGACCAGCCGCTTAGCTTTGATTTGGGTGTTTGCACACCTGACGGTAGCCGTGCTCATTCTTCTAGGCATTGTACCGGTACCGTTTTTATAGGGAGGGCAACATGAAAGAAAGAATTCATCACTATTCAGAAAAGATTTTTGCTGCAAGTCTATTGATCGCCCTGATTGGCGGTGGCATTGTGGCTTTACTTTTTACTTTATCTTTAATGATCGGCGGTAACTTTGGCGAGAGTCTGGCCGTTGTCACAAAAAGCAAAATACTACCTTGGTTTATCCGCTTAGCAAGCATAGCCATCCTCTTTGGTATGATTCAGACCTACACCACGGGGCAGCATTCCCTATCTATGAAAACCGATGGTGCAAAACCAAAGAATAATATAAATTAAGAATTTATAAGAAAACTAAGGTGTTCCCGGTGGTTTCGTTGACATAAATTGTGAAACAGTTATAATGATTATAGATAGGAGTAATTATATTCTAAGAGGAGAGACTATAATTGGGAAGAGAATGCATTTGAAAGATGGTGCTTTTACTTGTTGCTTTTGAGAAAGATTGGCAATCCTATAAGCACATAGTGCACTCTTTCCACTTCTAAGATTCCCATTGCTTTATGGATATAAGGATTCAAAGAGAGGTAGACAATGAAAGATCCTATGAAGAAAAACAAATTGGGTACCCCCCTGCCGAGTAGAAACGATACAACCGGAAAACATCCCGGTATTACAAGAGAAACAGGTGCTCCGGTTATCAACAATCAAGACACCATGACAGCAGGCCCAAGAGGCCCACAAGTAATACAAGATGCTTGGTTGCTGGAAAAGCACGCACACTTTAATCGTGAAGTGATTCCAGAACGTCGGATGCACGCTAAGGGATCCGGTGCCTTTGGAGAATTTACAGTTACCCACGATATTACCAAGTACACGAAAGCCAAACTATTTTCTGAAATTGGTAAGAAAACTAAAATATTTATGCGTTTTTCAACAGTAGCCGGCGAAAGAGGCGCTGCTGATGCGGAACGCGACATTCGCGGTTTTGCCATCAAATTTTATACCGAAGAGGGCAACTGGGACGTGGTTGGAAACAACACACCTGTGTTCTTCTTTAGAGATCCTAAAAAATTTATCGACTTAAACCACGCCGTTAAGAGAGATCCGAGAACCAATATGCGTAGCCCCAACACCAACTGGGATTTTTGGTCCTCCTTACCGGAATCACTGCTTCAGGTTACCATTACCATGAGCGATAGGGGAATCCCTTCGTCTTACCGCTATATGCATGGTTTTTCCAGTCATGCTTACAGCTTCATCAATGCAGACAACGAACGCGTGTGGGTCAAATTCCACTTTAGAAGCCAACAAGGTGTTCAAAACTTGACGGATCAAGAAGCTGAAATGGTTGTAGCCAAAGATCGGGAAAGCAACCAAAGAGATTTGTATACCGCCATCGAAAAAGACATGTTCCCCAAATGGACCATGTTTGTCCAAGTGATGACGGAAGAGCAGGCAAAGAAGATGCCTTACAACCCCTTCGACTTAACCAAAATGTGGTTTAAAAAAGACTTTCCGTTCATTGAAGTCGGAGAATTGGTTTTAAATCAAAACCCTGAAAACTACTTTGCAGATGTCGAACAGGCAGCTTTTAATCCGGCGAACAATGTACCTGGAATCGGTTATTCTCCAGACCGTATGCTTCAAACCAGACTTTTCTCTTATGGAGATGCTCAAAGATATCGCTTAGGTGTCAACCACCATCAAATAGCGGTCAACAGCACTCAGGGTGTGGAACATCCCCATAGTTATCACCGCGACGGTATGATGCGTGTAGACGGTAATATGGGTAGCGAATTGCATTATGAACCCAACAGCTATGGCAACTGGACGGATCATCCGGAAACAGCAGAACCCATCCAAGAAGGTGGCGATGTTTATCACTACGATTTCCGTGAAGACGACCACGACTATTACACACAGCCGGGTATGCTTTTCCGCAATATGAGTGATGAGCAAAAATTGGTTCTTTTTGAAAACACAGCGCGTAACATGGGAGACTCGACCTTACAAATTAAACACAGACATATCAACCATTGCTATATGGCCGATCCCGAATACGGTAAAGGTGTTGCAAAAGCTCTAGGGATCGATATTGACGAGGTCGATTTAACACCGATGAAATCCGACAGTCACGAAACTTGGAAGCAAGACAATGCCCGTGGCGCAGAGTTGAATACGCCCACCACACCTGCAGATCCGGAATCTGCTAAGGACTTACCGCCAACCGGTAGAGATACCAATGTCGAAAACCCGGCGGATCTATACAGCTGGGAAAACGACCCTCACTTATTATAATTTTATAATAAATGTAGCGGTTTTAGAACTGAAAACTTGATGCATGTCGATCCATTCGATGGGAACTCCCATCGAATGGATCGTTTGTCCTTAAAATCAAAGTAGTCGATCTAAGTAAACAATTTGCACCAGGGAGTGTCAATATGATAATTCGCCAAGAAACCCAAGAAGATCACCAAGAGGTGCATCGTTTAATTAAAAAAGCATTTAAAAGTACCCGATACAGCGATGGCATGGAACAAGATATCGTCGAGGCTTTGCGTAAAGGCGAGACTTTTGTACCGGAATTATCCTTAATTGCAGAGGTTAACGGTCAAGTGGTCGGCTATATCTTATTTACAAAGGTAAAAATCGGAGACGCGACGCAATTAACCCTAGCACCGTTGGCAGTCTTGCCGGAGTTTCAAAGACAAGGCATCGGACGTGCTTTAATTGCGGAAGGCCATCGCATTGCAAAGGCCTTGGGATACGATTGTGTCGTTGTGTTGGGAAGCGATGCCTACTACCCTCAATTTGGCTATATCCCTGCAGCGCAAGTTGGCATCCAATCTCCCTACGATATTCCCTCTAAAAACTACATGGTCTATGCATTGTCCAATAAAATAGCATCGATTAAAGGCCTTGTGCGTTATCCCAAAGCGTTTGATATGTAGAGTATTGCAACTAATGCGCCATGAGGTATTAAAAAATGGTCGCACATTCAAACAAGACTTCCTATCAATGTGAGAAATTTTAAATCGATAGAGCTCATCAAAAGAAACAGACGATATTTTTCAGGAGAAAATGATGGTTTTAGAAACCCAACGCTTAATCTTACGGCCTTGGTCGGGGGAGGACGCTCAGTTTTTATATCGATACGCCAAAGACCCTCGTGTAGGGCCTATGGCCGGTTGGCCGGTTCATACCAGCGTGGATGACAGTCGCGATATTATCTCTGAGATATTATCCGACCCCAATACCTTTGCCATAGTTTCCAAACAGGTAGCCCATCCCATTGGGAGTATCGGTTTGATGATTGGAGAGGAAAGCGTTCTCGACCTACCGGAAGATGAAGCGGAAATCGGGTATTGGATCGGCGTGCCTTATTGGGGTCGACACTTGACTCCCGAGGCGGTGCTGGCAGTCATACGCTACGGATTTGAAAACTTGCATTTAAAAAAGCTTTGGTGCGGATCCTTAGAAAACAATGTTCGGTCCATCCGTGTCCAAGAGAAATGTGGTTTTGAATATCGCTTTACCCAAAAGGATGTCTTTTTGCCGTTGATCAACGAAAGTCATACGCAACGCATTTCATGCCTAACCAAAGAAAAGTGGGAAACAGAACAACTCTAGAAGATCGATATTATTTTACCTTAAACGTAACCGATGTTACCTCTATTTCGCTATTGAAGGATTATGATGAAAGCACAATATAAAAAAATGGTTGTAACCATTTTAAATGTATTGAAATTCAATCAACCGGAGGCGCGATATGGTAGAACAAGTGTTTGAATTGTACACCGGGAACGATAAAGCAGTAGAAAAAGTTATTTTTGATGAAAATGTTCACTACATCCATATGGTTTTCAACAAAGAAGAAGGATTGCCGGAGCATTTTTCCAACTCCAATGTCTATATGACCGTGGTTCGTGGTACCTTATCCATTGGGTTGGACGATCAAGAAATCCATACCTACGAAAAAGGGACGTTGCTTAAAATTCCTTATAAAACGAAAATGAATGTTAAAAACTTACATGACGAAACCTTGGAACTGATTGTAGTCAAAGCACCGGCACCCCAAGCACAACAATAAAGATTAAAGTTTAAACAAAAAAATGCCCCTCATAGCCAGAATATATCCTAGCCATGAGGGGCATTTTGCAGCTTGTCGTCGATAATGGCGACACCTGTTTAGTCTTGGTCAGTGATGAGTTGACATTGCTCGTTAAAAAAAGTTTTATAACCCAAATGAACAAAGATAATCACCGTTAGGGCCACGGAGCCCACGATCCCCAACATGATGGCAATCTGATATTCAATGGCGGTAACCGGCGACACACCGGATAGAATTTGCCCCGTCATCATACCCGGTAAAAAGACGATGCCCATGCCCACCATGGAGTTGATAGAGGGAAGTATGGCGGAATCAAAGGCATTGTCCACGATGCGCTTGGAAGCCATTTTCGGTGTGGCTCCCAACATCAAAGCGCCTTCCACCAAATCCTTTTGTGTTTGCATACCGTCCACCAGTCTGGTCACTCCTAAAGAAATGCCGGTCATGGAATTGCCGATAAGCATTCCTGCGATGGGTATAAAGTATTGAGGATCATACCAAGGGGATATGCGCACCACGACCAACAAAAAATACAAAAGACAAGAAATGGTGCCGATCACCATGGATAGAGCGATGATTTGCTTAAGTTTTGTCGAAAGTTCCAGTTTTACCCTTTTAAAAATATTGAAGACTGCAAAAACTTCCATTACCAATAGAAACAAAATCGTCAAAACAGGAGATGGATTTTCAAATAAAAACACTAAAACATATCCGGTTAAAATGAGTTGCAGCGTCATCCGAATGGTGGCAATAAAGATTTCCTTCTCCCGTCGGATACCCTTTAGTCTGACAACCAATAAAAGAACCACGACGAATACGTAGGCGGCTATCATTTGCCAAATTTGCAACTCAATGATACCTTTCATCAGAGACCTCCTGAAAATGAGCGATTGTTCCATTGTGTATTTCTATGATATCGTCGGCATAGGTTTGAGCAATATTTCTTGAATGGGTTACCATAATGAGAGACTTTTGATTTTCTTTGGTATAGGCAACCAATTGTTCGATGATGATGCGTTCTGTTTCGTCGTCCAATGCAGAAGAAGGTTCGTCCAATAAAAAGACTTCCGGCTTCATGAGGATAATTCGCCCCAATGCCAGTCTTTGTTTTTCGCCGCCGGATAATGTTTCGCTGGGATCGTCCAACTTATTTTTCAGGTGGACCATTTTCAAGGTGTGTTGTAATTCCGAATCATGGACGATGGGTTGTTCGGCAAACTTTAAACCGATTAGCAGATTGTCCCGAATGTTTCCCGGAAAAATAGCCGCTTGTTGGGGCAACATGACGATTTTTCTTCTCAAATCGATGGAGTAGATGGACGACAATTCTTGTTCTTTGTAGTAAATCTCACCGCTATCGCAGGAGATAAGTTTATTTAGAAGGCGCAATAGAATGGTTTTACCACTGCCGCTTTCACCCACAATACAGGTAATTTTATTTTCTCGAATGGACAAGTGTTGAATGTCCAAAATATGTTTGTATTTTACTTTTTTCAGTAAAAACATGTTCCTCATTCTCCTTTAACCCTCAAATTTTGGTTACACGTCAGCTACGAGCCTATCATTTTATTTAAGATAACCCTATTATAACATTATCTTTTTCTGATATGATGGGATGAAGTACAAATGTTAAGATTTATCAAGATATTCACGACAAAAGATTGACGAAGCTGTGTAAAACTGACAAAATAGTCTAATATATAGCAAATGGAATAGACTCGGATCAAAAAAGCCAAAGAGTTTGATTGTCTTTGTGCACTTAAAAGAAATCATAACGATAAAAACAATCTAAATAAATCGGTGTAGCGACTGCTCGGTATTTCTCAACAAAGGGTCTATCGAATTTAAAGTCGATAGAAGTATGAAAATAGAAAATCATAGAATTGCTCAACAGAGCAGAAAGTAGGGGAGCAAGGTTAAGATGTCTTTAAAAGTTCAAGACTCTGTTACGAAGCCTTTCTTTTCAAAACTAAAATACTCATCCGCTCAGCTGTGATTTGAGACTAATACAATGATGTTAATGAATGAATAAGAATCCTACCGGCAAGATAGAATTTGACGTAGCATTTTAGGAGGAAAGAATGAAAAAAATTCAAAGTCAAGACACTCAGGATACGCTCTTGTACAAACGGCTTGCGCTTAGATTGGCGATAGCCGTGATTGGCGTTCTGTTGACGATCTATGTATTACCGAGAGCCTTTGAAGTAATGTTGCCCTTTATACTGGCTTGGTTGATAGCTAATTTGGCCAATCCTTTGGTTCAAAAAGTGAATGCAAAACTTTCAAATTCCCGGCGATTTGTTGCATTGCTCATCAATATAGTCATCATTTTGTTGATCGTGGTGTTGGTTTACTTTATTGTTTTTAGAATTGTACAAGAAGCCATTACCTTGGGGACTTATTTGCAAGAAAACTGGTCGAATATTGTAGATGAAATAGAGAACTTCTTGGAGAACTTAACTTGGCTCATAGATATTGCGCCACCTCAAGTAACGGACATGCTCAATGATTTTGTAGAAAAGGCCATCATTGCTTTGCAAAACTTTGGTAGAATTTTTATTACGACAACCGTTACAATTACCGCAGCCATGACCGCTAAAACCGGCAATTTTTTTGTTGGTTTCATTACTTTTTTCTTGGCGTTGTATTTTATTATTGTCGATTACGATGGTATTTCCGTTATGGGTGAAAAATTCCTACCTAGAAGTCTAAATCAAATGATGGGATTGTTATATCAAACCATTTCTACAGCCTTGGGTGGTTATTTTAAAGCACAACTTATTTTGTCTTCCATTGCCATGGTATTTATGTTTGTTGCACTTTCCCTATACGGCCAGCCCTACGCTTTATTGATGGCATTTTTGCTTGCTTTCGTCGATTTGCTGCCTATCTTGGGTTGCATTGCCGTATTACTCCCTTGGGGAATTATAGAGTTTATCGGTGGAGATGTGCATAAGGCCATATTTTTGGTCGTCATAGGCGTGGTATTTATGTTGGTGCGTCGAGTTTTAGAGCCCAAGGTAATGGGAAGCCAAACCGGTTTGCACCCATTACTGGCTTTGATCTCTACCTATGTAGGCTTACAATTTTCCGGTATTTGGGGAGCTGTTTTCGGTGCATTGCTGGCCATGTTGGTGATCAATATTGCAAAAACAGGCATTTTTAACAATGCCATCGCGGATATTAAAGCCTTGTTTCAGAAGTTCTCCGACTTACTTGATTCCGGAGAAAGAAGATATTTGCCGATTTTAAAAAAAGAAAATCAATCCTAAAACCAAAAGGACTGCAACATGAAATGAAAGAATAAGAATTGCTAACAGATTGCTTATTCATAAAGGAGTCGGTATGCATATTGCATTGATTGCACATGATCAAAAAAAAGAAGACATAGTCGAACTGGTTCTTGCCAATCAAAACCTGTTCAAATCCCATCAGCTTTACGCTACAGGTACAACTGGATTGCGCATCATGGATGCGACCGGCTTAACGGTGCATCGTTTTAACTCCGGGCCTTTGGGTGGCGATCAGCAAATAGGAGCTATGATTTCTGTGGGGAAGATGGATCTGGTCATTTTTATGCGAGATCCGTTGACTGCGCAACCCCACGAGCCCGATGTCACAGCGCTGATTCGACTTTGTGATGTTCACGGTGTACCCTTGGCGACGAACCTAGGAACGGCAAAAGTTTTGGTAAAAGCTTTAGAAGAAGGCCTACTCTGAGATATTTTTTTGAATTGGCGATGTTAGGATTTAAGAATAATATTGGTTGAATACTGGTGACGTTGTCATAAAAATTGGCTGCAATGAGCTGTGGTTGAATTTTTTGGCATGTGTTGTTTAAATTTGAATGGAGGAAAATATGAATATTCAATGGGTAACCATCATGGTGGATGATCTGGAAAAATCGAAGGAATTTTATGGCGAATATTTGGGACTGACATTAAAGGATGCCTTTTCTCCTGATGAAACGATGTCTATCGTTTTCTATGAAGCAGAGAATCAAATGCAAATAGAGCTGATCAAGAATAAGAACCTACAGGAAGTTACCAATGCCACCGGTGTTTCTATCGGAATTGCGACGGACCGCTACGATGAATTGTTGGAAAACGCCAGAGAAAGAAAGATCATAACGGTTGAACCACAAATTTTAGGTGGTCATTTGGAATGTTTTTTTGTAAAAGATCCGAATAATGTCGGCATTCAAGTGATCAAAGCATAATACAACCTAAAGCTCAAAAATCTAAAATCTGCAAGAAAAGTTTTTGCTTTTCTTGCAGATTTTTATTATTGAGCAGATAAAAAATGTACTTTAAATTTTAAGAATAAAACAATAAGGCACAATTGGTTATATTTTCTGCATCAGAATACAATTCATATTTACGTAAAATCAATTCCGGTTTTAATCCCAACTCTTCAAAAGTACGAAGATGTGAATCCGCAACATAGCTGGCGATGATAAAATCCTTTTTTAGTTTTTTTTGCAAGACATTGCGCACATCGAGAATTTCTGTAGTAAAATCCTTTTGAATTTCTTCAATCCTCTGAAAGTCAAAGGGATTTTGTAGGGGATAGACTTTGGTTAAAATCATGACCTTTTCAAATTGATGAATGGTATGATCGCTTTCAAGTCTCTCTGTTTTGATGATAAAGTCATTCATATCTTCAGTGAAAATCACTTTGAAATTCAAATTTCGATGATGGCAGTGTTCATCCATCAAAGCGATGACATCGTCAGCAACAACTTGCACATCAAATCCTTCAAAAGCTACAAATTTTAACACCTTGTTTACTTTTTCTATCGCAGCAAAAATTTCTTCGGTGGACACATTGTAAAAAAGATCCAAGACAGCTGTCAAATAAAGATGGATATTCTCTTCGTTAAACTCAATAGTGCCATTGATGAAATTCATCACATTTTCCCGAAGAGTACCAAGAAAAGCATTGTATCTAAAAACGGATAAGTTTTGCTTTTCTACTTTTTGTGGGTTATCAATAAAATGGTCAAAATTAAAATAATGATGAATGTTCACGCGGATAATATCATTCAAAATATTCTCATTAAAAGCTTCCAAATAAAGATTTGATAAATTTTTATCCCTAAGAAGAGGAAGAAGATATATCTTTAAAACGAGTACTCTTCTTTCCAGCGACGAGAGATTTTCAAAAAAAGGATTGACAGCCTTAGAAATGTTATCGTCAAATTCTAAAAAAATCTGTGTCAAGATATCCTTCTTGTTCTTAAAGTGATGAAAAAGGGAAGGACTGGACAAACCGATTGCATCTGCAATTTCTCTCGTTGTTGTATGGGCATATCCATTTTTATAAAAAAGTTCTCTAGAAATTTCAATTATTTTTGATTTTGTATCCGGTTCCATGTTATCACTCCCTTGATTGATTACAAAAATATTAACACAATGGCGCATTTAAAAGCAACAAAAACCAGCCTATCATGTTAAACAAATATATTGACTATGATAAGCCAATCTGTTATTATGTAAATATACTATTATTTACGAATGGTGATTTGCGAACAACAAAATGGTTAAAGGAGAAAATAAGATGCAGGATTTAGAAAAACGTTACAAAGAGCGTGTGCAACGAATGAATGCCGCCGTTGAGTTAAAAGAACCGGATCGTGTTCCCCTATATGGGTTAGTGGATAATTGGGCCTTGTCTTATTACGGTACCAATTTGGAAGAAGCTAAAAATGATGTGAAGATCGAATACGCAGCTTACTCCAAAGCATTGACGGATTTTAATTTTGACGCTGCATTATCTCCAGGGATAACGTATCCATTAAAATTTATTGAATCCTTAGGTGGAGGTATCTACGATACCGACAAAGAGACGATTCAAGTAGCCACGAGTCAATCAGAAATTATGCATGTCGATGAGTACGACCAGCTGATTGAAGACCCGATGAAATTTGTTTTGAATACTATCATACCAAGAAAGCACAAAATCTTTCAGGAAGGTTCCTTAGAAGAAAAATTCGGCAAATTTGCCAATGCCATTGCTATCAACGGTGCATGGGGACAAGACAGAGGCATGTTGGTGGAAAGGTATAAAAAGGAACACGGGTTAATGATTCCCACTGTAGCAGCACCTTTTATGCCGACGGATTTAATCTTGGATTTTTTAAGAGACTTTAGAGGCACCATGCTGGACATCAAAAGATGTCCGGATAAAGTAGCTGCAGCCAGCATGGCTTTGGTCAAGCCTTCTATTACCTATACTTTAGCGATGTGTCCACAACCACAAGATGACAAGTATCTCGCTTTGTTTTTGCATCTACCGCAATTTTTGAGACCTAAAGACTTTGAAAAGGTTTACTGGCCATCTTTTAAAGCTTTTGTGGACTTCTTCGCAGATAGAGGTTACAAAATGATCATTTATTTTGAAAAGAATTGGGAACACTTGTACGAGTATCTGCAAGAATTGCCCAAGGGTTGCATCATGGGCCTTTTCGAAGATGATGACTTAAGAAAAACCAAGAAAGCCTTAGGCGATGTGATGTGCATTGCCGGTGGGATGGACAATAACTCTTTGTACTACGGTACCAAGGAACAATGCTTGGATAAAGCAAAAAAACTGATCGATGATTTAGCTCCCGGTGGCGGTTATATCTTTACGACCACTAAGGTCTTGTTGACACCACAGGACGCCAAACCGGAAAACTTAAAAGCTGTTACGGACTTTGTTTTGGATTACGGTGTTTACAATAAATAAAAGGAGGAAGACGACATGACAGAAATGGAGCAATTGATGCAAATGGCGCGGGAAAACATTTTTTCTCAATTTTTACAAACCGATGAAGAAAAGGATGCTATGGAAATCATCTTGATTATCGGTATGTTAATGGCATAACTAGATATAACACAAACCTCTCAATTACAATGTAAATCTGAGAGGTTTTTTTAATTGCTATATTTTTTCCATGATCATATCGGTACTGGTAAAGTGCTTATCTAGTTTCAAAAACATGAACCCAAGCACCAATTCAATATAACTTTGTCCGTTTTAGAAATTAGATGATGAATAAAGTAGCAAAGGCATTTTCTATTATATAAAAGAACAAAAAAATCACTATCTTGCAGAGTTGAATCAAGCTAAGAAAAAAATCGTCCTTACAATAACAACATTTCATCACAACAGCGAGATATTACCTCGCTGTTGTGATGGGGGTGCAGAAAATACAATCAAATTTCCGGTAGCCGTCCAATTTAATAAGACTAAAAATGGCATAATGCTATAAGTACAGTTCTATATAGGTAAAGTGATTGATAAAAACGGCAACTTGGATTAAAATAGTAATATAATATCGTTTTATCCGGTTTAATTATTATTATTTTATGATCACGTTTGGAATGATGTTAAAACTGAAAGGAGTTATTATGGAGGGAACAAAACAAAAAGGCTTGAAAGCCAGTGTTCAAAAATTAGGTAGCTTTTTAAGCTCAATGGTTATGCCTAATATTGGTGCTTTTATCGCTTGGGGTCTTATCACAGCTCTCTTTATAGCGGACGGATACCTTCCCAATGAGCAGTTGGCAGCCATGGTCGAACCTATGCTGAAGTTCCTCTTGCCGTTACTCATCGGTTACACCGGTGGTAAAATGGTTTATGAACAGCGAGGTGCTGTAGTCGGAGCGATTGCAACCTGCGGTGTCATTGTCGGAGCCGATATACCGATGTTTATCGGAGCGATGATTATGGGACCTTTGGGTGGTTATTGTACCAAACAGTTCGATGCAATTTTCAAAGACAAGGTAAAAGCCGGATTTGAAATGCTCGTCAACAACTTCTCTGCCGGTATTATCGGGATGCTTCTAGCCATTTTAGCTTATTACGGCGTTGGCCCTGTTGTGGAATTTTTCACCCATGCTTTAGCAAATGGGGTACAAGCCATTGTTACCATCGGTTTGTTACCGATAGCGAATGTGTTGATTGAACCCGCAAAAATTTTATTCTTAAACAACGCGATCAACCACGGTATTTTAACACCCTTAGGTTTAGAGCAAAGTGCAGAAGTTGGTAAATCTGTTTTCTTCTTATTAGAAGCGAATCCGGGTCCGGGCTTGGGCGTATTGTTGGCTTTTACGCTTTTCGGAAAAGGATCTTCAAAATCTTCCGCACCAGGTGCAGTTATCATCCACTTTTTCGGTGGTATTCACGAAATTTACTTCCCCTATGTCATGATGAAACCCATGCTCCTATTGGCGGTCATAGCTGGTGGGATCACCGGTACTTTTATTTTCCAATTGTTTGGAGCCGGCCTGGTCGCTGCCTCGTCTCCGGGTTCTATCTTGGCAATTATAGCGATGAGTCCAAGAGGTGGTTTAATTCCGGTATTATTAGGCGTGACCGGCGCAGCCATAGCATCGTTTTTAGTCGCATCGGTTATTTTAAAAGCGGATCGATCAGCTGAAGACGATTTAGAAGCAGCCCAATTGGCGATTCAAAGTGCAAAATCCGAGAGCAAAGGCCTTGAAGAGCCTGTTGCCGAAATGGCGGATTATGGCGCGTTGACAAATGTTATCTTTGCTTGCGACGCCGGTATGGGTTCCTCTGCTATGGGAGCCTCCGTACTGCGCAATAAAATGAAAGAAGCGGGATTAAATATTCCGGTTACAAATTCTGCGATTAACAATTTAAAAGACGATCCCAATACCTTGGTGGTCACTCAAGAAGAGTTGGCCGTTCGTGCAAAAAAACAGGCGCCACGTTCGACTTTTGTGACAGTCGGCAACTTTATGAATTCTCCTAAATACGATGAAATCGTCAATCGTTTTGTAAAAGGCGACGGCGATGTACCGGCTGATGTGGAAGAGGTCGTAGTAGAAACAACTGTCTCTGACGTAACGACGTTTAGCAGTGTCGATACGATTTACTTAGTCTACGATGCCAATCAGGGGTCTTCTACCATGGGTGCTACTTTGTTGCGCAACCTACTCAAGAAAATGGATAGACCATTGACGATTGAAAACCTGCCCATTGCAGACTTAAAAGACCAAAAGAATGCGATTGTCTTGACCTTAGCATCCACTGAAAGTGCAGCAAAAGCACAAGCTCCTAATGCACTTCACATGACGTTGGATAGCTTTGTTGACGAATCTGCCTATGAGAAATTAAAAGAACAGCTGTAAACCAGGTTGTACGAAACTAGGAGGTTATCTATGGAATTAACACCGAACATGGTTTTAATGAACCAAAGTTATAATACAAAAGAGGAAGCCATCCATGCAGCAGGCCAATTGCTGTTCGATGCCGGTTGTGTCGATGAAGCCTATTTGGAAGCGATGCAGGAAAGAGAGAAAATTGTCAGCACTTATGCAGGTAATTTTGTCGCAATACCGCATGGTACAGATGAAGCAAAAGAACACATCCATAAAAGTGGCATCTCCATTATTCAAGTACCACAAGGGGTCTCTTTCGGAAAAACCGAAGATGGCGATGAACAATGTGCCACTATTTTATTCGGAATAGCGGGTATCGGTGATGAACACATGGATATTTTGCAAGAAATCGCGATATTCTGCTCACAATTGGAAAATGTTGCAAAGCTTGCCGATGCTCAAACCAAAGAAGAGCTGATCGACTTCTTTAAAGGAGAGCAATAACATGAAAGCCACACATTTTGGTGCCGGTAATATCGGCAGAGGCTTTATCGGAGAAGTTCTTGCTGACAACAATTTCTTCATCGAATTTGTTGACATTAATGAAAAGATCATCAATGCATTGATCAACCGAGGGGAATACCATATCGGCCTTGCCCACGAAGGTAGAGATACCATTCATATCACCAATGTAACCGGTATTAATAATGCGAAAAACCCGGAAGCTGCCATCAATTCCGTTGCCACTTCCGATATTGTCACCACAGCTATCGGTCCCAATGTCATACCCTTTATTGTGGAACTGATTGCTAAAGGTATCCGCAAACGTCGTAAAAAAGGCAATGAAACCCCCATCGATATCATCGCTTGCGAAAATATGATCGGCGGTAGCGAATTCCTTTACTCAAAAATGGAAGCTTTCTTAACCGAAGAAGACAAGGCTTATATTGAAGAATACGTCGGTTTTCCGAATGCAGCGGTGGACCGGATCGTACCGATTCAATCTCCTAAGGATCCGTTATTTGTTTCGGTCGAACCTTTTAAGGAATGGATCATAGAAAATAAAAATCGCAAAGCGACACAAATCGAGTTGAATAGTGTTCACTATGTCGAAGATTTAAAGCCTTATATCGAAAGAAAGTTGTTTTCTGTTAACACTGGGCACGCGACGGTGGCTTATTCCGGAATGTACGCCGGTTATACCACTGTGGATGAAGCCCTGAAAGATGAAGGAATTCTTCAAACCTTAAAGGATGTCTTGGATGAAACCGGAACTCTTTTAATCGATAAGTGGCATTTTGATGAAGAGCAACACGATGCCTACAAGAAAAAAATTGTGGAACGGTTCATCAATCCCTTTATTTCTGACGAACTTACCAGAGTCGGCAGAACACCTATTCGTAAGCTGGGCTATAACGAACGCTTTATCCGACCGATTCGTGAGCTAAGAGAAAGAGGCTTTAGTTACAAAACCTTACTGGCCGTGGTTGGTAAAATACTATGCTATGAAAATATTGGCGATGATCAAAGCATGGAACTGAAAAAGAGAAAAGAACAAGAACCCTTAGATGCGGTTTTAAAAGACATCACCGGTTTAGATGACAACACCTTGATTGCTGAAATCATAGGGGCTTACCATGCGGTTAAAAGATAACGAAAGCTGATGAATTCAGTGCTGAATAAAACCCTGCAACGATAGAAGTTGCAGGGTTTATTGTTAGAGCCGAACTTTAAATATAATATAAAAAATTTAATAGCTTCAATCCGGCAATCGTTGTATAATAAAAGAACATCGTTGATAGCTTTATGCGTTTTTCCAAGGGCTGTAGGCGATGTTTTTTTATGCAGGATAGAATGAAAAAACCAATAATAGGAGGGTTTATGTTAGAACCATTGAGTAGAATTCAACCAGTCATATTGAGAAATGAAGCATTTACATAAAGCATAGGAGGTAATTTTATTGACACTACAAATTGAATTGAAAAATATTAATAAAGCATTTGATGATCACCCGGTTTTGGTAGATTTAAACCTTGGCATAGAGGAAGACGAATTTTTAACGCTTTTGGGTCCTTCCGGTTGTGGCAAAACGACGATTCTCAGGCTTATCGGTGGTTTTGAAACCCCCGACAGCGGCTCTATTATCTTTGAAGGCCGAGATATTACCCATTTACCACCATACTTAAGACCGGTCAATACCTTATTTCAACAATACGCATTGTTTCCCCATTTAAATGTGTATGAAAACATTGCCTTTGGTTTGCGTATTAAAAAAATCCAAGAAGCTGAAATTAAAAAGAGAGTTGGAGAAATGCTGAATTTGGTAAACTTACGGGGCTTCGACAAACGACGGGTGGAATCGCTTTCCGGAGGGCAACAACAACGCATTGCCATGGCAAGAGCTTTGGTGAACCGTCCGGAGGTGCTATTGTTGGACGAACCTTTAGGCGCCTTAGATTTAAAGCTCAGAAAGGATATGCAAGTAGAATTAAAACGTATCCAACAGGAAACCGGTATCACCTTTATTTTTGTAACCCACGACCAAGAAGAGGCCCTAACGCTATCCGACCGCATTGTTGTTTTAAATGAAGGGGTTATTCAGCAAATTGGAACTCCCATCGGTATTTACAATGAGCCGAGCAACGCTTATGTTGCGGATTTTGTCGGAGAATCCAATATCATAGAAGGGGTGATGCACCGCGATTATGATGTAACTTTTTCTAATCATCGATTTGTATGTGTGGATGTCGGTTTTAAAACTGACGAAAAGGTAGATGTCGTGATTCGACCGGAGGATGTAGAAATTGTCTCGCCACAAGAGGGGATGTTGACCGGTAGGGTGTTGTCTTGCTTATTTTTAGGTGTTCATTATGAAATGAGAATCGATACCGGAAATGAAGTGTACCTTGCGCATTCTACCATTGCCAGAGATGTAGGCGATACCGTAGGCATTCGAGTGATACCGGACAATATCCATGTTATGAGAAAAGGTTAGGTGGCGGGTAATGAAGCACTTTAAAAACCTTTCTGCACCTTATGTTGTTTGGGCGCTTATCTTCATCGTCGTGTCGCTCTTCATGGTCATTTTTTACGCCTTTACCGGAGAAACGGGCCAGTTCACCACCCAACATTTTGTACGCTTTTTTTCGGGCAGTACCTTGGGCACCTTGTTTCAATCCCTCAAAATCGCTTTGATATCCACAGTTATATGTCTGATCATCGGCTATCCTCTTGCGTATATCATTGCCATGAGCACTTCCGGACGCTACCGGGCAACGGCAATCATGCTCATCGTGATACCGATGTGGATGAATTTTTTACTCAGAACATATGCGTGGGTGACGATCTTATCTAAAAACGGAATTTTAAATTCTTTGCTGAGGATGGTCGGTCTTGGTCCCTTAGATATTTTATATACCGATTGGGCTGTTGTTTTAGGTATGGTGTATAACTTTTTGCCCTTTATGATTTTACCGATATACACGGTTTTAGAAAAAATGGATCAGGGATTGATTGAAGCCGCAGCGGATTTAGGCTGTAATAAGGTGTTAACCTTTGTAAAGGTCATTTTTCCTTTATCCTTACCGGGGGTTGTGTCCGGAGTGGCTATGGTGTTTATCCCGGCTATTTCCACCTTTGAGATCACAGCTTTGTTAGGTGGTAATAAAACGAATTTGATCGGCAATGTCATTGAGCAACAATTTACCGTAACCGGCGATTGGCATTACGGTTCGGCCATCTCTGTGGTGTTGATGCTCTTCTTATTGGTGTCTTTGTTTTTCACGGACCGAGAAGAAAGAGACAAAGTGCATGCCTCAGCCAGCGATATGGTGGACACTCATCAGGATGTGGCTTTTCCGGAGACCAACCAACAGGAGGTGCATTATGACTAAATTCTGGAAACGAACCTACTTGACAGTCATCTATGCATTTTTATATGCTCCGATTGTGGTCCTCATTGTTTTTTCTTTTAATGAAGGGAAAACCAGGGGGAGTTGGGACAATTTTTCCTTAATTTGGTACCAACTCTTGATAGAAGATGCCGAGATTTTATCAGCGGTCAAGAACACTTTTTTTGTGGCCGCTGTTTCAACCGTTGTTTCAACCATTATCGGATCTTTGGGTGCCATCGGCATTTCACAATATAGAAAAAACCTAAGAAATGCATTGCTTGCTGTCAATCAAATACCCGTCATGAATCCCGACATCGTCATCGCTGTGGGTTTGATGGTTTTGTATCGCAGTTTGGGGTTGGACTTTGGACGGCTGAGTTTGATTTTATCCCATATCGCATTTACAGTGCCCTATGTGGTTTTATCGGTTTTGCCAAAATTAAAGCAAATGCCCCAAACACTTCCGGAAGCAGCCATGGATTTAGGGGCGACACCGGCACAAATCCTATGGAAGGTCATCATCCCTTATATTAAACCGGGTATCTTTTCCGGTGCCTTGATGGCTTTTACCTTGTCTGTCGATGATTTTGTCGTATCGTTTTTCACGACAGGCCACGGAGTTGAAACCATTTCAACGTTGGTCTTTTCCATGGCAAGAAGAGGCATTAACCCTGAAATCAATGCGCTGTCTGCACTGATTTTCGGGACGATGTTGTTGCTGATGCTCATTATGAATCTGAGAACAAAAAGTGCGGAGTAGGAGAGATGATGAAAAAATACGGTTTAAAAATAGTCGTTGCAATTTGTTTAGTCGCAATTCTATGTGTGACATCCTCCTGCTCAGATAAAGCTCAAAACGAAAAAAATATTGTCAATATTTATAATTGGGGGGAGTACATCGATAAGGATCTTCTCACAAAATTTGAAGAAGAAACCGGTGTCAAAGTCATCTACTCGAATTTCAACACCAACGAAGACATGTACGTCAAATTGAAAAACGGTGGATCCAATTACGATGTGGTGGTACCTTCGGACTATATGATAGAAAAAATGAGCAATGAAGATATGTTGCGCCCCATCAATTGGAAAAATGTACCCAATTTAAAATACGTAGATCGGGAATATCTTTATCACTCCTACGATCCAAACCAGAAGTACTCTGCCCCTTTTTTCTGGGGGACTTTAGGCATTGTTTACAATACGACTTTGGTGGAAGATCCTGTAGAATCTTGGGAGATCCTTTGGAATAAAAAGTATGAACGACAAATTGTGATGTTGGACTCCTCCAGAGATTCTATTGGTATTGCCTTGGCTTTATTGGGTTATTCTATGAATGCCACAGATTTCGATCAATTAAAAGAAGCAGAAGCTTTACTGAAAGAACAATACCCCTTGGTTTATGCTTACTTGGTAGATCAAACTAAGGATATTATGATTAACGGAGAGGCAGCCTTAGCTGTAATGTACTCCGGCGATGCAGTGGAGGCCCTTTCTGAAAATGAGGATTTAGCCTATGCAATTCCTTTAGAAGGGTCTAATTTATGGTTTGACGCCATGGTGATACCGGCAAACGCTCAACATCCGGAAAATGCAGAAAAGTTTATTAATTTTATGTTGGCACCGGAAAATGCAGCTCAAAACGCTGAGTTTATATGGTACTCAATTCCCAGCACAGCAGCTAAAGAGTTACTGGAAGAGGAACTTCAAAACAGTGAGGTGGCGTATCCGCCTAAAAAAGTTTTAGAAAAATTGGAAGTCTTTAGAGATCCTGGAGATATGGTAAAAATTTACGACGATATTTGGCAGGAAGTTAAAAACCAATGACGATCAAAGGAGGCCGGGTACACCCGGCCTCCTTTGATCTTTTATACAATAAAAAATCTTTAACTTTGCATGGTGATGATGAAAATAAATCAGACAAAAGGTCAAAACTCTTGACATATTTATAAATAAAGTCTAGAATAACCATAAAATACATAAATATATTTATTCATTTTGTAGAATAAATAATTAAGGAGAATATGATGATATTTGATACTGTTAAAAACATTATTGTTGAAAACTTAGGATGCGAAGCAGATGCCGTTGTGATGGATGCCAATCTTATCGATGATTTAGGTGCAGACTCTTTAGATGCTGTAGAATTAAGCATGGCTTTAGAAGATGAGTTTGACATAGAAATCGAAGACGAAGACTTTGCAGAACTAAAAACTGTAGGCGATATCTGTTCATATATTGAGAGTCGTCAATAATGGACTTAAAAGAGCTTGAAAGCCTGATACGCCTATTTGACTCTCTGAGTCTTTCTGAGTTGGCCCTTAAGCAAGGGGATTTTGAGCTTAACTTAAAAAAGGAAAAACAAAGGACCCAAGATCTTGGTATGATACCGGCTATGGTCCGTGAATCTACGAATAACACCGCCGAACCATCGACGGACGACAATCAAACCTCCGGGCATATTGTCAAAGCGCCGATGGTCGGTGTTTTTTATGAGGCTCCTTCTCCAAAATCCCCTCCTTTTATCAAAATAGGAGATCAGATCGCCAAAGGTCAGGTGTTGTGCATCATCGAAGCCATGAAAATGATCAACGAAGTGGTTTCTCCGGTATCCGGTGTTGTGAAAGAGATTTTCATAGCAAACGGAGAGTTGGTGGAATACGATACGCCGCTGATAGAAATAGAGGTAACCGGTGTTTAAACGGGTATTGATTGCTAACAGAGGCGAAATTGCCATACGCATTATTCGGGCATGTCGAGAAATGGGAATAGAAACTGTTTCTATTTATTCCGTTCCCGATCAGCATCAGCTTCACGTTCAAATGGCTGATCAATCTATTTGTGTCGGTCCGGCACAAGCCGCTTATTCCTATTTAAATGTTGCATCTATTTTAAGTGCAGCGGTTCTCACCAATTGCGATGCCATTCATCCGGGGTATGGTTTTCTATCTGAAAACCCCGATTTTGTTAGAGCCGTGGAAGCCTGCGGTATTACCTTTATCGGTCCCTCTGCAGATGTCATTGAACAAATGGGGGATAAATCCGCTGCAAAAAAATGCATGGAAAGCAATGGTGTCCCCACGGTTCCCGGATCTGACGGCCCTGTGGCAACTTTAGAAGAGGCCATCAAAGTATGCCGCGAAATCGGGTTTCCCGTATTGATCAAAGCCTCTTCGGGTGGCGGCGGTCGAGGGATGAGACGTGTAGACAAAGAAGAGGAAGTCCGGTCTGCTTTTGACAGTGCCCGTTCCGAAGCGAAAGCTTGCTTTGCCGACGACAGAGTCTACATTGAAAAGCTCATTCTCAACCCTCGTCATATAGAATTTCAAATTTTAGCGGATCATCTTGGCAACGTGGTTCATCTGGGAGAAAGAGATTGTTCCATCCAAAGGAAAAATCAAAAAATGTTGGAGGAGTCGCCTTCCTTATTTTTAGATGATGACCTTCGCGAAAAAATGGGTACCGTTGCCATACGTGCCGCAAAAGCTTGCGGTTACAAAAATGCAGGCACCGTAGAATTTGTCGTAGACAAAGAAAAGAATTTTTATTTCATAGAAATGAATACCCGTATACAGGTAGAGCACCCCGTAACGGAAATGGTAACCGGGATCGATTTAATCAAAGAACAATTGCGCATTGCCAGCGACCTTCCTTTATCTGTGAAGCAAGATGACATTTGTATGCGCGGTTGGGCAATGGAATGTCGCATCAATGCGGAAATTCCGCAAAAGGATTTTACGCCGTCTTCGGGAGAGATCCTTTTTCTTCATGAACCCGGTGGCATGAACATTCGATTTGATTCACTTTTGTATACCGGTGGAGAGGTCAGCCCTTTTTACGATTCAATGATTGGTAAAATTATTGTTTTAGGTAATAATCGTTTGGAAGCCATACGTAAGTTGCGATGTGCGCTTGAAGAGACGATCATCGAAGGTGTCCAGACGAACTCAGCTTTTCAGTATACCATTTTGCACGATCCCGATTTTATTCGTGGGCAATTTGATACGGGTTTTATGGAAAAAAAGAAAGATGCACTGCTTTCTTTGATGGTGTTGGAAGAATAGGTGAAGGATGAACAACTTTTTAAAACGTAGAAATTTAATTCGTTTAATTAAAAGAAGAAGAAAAAAAGAAGAAGATGTCGAAATCAATATCAAAGACAAGATAAACATACCACAACATCTTTTCACCCAATGCCCCAATTGTGGCAGCAATATTCTGACCGATCGTTTAAAAGAACTCGGAAAAGTCTGTCCCGATTGCGATTACCATTTTTCCATGGGAGCAAGAGAGCGTTTGGACCTGATATTGGATCCGGAATACGAAGAAATACAAAGAAGAGCGCGTTATAGAAACCCCTTATCTTTTCCCGGTTACAAAGAAAAGATGAGAGATTTGCTCAATAAGACCGATGCGGAAGAAGCCGTTGTGGTGGCAAGGGGAACCATCGACACTTTACCCCTCGTTGCCATGGCGATGGATGCTGCATTTATGATGGGAAGCATGGGTACCTATGTCGGAGAACAAATTACTCGAGGCTTCGAAATGGCCGGCGATAAAAAATGGCCGGTCATTATTTTTTCAGCCAGCGGCGGTGCACGTATGCAAGAGGGTATCCTTTCGCTGATGCAGATGGCCAAGACGGCAGGTGCCGTACGCGAACACGGAGAGAAAGGTTTACTATTTATTTCCTGTGTTACACATCCGACCACGGGTGGTGTGACGGCTAGTTTTGCCTCCTTAGGAGATATTATTTTGGCGGAACCCAACGCATTGGTTGGTTTTGCCGGGCAACGCGTCATTGAACAGACCATCGGCGAAAAACTTCCGGAAGGTTTTCAGCGGTCGGAATTTATGCAGAAACATGGGTTTATCGATGCTGTTATCCATCGACAGGAGTTAAAAACAACCCTTGCTCGTTTAATTGCGCTTCATAGTAGAGAAAAAAAGAAATGATAGAAAACTACGAAAAAAAGTACAGAGCTTTGGTGAAACAAGAAGAAAAAATTAAAAACTTCACCGATGAAAATGTGCGTTTTCACTTATTGCAGGATTTGCACATTGCAAAGGTAAAAACCAGAAAAAAAGCTTCTAAAAACTTAAGTGCATCCGATAGAGTTTACCTAGCGCGACATCCAAAACGCCCAAAAACCAAAACATTTGTTGAAACACTGTTGGACGAACCGATATATTTTCATGGAGACCGGGCATTTGGTGACGATAAGAGTATAGCAGGTGGTATTGCGGAGTTTAATGGAGATCCCGTCACTTTTTTGGCGACTGTTAAAGGGGAAACCTTAGAAGAGAACCTGAAATACAATTTCGGTATGCCCAGCCCCGAAGGGTATCGCAAAGCCATCAGGCTGATGCGGCAAGCGGATAAATTCAACAGACCGATCATTACCTTTGTGGACACACCGGGGGCTTACCCCGGATCCGAAGCGGAGAAAAGAGGTCAAGGAGAAGCGATCGCCTCATGCATTGAATGTATGACCGGTTTGAAGGTACCTGTCATCACCGTTATTACAGGTGAAGGCGGTTCCGGCGGGGCTTTGGCTTTAGCCGTAGCCAATCAAGTGATGATGTTGGAAAATGCTGTTTATTCGATCTTAACCCCGGAAGGTTTTGCTTCGATTTTATGGAAAGACAGTAACCGTTCGGAAGAAGCAGCGGAAATGATGAAATTAACAGCAGAAGACTTAAAAACCTTTGGGGTATGCGATCGCATTATCAAGGAGGAAGTTTGCTTTGAAAAATCAGAATTTGACAACAATTTAAAACGAGTCAAACTGGCAATCGAAGAGGAGCTGAAACGGTTAAAGCGTTTTTCCGAAGATCGCTTAAAACATTTGCGTATGCAAAAATTTAGAAGAATTGGGAGAGGGTTTTAATGGGAATTAGAATAAGAAAAACAGCAAAATACTTACCTAAGAGAATTGTACCTAATTCTGAGTTTGAAACATTTTTAGACACTTCTGATCAATGGATTTCAGAAAGAACCGGTATCAAAAAAAGGCATTTTTCTTCCAAAGAGGAAGACACGTCTCAGATAGCCTTAATGGCCTGCGAGGCATTGGGTTTAACTGAAGAGGAAAAAGAAAAAATTGATGCGATATTTGTCGCAACCTTTACACCGGATATAGTGGCGCCATCAATTGCGGCATCCTTGCAAGCACCTTTAGGTCTTCAAGAAGAATTATTTGCCATTGATTTTAATATGGGGTGTAGCGGTTACGTTGCAGGTTTACATTTAGCAGAAGCATTTTTAAAGAATAAGCGAATGGCTTTAGTTTTAGGTGCAGAAGTCATCTCTAAAGTTTTGGATATGCATGATCGCACCACGGCGGTTATTTTTGCAGATGGTGCCGGCGTAACCTTAGTTGAAAAAAATGAAGATGCTATTTACTTCGATGAAGGGACTCGTAGTAATCTTAAAGATATTTATGTTCCGGGCATTCAAGTTGATGTGCCCTTGGGTGCACTCAGTATGCAGGGCAAAAATGTTTTTCGATTTGCATCCAGAACACTACCGGATTCCATGGAAAGAACATTGGCAAAAGCCGGAATCCGTGGGGAAGATGTATCGCACATTGTTTGTCATCAGGCCAATAGTCGGATTATTGAACATGTAGCTAAAAAGGCCGGTTTGCCGATTTCCAGATTTTTTATGAATATCGACAGAATGGGTAACACTTCCTCAGCCAGTCTTCCGATTGCACTGGATGACATGGTCAAAAATAATCAGATTAAGCCCGGTCAATGGGTGATGTTAATGGGGTTCGGTGCCGGATTTTCTTGGGTCACCGCTTTGTTTAAATGGTAAAAATAATGAAATTAAATGAACAATTAGGGATCAAGTATCCCATCTTACAGGGCGGTATGGCAAATATCGCAACGGGAAGTTTTGCTGCTGCTGTTTCAAATGCCGGTGGTTTAGGTATTATTGGTGCCGGCGGTATGGACGCAGAGAGTTTGCGACGGGAAATTAGACGATGCGCAGAGCTAACCGACAAACCTTTTGGTGTCAATATCATGTTGTTGAACCCGGAATCAGAAAAAATGGCTCAGGTCGTTTGCGAAGAAAAGGTTTTTTTAGTGACCACCGGCGCAGGAAATCCGGGACAATATGTCAAGCTTTGGAAAGAGCACGACATCAAGGTTTTTCCGGTTGTTTCCGTTCCCAGCTTAGCTATCAGAATGGCCTCTTTAGGTGTCGATGGCATTATTGCAGAAGGCACCGAGGGAGGCGGGCATATTGGTGAAATGACCACCATGACTCTAGTGCCGCAAATTTGTGCGGAAATAGATTTGCCCGTCATTGCAGCCGGCGGTATTGCCAGTGGCAGACAAATGCTGGCTGCGGAAGCCTTGGGTGCTGCAGGTGTACAGATTGGAACGCTCCTATTGGTTGCTGATGAATGCCCGATTCATGAAAATTATAAGAACCGAATTCTCAAAGCCAAAAGCTCACAAATAACCGTAACGGGTCGTATTGGTGGTACACCGGTTCGCTTAATCAGAAACCCTATGTCTCGGGAGTATATCGCTAAAGAAAAAGAAGGTTGGACACCGATGCAACTAGAAGTCTTTACCTTGGGCTCCCTTAAAAAAGCAGTTTTCGAAGGAGACCTCGACAACGGATCTTTAATGGCGGGACTGGTTGTAGGGCAAGTGAACCAAAGAGGGTCTGTAAAAGAAATATTGGAAGGTCTCTATCAAGACTATTTAACCAATCGCAAGAGGTTAATATGTTCATAAAAATCAGAAACAAAGGTATCAGCGTCCCCATTATTCAAGGTGGTATGGGCGTTGGTATTTCCTTAGGCGGATTGGCGGGTGCTGTGGCTGCAGAAGGCGGCATGGGCGTCATATCATCGGTCCATATCGGATATCGAGAAAAAGATATTTTATCCAATCCGATGGAAGCCAATCACAGAGCTTTATTGAAAGAAGTTGAAAAAGTTAGAAAAATCAGCAAAAATAAAGGCATGATTGGGGTCAACAT
>JAAYJS010000018.1 GCA_012522805.1 Eubacteriaceae bacterium | reverse complement strand
CTATTTTAATTTTCCTCTCGAAAAAAACCTTATTAAGTCTTTGACATTACTTGATAACGGATGCACAGAATTAATTTTTCATTAAACAGCTCATAAAATGTATTCAACCTTCACCTAGTATCATTTTACATCAACCAATGACTCTCTGTGACTACAATATAGACCTACTTCTTTTTATTCATAGCTTTTTTTATATAAGGTGAATTATATTACTTCAATACTTTAAAGTCAAGTGAAAATATTATAATTATTCAATTAATTGCATAATTATATCTTATCCATTCTCAAACTGGAACTATTGGGCAGTCGACACAGCGCCGATTTCCCCCTATCGCTATTTGAAGCGCAATGGTTATAGAGTCGTCTTCTGCTATCAAAACGCATTCTTTATCGGAAATAAAGCCACACCATTTAGTTGAAAAAATAGCCATGAGACATCTCAGTACAACATTTGTAGTGCGACAACCGAGTCGGTTTCATCAGCATAGAGCCATTCATTATTTCCGGTTAATTTGATAGTTCTTGCTACTTCTATAGATGCACCACACTTATTCATCATGATCGAGATCATGGAAAAGAACTGTTAAATTTTTTAGTAGTTCATGACGAATCTTAAACAGAAAAAAACTTCCCAACTTTTATCATACACACTTTTAAGTAAAAATCTGTTCTGTTCAATCAAATTTCTCTAATCACATTGTTTAAATCTTCACTGAATATCGTTTGGATTGAGCTTCTAATTGCCAACAATACACCGACGACCATGACAGCAAATATCAAAACAATAGGAATGTAGTTTAAATGAAGGATGATTTCTTTTACTGCAAAACCAAAATCAAAATGACTTCGATAGGAACGAACCGCAACCACCAAGGCAAAGACTAAGAGATAGGCTACGCATGTTATTTTGAAGAGTATCTTACTTTCTGAATATATCATCTTTTTCATTTGGTTTTCTGTCATCCCCACCGTCGATAACAGCTGAAATTCTTTTTGCGTGATCTCAAATTGCCATGAAAACCATTATAGGCATTGGCCAGCGCAATCATGAGCAAGATGATTTGAATCCCACCATTTAAAAGATTTTCATTTCGAGTTTGTTCTGCATTTGCTGTTGCTCTGAGTGTAGATGTCCTTGCAGTGTAATCGGTTCTAGGAATGTAGGTTGCTATGATGCCCTCACATTGCTCGGCAACTGCCTCTAAATGATCCTTTGCTTTGATCTGTATCATGTAGTAATTGGTACGGTCAACGATAGACTCTTTATTTTCTTCCATCAATTCTTCGAGGTTGCTCATAGTCGTAAAGACAAAGATACCGCTTTTCTCATGGGCATCCAAATCGTAAGGGAATGTATCGACATAACCATCTACAGGAATTTTCATCACCTGTCCTTGGGCCTTGTGCCTGAAAGCCAGCTCATGATTTTCCCCATCTGTTATGGGCACATATTGTCTGAATGCATAGGGTGTCCGGTTATTTGCCGGCGTCTTATTTAACAAAACAAATTTCGAGGCCATGTTTAAGTCGTTTTGTTCCAGCATCGTTGCGAAATCCTCATCAGACAATCCATAAATCATGGTATATAAATCATCTTCATGCTTTTTTCCGTTTTCTAGTGCCAAAGAAAGTTCCTCAGATACGAAACCCGCATTATCTTTTAGAAACACTTTAAAATCTTGATGCGCAACAATGTGCAGCTCATCGATGCCTTGAAGGGATTGGAGTTCTTCTATGAATTGTCGGTTTAATGGAGACTCTGTACAAATTCTACTTGTAAAGTGATAGGGACTCTGATAACGATCATACTTTTCCGCTAAAGTCCTATATGATTGGGACACCAAGACGACGGTGACGACCACTGCTGAAATGAGCATAGCTAGAATAATCGTTCTATACGTAGCGCGGTAAGAACGAAAATAGTCCTTGGCAAGGGTTGTTTCAATTTTCCCTCTTATTTTTGATTTCCCATAGCGAACTTTCTTTTCGGAGATACCATTTAATCCCTCAATAATTTTTTGTTTAGCACTTTGCCGAGCGGGTAAAATAGCCGATAAATAGACTGTGACAAAGGATAGCAAGACAATCAATAAGATAGGCAAGATGGATACGGGAACGACATGAAAATCCGGAGCTCGCATTCTTTCTCCAAAAATACCGGACAGCTTGTTATAAGTTAAAGCGTTGTTGAGCCATACCAAATAGAGCAAAAGGTTCGACATCAAATAAGCTATTATGGTTCCAAGGGCAATTGGAATGATGGATAAATGAAGCACCTTTAACTTCACCATTTTTTTGACTTGCTTGCCCGTCATACCGACACTTTTTAACAATGCGATCTCTCTGATGTCTCGATTGTTCCAAACATTAAAAGCGCCATAAATCATAACAGCAAAGAGAATGACCAGCAAGAAACAGGGCCCGTAGGTTTCAAGTGTTTCCACCCACACTCTCCTCGGCGGCAACACTCCGGATGGGTAGATCATTTTATATTCCAATATCTCTTTGTTGAAGAACAATCTCTTTGACTGAACCGCTTCTGCGTAGTCAATCTGAAAACCCTCCATGAGAGCTTGGGTCAACCTATAAGTATCCCTTGGGCTTTTATACCAAATATTGGCGTGTATTTCCGCATTGTCTCCAAACAAAGTTTCTTGATGGGCGTCATCTAAATATCCCAAAAGAATGGTGTCTTCAAAACTATAGGCATAGTCATCGTATTCCCCGACGATGGTATAGGTTTTATCTTTTATAGTGAGTTTTGAACCTATTTGAAGTGAAGGGTCTTTTGTTAGAAATCTGTTTGGGACGAGCAATTCATTTGAAGCGGAGGGGTATCGTCCTGAAATAAGTTGATACCCGCCTATCTTCCAATAAGCTTGATGCTTTTCACAGAGGGTTGTCCCGTCATCGGTTTGAATGAATCTATCGAAGAACACTTGTTGAATGTTTTGATTTGTAACCAACTCATCGTACATTTGTTCGTCTATTCCGGAAATGTATACTTGATAATCGCCAACAGTTGAGACTATTTGGTTATATTTGTCAGCTCTGCTAGAACTGATTATAAACACGAGGGTGCCTAGTAAAACAACCGCCATGAGTATGGACAGTTTGCTCGCAAAGGTATCTTTTTGATTGCTTTTAATCGAAGAGTTGGCAAGTTCACGAATGATGTTCACTTGATGCCTCCTCCGTCGTGTACAGTTTTCCATCTACCATTTTAAATACCTTATCGCAGGATATGGCCAGCTTTTCGTCGTGGGTTATGATGACGATGGTAGACATAAACCTTTTGTTGACAAGCCTAAACAGTGCTGTGATTTCTTCGGAGTTTCTTCTATCTAAATTGCCTGTCGGCTCATCTGCTAAAATAATCGCCGGTCTCGTCATTAAGCTTCTCGCTATTGCAACCCGTTGTTGCTCTCCCCCCCCCCGAAAGTTGCTTGGGGTAACGGTCCAACTTTTCTTCAATTCCTAACGTCGACACTATCTCTTTAAAATAGGCTGCATCTTCTCTTTTATTGTCCAATAGCAAGGGCAACAGTATGTTTTTTCTAGCCGTTATGTTGGGTATCAAGTTATAAAATTGATAGATGACCCCAATGTTTCTTCTGCGGAAAATAGTCAATTCTTCTTTGTTGAGCTTCGTGATGTTTTTTCCTTGTATGAACACATCTCCACTTGTTGGTTGATCCACGCCTGCCAGCAGATGAAGCAATGTTGATTTTCCTGATCCGCTGTCGCCGACAATAGCCACTAAATCTCCTTTTTCCAGTTCAAAATCAACCTCGGATAAAGCCGTTACACTGACTCCGGAATGGTATGTTTTGGTTAACTGAACGGTTCTGACAATGCTCATGGGGGATTCCTCCTTTATTGATTCATCGAGTACACTGTACGATATGTAAGTGACTGGAAAGTGACTGCATCAAAAAAGACAAGCAAAGTGCTTGTCGTTTCATGCTTATAGCTACATTGTCATTTATAAAACCTCAGTTCAAATGTGTTGGATTTTTTCCCTTTAGAATAGAGCAAATCGCCATTTTGCTTTTCCATGATGGACTTTGCCATGGGAAGCCCGATTCCGTATCCCTTCGAATTGGGGTTTTCTTTATAAAAACGTCGGTACGCTTTTTTGAGCATGTCGCCATCTAACCCTTGGCTAAAATCTTTTACAAAGACACTTTGATAGAGATTCGATTCTTTGAGGGATATTTCAACACGATTCTCTGGTGAAGCCTCGATACCATTTTTAACTATATTGTAGATGGCTTCATAGGTCCATCTCTCATCACAGGTTAAGATAAAATCTGCGCCGTCTATCGAAATAGTCGCTCCCTCTTCTATAAAATAAGCTGCCATGTCCCTTTTAATTTTTTTCACAAGTTCTAAAATACTCACAGGTTCTCTTTTCAGCTCGACGGTTCGAGAATCCAACGCTGCCATTTTTAGAAGCGTCTCCGCCAATTGCTGTAATCTCTCAATGCTGTTTCTGATATAATCGATATACTGATGCGCATTTGCTTGGTCTTCTTCCATTAAATCCAACAACAGCAAGGCGCCTGTTAAAGGCGTTTTGATTTGATGGGCAATATCCTCTGTGTATTCCTTTAAAACTTGCTGATTGTCGCTTGCTCCTTTTGCCACGACTTTATTTTCGACTATGATTTTTACAATCTCATCTCTTAATTTGCCAAATTCATCATCTACGATTTCATAATTTTCTGTGTCAAGATCCAACTTGTGCAACAGCTCAAATATTTCTTCAATTTTGCTTTGGATCGATTGTTCTTTTCGGTGTTCTTTTATTTTTAATAAAACCGTCAAAATGATATTTAAAACAATAAACCAAAAAAGTGTGACGATATCAAAACGAGGACTAAGGTAGAGGATGAGCATTGAAAACAATAAGTTTAAAACGATGATTCCAAGTGTTTCTTTATCTATTTTCATTTGCTCCACTATCCCAACTGTATCCGATTCCTCGCACGGTTTTGATATGGACTCCGTACTTTCCCAATTTGCTTCTCAGTCTCTTAATGGTTACGGTCAACGTATTGTCGTTGACTTCGTATAAATCGGATCCCCACACCATATCGATGATCCGTTCTCGTATCAGATTGGCGTCTTGATTTTCCAATAGAATCTCTAACACTGCAAACTCTTGTCTGTTAAGCTCTATATTAAGGCCTTCCACTTTGGCTGTTTTCGATTGAGTATCCAATTCCAATTCTTGATAGGCCATTTTCTCTTGTCTGTCATTTTTTCGTTTAAGGACATTGTCAATTCTCGCCTTTAAAATCGGGAGAGAAAATGGCTTTGTCATATATTCATCCGCACCTTCAGAAAAACCCTTTAAAACATATTCCTCAGCATCTTTAACGGTCAGCATGATAACCGGTATGTCCGAAAAAGTTCTGATGTATTTCAAATAATCAAATCCTGATCCATCTGGAAGATTGACATCCAGTATCATCAAATCGTATTGGTTTAAATCAATGTCTGTTGTAGCTTTCAAAGAAGTAAAAACATCTGTTTCCAATTCATGACGTTTTAGAAAAGTTTTCACTGCAAAAGAGATCGTACTATCGTCTTCAATCAATATTATTTTCATTCGCATCACCTTTAATCATCATAAACTATTTTCTTAAAAATCAGTGCACACATCAAGTTTTACCGTGACTGAGCCTCCTTGCGACATACAAGCCCCTAACTAAACAGGCTGCCTAGAAGGATTAGGCAGATTTTCTCTATACTTCTCATTGAGATGGGTTCGTTATTTGAATATCTGATATGCCGACAAATTCTTTGAATTCTATCTTTATCATTCAACGCGTTGAAACTTTTCCCAAACGGCTTGCAACCAATCGCTCTTGCAATCCTCAAGTTAAGGACAACACCTACATTGTAGACTTTAGTTTGTGTTTATACAATAAAACACTTTGTATACGTCAAATATTCTGTATTTCTTATTGTGCTTGTTCGTTATTTTCTATCGACGCAAATGCCAAGACACTATACGCATATTTTTCATCCTAAAAGGTTGATGTCAAATTGGTTTTTTTATATAATTGGAAGTAATTCTAAAGAATAGGAGTCGTCACTTATGTTGCACAGCATTCGCATTAGAAAATAAGGCAATAAAAAGCAGTCCCCCATTTTGATGTGGGCTTTTTGATATGCCTATTTTGCGAATGAATGCACAGATACAAATCACTTCAGACATAGTATATATTTCTATGTCTTAGTTTTGTTGTGTAATTACTCGTATAGATATTTGCAGGTCAATGCTCACATTGTCCTGCTTTTTTATTGCTTTTTTTTATTCAATCACCTTAAAGGAGGTCATCATGACAAATAAAAAAGCACTCTATACGCACGTAAGTGAAATAGATCATGAAAAGTATTGGATAATGTGTCCGGTTTGCAATGGCAAGACCCGCGTTCAGATATATAAGAATACCATATTGATGAACTTTCCTCTATTCTGCCCTAAATGTAAATTTGTTCACATTATTGATGTAAAAGAATTAAAAATCACAATTAAAAGTGCCCGTCGCTAAGTCGCAGAGCCATTATGAACCTTAAGTAAAGAAAGGACTTAGAAAAATGAGACATTTATTTAAAGATCTGTCCGGGCATATAAAAAAAGACCCCTACGGGTTTACTTACGATGAAATGGCCAAAGTTATTCAAGAAAATGAGGCGAAAGCCTTGTATGCATCATTATATAAGCATTTCCCCAAAAAGAAATACCTAACGATGCACATCAAAGATATTTATAAGAAAACTGACACCGAAAAATACGTCTATGAATTGATAGATGGCAACTGCATTGAAACTGTTTATATTAAACGTCGTGATGGTGGAACTGCTTGTGTGAGCACACAAGTCGGTTGTTCTGTGGGTTGCGTTTTTTGCAACTCCGGACGAAACGGTTTTGTTCGCAACCTGACACCTTCAGAAATGGTACAGCAGGTTAGACTCATGCGTCGTAAAGTAAACCGTATTGTTTTTATGGGTATGGGCGAACCTTTATTCAACTACGACAACCTGATAAAAGCAATTCATATTCTGCGAGATCGAAATGGAATGAACTTTCCCACAAATGGTATCACACTCTCCACTGTTGGTCCGGTTAAGCAACTGAAAAAATTGCGTGAAGAGCATCTGAAAATTCAATTGACAATATCATTGCATGCAACCACACAGGCTATAAGAAACCGCATCATTCCCAATATGAATAAAAATGATATCAATGATGTTGTCAAAGAAGGATTGTCTTACGCCAAAAGACACAACCGAAAGGTCGTGTTTGCGTATTTGCTTTTGCCAGGAATAAATGACCGGCCTTCCGATATAAGGCAACTAGCAACTTGGTTCAAAAACGAAAATATCATGCTCAATCTACTTGAATACAATCCTACAAGCAATTTGCAAATTAAAACGCCCGCAAAACAGAAAATGATTGCATTCAAAAAACAATTGGAACTGGCCGGACTTGACGTTGTTATGCGGGTTTCCCATGGCAGAGATATTAAAGCCGCTTGTGGACAGTTGGCTTGTAAATATAATGAAAACAAATAAGGTGTGACCGTAAAACACCATCGATTTGCAGCGCATTCTCAATCCACCAGTTGACAAGGAACAACTTGGTCATGAAGCTATAGAAAATACCATGGGTGCCCTAAGAACATCTATATCCAAATTCAACTAACAAAACGCACAATGATGCAACAGTCGAGTGATTGCAAAAACAAATAGAAAAAGATAATTGCATCTACAATTGTTTACTACCCACCTACACAAAATGTAGCAGCCGGATGATTATCTCAGAAGACAAAACCGGGAAATCCCTTTATGATCTGGGGTTTCCCGGGGTCCAACACCACTCATGGTCAATTGCAAATGCAGGTTGTTACGGTTTGAATTCCACTTAATCAAATTGGTGCTGTCTGATTCGAACACCTTGAAACCAATGTCCAGTTTATCCGGCTTCTTTAGTTGCTGGCGTTGTTGCGTGTCGGTGGCGTTATAGGCTTTAGTGGCTTGTTCCTCTACTGGGACGCCTGCCCGGCGAATGCGTTCTTTCCCAATATCGCTGATAGTTTTATAACCTTCTTTATAAGCTTCACTGTTCTCGTCGGTTGGCTCGAGGAGCAGTATTATGAGATAATTGCGATTACCTCCATCTTCAGCATTGAGTTGCATAGTGGCATAGGCGGTGGTTGCGAAGCCCTCTGATGTCAAGCTAATGACACAAAATATTTCTGCTTTTTTCTACTTAGAATGTAGTGTTTCTTCTTTCAAAAACACTTCAATGTTTCCTTCATTATCAACTAAAACTCTATCGATGTATCGTTCAATAATTTCTCTAGTAAATTCTGTTATGTCGTCTTCGTTCTCTACTTTTTCGATCACAATAGGTTCTTCTTCGTGATTGATTGCTTCTGTCTGCTTGTCGATATCTTCTTTGACTTCTTTGAATGATTCTCTTGAAAGTCTATCTTGCTGATAGTTATAGAATGCCGTACCTTTATTTTTAACAATTTCTCTATACGTTCTTCTCGGAGTTTTATTCTTCGCTCTTTTTTTAAAACTATTTCCCCTATGTCTACAGACTAGAAGTCGCCTATATAGCGAGATTCCCATATACATGAATAAAATGAACTACCCCAAAGGTGATTCCTAAAACCAATAGAATCCAGTTTTCTCTCCACAACCCAATAGCAGCATAGTACAAAGGAGGTAATGAGACTAAAAACGCTAGTATGATCCAACGAGATTGATATCCACTAAAGTACAACATCCAACCAAAATAATTTGCAAGTAAAATTAGGATAGCTAAGACGAATCCGGCCTTATTAATTCCACTACCGATTGTGAAAAATGTCTCTCTTTTTTGAACAATAAAACACATGACCAATACGCACGATATTCCCAAGACCTTTTCAAAAAAATTCAACACAAAGGATGTTTCTTGCATTCCCATAACAGGATTGCTATTGAGGGTAAGCAATGGCATGACGATATAAGGTACTTCCTGTAAGATAAATAATATTAATCCGAAGAACCAAAAACCTACATATTGTTCTCCGAAAAGTCTAAACCACTTAACCATCTTATCACCCTTTCAAATTCCAATTTGTATATGTTTCTATTATACTTCGAATACTGATTCAATTAAATAAAATCTTTCGTAATCGTAATGCTTGATTTGATTTTTGCTTTTCCACGTCTTTTCAAATAGCTTTCTACATCAAATTAGATTCTTTTTGTAGAAGTCTTCTAAAAGCTTGTAATTCTCGTGTTATGTAATATCAGATTTATCCGAATAAAATGGTCTTGCACCTCTAATTTCTAAGATACATTTCCCACCGTCCATGACTTTGATTTCATCACGGCTCATTAGTTCTTTACCCGTCTTTTGATAATTAAGCCCAAAGTTTTTTTGATTGCTCCTAGTTTCCGAAGTATTGTAAAGGTCAATGTCTTGCATTTATCACGTTATAGACTTGTTCAAGTGCATAAGACGTCTTTCTTTCCATATTTCGCATGTCAAAGTTTTTGTTAAAAGTACTCATGAAGTCCTTCACATAAATGACACTCGCTTTTCCTTCCTCTCTTCTTTTTCTTTCTATAAGTCCTATTCCACTTTTAACATCAAGTTCAGTAAACAACTTAATTGCTTTTTCATGACTACAACTTAGCTTTTCTTTTACTTCCTCAATCGTGAAAATGATGAACACACGATTTTGATCATCAATCCAATTGTTCTTGAATGATAGATCCGCTCTCGATAGCAGAAACGAATAAAGCACTTTTGATTCAATCGACAATTTCTGAAATAATTCCGACTCAAAGAATATGATTACTACTTTTAGAAACTGAAAAGCTTCACCATCTCGGCCATAGAAATAATCGAAATCCATACTTGACCTCCCTTCTTTTTTGCATCAAAAAAGCAACTAAGATTTTTCTCAGTTACCTTGATTTTTGTATTCTATTTTATATACTGGAGAAAAAAATATGTGCTGCTTACAACCCTTTTCTAGGTGAAAAAAGCTCTCAGCAGCACATAATTTGTAGTTTTGAGTTTTGTGGAAGCTTCAAAACCATTACAAACATTGACTTTACGTCCTATTGTCACTATTATGACATCAACCCCGACGAAGAAGTCGAGGATAATTTGACGTTTTAAACTATTGGAAGACTAGAGAAACCCACTGAAATCAGGATTTTCTATGCGTAGCACTAATGTGACATCAGGGTTATATGTGATTTCAGAAGCGACAAACTGGAATTTGTTTACTTTTGATACTCCTCTATTTTATATGAATATTTACTTAAAAGCTCCCTTGAATATATTATCTCACTTTTGGATTCTCTTACCTCTTTCCAAGGAATATATCTTTTCGAAACTGCTAAATACTGGCTCTTTGAGCAAATTAACGTTGATGTTGATTAAATCTAAATTATTTCCATTTTCTTTACTCCCTTGTTTTGAAATTAAAAAAGCGACTAGATTTTATCCTCTAATCGCTATCCTTTTTATTTACTTATAAAGTTCCTTATATGAATGTTCCTTTTATTGTTTCAGCAATAATTTCTGTGGCTATCTCTTTAATTACTTCCAAAGTCATTGGTAACGCACGCTTTATAATAACATTTTTTGTTTTATTCCACATTGCATCTTCTCTTATTTTATCTAAAAAATCATTCAGTTTTACAGTATTTACTATTTTATCACTACTGTATTAGAAGAATTTCGTTAGCAGGTACATCATTCCGAATGATGATATTACAGTGAATATTACAAAAAAAGCACTATTACTATTTTTTGATACGGACGTTTTCCTTCTTCTCTCGCTTTTGAAATCTCATCTAAATTCTTACCCTCAGTAAATGCTACAATTTCTTTATACGTTTGAATATCAAATTCTTTTTTCATTTTTTCAGCTAAAGAAGCTACATATACCGAAGCTACAGCTAATATAACCCAAATTGCAATTCCAATTTTATCCAAAAAATACAACAAAGGCATCGCTGATAATATTAATAATCCAAACATAATAGCAAGTATATTACTCACCTTGTTAAAATCTTTTCTGTCCTTTTCACTTATCTCTTTTTTCATCTTTTTCACATCTCCTTTAATTAAAACATCAAGAGAGACATTGAAGACTTCACTCAAACGGATCAGACTATTTATATCTGGATAATTTTTGTCATTTTCCCAATTAGATACAGACTGCCTAGAAACATAAATTTTTTCAGCTAATTTTTCTTGGGAAATTTCTAATTCGTTTCGATACTTTTTAATCTGATTCCCTAATTCCATCTTTCTCATCTCCTTTTCCTTTATCTTAATCAAAGAAACATTTTAACGCTACCAAAAGTCTTTGACAATGGTATGTTTTCATTGTCAAAGATATTTTGCTGATAGCTTTTATGTGGTATTTATATATATAATTCTAATATTTACTCAAAATACGTATGATGATAATGAAAAACAATATTCGAAAAATTATACAACCAAAATAACACTTCAAGAGTTTCACTGATTACTAATGTAACAAACTCGCTGATTTAAAAGTTAAATGCTGATTGGTTAACTAAGGTTAATATATATTTTACTTCGATCTGACAACGGGTATCCATAACTCCATCTTGTAGTCTTTGCTATCCATATCCCCTTCATAGTAATATTCAAAGTCAGGTTTTCCTGAATGAACGTAACAATGTTCAGGGAAGAAAACTTCCATCGCATATTTCCACCCGTTATGAATGCACTTCGGAACAGATCCTGTTAACTCTACAATAGCGTACTCCGTTTCTTCAACTTCCAAAACATCTAAGCCCATACTTCTTGCTTGATCTGCATCATTAACGATATATCCCGCCATATAGTTAATGGTATTGTTCTCTAAAACATCATGATTATCAAGTTTTAATATATCATGGCAAACTCCGACAGATTCACCCGTTCCTAACTTTGACACTTCTTCATGACTAACCTTTGAAAAGAGTTTTTTCCATATACTTGTACATAATGATGAATTGATCTTTTCTTCATTTACACCTGCAACCGTAAATGCTTTTTTCTTTTGAATTGTGATATTCATACTTCTTCCTCCTTTTACACTTATTGCTAATTGCACTCTTGAAAATAATTTGAATGGTTTTCCATTTCTTACCTCTGAAGGAGTTAATCCATGAAAATTCTTAAATGCTGCTCCAAATGAATCCGATGACTCATATCCAAATTTGAATGCAATATCAATAATCTTTTCATCGGTATCTCTTAATATAATGGCTGCTTCTGTTAATCTTCTGCTTCTTAAATATTCTGAGAGTGTTGTTTCAGTTAGAATAGAAAACAATCTACTGAACATCGAATAAGAGTATCCAGATAATTGAGTTACTTTCTTTTCATTAATCTCATCATCAAGAACTGTTTCAAGATAATCAATCGTATTGTTGAACGACTTGATAATATTCATTTTGATTCCCTCCTTTCTTTCGGTTTATTTTAGTATAGAGGAAGATTTCTTTTCCTACCCTACAGTATTCGTACAAATTTTATAGGTTTCATCTCCACAAATATAAATTTACTCATATTATTATACCAAATATATGCATTCTCTATAAATCCACAACATAAAATATTATAATCTTGTAATCACAGTATTTCTGTTCAGCTTTGCTTTATCTCTTCGCTTGATATAACTTTCTATATCAAACAAATTCTTCTTGTCATAGTCCTCCAACAACTTATAATTCTCGTGTTTCGTAATATCAAATTTATCCGAATAAAATGGTCTTGCACCTCTAATTTCTAAGATACATTTCCCACCATCCATGACCTTTATTTCATCACGGCTCATTAGTTCTTTACCCGTCTTTTGATAATTAAGCCCAAAGCTTTTTTGATTGCTCCTCGTTTCCGAAGTATTGTAAAGGTCAATGGTTTCTTTTCCTAAGTTCTCTGAAAGTTCTTTTAATGTCGTTTATTCTTTTCCGCCTAGAAATAGTTCGCTATCGCAGTTACCGATAATCTGTATCGGCATTGTCTTTATAGATTGCTTTTAGCTGTGATTTAGCTTGTAGAATGATACTTGCGGATAATTCTCTTGAACGTATTGTTGCAATGAGCTTTTCAAATCGTGGTATGAGTCCGATATTAGCAAACTCATCAAGTAAGCACCTAACGTGTATCGGAAGTCTACCTCCATAAACATCATCGGCTTTATCGCATAAAAGGTTAAATAACTGTGAGTACATAATTGATACTACAAAGTTAAAAGTATCGTCCGTATCCGAGATAATGACAAAGAGTGCCGTCTTTCGATCTCCTAGTGTATCAAGCTCTAATTCGTCTTCACTCATCAGTAAAAATTTTCAAAGATAATCAATCGAGCATTCACCCTAATGATCGGTTAATATTTGTTATTATCACCAAATTAAAAGTTCCAATTTCCTCTTCCCAACTGCCATTGAACTAATAGATTAACTGCAACTAATACAATTATTAAAACCATGATGAGGGAATTTGACTTTTTCAATTGAACAGACGGTAAAGTTAATACTATGTATTTTAGTATATAATAAGTCACTAATGGAAGTTTTTGGGGAGCTTTAGGTGAAAAATAGAGTCCCCATATGAAGATGAATATGATAACAACAATTATCACAGCAAACCAACTCAACAAACGATTATCAACCATCGAATAAGCCCATCTTCCCCATAGATACAGAGCTACCATCTCAAGTACAAACGCGATGATATCATTAGCAATTATTATTGTGTTTTCAAACATGTTAGTTTCCTCTTTCATATAGTAATTCAATCTTCTCATAATAAAGAGATTGATGGTCCCAAATATTTAAGATCTGAAAGATCATAAGAATTAGCTCGCATCACACCTACTTCAGGTTTCTTACGTTTGGCACTTTTCGCAAAAATCTTCATCACTAATCTCGAAAAAGTGACATCTTTTCATAATTAAATCCACCCTGACAATAAAAGACTCCAACAAATGCTTGGTGTTTTTTCAATTAAAACATTGTCTAGTGCTTCTTGTATTTCACATTCATTCTTATTTGGACTAGGGAATGTCCGGAGTATGAATCACAGTCAATTCTCTTCCGCCAAGTTCAATCTTGTCACCATCAGAATATACAAATGATGACCGCCTCGAAAGATGGTGTATCCAACACCTTCTTTCACTCCATGATCTTGCCAAGCGACCGTTAGCTTTTTTCGCACTTGTATCGATTGTAATCTCTGATTAATCCCTTCTCTAGGATATCCTTTTGAAGATAGGTTTGTAGCGCTCTATCAATAGTTAGCTCAGAATCAATCATTTCATTTATTCTTTCATTTCCAACTTCTGCTAGCCACATTATAATAGCTTCGCTATAGGTGATGGAATGGATTGAATGATACGGAATATTACTTGCATATCAACAATGTTGGTATTATATTTCTTTCCTTCTGGAGGCTCTAATTTCAGTTGTAACTTTTTCTGGAAACTTCAAAACCTTTATAGACAGTGGCTTTAAGCCCTTCAGTCACTATTATGATATCTGCCCCGGAGAAGAAGTCGAGGACAATTTCACTTTCTATGTTTACAGTCCTAAGAAGGGTAGTCTCCCAATCCTTGCTTTCTTCCTTATATGACCACAACGTGCCCTTCGACTTTGTCTGCAAGTTCCGCACTCAAGTATTTAAGCATTCTATTTGCAAGTATAAGTGCTGTTTTGATAGTTTTGCATATCTACTGTTGCTCTGTTTTGCTGGAATGCCGTTGACTATGCACTCTTCAAAATTGGCTGAATTCATTATTTAACGTCAAAAGAGGTAACCAATAGAAACTCATTCCGACGCTTGTTAGCAACTCGGCCACATATTCTTTGCTCAATATCCTTTCACATAAGGGATCGTAGATTTGTCTAGTTTTTCTTAGCCTTACAACAATGTGTATATTGGGATTGACACAACATAAAAGTCGGTTTCTTTTTATCTTTCTTTCTTCTTTAAAATATAAGTACTGATGGCGTGGGCAACACCGTCTTCATCGTTGCTTAAGGTCATTTCATCTGCAATTCTTTTTAAATCTTCGTCCGCGTTTTCCATGGCAATACCCAAACCGGCGTATCGAATCATCTCGATATCATTGTCCGCATCTCCTACAGCCATCACCCGTTGGGAGGGAATGGCCAATAAGTCTGCCAAATGAGACAAGGCATCGCCTTTGCTGGCATTGGGGTTGTTAATCTCTACATTATCGATGACGGGACTGGTTATTTTGCTCTCGTCTGCGACTGCTCTCTCCAATTCAGAAATCATGTTCAATCTGTCTTGGCGGGATTCGAAAAATAAATTGATTTTCTCCACCGGTTTTCTCAAAATATAGTCGTAGAAATCTTTTTCTTTGGGTTCGACATCGATGGTCGAAACGATCAAATCCACATATTCCTTGGGCATTTTCTTTTTGGCTAAGTCCAGACTCCGCCCATAGGTGATGCTTTTTCCGCCAATATAAGCTTCTACATAAAGAGTGCGGTTGTAGAGCAATTCGGCAATTTTCTCAACCACTTCTTTTTTGAGAGGATTGGTGTAGATTTGCTCCATGCTTTTTAAGTCGGTCACCGCTGCTCCGTTGGAGGTGATGGCGTATTGCATTCCCGGAATTTCTAAAACTTCTTCCGGCACTTGCTTAAAAACCCGGCCGGTTGCCGGAACCACCAAGACCCCTTGGTCAATGGCTTTTGCTATGGTTTTTTTTGTCGGTTCTGTAATTGTTAAATCGCTGGTAGCCAAGGTGCCGTCCACATCCAAGGCTAAAAGTTCTATTCTCATTACTTTCCTTTCTTGATTCAATTGCTCTTGAAATGACGAAACAGCCACTTGATGTGACTGTTCGCATTGTTCATCTTTTTTCTATCTGTTGGACGTCCACGACTTTCTCCATATCCAATACAAATGGTTACAACGAAGTGTGAACACGAGATAAAGGTTGTCAAATACTTGCTAACGGTACGAGAGTTTTTAAAAATTTCGCAATCGTACTTACACCTGATGATAATGAAGTGCACCCAATCTTAAACAGATTATGGGTGCACTTCACAGATAACTGTTTCGTAAACATCTCATTGATGGGTTGCCCCAACATTTGATATAGAACCATATTTTCTAAAGATACCTTTGCTTATGGTTCACGTATTCGATGACCGAAATTATTTCTCCGGTTTAACACCATTGACAATGGCGCATTTTTCGTAGTGACCTTCTGCAAAATTCTTCACATTCTCAGCGCACTCCACAATCCCGTCATAAATGGATTCTTGGGAGAGGAAAGCAATATGGGGAGTCAGCACGATATTATCACGGGAAGCGAAGGGGTGGGTATTCATATCCGGATACTCTTCTTCCAACACATCGATCACGGCAAAACCAATTTTACCGCTAACAATGGCTTCGATAAAATCTTCATCGACGATAATCGGACCACGGGCAGAGTTAATCAAGGAGACGCCTTCTTTCATCAAGGCAATGGTGTCTTTATTGATGATGCCTTTTGTTGCTTTGTTAAGGGGTAAATGTAAACTGATGATATCCGATTGAGCCAGGACGTCTTCTAAAGGAAGAAGTTTAACTCCGTATTCCTCCATTGCCTGATCCGCATCGCAGAAGGGGTCGTAGGCGACAATTTCACAGCCGTAGGGTGCTAATCTCTTAGCTACTAAACGGGGAATATTGCCGAAACCCAACAAACCGATGGTTTGATTGGCAAGACGATGCATGCGATCCATATGCTTAAACAAATTCCATTCTTTTAACACATGGGTATCGTGGTTGTACTGGAAAAGCATGCGGTTGCATACCAAGATGGCAGCAGTAGCGTAATCGGCAACTTCCTGGGTGCAAAAATGCACGATGTGGGTCACCGGTATGCCCTTGGTAGCCGCATGTTCGTAATCGGCATAGTTAAACCCGATGGATTTGAAAGCGATCAGTTTTAGATTCGGCAGTGCATCGATAACCCGTTTGGTAAAGGGCTCGTATACACAAATCACCGCATCTGCATCCTGACATTTTTCAATGATCTCTTCTTCCGTGGCACAAGGAGCTTCTACAACTTCAAACCCCGGACCAAGAACAGATTTTTCTATTTCCAGAGCGCCATCCATTTCAAATGTACGAACAACTTTAAACATAATAACCTCCTGGGTTTATGAATCAATTTCTGCAAGGCTTATGTGCTCCACAGGTTTCACTTTAACGGAAAGCCACATGGTGATATAGGTTGCAACGGATAAAGCCATAAAAGTATAAAGCATCAGGGTATAACCCGATTCGCCAGATTTGGTGAAGAAACCGGTATAAACGGGTGTGATAGCGGCACTCAATGCCACAAAGGTTGCCACAAATCCGTATTTTCTACTAAACTCTTTTTGACCGAAAAGTTTTGCGGTTAAAATAGCCGGCGTGACCAAGGCATTGGAGGAGGCCAGACCGAACATAATCGTATAGAGTATTCCAAAAGCAAAGTTACGTGCCATAATAAGGGAAAACAGGCAGAGAATGCTGCTAACGAGGACGACTAAAAAGGTGGCTTGAACCCCCAATTTATCGTACAAACGTCCCAACACCAATTTACCCAAGGTCATAAAGAGCAAACTGAAGGACAGGATCATACTCCCCTGTTGTGGGGTATAGCCCATAAAGGCGATGTAGGGTGCAAAGTTCACCAATAACCCATTGACCATGATTCCACCGAGTAAGATAGAGAGAATCATAATAATAAAAGCAGGTGTTTTGACCATTTCTGAAAAACCCAGTCCACTGACCGGTTGCCCGGAAACCTCCGGAACACCACCTAATGGCTCTTGTCCCATCATGGAAGGTTCAAAACGGACCACGAAAAAGACAATGGGCATGGTTACGAGTAATACAACCAAGCCTGCAGCAAGATACCCTGCACGCCAGCCATAGCTTAAATGAGTCGAGTCACTAAGGGCGAAAAGATGCTTCCGCCAATACCGGTACCGGCAAGGCCTAAACCCAATGCAAGACCGCGCTTGTCATTAAACCAGTTGGTGACCAAGACGCTTGGTGGCACCACGCAACAAGCGGATAGACCAACGCCTTGAAAGATGGCCAAAATATAGAAATGCATCAACTTGGTAGACCGAGAAAAGCCGATCAAAGTCAAACCGACCGTGGCAACACCGGCTGCCATGACCCAATTGGCTTTGTATTTTCTCAGCATGACGCCGACAAAAGAGTTGGCAAACATACCGGTTAATCCCATAATGGTATAATAAATTAAAAATCTAGACCCTGAAAAACCCAATTCTGATGTTACGGGGTTTGTAAAAATAGAAATACTGTTGACGATGGGGGGATAGATGGTCGACATGGCCACAAAAATGGCAAAAACCACTCTCCATCCATAAAAAGATTTTGCTTTCATGAGTAGGAACTCCCTTCTTAATTGTTTAATGTGATGCTTTAATGTAAGATCCAATCGCTTGTGGTGTTATAGCCCCTTGCGATAGACACTCAATAAACATAATGTGCCGTTTTATCTTATTTCCCGGTTAATGGGTACCGTGGAAAAAAAGATATTTTTCCATTGTGTTTTGTCGTGGGAAATGTAGAAGTCACCTCTCATTCTCAAACTATTATTTTCTTTAAGATTAGCACAATTTACCCAAAAACACAAGCTTCTAAGACGCTACAACAAAGAGAAAACACATTAAAAAACAAAGAATTCTTAAAATGAAATCAAACGAACATCCTTCGTAAAACTGTGTTCATTTTATAGAAACATTTATCAATTGAAATGGTTGTGAAGATGGTGAAGAAATAAAGATTTAAAATAATGAAAGAGAAGGGCATGATTCGCTATAAGAGATAAAACAAAAAAAGAAGAGTCATGGCTCTCCTAATGTCATTTAACTATGATTCACAACCTTTTTGGATAGATTGTTTAAGAAATCCAGCTTACCGTATATATTCTGAACAGACATCAACAAAGAAAATATTTATCGATCTCATCCTTATTTTTAGGAAAGCCAGGAGACAACGCTTAGAGCGAAAGCATCTTTGCTCTTCTAAAGAAAGAGATTGTAAATGGAACAAACTTTAAGACTAGAGAAGAAGCTCGTCAAAGTGTCTTCGAGTATATCTATGAATTCTACAATCCAAGTCGAAAGCAGGAGGAGCTAGGTCATCTCAGTCCCAATGAGTTTGTGCTCAGCTTGCAGGAACAGGTTTTATAAAAGGTAGCTTAACTTTTTGTCCGATAAAGTGTTGACGCCCCCACCCTGCAAAGTGAGTTGTTTTGAAAAAAATCTTTTAAGTCTACATTTATTGTCTACCCATGACTTATATTCTTGTCAAATACAATTAAATAATCTTCTTTGAATCGATTTTAGCTCTTTGTTTAGGCATGTATTATTCTTGCTCTTCCGTTTTTCTTAGCAATACAGAAAATAAGTAACAATTATCTATTCCTCTCGCATACAAAACATATGATAAATTTTTTTGATTTTGAGAAAATCCTCAAATTTTCTAATGTATCTATTTCACTAAATTTCATAATTACTAACACTTCAAGCGTAAGATACTCGTTAGATCGAAGTTTATATAGTTATATTACAATAATATTATAAGATTGGGAGATAACCCCCTATCCATTTTTCTCAAAGCTCACGAAACACACGCCAAAAATCTATCTGCACGCAGATTTGTTATATAAGCTCGTTTTATACTTTACAAGTTTATATAACTTGCTGACCTTTTCAAGTTTTCTGAAGGTCTAGATGATATAATATATTTTTATTGATAAGCTGGCTACTCTTTGTCATGAAGTTATAAGAGAAAAGACAATCTAAAAGTCGTGGCAGTTTCTTTCGTAACACTTCGTGATGAAGGAAGCCAATCACTAGCACAGTTAGAAAAGAGCATTCAGAAAAAAGCTAAAGCAAGACAAGATTTGAGCGATAAGATAAAAATGACCGAGTCAAGCATGAGCTACTTATCTAAAATGATGGAACACACTCATACCGTCACAAAATACCGAAAATTCTACAAGTACCACAAAGAAAACCCTAAAGATAAACATTTTGAAAACGAATATTCCGCAGAACTTGCCGTCTATAAAGTGGCAGCTATGGAGATTCTAAAACTCTACAAAAAGCTGCCCAACACCAAGGAAATCCTTAAAAAACTTGACGAGCTAAACGAATAAAAGGCAGGGCTTATGGCAAAATATACCACTATAAAATCCGATATCGACAAGCTCTTACATTGCATATGAACTATAGATCCTTTAAGCAAAATACCTTTGAAAGATAATCATAAAGGCGCATAAAAAGGATTTTTCCAAATATATGCGCCTTACTAAAACAAATAATCCTATTTGCGAATATTTAATTTTTTATTTCTCATTAAATGAATTTATAGATTATTGAGTTCTCACATCTATACGGCCTCGCGAATGCCCACCACTTAACTCCTTGTCGGGAACATATGTCACCTTCATGGTGCTGAAAGTATCGTCTGTAACCATATATTCGTTATTGACAAGATTGTCGAAATAAGCATAAATTTCATCATCCGACAATGGCGGTTCAAATGCTTTAACTACATCATGAAACACCTCACGCATTCCAACAACACCCTCTTCAGCCGTGTCATTCGTTACATTAATACTAACTTTAATTTTATCTGTATCATTCGCATACAAAATCTCAAGCCAATAACCGTGACTTGACGCAAAATATTTTGTGCGAACATTGCCTTTCTCAATGTCTTCAAGCGGACTTTTAGAAATCTTATTGTACTCTGCGATAAAACTATTTACCACCTCATCATCCGCATATACTATTTCAGGTTCGTTCTTCTTCTCTGGCTCTGACTCGCTTTCTTTTTCCGTAGTTTCTACTACTGTTTCGGCATTCGAAGATTTTTCGGAAGGTTTATTCGGAGTACTAGAGCTACATCCCGTTATCGAAAATAAGCAGCCTATAAGCAATAAAGTAAGTAATAGCAAACCTGTTACTTTATTTTTCATATTAATCCTTTCTTTTGCTTTTCCCTAAAAAGCTAAGGACTGACTTCAAAATAATAAATCACCTAAATTCAACAACTCACCATTTCAGTCACTTTTTTGCCTTCTTAGTATCAAAATAGTATCAGCCGAGTGATTTGTCTAGGCCAATAACTCTCAAACCTACTTTTTACAAGGCTTTAACAACAGTAGCATATTTGAACCTATCACTCCCACTCTATCGTACTCGGTGGCTTGCTGGTCACATCGTACACAATTCTGTTTACATGGGCGCATTCGTTGACGATGCGGTTGGATATTCTTTCCATGATATCAAAGGGAATACGCGCCCAGTCCGAGGTCATGCCGTCAGTGGAGTAAACGGCTCTCAGGCCGATGGTGTAGTCGTAGGTTCTTTCCTCTTCCGATACGCCGACACTTCGAACGCCGGGCAGGACGGCAAAGTATTGCCAGATTTCTTTATCCAATCCGTTTTTAGCGATTTCATCTCTAAACACGTAATCGGCTTCTCTGAGAATGTCCAACTTTTCTTTGGTGACTTCGCCGATAACGCGGATACCCAAACCCGGTCCCGGGAAGGGTTGCCGCCAGACCAATTCGTGGGCCAGGCCCAGTTCTTCGCCCAGTACGCGAACCTCATCTTTAAAGAGTTCTCTTAAGGGCTCGATAAGTTTAAACTCGATATCCTCCGGGAGGCCACCGACGTTGTGGTGGCTTTTGATGACGGCGGCATCTTTGGTGCCGCTTTCGATGACGTCGGGGTAGATGGTCCCCTGCAAGAGGAAATCGATATCCGACAGTTTGGCGGCTTCTTCTTCAAAAACCCGAATAAATTCTTCTCCGATAATTTTGCGTTTCTTTTCGGGATCGGTAACGCCTGCCAATTTGCCTAAGAAACGTTCTTCGGCGTTGACGCGGACAAAATTCATGTTGAATTTTTTGCTGAAGGTTTCTTCGACTTGGTCGCCTTCGTTTTTACGCATGAGACCGTGATCCACAAAGATGCAATACAGTTGATTGCCGATGGCTTTGTGCACCAATGCAGCGGCCACGGAGGAGTCCACACCGCCGCTTAAGGCACAGAGCACTTTCTTGTCGCCAACTTTTTCGCGAATAGCTGCGACTTCTTCTTCGATATAGCGTTTGATGGTCCAGAGACCTTGGCAGCCACAGATATCGATCATAAAATTGCGAAGCAATTGGGTACCGTATTCGGTATCCTTGACTTCCGGACTAAATTGTATGCTGTACAATTGTTTGTCGGCATTTTCCATAGCTGCAACGGGGTGTGTGTTTGTTGTCGCCGTCACTTTAAAACCTTGGGGAACCGTTGCAATGGCGTTGCCGGGGCTTATCCAAACTTTAGATTCCACCGGGATGTCTTTAAATAAAGGCGTTTCTTGATGGGTGACGGTTTCTTTGCCAGATTCCCTCGCCTCCCCTTGTTGGACGACTCCTTGCAATTGGGTTGTCATCAGCTGCGCGCCGTAGCTAATCCCTAAAATCGGAATGCCCAAATCGTAGATGCCGGGGTCGCATTGCGGTGCATCTGCTTCAAGAACGGAATCGGGACCGCCAGTGAAGATGATACCATTGGGAGCGATCCCTTTAACTCTATCTAGGGAGACATCATAGGGTACCACGACGGAATACACATTGGCTTCTCGAACACGTCTGGCGATGAGTTGGTTGAACTGGCCGCCAAAATCGATGATTAATATGGTTTCTTGGTTGATCATAGCTGGATCCTTCTTATTCATTTCGTTACAGATTTTTATGATAAAGGAATTGTAACACAGGGGGTTTTGACGCTACAATCCTACTTTTATTTTTATCTGACTAGCCTTCGATGCCTAGAGCTTTTTCCCATTCTTCTTGCTTAAAACCCACCAATACTTTGTCTTTTAAATGCAATTGAGGGCGTTTGACCAACATACCGTCGGTGGCTAATTCCTCCGCCATTTCTTCCTTGGTCATGTTGGGTACTTGATCTTTTAAACCTCTTTCGCGATAAACCATACCACTGGTATTAAAAAAACGTCTGGGCGGTCCGTCGTAGCGATCCATTAATTTTAGAATTTCTTGAGCTGAGGGGTTGTCTTCGACGATATGTCTTTCGGTAAAATCGATCTCGTGGGCTTCCAAAAACTTTTTCGCTTTTCGGCAAGTGGTGCATTTCGGATAACACATAAATACAGGTTTCATTTTATTTCCTTTCTCATTAACAACAATGGGTCCGTTTTAATCTATTGTTCAGCTTGTTCAGCATTTTCTTGTTCGTTTTCCTTGGGGATAATGGACACGTCCTCCCCATAAGCCGAGGCGGGCTTTTCATGATCCGGATAGCGGATCTCCAAAACAGGTTGGGCTTTGCCCTCTTCATAGTAGGCAACGCAACCGTAGCCTTGGAATACGCCGGACACCAGCAAGCCTTTGGTCTTCTTTTTGATGATGGTGCGATAAGTTGTAATTTCTGAAAAACCGTGGGGCTTTGGGATCTCTTTTAAAAGATTGTCGCCGGTTGTAAACCCTTGCGTATCCCATTGCATTAAACGGCCATTTTCTAAATCCAATAGGGTTGCGATGCCTTTTGCATCGACATCCAATAATTTGATTTCCTTGACCCTTTGGGGTTCCGTCTCTTCGCTTTGTTCGTCGCTGACAAAGGGAATCGTCGCAAGCGTTTCGCCGGTGAGCCGATCGATTTTGACCACCGCTCCCAAATTTTTAAATGCGACGATTAAATTTCCGTCCGCCGGATCTTGTTGAATGGTGTCGATATCCGCATAAAGGATGGGGTTTTTCTGCTGTTCTTTGTAACGCGATGCTTGATGGCTCAATGCATATAAGTTGGGATCGTCGGATCCGCGCCATTCCCAAACCACTGCATTGTCTAGAACTTCTTGAATGACGGGCGTCAATACCAAAACACCCTTGGCCAAAGGTTCCAAGTCCGCCGGGATATTGTTTACGCGTTCCAAACTGTAGCCGGAAACGATGGAGCTGTTTTTATCCAACAGGAGAAAGCCTTTGTTGTCGATGGGATAGCTGTCTTCCTCTTCTTTATTGGGCAATAGAGATAGGAAGGGTTTGTCTTTGACCTTTTCGCCTCTGTCGTTAAAAACCTTCCTCAAACCGGGTCTGTTGTCATCATAACCGTATGTGTGGATATCTCGGTTTTGTCTGTGGTAGGAGTAATAAATCTCTTTGTCCGGTAGAAGATGTCCTTTGAATTCCGTCAGTTTGTCGACACCTTCTTTCGCACCTTCGGGTTCGGAATCATACCAAATGATCTGACCTTCTCCGTTGATCTTGAAAACCGTTGAAGTGTTTTGTTGGGTGATGTAAAAGACTTCTTCCGGGGTGCCCTCTCCGGTGATGATGAGAGGAGATAATGTTTTGGGCAGGGTCCTGAAATAAACCGTGCGGGTGTCTTTACCACCCTTTACTTCGACTTTAATCCGATTTGCGTCGCTCAATTCATGCAGTCCTATTTTTGTCGTTTTATCTGTTTTCAACTCGACATCGTTAACTTTGACAACAGCACTTAAGTCGTTTAATAAGGTAAATTCGTTGTCTCTTTCGGTGGTTAAACAGGGCAATTCATAGACTCTGTTTTCCTGATCGAGCTTTATTTCTACATTGGTGCCGTTGACCGACAAATGTACGATTCGTTGATGAAGGAGTGTCGTGTCTCTGCCGGCAAAAGCTAAGGCAAAAGCGATGATGACGATGAGCCCCAAAAATAATCCGGCTAGGGCAATCAACCACTTTCCTGATTTATCCATTTTTTTCCTCTTTTCTTCCTATGCTAATTTAATAGTTGATTCATTTTAACATATCGTCTTTTTTAGAACAATTCTGCCGGAAAATATTAAGAAATATATTCCTTTATTTTCATCGATCTTTAGGCATTTTTAATTCTTTTAAAGTTTTTTGAGGTTGTTCACAGACGCGATCATGACAGAGATAAAAACCCTCTTCTTTTAAAGGATAATTTTTTAAATAGGGTGCGATGAGGTAGAGTTTTTTGCTGTTTTTTTCCGTAAGAGTTACCAGCGTCAAAGCTTGGTCCTTTTGTTCTCTCTTCCACCGGAGCACGTCTTCTATAGATGTTTCTGTCAAAACACAAATCAGTTCCCGACCACCCGACATTTTTTCCGACACCATTGCCAGAATAAAACTGAAAGCGGTGGGATACCTTGAAATTTGTTCTCCCATGGCACGTAACGAATCTTCAACCAATTGTTGCCAACGGGGATCTGCATCGATTTGCCCCATTTGATGTAAGGCGTAAAGGGCGACGGCGTTTGCAGTGGGTGCTGCCCCGTCGTAAATATCTTTGGTGCGCACCAACAGATCTTTTTCTTTTTGACGGGATTGAAAAAAGAGACCGCCTTGTTCATCGTAAAACAAGTTGACCATGAGGTCGCAATTTATTTGCGCCAGTTCCAGATAACGGACATCTTGGGTGTTTTGGTAAAGGGTCAGTAAACCCCAAGTGTAACAGCTGTAGTCTTCCAATTGCCCGGCAATGCCCACTTGTCCACGATAGTAACGGCGCCATAGGGTGCCGTCTTCCTGTCGCAGTTCTCTTTCGATAAAATCCACCGCTTTGATGGCGGCTTCCGTATAATGTGTTGCATCTAAGATCAAACCAGCTTGGGACAGGGCTGCGATGGCATAACCGTTCCAACCGGTTAGGATTTTATCGTCGGTGTGTAGGGCCACTCTGTTTTCTCGATAGGCTTTCAGGGCTTGTCGCTCCTCGGCAAAGTCTTGACGGGCTTTTTCGTCCTCGGGGTTATCCAATAGATTGAGAATGGTACGACCTTCAAAATTTCCGCCTCGAACAACGCCATAGGCTTTGCAAAAATCCTGGGCTTTGTTCTCGTCGCCGATCACTTTTTCTATTTCATCGCGAGTAAAGACATAATACTTGCCTTCTTTCCCTTCGCTGTCGGCATCTTGTCCGCAATAAAAGCCACCCTGTTCATCTCCCAAAGATTCTAAAACGTAGTTCAAGGTTTCCTCAGCAATGGTTTGATAGAAAGGTTTGGCCGTTGCGGCATAGGTTTGCACCGCCGCTAAAGCCAACAACGCATTGTCGTATAAGGTTTTTTCAAAATGGGGCACCAACCATTTTTCATCAACGCTGTAGCGAGAAAAACCACCGCCCAAATGGTCGTAAATGCCGCCCTTTGCCATTTGGCGCAGGGTGTGTTCCACCATTTCCAAGGCTTTTTGGTCGCCGGTTCGGTTGTAATGGGCCATTAAAAAAAGTAAGTGCTGGGGTACCGGAAATTTGGGAGCTTTGCCAAAACCGCCATTGACGGTATCGTAGTCCTTTTGCAGTATGGCAAAGCCGCGGTCCAAGTCCGCTTCTGTAAGTGTTCTTTCACTTTCTTTGACAAAAACGGAGTCCGCTAAGCTCTGGGTGATCCGCTTAGCTAAGTCCTCTACTTTTTGAGGTGTCAGGTGGTAGCTTCTGCTGGCGTTGGTGAGCAGGGTTTTTAAACCCATGGCACCGCCCCTGTCTTCCTTCGGGATGTAGGTTCCGGCAAAAAAGGGTTCTTTGTCCGGTGTCAACAATAAGGTTAAGGGCCACCCGCCACCACCGGTCATGGTTTGGGCTGCCGTCATGTACAGATGGTCGACATCGGGGTGTTCTTCTCGATCCACTTTAATGGCCACGTAACTGTTGTTTAAAATCAGCGCAACGGATGCATCTTCAAAGGATTCTCGCGCCATGACGTGGCACCAATGGCAGGTGGAGTAACCGATGCTTAAGAAAACAGGTACATTGCGGCGTTTGGCTTCTTGAAAAGCTTCTTCTCCCCATGGGTACCAATGAATGGGTTGGTGGGCATGTTGTAACAGATAAGGGGAATGGGTTTCAGCGAGTTTATTTTTTTTCATAATGGTTCCTATCGTCTTTTATTGAATATCATCACAAAATAAGCCCCGGCATCGGGGCTCATTTAAATGTAAAGGTTATTGACTTTCTTCCGGTTGGTTGTCTTCTTGAACCGGAGTCTCTCCAGGTGCTTCCTCCGGGGTTGTACCCTCCTCTGCAGGTGCCGGGTCTGTCTGTGTTTCTTCCGGTAGGACCAACTCTCCAGCGGGCACGGGTAGCCCTTGATCCTTCAAAACACCATCGATGATGGCTTTCCAGTCTTCCAAGGTTTTTGCCCCGATGTAGGGATTTTTTAGAACATTCCCTTCTTTATCTACAAAGAAAGTGGTTGGTAGAGCCTTGACCGCTTTTAATTGGGTGTTGCCCATCATCGTGCCGTTGGGTAGCAATTGTAAATATGAAACCTGTGCGTTTTCCAACAGTCTGCGGGCTTCAGCAATTTGTTCTTCTTTCGGGCTGCCGTCTTGTCTCGCCGCATCTAAGATGATGCCAACGAATTTGATGTTGTTTGCGGGATAATGCTTGGCCAATGCAGCCATAGCGGGCAACTCAGCTTGACAAGGGCCACAATAGGTGCCCCACACTTGAACGAAGGTTAAATCCGCTTCTTTCAAAATATCTTGATTGACAGGATTGCCGTCTATATCGACGGTTTCAAAATCACCTAGGGGTTTTCCCGGTTCAAATTGCACACTGTCGGATTTTCTTTGCTGAGATGCGTTGTTATTGCCACAACCGGCTAATACGGTGCATGCCAATGCAACAATCAATAAACCTACCAATAATCTTTTTTTCATGCCATTCTCCCTTTATTATCTCTCTATATCGTATGGCCAGTTGTTAAGACCGCCAAATTCATAAACGTTGGCATAACCCAATTGATCCATTTGCTTTGCTGCAGTTATGGAACGTATACCGCTTTCGCAATAAACCAAATAGATTGCATCTTTATCGGGTATAATGTCGCTAATTTTTGGAGAAAAGTCCCCCAAGGGTATGTTGATTGCCTTGGGTACGTGTCTTTGAATAAATTCCGACGGGGTTCTCACATCAAGGATGACGACCTTTTGGTTTGTCATCATATCCTTCGCTGTTTTTGATGAGATTCTTTTCATTATTTCTTCTCCTCATTTTATCGCATACTATACGGTTAATTCTATCTCTTTTGTATTTATTTCTTCTTTAAATGCTTCTAAAATCGGCTGAACTTCACCGGAGAGGTATTCCTCAACCTGTTGGGGTGCACGCCCTATGTATTTTTCCGGCTTGAGTAGCAAGGCGCTGTCTGCTTCTTGAATGCCAAAGGAACCGTCGGCGATGATGCGCTGCATTAAATCGTTGGGTTTGCCCTCCTCCTTCACAACTCTGCCGGCCTCCATCGATAAAATCCGGATCTTCTCGTGGAGCTCTTGGCGGTCACCACCGTTTTTCACGCCTTCCATGATGATATTTTCCGTGGCCATAAAGGGAAGTTCCGCCATGATGCGCTGCTCAATGACCTCCGGATATACCACCATACCGCCGGCTACATTGGTAGCGATGAGTAAAATGGCATCGGTTGCCAAAAAGCCTTCGCTTAAAGCGATGCGCTTGTTAGCGGAATCGTCCAAGGTTCTTTCAAACCATTGGGTTGCGGCGGTCATTGCGGGGTTTAAGGTATTGACGATGATGTGACGGGCTAAAGAACTGATGCGCTCGGAGCGCATGGGGTTTCTTTTATAAGCCATCGCCGAGGAACCGATTTGACTTTTTTCGAAGGGCTCTTCGATTTCCTTTAAGTGTTGGAGCAACCGGATGTCATGGGCAAATTTACTTAAACTCTGGGCAATACCCGAAAGCACGTTCATAACCCTGCTGTCAAATTTTCTGGGATACGTTTGACCGGATACGCCATAGCACTTGTCAAAGCCCATTTCTTTGGCTACGTAAGTTTCTAATTTCTTGACTTTTTCTTCATCATCATCGAAGAGATCCATAAAAGAGGCTTGGGTGCCGGTGGTTCCCTTTACCCCTAAAAATTGTATGCCTTCAATGAGATAGATTAAATCTTTTAGATCTATCATTAGGTCTTGAATCCAAAGGGTGGCTCGCTTGCCCACGGTGGTTAATTGTGCCGGCTGAAAATGCGTAAAACCCAAAGTCGGCAGGTCTTTGTAGCGAAGTGCAAAACGCTTTAACCTTGCGATGAGATTCAACAATCTTTTACGTACCAATAATAGTCCTTCTCGATAAACAATGATATCCGTGTTGTCGCCAACATAGGCAGAGGTCGCTCCTAAATGGATAATGCCTTTCGCCTTAGGGCAAGCAACACCGTAGGCATGTACATGGGCCATGACGTCGTGGCGCAGAGCTCTTTCCTTTTCCGCAACCAAGGCGTAGTCGATGTTGTCTATTTGGGCAATCATCTCATCGATTTGTGCATCTTCGATGGGTAAGCCCAAAGCTTGTTCGCCCTTTGCCAAGGCGATCCAGAGTTTACGCCATGTTATAAATTTATTGTCCGGAGAAAAGATTCGGCTCATTTCCGCGGAGGCATATCTTGTCGTCAAAGGATTCTCGTATTGATTTTTCATTGCGTTCCTTTCTCTTAAGTCATATTAATTTTTTATTCATACTATTCCTTTATTCTAACACGACTTCACATAATTTGAATCAAAAAAAGAACAAACAGCTTAAGAAGGGGGGGTACTTAAGCTGTTTGTTCTTTTGGAGGGTAGTATGATTGTTTTTCGATGGTAACAATCTAGACTTATGAGTCTTTACTGGTCGGTCTGTTCTTCACATAAAAGGGGGGGATGTTATGAAGAAACAGTTTTTCCGATCAATTTACTGAAGCCCAACCTGTTTTGTTAAGCTTCTAAGGTTATTATAGTGACTTCGATTTAATGTGTCAATCATTTTCAGCAGTTTTAATGTAATATTTTCAATAAATGCTTCCGAGGTGCCTCTGTAACGTTTTCATTTGTATTATAGCCTAATTTCCGAATATTCCTTAAATGTTTCTTAATTATTTGCTCATATTCAGGGCTGTTTTTACCGTTTGCCCCTCGTTTTTCATTGAAGACTTGACATGTCTTTTGATGTTTTTTTTATAATGACTCTAATCTTTTAAATATTTTTCGTGCTTAATATATAATGTTTTTAATTTACATTCTATTACATATTAAAGATAAAAAAATCGAGGCTATGTTCTGTTTTAGGTAAAAAGCCTCGATTTAATAAAATATATGCTGTTAATACCAATGTCTATGCGAAAAGTACTCCCAGTAAATGGGGTAACAGCTCCCTTCGCGTATACTCCAATTCCTTGTAGGCTTTAGCAATTTTGATGATTGCCTCTGCACCTTTGCCGCTGGCCGAGACACCTAAAATTTCTCCGTACTTTTTATCCGACACCAATTGGACTTGCAAGTCTTCCCCTACCTTTTCGGTCGGATACTTTTCTATCACAACATCTTCGCAAAAGTTACGGGCTTGCGTCTCCGTCAATCCGACAAGTGCGGTTTGGGGCAAAGTCTTAGTGCTGAACACTTGGTTTTGGTAGTCTATTTCCTTAGGGTTGCCGCTTATGTTTTCAGCAATTACCTGTGCCATTTCCGCCATCATCTCCAAATTTTCGCCTTTTCCTATGACTGAGCCAATGGCATAGACGTTTTCTACAGAGGTCTGCATACGATTGTTTACAAACAGGTGTTGGCCTGTCATATCGGGTTGAATGCCCAGAAGGCCTTCCAATCGGCTGCTGTCTTCCGGTAATGCAGTCAAGACTTCCGTTCGCAGGTGCTTGGAGTCGATCTCTCCTTCCTGCCAAATTTCTAAATGATAGTTCCCGGAAGAATCTCTATAAATATCCTGAATTTTGGAATAAGGATAGTGTGAAACACCTTGCAAGCGCAAACGATCTTCTATTTGTTGAAGTTGGCCGTCCTCCAGCAAAACCATTTCCGTTTTATTCGGTTGTACGATGGTCACACGGGAGCCAAAAAAACTGTAGACACCGGCAATTTCGTAGGCTTTAATCCCACCACCGATGAGAAGCAACTCTCCGGGTATTTTCATCATGGAAAATAGTTCTTCTAATGTCGTCAGGCCCGGTACAGCGGCAAATTGTTCCTTAAGAACAGATTTGCAACCCGTAGCGATGACGACATTGTTTGCGTAAAGCCCTGTGGACCGACCTTGGTGGTGCACGTCAATACGAGAATTATCCAGCATTTGAGCAAAGCCTTGAAGGACTTCCACACCCAGAGAAGCCAGTCGATCGCGTATCGCCGCGATCAAAGCTTCTTTTTTTGCTTTTTTGTTTTCCGCCAATTTATCAAAGCGCAGCGACATTTCTTTGAGTTGAATGCCGTCCCGCTTTTTGTTTTGTACGTCGCTGAGGGTTAAAGTCAGGTCATATAAATACTGAAAATCGTATTCTTTGTTTAAAAAATTGCCTTCACTCAACGGGTTTTCTTCTACGATGAGCACGGAAAATCCATTTTCCGCTACGGAGATAGCGGTATAAATACCGGCGATGCCACCACCGATAACAACGACATCGTATTTTTTTCGACTTACTTGCATTTTTATCTCCACATTCTAAAACAGGAGAACCGCAGGGTTTTCCATAGTGTCGACGACGGTTTTTAAAAACTGCGCACCGATGATGCCGTCGCAGACTCTGGTATCCAAATTGAAATTCAATCGCATAATCGCCCGGAGAGATTCTTCATTGCCAACCATGCGAATGCGATCGACCACCTTTCCTACAGAAAGTACGGCGGCATTACCATCCTGTATTCTGGATGAAAACTCCAGTATTCCGTACATGCCTAAGTTGACAATGGCAAAGCTCGGGTCTTGTTCTGTTTCAGCGAGTTCACCTTTTTTAGCTCGCCACAATAAGTCGTTGCGAGCTATGATCATTTGCGTAAAACTTAAATCCTCTGCGTTTTTGATCGTCGGGAAAATCGTATTGCCCTTGTCTCCTAAGGCTGACAAACCCAGTTGAACGCCTTCATATAGAACGATTTGTTCTTGAAAATCGTCATAATAACCGTTGAGCTGAGGGTTTTCGACTAAAGCCTTTGCCACGCTCATCAACAAAAAATCGGTAAAGGTACATTTGACACCGGTTTCTACCTCTATTTTTTTGGAAATGCGTTTGCGCAATTCTTTGATTTCCGTCATGTCCACTTCCGTCATCAATCGAATGATAGGCGACTGGGCTTCAAGCATGGTTTTTTCCTCCAAGTTCTTCTCGTTGTATCCTTGCACATTCCGTAAGCACCCATCCTCTTTTGCCTTTTCTGTGGGAGCGGTGTGCTCCGGTTCCGGTTGTGTCTCTTCGGCAATAGAATCGGTGCGGTCAAGCTTTTTATTCTCTTGGACCGCTTGGGGTTGCGCATCTGTTTTTTTTAGAGACTCCGACGCATGCCGAGGGGAGCTGCTCTTTTCTTCGCTGTTCTGAGTTGGCTCTTGGATGGAGCTGCCGCTCACTTCTCCGGTTGATTGAACAGGCTCTTCCGGTTGTTTTTCCGGCTGAACCATCGGCGGCGTTGCCGGTTTTGCCTTTAATGGCAAAAGCGATTCCGGTTCTAACGCATTGCCGGCTTCTTGTTTTTCACTGAGCAGACCGGCCTCCCTCAGCTCCAGCACCCGGAGCACATCTTTTTTTTCGATTCTCCCTGAGGTTAAGGGGATATCCTCCAATGCCAATCCTTCAACTTCCGCAATTTTTTTCGCCAAGGGAGAGATGTGAACGTCGCTATAGGTCTTTAAATCAAACCCTGTCTCCTGTTCATCCAATCTCTTCAGGTCTTCCACCAACTCTCTCAGAGATTGTTCGGTGCTGGTCATCATGCTGTCGTCCCCGGAGGCTGATGCCATATTTGTGAGATTTTCAGATACAAAGATTTTTCTTTGTGGAATGTCATTTTTGATGATTTTTCCGGCGGCGATTCTTATGTCTGTGGGTTTTTTACTGATTTTAAAATACGCCACGTTTTGGTTTTTTTTCAATGGTTTTGTCCTCCTTCGACGGTTGATGCCACGTTTACGGATTTCCTTTCAAATCGATCATGGCTTCCAACACGAGCAAGTCCTCCGGTGTGGTAATTTTGATGTTGTTGTAATGACCGCGGACTATTTTAATCGGATAGCCTAAGCGCTCTAAAAGAAAGGCATCGTCTGTGGCTACAGTACCTTCCTCCAATCCTTTTTCATGGGCATGGCGTATCAATGAATAGTCAAAGGTTTGGGGGGTTTGCACCTCTATCATCAAATTCCGATTAGGGGTGTAGTCCACCAAGTTCTCTCGCTTAATCATTTTAATGGTATTTTTAGCCGGTACAGCCACAATGGTCGCTTTGTGAATTTTGGTCGCTTCGATGCTGTCCACAATTATTTTTTCCGTTACCAAAGGGCGCGCACCGTCATGGATGACGACCATTTGGCATCGTGGATCCACAGCCTTTAACCCCGCATACACCGATGCCTGTCTGGTGTTGCCACCCAGAACCGTTTTGACTTTTTTAAAACGGTAACGGTTGATCACATTTTTCTGACAAAATTTCTGTTCTCTTTTGCCGGTGACAACGATGATCTCATCGATCCCCTTAATGGCTTCGAAGGGCTTTAACGTATAATAAAGCAGGGGGCGGCCTTTAACGGATAGGTATTGTTTGTTGATAGCGGTTTGCATGCGACTACTCTGTCCGGCTGCGGGAATAATCACACTGATAAACGGTTCTTTCATATTTTAAAGATTCATTCCCTTCAATGTGATGCGCCGTGTATCCTGATGGTCGGGGTTTTCGATTTCAATGCACAACAAGGGCGGTTCCAGATAAGGCTCCACCGGTTCCGGCCATTCGATGATGACGATGCCATCGCCCTTTAAGTAGTCATCAAAACCTATTTCATACAATTCGTCGAGATCCGTTAGACGGTATAAATCGAAATGATACACCTGTTTGGCGCCCTGATCGTAGACATTGACCAAAGCGAAGGTGGGGCTTGTCACGTCGTCGGTTAATTCCAAGCCTTTGACGATACCCTTGGTCAACAAGGTTTTCCCCACACCCATATCGCCTTTTAAAAGGACGATGTGATCGGTCAGGTTTCTACCGATTTCGATTCCTAAAGCATAGGTAGCATAGGCATTTTCGCTATAAAAAGTTTGAAAATTATTGTTCATCGTCATCTTTCAATACTTCGTATTCCACATTTTCTATGGCGTTGGCGTCAATATCCTCGATATCGGGTAAAACGCTTGACAAAAGTATGTAAATGCCAGCGCTGAACAAACTCAAAAACCCGATGGAAAACCACAGTAAAAAAGGTGCTAAAAAGACGCCTCTAAAAATAAAGGGCGAAAGATTAAAATATTCTCCCAACCCTTGACAAACACCGGAGATCAAGCCCCGTTTTTTATTCCGTACCAATCGTTTATTTTTCATTTACTTTTGAATGTACCCTCCCATAAAACGTTGTAGCCGATCCATGGTTTCCGTCAACATGGTGGGAGCCGGTAAGAACACGACTCTGAAATGATCCGGAGCGTGCCAATTAAAACCGGTTCCTTGAACCAGTAACACCCGTTCCTGTTTTAAGAAATCCAATACAAATTGAACGTCGTCGGTAATGTTAAACCTTTTAACATCTATTTTAGGAAAGCAATACATGGCGCCTTCCGGTTTTGTACAAGAAATACCCGGTATTTCATTGAGTCTTTGATAGACGATATTGCGTTGTTTCCAAAGCCTCCCGCCGGATCGGGTCAAATCGTAAATGCTTTGATAACCCCCCAGGGATGTTTGGATGGTGTATTGCGCCGGAACATTGGAACACAAACGCATGGACGTCATGATGTCGATGCCTTCGATATAATCCTTGGCGTTTTTGCGATTGCCGCTGATGACCATCCAACCGACGCGAAATCCCGGAATGCGGTGCGATTTGGAAAGTCCGTTCAAGGTGATCACCAAAACATCTTCTGTGAGAGATGCCAAGGGAATATGCACGGCATCGTCGTACAAGACCTGGTCGTAAATTTCGTCTGCAAAGATGATCAGATTGTTTTCTTCCGCAATTTGAACGATCTCTTCTAGAATCTCTTTGGGATACAGAGCACCGGTGGGGTTATTGGGATTGACAACCACAATACCCTTGGTTTTGTCGTTGACTTTTTTTCGAATATCTTCGATGTCCGGATACCAATTGGACTCCTCGTCGCAAAGGTAGTGTACGGCTTTGCCCCCGGCTATGGTAACGCTGGCGGTCCATAGGGGGTAATCCGGTTTCGGAATCAGCAATTCATCGCCATCGTTCATCAGGGCTTGCACGCAAAACTGAACCAGCTCGCTGGAGCCGTTGCCGATATAAACATCCTCTTCCGTGATGTTCATCAGGCCTTTGGTTTGGTAGTATTGAACGATTGCCTTTCGCGCCGGAAAGATACCCTTAGAATGGCTGTATCCCTCTGCCTCGCGAATATTGTAACGAATATCTCGGATGATTTCGTCCGGGGCATGGAGGTCGAATTCCGGAGGGTTTCCGGTATTCAGCATGATGATATCGATCCCTTCGTCCAGCATGCGGTTTGCTTCATCTACGATAGGGCCGCGAATGTCGTAGCATACATTATCTAATTTTGTTGATTTTTTAATGGTCTTCATCTTTTAAAGCCTTCCTTGTCGTTTAGGTTTAGTTTTTCTATGATGTGATTGTAGCCTTTGCCGTGTTTTAAACAGCGATTAACGCGGGAGATGGTCGCGGAGCTGGCACCGGTAGCTTTTTCCACATCAATGAAGGTATGACCTTGTTGCAGCAACAGGGCAATTTGAAAGCGATTGGCCATATCTTCTATTTCTTTTATCGTGCAAAGATCACTGAGGAGCGCTTCGCATTCTTCTATGCTCTCCAAGGCGATGAAGGCCTCGGCCAAATTTCTCTTTCTATTATCCATTGGTCAACTCCTTAAAACTATATTATCTTTTATCAATCTTAATCTTTACTTTGTATCGATTTCTACAGTTATTATCCTTCATTATAGCATGCACTTTAGTCGAATAAAAGGTATTGCCCGACGATGCGCTTTTGCCGGAGCAAGTTTTTTATGCAAACTGCCCCCACACTCTTAGATATCGTATAGCCAACCCCTATCGTTTATGGTAGAATAATGAATATTATCAAGTTAAATAACAATTTAAATCTAATTGAAATGAAACGAGGATAGAGGATGAAATTATACAATACCATGCATCAACGAAAGGAAGAGTTTGTACCGATACAACCGGGAAAGGTCAACATCTACGCCTGTGGACCAACCGTATACGATTTCTTCCATATCGGTAATGCTCGTCCCTTTATCGTCTTCGATGTGTTGCGTCGTTTTTTTGAGTACATCGGTTACGAGGTAACCTTTGTTCAGAACTTTACCGATGTCGACGATAAAATCATCAACAGAAGCCACGAGGAAGGACGGAGCCCTCAGGAGGTTGCCGAAACCTATATCGAAGAGTATTTCACAGATGCCGATGCTCTCGGCATTCGCCGTGCGGATGTCCACCCACGGGATTCGGAGAATATGCCCGAAATTATTGAATTGATTTCCATTTTGGTGGACAAGGGCCATGCCTATCAGGTGAACGGCAACGTCTACTACAGAGTTGCCAGTTTTGAAGATTACGGAAAATTATCCGGTCAATCCATTGACGATTTAAACTGCGGCGCCCGCATTGATGTCAATGACGAAAAGGAAAGCCCCTTGGATTTTGCCCTTTGGAAACGCAAAAAGGAAGGGGAACCCTATTGGGATAGCCCTTGGAGTCCGGGACGTCCGGGTTGGCACATCGAATGCTCCGCCATGTCCAGAAAATATTTAGGAGATACCATTGATATTCACGGTGGCGGCAAGGATTTGGTCTTTCCCCACCACGAAAACGAGATCGCCCAAAGCGAAGGCGCCTGTGGTTGCACCTTTGCCAATTACTGGGTGCACAACGGCTATATACAAATCGACGGGGCTAAAATGTCCAAATCCTTGGGTAATTTTAAAACCATACGGGATATCTCCAAGCACTACGATTTAGAGGTCGTGCGCATGTTTATGCTGATGGCGCATTACAGAAGCCCCATCGACTTCAACGACAAATTGTTAACCGCAGCGGGATCCGCATTGGAACGGATGTATACCGTCAGGGATCAAATGCTCTTTTTGCTGGATAACGTCGATGACCATGAGCCGAGCGAAGAGGAAAAGATTTGGGTCTCCGAGCTTGCCAACTATAAAGAGCAGTTTATAGCCGATTTAAAGGACGATTTAAATACGGCCGACGGCATCGCCACGATTTTTGAATTGGTACGGGATATCAACTCTCATTTAAATGAAAGTTCCGCAAAGAAAACCATCGAAGCTGCCTATTCTCTCTTTACCGAACTGACGGATGTCTTGGGTTTGGTTGTAAAAGAAAGAGAGACCAATTTAGATGATGCCATCGAAGCTTTGATCGCTGAACGGCAAGAAGCCCGTAAAAATAAAGACTTTGCTCGGGCAGACGAAATCAGAGATCAGTTGACCGCACAGGGTATCGTGCTGGAAGATACCCGGGAAGGCGTTAAATGGAAGAGAGTATAACCCCCATGACGATTGAAGAAGCCAAACGGTTAAATCCCTTGACACTAGCCTATATCGGAGATGCGATATTTTCTTACTTTGTTCGAGAAAAGTTGGTGTTAAGCGGCAAGCAATCGGTGCATCAATTGACGAAGTCTTCCAATCGTTACGAAAATGCCCGTTCTCAAGCACAAATGGCAGTATCTTTACTGCCCGAACTGACGGAAATAGAACGCTATTTTTTAAAAAGAGGGCGCAACACCTCCTCTCAGCCACCAAAAAATGCCAAGGTGATCGACTATCGCCGCGCTACGGGGTTTGAATGCTTGTTGGGTTATTTAAAACTCACCAACCAAACCCACCGCCTGTGGGAGCTCATGGAGAAAAGCATTCATTGCTTGGATTCAGAAATTCGACAAGCAACAGCGACGAAACATGAGTCCACTTACGAAATCTAAACAATACAAAACGCCCCGGAGGGTCCACAAGGACCTGTCCGGGGCGTTTATCGTTTCTATCTCTCTGACCTGCATTCATTTGCAGTCCATCGTTATTCTTTCAAAGCACTTTTCTTTTTTCCCTCCGGTGTAAACTCGATAATCGAATAGATTTTGTCGTCCTCGTTGCAAACGGAAAGACGAATGGGGTCCGTTGCCTTCTGTCCGCCAAACCATTGGCGCAAGTCGTACCATGGGGGTTTTCGATAAACTAAATGAATGCCCTCCGTTGTTAAGAGGAGCCGATCCGCCTCCGAGGTTTTGCCATAAGGGCTTAAAACGCCTTTATCGTAGCGAATTTTTATTTTTTCCCCCTCCCCATGGTCTTTTGCCCTGACGCTGAAAACGTAATTGCGTCCTTCCGATAAATTGTTATCGTACTCTACGATGACCGGTGCAGCGTGTTTTTCAGTCCAAACATCTTTCTTCTCTTCCTTAACCGTCGAGGGTTCAAGATTATCCCCAAAGGGGTTTTCGATAGGGTATGCCTCTATCGTTGTTTCATAAAACACCATGGTGTCCGGTTCGATGGCCAAGGGTATTTCACTCGCAGGGTCTCTATCCAAAGATAAAACGGCAAATATTTTATTGTCATGAACGGTTATGTCGTTGTAGGTGCCGTTAATATCCGGTGCATAGGCTTCGCCATTCCGGACACCGTATAGCCGACTCCAGGTACGACCTTCGCCGTAATTGCGATTGATGACTAAAAACTGCCTACCGTAGTAATTGACGATGCCCTTGATATCCCCAAAGTCTATTTCTTCGACCAATTGGATCTCTTCGCCTTTTTGATACCAAATAACTAAGTTCGTGTACTGGGAGTAAGTTGCGCCCCATGTACGGGTGCCGGTAGCGAAGTAGGTTTCTTCGGAACCGTCTTTGTCAAAATCTCCGCTATGGCTGAATACCAAGTCGTAGCCTTCCAGTTGAGGGACGGCGTCATCGTTGTCGAAAAAAGTTTCCGTGTTCTCAATATCGTAAACACGTTTCCAATGGATGCCCGTGGTTTCGGCTAAAATTTGTATGCCGGGCAGGCACATTAAACAGAATATAAGGCTCACTATAAAAGCCGCTTTTCTATAATTTCTCTTCACGCTGATTCTCTCCACTTTATTGATTTCGTATTGTCTGGTCACCGACCATTTTAATTTTGCGATTAAGTTTTATTTTATCATTTTTAAATAAAATTACAAACTATTCAATGCATCGATTGTCCGGATATCTCAAAGACATCCATTCTATGAAGGCGGCTTTTAGATATAAAAAAAGAGGCTGTTAGCCTCTTGCTTTTTTAATAGCCCAAGTCTTTGATCACTTGTTTTATTTCGTCCTTATATTCTACCGGTGCAACGGAATAAATAAAGGTGTTGTCAACCTTAGAAATGGTATAAAAAGTATCTGCAGAGGTTTTTTCATAGGATGAATAGTTCCCTTTTTGAGAATTATTCTCTTCACCATCTACTTCCTTAAAACTCGATACATTCAAATCATAAACGGTTTGTGCCTTGTCCACAGAATGAGCGACATAATATTCGATTTGGTATCCGTCCTTGATGGCTATGCTGACAGCACCAATGGTATTGGGGTTTACTTTGTCAGTTGCATCGACAATTTCGTAGCCTTTCTCTAACATCTGCGCTTTGAAATCGTCGTTTGCCATGCCGGATTTTTTAGCTCCACATCCGGCTAACAATATGATGGACAGCGCCAAAAGTATCGCCAGTATTCTTTTCATATTTCCTCTCCAATTCGTAATAATTTCATACTCTTTTCAAGATAGCACATAGATTATAAGTTTTCCTTAAAGTGCACCCTGTTTGAGCTTTAATGTTGCCTTCTATTTCTTCTACGGTCGATTTCTTTTAATATTTTTTTCCGCAAACGAATCGCATCCGGTGTAATTTCTACCAATTCATCTTCTTCAATAAATTCCAAGGCTTCTTCCATGGTAAATATTTTTGGATCTTCCAATTTAAGCGCTTCGTCCGATCCTGCTGCTCGTACGTTGGTCATTTTTTTATTTCTGATGGGATTGACAACCATATCGTCGGAACGATGGTTGATGCCCACAATCATGCCTTCGTAAACTTTGGTTTGGGGTTCAACAATCATCGTTCCCCTTTCATTTAAATTGAATAGAGCGTAAGCCATGGTCTCTCCGTTTTCCGAGGAAACCAGAACACCGTTTTGGCGAAGGGGTAGATCCCCTTTATAAGGTTCAAAGGCATGGAATTGTCGCACCATGGTGCCTTCGCCTCGGGTATCGTTGATAAATTCCGAGTGGTAACCCAATAAGCCTCGGGTGGGTACGAAGTATTCGATATCACACCAATTGTCGGCGGTGCTCATGGCAACCATCTCGCCTTTTCTTTGATTCAAATCGGATATAACCGTACCTGAATATTTTTCAGGTACATTGACGTACACTTTTTCCACCGGTTCCAAGGTTTTTCCTTTTTCATCTTTTTTAATGATGACTTCCGGACGGGATACTCCGATTTCGTAGCCTTCCCGGCGCATGTTTTCCAACAGGATTGACAAATGCAGCTCACCTCTACCTGAAACCTTAAAACCATCGGTGGTGTCCGGCAAGGGTTCAACCGTCAGCCCGACATTGACTTCCAGTTCTTTCTCCAATCGTGCTTTTAAGTGACGTGTGGTTAAAAATTTACCCGATTGTCCTGCAAAGGGAGAGGTGTTGACCATAAAGTTCATAGACAATGTCGGCTCTTCAATTCGAATCAGTTCCATGGGTTGTACTTGGTTGATCTCACCGATAGTTTCTCCAATGGAAATATCTGCTATGCCGGATACCACCACGATATCGCCGGCTTTAGCTTCCTTTACCTCCACCCGAGACAATCCTTTATATACGAAGATTTGTCCGGTCTTCACTTTTTTAAAGCTTCCGTCCGCTTTGCTGACTTCTAAATTTTGACCCGGGTAAATGGTACCGGTACTGATTTTTCCGATTCCCAAGCGTCCGATGTAATCGTCGTAGGCCAGTGTCGATATTTGCAATTGTAAGGGTTCGAGGCTTAAGTCTTCCTTTTGACCAATCATCTCGATGATGGTTTCAAACAAAGGGGTCAAGTCGTTGTTATCATCATCCAGCTCCCTTTTAACAATACCCTCTTTGGCAACGCCGTATAAAATTGGAAAATCCAGTTGTGCGTCGTTGGCGTCCAGCTCTACAAATAAATCGAAAACTTCGTCGACCACTTCTTCAGCTCGTTGGTCTTTTTTATCTATTTTATTGATGAGTAAAATCGGACGTAAGCCCTGCTCTAGGGATTTGTTCAACACAAATCGGGTTTGTGGCATCGGTCCTTCTGAGGAATCTACCAACAAGATAACGGTATCCACCGTTTTTAGGATACGCTCAACTTCTGATGAAAAGTCTGCGTGTCCCGGGGTGTCCACGATATTAATTTTGTAGCCATCGTGCATCACCGAACAGTTTTTAGAGTAGATGGTAATGCCTCTTTCTCGTTCCAGAGCGTTGCTGTCCATCACACAGTCTACAACGTCTTGATTTTCTCTAAAAACACCGCTTTGGTTGAGAAAAGCATCCACCAATGTCGATTTTCCCGCATCGACGTGGGCAATCACTGCGATATTGATGATTCCTTTTAATTTGCTATCCTTCATAACTTCCTTTCTACATATTTCATATCGTCCTTGACTCAAGGGCCAATAACTTTTAAAGTAACTTACCTATTATACTTTAATTTTTTTTCTATTACAAGAAATCCGCTCCTTTTCCCAGTATTCTTAATCTCTTAAAGCTTAAATTAAACTGTTATTTTGAAATGATTATTTGCGTAATTCTTTTTTTTATATTAAAATTCCATACTGTAAGATAAATAGACATTATTTATCTTATTTTAAATTTGTTAATGAGGCAAACTATGAAAAAATTAAACATATATCAGTTTACAGACCCCGCTTGCACTTGGTGCTGGGGGGCAGAACCCATTTTAATCGCTTTACAACATCTTTATCGAGATCAAATCGAGATCGACTTTATTATGGGTGGTTTGGTAGAAGATATGCACCGCTTTCACGATAGCGACAACGGTATCGGCGGTGCGCAGGACGATAATTTCGACAAGGTCAATGAAACCATTGCATCCCATTGGGAGAAAGCATCGGCTATGCATAAAATGCCGACGAATTCCACCAATATGAATTTGTTCAGCCGGAATTTTCCCTCCACCTATCCCCAAAATATCGCTTATCGAGCAGCTAAATTGGTCAACCCATCATTGGCAAAACCATTTTTACGCAGAATGAGAGAGGCCACTGCTTTGGAAGGTGCTGTTACCGGGGATATAAACGTTTTGACGGATCTGGCAAAGGAAGTTGGGTTGGACGGCCATGCTTTTTATACAGCCATGACCGATGGCTCTGCAGAAAAACTCTTTTATGAGGAAGATCAAGCCTTGGTTAAAAAGTATAAGATCACAGTTTTCCCCAGCTACTTATTGGTGTATGACGGTAAAGAAATGGTGTTGACGGGTTCTCAATCCGTGGAACAATTCCAAGAATACTTTGATATGTTAACCCTTGGGGAACTATCTCCTTTAAACAAAAAAGGAACCGCCACGGAAATTTCAAAATTTATCAAAGAACACTACAAGCTGTACCCTCAAGAAATCATCTCCAGTTTTGTCATGGACGAAAAGAGTTTGGATCCTATCCTCGATGATTTGCAAAAAAAAGGAGAAATAACAGTATCCGATGTCGGTAACGGTCAGGTTGTAACCTTAAATGGCAAAGCATCCAACTGATCATCCTTTATGGTAGATGCATGAAGCGAATTCTGTTGATACAAACCGGCGGAACCATCGGTTCTACGACAATTGATAAAAACATCAATGTTAGAGACCAAGTTATCCCTTTAAGTGAGGTGTACCTGAAAGGTGGAGGGCGGAATGTTGTTTTCGACCTCCACACACCCTTTCATATTCTTTCAGAGAATTTAGAACCCCGACATTGGCAACAGTTAATAAACTTTATACAGTCGCAAGCATTGGACCTTTACGACGGTATTTTATTGACCCACGGATCCGATACCTTGCCTTATACAGCCGCATTATTAGCTTACCATTTTAGAGGTATCTCGATACCTCTCATTTTGGTGTGTGCCAACAAGCCCATCGATACGCCTCACTCCAATGGAATGATCAATTTTTCCAAAGCAGTGGATTTTATTTGCGACACGCCCTTGCCCGGTGTTTTTGTCACTTATCAAAATCATGATGGGAAAATAAGTGTTCACTTGGGCAGTCGTTTGATGGCGTCCGACTGGTATTACGACGACTTTAATTCCTTTGGAGACGGTGTCGTCTATCGCAGCGACATCGGTTTGAATCTAAGTTTGGCAGAATCTTTAAAGGATTTCCCCAAACGAAAAGAGTTTACGCCAGCACCGTGTTTTAAAGGTATCGACATTTTAGCCCTTCGCACCCACCCCGGGTTGCGTTACGCCAATCTTCATTGTGAAGAACCGCCGACGGCTTTTTTACACATCCTATACCATTCGGCTACCGCCAATACGACCGAAGGCACCCCTTTGTCTTTAATGCATTTTATAAAGAAACATCCAACCGTGCCACATTTTTTGCTTTCTTTTAAACACAGTGATCAAGCGCTATACGACTCCAGTCACCGATTGATAGAAGCGGGTGGCATTCCCCTTCAAAATATCTGCCCGGAAGCAGCATTGGCAAAGTTGTATTATTGTGCTGCTACCGAGCCAAACCATTTAAAGGAAAGAGCAACCCAATGCCTTTATTTTGAAGTTCTACCACCTCATTTTTAGGAAGGGCTTTTATTTTATTGGATTCCAGTGTAAAATGAATGTAAATAAAGTACGGGAAAGGATTGTGTTATGTACGACATCATCATTATTGGTGGAGGCATCGTCGGTACTTCAATCGCACGTCAATTAAGCCGATATCAATTAAGAGTTGCCCTCTTGGAAAAAGAGAACGACGTGTCCATGGGAGCGTCCAAGGCAAACTCCGCCATCGTCCACGGTGGCTACGCGGAATCCCACGATAAATTAAAGGGACGTTTGTGTTACCAAGGACGAAAACAATTTGCGCAATTGGATCAAGAGCTTAATTTCGGGTTTGACCCCATTGGTTCTTTGGTCATTGCCTTCAATGAAGAACAGAAAAAAGGTTTAGAAGACCTTTATAAAAATGGAAAACTCAATGGTTTGGATGATTTGTCCATCATCGGTCACGATGACATTATGACATTGGAGCCCAATATCAACCCAGACGTTCAATATGCTTTGTATTGCAAAGGTGCCGGTGTTTGTTCTCCCTACGAAATGACCATTGCTCTGGCGGAAAATGCCGTAGAAAATGGCCTTGACCTCTATCTACAATCGGAAGTTACCGCCATACAAAAACAAGAGAAGCATTTTGTAATCAACACCACGGAAAATCAATGTTTCAGCACGAGAACCATCATCAACGCTGCCGGTTTACACGCCGGTACCATCTCCGCCCTAGCCGGCGACGATTCTTTTTCCATCGCGCCGCGCTCCGGAGAATATTTGGTCATGGTGCGCGGATCCGGGTCCTTGGTGAATACGGTGCTTTTTCAAATGCCCACCAAAATGGGTAAGGGCATACTGGTCACCCCGACTTACCACGGCAATTTATTAATAGGACCGGATGCCATCAACGAAGAAATCAGCGATCTGGATACCCACGTGGAACGATTGTGGAAGATTTTTCATGAAGCTATGTTGACAACAGATCAGTTGAATATTAAAAAATTTATTCGTTCCTTTACCGGACTGCGTTCTGTCTCCAGTACGGACGATTTTATCATACAAGAATCCGAAACGGTCCGAGGCTTCATCAACGTGGCGGGCATACAATCTCCAGGCATGACCTCTTCCCCTGCCATTGCAGATTTAGTCGTGGATATTCTAAGGGATATGGGCATCGCCTTGACGGAAAAAGAGAACTTTAATCCGTATAGAAAGCCGATTATCCGGCGTAAAGATTTGATCCCCGCTTCAAAGGCTCAAGCTTTCGTCGATTTACCCTTTGGTCAGGAGAATCGCTTTGTTTGCAGATGTGAACAGGTGTCCGAAAAAACCATCAGAGATGCTATGAACCGTGGCATCAAGGTTACCACCATCGACGGTATTAAACGTAGAACCCGAGCCGGAATGGGTTTTTGCCAAGGAGAATTTTGTAGACCCAGGGTAGCGGAAGTGATGTCCGATGTGTTGGGCTATGATATTGATCCGAGTTTTGATATCGAACACAGCGGCATCAACCGTGTTGGAAAAACCGATGTGGTCCGATATATCGAGAAAAAATTAAAAGAGTTGGATCAAACCCTCCCCTCATGACAAATTCCATTGGGTTTCGCCCACCAGTATTTAAATTCTCTGCAATCAAGCAATCCGGTTTTCGAATGGATTGCTTGATTGTTTTTTAGAGTACGCAATCGTTTTTTGGTAAATTTTAGAATTCTGTCCACAACCGGGCCAATCCATAAGCATTCCGTCCGGGTCGTGTACGATTATATTTTCATTTTAAAAGAAAGGCATCTTATGTTACAAAACAATCGACTTAAAGGCATCGTCTATATTCTTATCTCCGCTATGGGTTTCGCCCTGATGAGTTTTTGTGTGCAATTTGCAGGGCCGGAAATCCCTACGATACAAAAATCTTTTTTTAGAAATCTGATTGCATTTTTTGCCGCATTCTTTGTCTTGATCAAATCCGGCGAACCTTTTAGAGTACAAAGAAAGAACATGGGCATTATGATTTTAAGGGCAACCATGGGTACCTTGGGTATTTTATTTAATTTTTATGCCATATCCAAAATGAGCTTGGCTGATGCCAATGTTCTCAATAAGTTGAGCCCTTTTTTTGTCATCATCTTTTCCTATTTCTTTTTAAAGGAAAAGGTCACTTGGGTACAAGTATCAGCCATTGTAATTGCTTTTATCGGAACAATATTTGTCATCCGACCGGATTTTCAGACACTGGTATCCCTGCCTGCCATCGTTTCCCTGTTGGGGGCCATGACCGCCGGCGCCGCCTACACCTGTGTGCGGTATCTGGGAAACCACGGTGAAAAAGGCCCTGTGATTATAGCCTTCTTTTCCTTATTTTCGTCCGTGGTGACCTTGCCCTTTTTGGTTTTTCGCTACCACCCTATGACTTTTTACCAAACCGCTATTTTGGTCATGGCAGGTGTTTTCGCATCCATTGGGCAGTTCGGTATTACCGCAGCCTATACCCATGCACCGGCCAAGGAAATATCCGTCTACGACTACTCCATTGTACTCTATGCTGCACTCTTGGATTTTGCGGTTTTTGGTGTCGTCCCGGGTTTCAGCAATGTGATCGGTTATTTGATCATCATCGGTGCGGCCATTTTGTTGTTTCAATACAACCGCTCTATCGATCAATCCGAATCCTTAGAAGTTAAAAAAGAAGTATCAATTAAAAAAACATCGATATAAGTATCGATGTTTTTTTGTTTCATTTTATAAGAATAGCTTCATAATGAAAGCGTACATTTCCTCTTCGTAAGGTTGAATGCCGGCTTCTGCCGATTCTATATCGTTTAATTCGGGATGAGTTTCGACATAATCTTCCCATGTTTTAAAATATTCACTTTTCATGGTTTTCTCCTTCAGTGTTTTCTTTTTCTTAATAAACCGCTTCAGTTCTGACTACTTCAAGAACTGCTTGTAAGTTTTCAGCTATTGGACCTTCTAAGGAATAAAGACTCTTATCTGTATTAAAGATATAACCACCGCCCGGTGCCAATGTGTCGATTAATTCTCTTGCTTTGTCGACACATTCTTGTTTGGTGTTGGTTTGTAACATGGTGATGGGGAAGAAACCGGAAATAATATGATCTTTACCGACTTTTTCTTTAGCTAATTTCGGGTCACCAAATTCAAATTGCATTTCTACGCGATTGTCTAAGGTCGCCAAATAATCGATTTTATCCATCCAGTCGCCTTCTACGAAAATACGCACGCCGGCGTCATTATCTCTTAAGTGATCCATCAATTCTTTGAAGGACGGCCACCAGAATTCTGCAAATTGCTTTTCACGCATGAAAGGTGCCATATGTAACGGGATAAAAGTTCTAGCATAACGGCTGGAAGTCGGTGCAATACCGATCTTTTTCATGTGGGGGGTTATCGCTTCGATAGCGCCTAAAAGTTTTTCTTTGTTTCTGCGCATATCCATAACAGCACCGGTAAAGGAGCGTAGGAAGTCGGCGATAAAGTCCATGGGTGCTTCGGTAAAGCCACCTCTCGGGAACATAGGATAGCCATATTTTTCACAGGTTTCGACTGCTATTTTACCTGCAATGGCATCGTAATCATTCTTTGCTTTAAAAGCTTTAGCTAAAGCCAATGCTGCTTCGCCGGGGCTGGCATCCAATGCTTTGTAGATTCTCGGCAAGCACGTTTCGACCATACATTTGTAGGGATCTTCGATGAATTCGTCGTACTCATCGACTTCTAGGGAGTGAACTTCCGGGTGCTGCATGCTTCCCGTATTACTCATGACAATACCGACAGAACCTAAAATGTTGTAAAATGCCGGTGGTCTCAACGTAGGCGCAATGGGGCTTTTATCCGTTTGAAAATCCTTGGCAACCTTGTCGAAAAAAATTGGAAACATTTCGGGATTGTATTGCGCTTCCTTTAAATCCAATCCTGCGTATTCTATGGCAGCATCCCAAGTGATCGATATTTCCATCGGCACTCTTTTCGGAATTTTCCCATCATACACATCTTTAAATAATTGGGCTCTTTCTTCTTGAAGTTGTTTCATATTTTCCATCACAACTCTCCTTTTCTCTTTGTTACAGTAATAGGAATTATATTTACTGTTATTTTACACCCGCTTGTAAACATTGTCAAGGGTTTTTAAGAATTTCATTTGTATTTACTATTATATTTGAGTTTTTCCTTGTAAATATGAGACAATAATGATATTATTTAAGAAAACTTGACATTGATATCTCAATAAATTTCTTAAAAAGTATAAATTTAGGAATTTTTATAAGATATGTATTTTACTAGGAAAGGAGTAATCAATATGGAAAAAATGTCCAAAGGAATGCGTACAAAGATGCGCATCTTAGAAAGTGCGAAAAAAGTTTTTTACGAGAATGGTTATGACGATGCCATTGTTCAACAAATCGCCGACGAATCCGAAACGACCCTAGGCTCCTTGACCTATCACTTCGCCACAAAGGCAACCATTGTCGATGCGATTATGTCGGAGTATCTCTCGGCAATTAAGGAACGCATACAGAGTACTTATAAAAAAGATAAACTCAATCATTTTAAAGAACACTTTTTTTTAACGATTATTTATTACAACAATCTTTTAAATGACGAAAAGACCAAACGCTTTTACTATGAAACACATCTGAATTCTGCATTGTTCGATTTTTTATTTAGAGATATCGGCTCCATCTATCAAGGATTTATTAGGGACTTCAACCTACGCATAACACCTAGCGAGTTTGAAGCCATTTTAATCGCCGACTTGGGCGCAAGACGCGCCAGTGCAATGGCCTTTTACAATGGTCAAATTCAAATGTCGGTGAACGAATTTGCAGCCTTTTTAATTTCTAACACCGGTCGTATGTTCTCTATACAGGAGGATATTATTTACGAATCCCGTAAGGAGGCTCTTACCTTTTATGGGTCTCAGGATTTTTCAGATATCAAAGCATTGGACTAAAATTGTTTCAAGATATTTTCTTTGTAACGCTCTGTGCACGGTATCGGCCGGAAATCCATACTAGATCTCAATTTTATAAAAACTGTTGCTCAACATTCCAAACAACAACTTTAATACTTGACTTTTACGGATAACATAAAGGCATCCTTGAAAATTCACTTTCAGGGATGCCTTTTTCTAATCTTGCATATAGTTACATAAAAATTCCTTGGTTCGATTGTTTTGAGGGTTTTCGAAAATCTTCTCCGGTAGCCCTTCTTCCAAAATAACACCGTCGCTCATAAACAATACTTTATTGGCAACTTTTCTGGCAAAAGCCATTTCGTGGGTAACCACCATCATCGTCATCTTGTTGTTTGCTAATTTTTGAATCACGTTGAGAACCTCTCCGGTTAATTCCGGATCCAAAGCGGATGTCGGCTCGTCAAACAACAAAATATCCGGGTCCATCATCAGGGCCCTTGCAATGGCTACCCGCTGTTTTTCCCCTCCGGACAAAGTGGAGGGCATACAATCTATTTTATCCGCTAAACCTACTTCTTTCAGTTGTTCTTCTACTCTTTTAAGTAGTTGCATCTTCTTAGATTTTTTGACCATTTTAGGCGCTAATTCCAAGTTATCTCGAACGTTGAGATGGGGAAATAGGTTAAAGTGTTGAAAAACCATTCCCATTTTACCGATGATTTTTCGAACTTCTGCAGGTGCTCCATAGGTACCGTTCTTCATTAAGTATTGTCCTTCTATGACGATATCTCCGACATCGGCCGTTTCCAGATCAATGAGACAACGCAATAAAGTGGATTTACCCGACCCGGAAGATCCGATTACCGCGATGACATCTCCTTTATTGACTTCAAAGTCGATGCCTTTTAAGACTTCTACATCGCCAAATTTTTTATGTAAATTGTTTACTTTTATCATGGGCGTCATTTTATCACCTAAAAATCATAAGATTTTTCCAACTTTTTGAAGACGACGGTCAATACAAAGTTAATCAGCAAATACAACATCGCCGCTACCAAGAAAGCAAAGTTATTGGCATCGCGATTGACGGCTGTCTTTGCGTAGTGCAGTATTTCTGTCACTCCGATAACCGTAATGAGAGCGGTGTCCTTGACCAAGGTAATGGTTTCATTACTGACAGAGGGTAAGGAAACTCTGATCATCTGAGGGATCACAACTTTAATCATCGTTTGGAAACGGTTTAAACCCAATACTTTGGTCGCTTCGTACTGTCCTTTATCGATGGATAACAGTCCGCCTCTAAAAATTTCGGCAAAATAAGCTGCGTAGTTGAGCACAAAAGCGATACATGCAGCTGTCAAACGGTCAAAAACAAAGTATTGACCGATCACCGGTAGAATCGGCAAGCCGTAGTACACAAACATTAATTGCAGTAACAAGGGCGTTCCCCTCAAGACGTAAATATAAAATTCCGCAACAGCCTTTAAGGGTTTTACTTTGCCCATCACCATGAGTGTGACCACAAAGCCTAACGGTATAGACAGGCCAATGGTAGCTGTGAATACGGTCAAGGTGATGATGCCGCCTTTTAACATGGGGATCAAAACATTTAAAAAATAATTAACATTCATACGATTTTCCTATTGAGCCTAAGCGGTTGCACCACCGATCAAATCTTATAGACGATGAGAGTCCTATAAAAAAACTTAGAGTACCCGGAGGATACTCTAAGCAAGGGGAAAGGCAATTGCTTATTCACCCTTATATACGATGTCGCTTCCAAACCATTTTTTAGATATTTCAGCTGCTGTGCCGTCTTCGATCATGGCATCCATGGCTGCTTGTACTTTATCTCTCAAGGCTTCGTTGTCCTTTTTAAAGCCGATACCGTAAAGTTCCGGTGCCAAGGCTTCGTCCATGACGACAAAATCCATTTCGTTTTCTGTGATGTAGTAACGTGCCACGACTGCGTCGACGACCACTGCATCGATACGGCCAATTTCCATATCTTTAAACGCTGCGACGTTGTCGGGGTATTCTACGGTGTCTTTTACTTTTTCATGGATCGGATCGGACAAGAAAGCATCTAAAGCCGTTGAGCCTTTTTGAATACCGATATTTTTGTCTTCCATGTCGGCAATGGCATTCATGCCACTGTCTTTTTTAACCACGACGACTTGTGCGTTTTCTAAATAAGGTTTCGTAAAGAGAAATTGTTTTTCTCTCTCTTCAGAGATGGAAAAGCCGTTCCAAATGGCATCGATATTACCGGAGTTTAATTCTAATTCCTTGGAATCCCAGTCGATGACTTGAACTTTCAGTTCCATATCCATGTGTTTAGCAGCCTCTTCAGCTAAATCGATATCAAAACCGACAATTTCATTTTTTTCGTCTCTGAATCCCATCGGTGGAAAGGAATCGTCCACACCGATGACAAAAGTTTTTTCGTCATTCGCTGCGGCTTGTTGAGTCTCTTCAGCGGGTTCTGCGGTTTGATTGTCACCGCCACAACCGGCTACCAGACTTGCAACCAACAACACAACCAAAACAAGAACAAACAGTTTACTTCTTTTCATTTTACACTCCTTTAAAGCAGTAAAGCAATTGGGCCACAAAATATAACCGACGTCATCTACACAACGGCTATTGTCAATTACGTCGATTGTCATCGCAACAGGGTATTGATATTATCTCTACCCGGTCCAACTGCGTTTCTATTATTATACAATTGATTCGCTCTTTTATCTAGAGTAATTGCTATTTTATACCAATTTATCTAAACTCCAGGCAAAACGTCTCGCATTTTCCACTTTTTCTTCGTTCATAAATTCGGTATCGTAGCCTAAATGGCGCTCGCAGAGCATTCCCACATAATTTAATTGGGAATGTTTGCAGTAGCGCTTCATGCCTTCTTCAAATAAATCTGCACCCTTTTCCGGCGGATAACCGCAAGTTGCCAAAATACCCACTTTTTTTCCGGCCCATAGAGACTGCCCCTTCGTCTCTCCGTAATATTTGTTCATACCGTATACGAAGCGATCTAAGAGTGCTTTCATGGGCGGTGTACAATAAAATGAGTAGATCGGCGTGGCCAAAAGAATGAGATCCGATTCCAAAACTGCATCGAAAATGGCATGGGCATCATCTTTGATCACACAGCCAAAGACAGACCAATCCTTTTGGCAGACCCTGCACGCTATGCAGGGTTCGATTCTCTTATTGTCAAACAAGTCGATCACTTCTATCTCATGTCCGTGTCGGGACAATTCGTCACAAAAAGGTCTTAATAAGGAAGAAGTGTTTCCCTTAATTCTAGGACTTCCAAACAGAATACAGGTTTTCATGTTACCTCCACTATGCATCCAATATGAGCATTGATTCAATCATACACTATGACAAAGGCTTGACGCAATGCACTTTGTTTAAAAACGAAATATCACCATCTATTTATCTTCAGATAATATTTAAAAAAGGCCTTCTTTGAGAAGGCCTTAGGGCTTTTATTGCAATAAGATGTCAATAAAATCTTTTTTTGTTAAATTATTGTAGTAATAGTTGATGTCTACATCTTTTAGAGCTTCCTCCAAGGCAGATTTTTCCAAGGCACAGTCCGTTAAAATTTCTTCTAATTCGGAGGATTCGCCGGTGCCGAAATAGTCTCCGTAGGTGGTGTAGGCTTTGATGTGGCCTTTCTCCACTTCCATAAAGACTTGAATCTTACCGACACCTTCGATACGTCTTTCTTTTTGGACACTGAAGTTGGGAGAGTAGCCGAAATTCCAATCCCAGGTGGCATAACGCTCTTCTCTGAGCTTTTGCACGGCTTGTTCATCCTCCGCAGTCAATTGGTAAGTTGGCATATCCTGCTCTTCGACCATATAGCGGCGTAAAATTTCCCAAAAATCTTGGATGCTGACATCCCCTTTTACATGGGGCTTGACGTTGGTCACCCGAGAACGTACAGATTTAACGCCCTTCGACTCGATTTTATCCTTGGATACATTGAGCGCTGACGCTACCACCGGCAAGTTGGAATCGAACATGATGGTACCGTGATGCATGATGCGCTTTTGTTTGATGTATTGGGCATTGCCGGAAAATTTTTGTCCGTCGATGGTAATGTCGTTTCTACCTGTTACTTGCGCCGTTACGCCAATCTTAGCTAGAGCCTTAACCACCGGCTCACAAAAAGAATGTAGGTTTAAAGATTCAATATTGTTGGCATCTACAATGAAGGTAAAATTGATGTTGCCCATATCATGGTACACTGCACCACCGCCGGAAAGTCTTCGAACCACACGAATGCCGTTGTCTTCTACATATTTTGCGTTGATTTCCTCGGCGGTGTTCTGATGTTTGCCGACGATAATCGCATTGTCATTTTGCCACAACATAAAATATTCACGATCCCTCGGTAAAGAATCGAATACGTATTGTTCCAAGGCTAAATTGTAAGCCGGGTCGGTCTCTTTACTTTCTAGATAAACGGTTGTCATTGATGCCTCCTGTCTAGGTTCTTATTTTTTAGTGCCATCGATATGTGATACAAAGGTATCCGACATCATACGATGCCCCTTTTGTGAAGGATGGATACCGTCTAAGTATAATAACGCATTGAAATTTTCTTTGCGAAAGGCTTCATTAAAGTCCACCAAGGGAACTTGAAAAACATTGCTGAAGCTATCCAACCATTCTTGATAAGCGATGATGTTTTTTCTCACTTCGTGGTTGATTAAAACCGCCCAATCCTTTCGGAAGTTGGAAAAATCGCAAATTGGCGGCTTGCCAAGCCAAACCTTCAACCCTAAAGAAAAACCTTGATGAACCATGGCCATGATATTGGCCTGAGGGACACCGGCCGGGCAACCGGCAAATAAGTCGTTCACACCACCCATAATCATAACGGTGTCCGGTGACGTCTCGGATATTTCCTGATAAAAACGTGCCAACATACCGCCGCTGGTATCTCCGGAAATGCCCCGATTGATGATTGCGTTACCGCTCTTTTCAGAAGACAAATAGACCCAGTTCTGCTTGCTCGCAACGCCGAATCCCTTTGTTAAAGAGTCACCGATACACAAAATTTTCATTATAGCCTCCCGAATCATTGACAATAAAAAAACGCGGTCGCCACGTTTGATTTCTAAAATGGTCGGAGTGAGAGGATTTGAACCTCCGGCCTCATGGTCCCGAACCATGCGCTCTACCAAACTGAGCCACACCCCGATCAGCACTTAGCTATAATACTATAAATACGAACACTTGACAAGAGCTTTTCCCAATATTCTTGTGGTTATTGCTATTTCCTTTTCTCTTTACTTGAATTTTAAAGACTTATAGGCTAGTATGATTAAAATAAACCTCAAGGAGCCGCGATGCTCATTCTTACCATACCAAAAACAAAACACGAAGAATGTATCGATATTACCGATCAGGTGCAGGCGTATGTCGACGATACCCAGATCAACATGGGTAACCTGAACCTCCATGTCCCGGAGGACTGCACAGCGTTAACCGTTTTAACGCTGATCGATCCCGATGTCCCTTCAGATTATTTAAACAAACTCAACCACTTGATACCGAAATACAGCGGCATGCAATTTATGGGACGAAACACCCAAGCCATCAAAGCCAGCGTCGCCGGCAAATGTTTATCTTTAATCGTTTGCGATGGACAATTAGCTCTAGGCAAAAGCCAGCGTGTGTATTTTATAGAATTTGCCGGACCTGCTAAAAATCGTCACATATTTTTAAATGCCGTCGGCGACCAAAGCGATATTGCGGACAAGGGTACAACCCTATTCGATTTCCATTTGATAGAAGAGGAAACTCTGCGGCAACAAATGGCAGAAGAGCGCCGTCTCATCGAAGAAATGCACCAAGAATATTTAGAAAAACAAAAGGAACAGGAAAATGAGTAAACGACGCAAACCCCATCGTATCAAAAAACACCATCGCATAGGCGCCTTGGTGACGGCCATCGTTATGATCATCTCTTTAATAGCCACCTATGGCCTTTCTTTCTTTTATTAAAGGCAAGTCACTTAAATTGTAGGAAAAATTTGTCGGCCGTAAAAACGGATGTACATAGTAGAAAAAACTTTTAAGGAGGAACCCTATGTCCGAATTAACCATGCAAGAAAAAGGAATGTCTGCAAAAAAAGCGGCCATTACCCTCTCTGCTTTAGATGAATCCCAACGTAACGAAGCCTTAAAGGCCATAGCAGAAGCCTTGAATACGCATAGAAAAGAAATTGCAGAAGCAAACCGTCGCGATATCGCAAGATCAAAGGAAGAACAATTGGCAGCACCTTTGTTGAGTCGTTTAATCTTCGATTACAATGAAATAGACGGTGTCATCGAAGGCATCGCCTCTCTGATCACCTTACCGGACCCTTTGGGTCATATCACCTTAGCGACAGAGTTAGACGAAGGGTTGGATTTGTACCGCGTCACCAGCCCCATCGGAGTGATCGGGGTAATTTTTGAATCCCGTCCCGATGCTTTTGTGCAAATCGCCACGCTTTGTCTGAAAAGCGGCAACGCCATTTTGCTAAAGGGCGGACGCGAAGCTTTGGAAACCAACCGCATACTCTATGAAGTGATTTCAGAAGCATCGGAAAAGGCAGGTGTCCCCCATGGGTGGATACAAAATATGGAATCCAGAGATGAAGTGACAGAAATGTTGGCTTTGTCCGATTGCATCGATTTGATTATTCCCCGGGGATCCAACGAATTCGTCAAATACATCATGGATCATTCCAATATACCCGTTATGGGACACTCCGACGGCATTTGCCACTTGTATATCGATGGAGATGCCGACCTTGAAAAGGCCCTTGCCATCGCCGTGGATTCTAAAACCCAGTACATCGCCGCCTGTAACACCTTGGAGACCTTGCTGGTGCACCGAGATGTGGCCAGCCGATTTTTACCCGAAGTCTTTTCGGCACTTCAAAATAAAGGTGTTGAAGTCCGCGGCGATGAAGCCGTGCGCAACATCGTCCCGACTGAAACCGCCACGGAGGAAGACTTTAAAACCGAATACCTGGATTTGATTTTATCCATTAAAGTCGTAGACCATTTACAGGACGCCATCGATCACATCAACACCTATGGTTCCGGCCATACGGATGCCATTGTAACTGAAAATACAGAAGCACAGAAAACCTTTTTAGCATTGGTGGATTCCGCCTGTGTCTTTGTCAATTGCTCTACCCGATTCAGCGACGGTTTCCGTTTTGGATTCGGCGCCGAAGTCGGCATCAGCACTTCCAAAATCCACGCAAGGGGACCCGTCGGTTTGGACGGCCTGATCTCCTACAAATACCAGCTGATTGGCCATGGCGACAGGGTAGCCCCCTATGCCGACGGCGAAAAGACTTTTACCCATCGGCCACTCGAAAATAAAAAACCTTTCTAAAACTAAAAGAACCACGGCAGTTTGGCCCGCCGTGGTTCTTATTATCGTCATGCTTTATTAAAATTTCAACTCATCCCATTGTTCAAAAAATTTTTGCAAATGTTTTTCAATGATTGCCACACCGCCGACTTCATCACTTTCAATGTTAAGCGGCAAAAGCGGATCGTGCAAGGATAAACGCAACAAGCACCAACCGTTACCGTTGTTTTTGTCCCAATTGACACGAACACCTTCGTAATTGGGTTGGACCAAAGTGGCACCTTCCTGGGCTTCTACAAACTCAGTGAAGGCTTTTAAAACCTTGTCTCCGTAAGCTTTGAAATCCTTCGCTGTTACTTGAATCCGTATTTCTTTTTCCTCAGCAGGTTCTTTGAGATCTGCCAACACCTGGGATAGGCGCATCCCGTCTTTATTGAATTGCGCATAACGAATTAAAGCCAAGGTAACCAGATAGGCACCGTCATCTAAAAAATAGTTTTCTTTCATGGCACCGTGGCCGCTGGTTTCCATAGCCAAATGGGTTTCGGTACCCGCTTCATTTAAGCGAATGGCTTCGTTGATGACGTTGCGATAACCGCGTTTGTAACGGTGGTGTTTTCCTCCCAAAGCTTCGATATAGGCCGTCAAACCCGTAGAGGTGATGGAGTCCGTAACAATGCATGTGCCGGGATAATTTTCTAAAACAATTTTAGCTATGAATGCAATGAAACGATTTCTATTGATGGGTTGACCTTTTTCGTCGATGATGGCAGCCCTGTCTACGTCGGTATCAAAGATAATGCCCATATCCGCCTTGTTCTCCAAAACTGCACGGCTAATGGATTCCACAGCTTGGGGGTCCTCCGGGTTGGGAACGTGGTTGGGAAAGTGTCCATCGGGTTCTAAAAACTGCGAACCTGCGGTGTTTGCGCCTAAGGGTCTTAAAACCATTTCGTCAAAAAAACCGCCGGCGCCGTTACCGGCATCTAAAACGATGTGGGTTCCCAACAGAGGTTGTTTTTCACCAATTTTTTTGCGGATCTTTTCGACAATACTCCCTGCATAAACCTCGATATAATCTATTTTATTGCTTTGCCCCCCTAAGGTAAAGGTTGTTTCCACAGAATAGGCCAATTCTAAGATGGCCGTGATGTCTTCTTTATTCAAGCCGCCATCCCGTGTAAAAAATTTCATACCATTTCGATTAAAGGGCAGATGACTTGCAGTGACCATGATGGCCCCATCGCAATCGATATCTTTGTCCAAAGTGGTCATAAACATAGCGGGCGTTGTGGAGATACCGCAATCGTAAACGGTAGACCCCTTGCTCACCAAACCTTTGGTGATGGCTTCGGCAAGAACTTTTCCGGTCAAACGAGAGTCTCTTCCCACCGCAATGGCCAAACGCGATTTTTGTATTCGATTCATCAACCATTGTGCAAAAGCATAGCCGATTTTCATGACCACTTCTTGTGTCAGGTTTACTTTTTCCCCGTCGACACCATCCATTGCCACACCGCGAATATCCGATCCGTTTTGCAATACTAATAAATCTTCTATCTTCATTTTATTAAGCTCCTCTTTGACGATGTACCTTTACTTTGACATTTCATCGTTATCTGCCAGTAAAGCACACATCACCGCTTTGATCGTATGCATGCGATTTTCCGCTTCATCAAAAACTTTAGATTTCTCGCTTCTAAACACATCGTCGCTGACTTCCATTTCTTTCAGTCCGTATTTTTCATAGACTTCCTGTGAAACCGCCGTATGGGTATCGTGGAAAGCCGGCAGACAATGTAAAAATATAACTTCCGGATTACCCGTTGCTTCTACCATGGCACGGTTAACCTGATAGGGATGTAACAATCGAATACGCTCTTCCATCTGATCTTCTTCGCCCATGGATACCCATACATCGGTGTACAAAATATCGGCACCCTGAACCCCTGTCGTGGGATCGTCGGATAAAACAATGCTGCCACCGGTCGTTTTTGCCAAATCAACCATTTTTGAATGCAAGTCCTCTTCCGGCCATAAAGATCGGGGCCCTACCGCTACAAAGTGCATACCTAATTTTGCACAGCCGATCATCAAAGAGTTGCATACATTGTTTCTGGCATCTCCCACATAGGCCAAACGCAAGCCTTGCAATTTTCCAAAATTTTCTCGAATGGTTAAAAAGTCCGCTAGTATTTGTGTAGGATGGTATTGATCCGTTAAACCGTTAAACACCGGTACGCCGGAATATTCGGCCAATGCCTCGACGGTTTTTTGTTGGAATCCTCTAAATTCTATTCCGTCGTAAAAACGACCCAACACCTTGGCGGTATCTTCAATGGATTCCTTTTTACCCATTTGGCTATTGCTTAAGAAAGTAATTTGAGCGCCTTCGTCGTAGCCTGCTACTTCAAAGGCACAGCGCGTGCGTGTGGATGTTTTTTCAAAGAGCAAAACGATATTTTTCCCTTCTAGAAGGCGACCTTTAATACCCGCTTTTTTCTTTTTTTTCAGCGCTTGGGTATAGTCCAACAGGTAAATGATTTCCTCCGGTGTATAGTCCAATAGTGTTAAAAAACTTTTGCCTTTTAAGTTGATTTGGTGTTTCATATCTTTTCACTCCACATTCATTTCTACTGACTATTTTACCCCAATAAAAGTATGGAATCAACGTAAGGCGAAAACAATGTTTGATCACTTAATCTATGCGTGATGACGATGCATAAAGTAAACAATAAAAAAAGGCTCCACAGAGCCTCTTCTTTGTTTTTTTACTTGAGTAATGCCAGTTTTACAGTTCGCGTTAAAACATCCGAATAGGAAAAGGAAAAGCGTTGAGCGGGCTTTTCTTCGTCATCTTTTACATAGATCGTAAAAATACTTGGATAAACTTCCTCTATGACGCCAACCTTTTGAAACATTTTCTTCTTACTTTTGTTAGCTTCAAGTATAACCCTGCGTCCGATGCAATTTTCAACTTGTCGCTTGACGTCCATAATCGTCGCTTTTTGTTTTTGCATGTCAATACACCTCTCTAATATACAATTCACCTTAGATATTGTACCACATTTATAAGCGATTCGTAAAGTCTATTATTATAGCAAGGATGATTATTTCTGTCAATATGTAAAAAAATATCTTTTTTTCATGATTGTAAACTATTACATGTAAGTTTTCACCCACTTGGTTTTGATAATTTTTATCAGCCCCCTGTATAAATTAAGATTCTTTTAAGCTTTTTTAGAGAATCTTCTCGTTTTTTTGAAGGCTGATGAAACACAAATACTTTTCCCCTACGGGATAAGGTGTAAGTTTTTCTAATGCTTTTCCATAAAATGTAATTTGTTTTCTGTAACTATCCAAGCGCATCTCGTCCATGAATCGATCGGTTTTAAAATCCAACAAGATCCATTTTCCGTTTTCTAAAAAGCAAGCGTCGATAATTCCTTGTACCAGGATTTCTTCGTCGCGATAGGCGCTGTCGATCTCTTGACCATGCAACATCATATTAAAGGACCACTCCTTTTTAATGGTATCCGATGCACGGTAACGCCGGCCGATATCCGAATTAAAAAATGTTGACAATTGGGAGATCTCCACCCATTTTGCTTCCTCTTCTGTCAATTGCTCCCGATGGATCATCTCTTCTTTTAAAACAAGCAATTGTTCTTCGATACGACCCTGTTGCAATCTCGCCACATCGACCATTTGAAGAAAGTAATGGTTGATATGACCCTTCATCATCGGTGTGATGGTTTCTTCTTCAAAAAGAGGCTGCAACACATTTAAACTTTCAACTTCCTCGCTGTCGGTCATTTGCTCCAGTCGTTGTAAAGCCGTTACCCCTATCTTCACCGGCAGTTTTTTACCTACATGTACGGGATAGGTAAAATCTAAACGTCGGTTGATTTCATTTTCCATCGCTTTGTTTTCCAAAACCACAGCCTTTTTTTCCTCTATGGCGGCCATGTCTGAACCGGGGGTAAAGGAGCGGTTGTCTAAAACAATCCGTTTTTCGCACTTTTCTTCCGGCTTTTCATTATTTTGGATTGGTGTTCCGAGACACAGGCGCATCACCCACTCGCCGTAGGAGGTGCTTTGGATTAAATCCATTTCGCTGTAAAGCCCGCTAAAATCCGCCATAACTTTTTCTAAGTTTTTATAGCAACCGACCATTTCCAGTTTTTCTTCCGCTCTGGTCATGGCGACATACAAAAGCCGGGCCTCTTCCGCTGTGTTTTCAATCTGCAATTGATTTCGTGCCATCTGATACAGCGTTGTCGGCACTTTGATGCGTCGATCCCAGTCGATATACTTGGGGCAAAAGCCCAACTCAGGATGGATGATGATATCGCCCCTTTCGCTCTGAATGTTAAAGCGTTTGCCCATGCCGGCAATCAAGACAACGGGAAATTCCAAACCTTTGCTTTTATGAATGGTCATCATGCGCACGACATCGTCCTTTTCACTTAATGTGAGCGGACTGGCAACTTCTTGATTGCGTTTTTTCATATTTTCTACAAATTGGACAAAGTTAAACATTCCTCGCAAATAGGTTTGTTGATAGTCCTCTGCCTGTTCCAACAAAAAGCGAAGATTTTCTTGGCGTTGTGACCCTCCGGGCATGGCACCCACAAAATCATAATAGCCCGTGTCTAAATACAGGTACCAAATAAAATCTGATAATTTGAGCACGCGGGACTTTTCGCGGTATCTCGTCAGGGTCTCATCAAAGTCTTTGAGTTTTTGAGAAAGGCGATGACTCCCCTCCTCCCTGATGTGTTTGCAGGCATCCACAAAGCTGGTTTCCGGTTGGGCTTGTCGAATTTCGGCCACTTCTTCCGAAGAAAAACCGCCAAAGGGCGCCAACATTGCAGCAATCATCGGCAAGTCCCGTTGTCTGTTGTCGATGGCTGTCAACAAGTTGAGCACGATCAACACTTCCGATGTTTCGTAATAATTTTCTCCACTGTCGTAAAATGTCGGGATGCCCTTTTCTTTGAAAACCCGATTGTAAATAGGTGCCTGATTTTTGGCAGAGCGCATTAAAATGGCTATATCGCGGTAGCGGTAAGGGGTGGGCTTCTCGTGGAAAGGTCTCGGTTGCGGGTTGTTAACCAAGGTCTGGATTTGCTCCGCGATGTAATGGGCCTCGATCTCGTCATTGGTAAGGTGTAAACCTTCGATTTGAGCATCTTCAGCATCTAAAAGACGAAAAGTGACCGGCTTCGTCTTCTGTACGCTTTTTCTGCCGGGATAGAGCCGTGCACCGGAGTCGTATGGAATGCCGCCTAGGTTTTCCGACATCACTTCAGAGAAAATATCGTTGACACCGTGGATGACCGAAGGAGAACTTCTAAAATTGCGACTCAAGGTCAGCAAACGATTGATATGCCCTTTTTCTTTCGGAAATGTACGGTATTTATTCACAAATATCGTGGGATCGGCCCGTCGAAAACGGTAAATGCTTTGTTTGACATCCCCCACCATATAGTAATTGTCGTCTCTGGCAATGGCCGACAAAATACTCTCCTGCATTTGATTGGTATCTTGGTATTCGTCAATAAAGATGTAGGTGAAAGATTCTTTTATTTCTTCAGCAATATCGGGATTCTTCAAAATTTTCAGGCTGTATTCTTCCAAGTCGTTAAAATCCAAGTAGCCCTTTTCACTTTTTTTTCGTCGATAGACTTCTTTGACCTCAAAACACAAGTCCACCAAGGTTGCCATGTATGGTCTCATCTCGCTGTGTTGATTGAGAGCGACTTGTAAGGTCGTATTGTAGACGGCATAAAAATCGCGTATCAAGGTTTTGGATTTTTCTCTTAGGTTTTTAACTTCATGGTGTATGGTTTCGTCCATGGCTTTGGTGCGTCTTGGAAAGTTTTTAAAGGGCATCTCTTCTTGTAGAAATTCCACATTCTTGTCAGACAATTGTTTTAGAATTTGTTCCACTTCAGACGCTTCTTCTTGAAGCAACGAATGGATCTTGGCGTAGGCATCCCCCGAGTGTTGTTGCAAAAGCTTTTGCGCTTCTTTGTAGTATGAGGCCGCCGATTGGAAGGTGCCTTGGACATCCTGTCGCAGCAATTCTCCAAAGGGCGTGTCAAAAAACTCCTTTTGATCATCCATACTTTCCAGGGCGCGATCACACCATTGACGCGGTTCCGGAACGGTGCTTAAAAACCGATACAGCCGGTCCACCTCCACCACCAGACCTCTGTCGTCGCGATTTCCCGAATAGCGGTCCACCAATCGGGTAAAGGCCGTGCTATCTTTTTCTTGGGCTTCTAAGTAATGCTCTTCGAAAACCGCTTCCATGCTTTCTTCGTAGAGGATGCTTAAGGCCGCTTCATTGCCAATGGTAAACGCCGGGTCCACTTCTGCTTCTTGGAAGTAGGTTCGAACGATTCTCGAGCAAAAAGCATGGATCGTGGAAATAGAAGCCGAGGGTAGCAACGCCATTTGTTTTTGCAAATAGGCACTGTCTTCACCATGGATCAATGCCTGTTGCAATGCTTTGCGCAAGCGTTCCTTCACCTCTCCCGCTGCGGCTCTGGTAAAGGTTAGGACCAACAACTCATCGACATCGGCTTTTTTGTCTAATATCAACCGTACCAATCGTTCGATGAGCAGAGCGGTTTTTCCCGAACCCGCTGCAGCTGAGACCAACACGTTACATCGGTCTACTTCAATGGCTTCTAATTGTTCATCTGTCCACTTCATGGGTGTCCTCCTCATCGTCGCTTACCAATATAGCCCTGTAGGCTTGGTTGTCCGGGTAAATTCTGCGGTAATCCTTCTGGTTGATCTCTTCATCTATTTGACACAATGCTTTGTAATCGCAATAGCTACAGGGGGTTTGATCGCCCAGCTCGATGGGTGCTACGGCAATATCCCCTTGGTTGATGGCTTCAGCCAAGGCGATGACCTTTGCTCGCACCTTTGACAATAAATGAGTGAACTCGTCCTCCGTCAGTTTCATGCTCCGCGATCTGGCTTTGAAAACCATCGTTCCTTTTTCTTCATCCATTGCTTCAAAGAAATCGATGTCGTCTAAAAATAGACCGTCCATTTTAAATTGATCTTCCACGGATTTGGTGATTTCTTCTGCAGTTATTTTAGATATCGGAACAACGCTGTCCCTGATATAAAAATAAAAGGATCCACCGGGGACTAACCAATCCCCTGCCGCTTGTCTGTCCTCTAAAGCCACCATCAAATACACCAGTAATTGCAGGGTTAAACCGTGATAAATTTCCGTAAAGGAAAGAGCGCCGGCGCCGGATTTATAATCGATGACTTTAACCAAAGTGCGTTCCCCTTTTTTACTGATATCGATGCGATCGATGGTGCCCTTCAAAATAAAGTCTTCGCTACTGGACATCTTCAAATTTTTGTAGAATGTTTTTTCCCCGTTTTGAAAGGAGAACCTACCGCTTTTCAGATGTTTGAAGGCGGCTTTTAGGCTGGTCATTAGCGTTCGTTGGGCCTTGCGTTTCAGGTAACGGTACTGCCCCTTGGATTGAAAGATATTGTTTTTAATTTGTTCCGTACGGGCTTCAAAAAAGGTGTGCACCATTTCTGAAAGCTCCTGCGTGCTCAAGTTTTCCGGAGCCATGCCCCGGGACAGAGCACTCTGAAAAATATCATTGACTACTTGATGAAATAAACTGCCCAAATCCGGTAAGGACACTTCGTACTCTTCGATTTTTTTAGGGTAGATGGCATAGTCGACAAAGTGCTTAAAGGGACAACTGCTGTAAGTTTCCAATCGAGAAACCGAGGTTTCGAATGGTTTAGGGTAGAGTTGTTTTTGAATGGACGCACTTAGGTCGGTGTCGATGCCGCGATACCGAGCCCCTTTTTGATAGCGGTCGACGTATTTCCGGTACGCCGGTTGGTCTTGATACCACATCAGCAAATGATGCCAAAGTTCTGCACTTTCCGCGTTGTTCTCCCCTTCTCTTTTTAAGGCGGCAAAATGGCTCAGGGTGCCCTGAGCATTGGAAACCAAGGACATGCCCTGAGGTCCATCTCCCGATGAAGACCCTTGTAAAATGTTTGGAAAAACCATGGTCAGGGTGTCGCAGTACCCCGACGGTCTGATCGGCGTGCCGTCTTGAGATGTTAAGGTATAATAAAAATGCAACGCTTCCTTAGGTCTGGTAAAAGCGACATAGGTGTTGTAGGCCTGAAGTTTTCTTTGGTATTGCGCTCCCTCATTTAAGGCAAAATCTCCTTCTCTGAGAAGGGTGCGCTCACCCTCGGTGAGTAAACCGATGGCATCGCTTTCTTTGGGCAATACCCCTTCGTTAAGCCCCAACACGAACAATGCTTTGAAACCGGTGTCTCTGCTCTTTTGAACTTCCCCCACAAAGACGACATCTCGATCTACGGGTAAGCTGGTGACGTTATAAGTCCCTAAGCCTACCTCCATCATCTTTAAGAAGTTTTGATTGTTACAGGGTTGTTGTTGAAAGGTGGTGGCCATTTGCGCCATCATTTCTACCAGCATTTCCAGGATTTGCTCCTGTCTGTTGGCTTGCTCAAAAAGCTCTTCCAAATTCAAAGCATCCACTCTGTCTCTATTGCGTGCGGCAATATCGATGGTCTGCAAAAATTGATAAAGGGCTGCCAGTTTACCTTCGTAGTGGCGCGCTTGACCCAAGGCTTTCTGTAAAGCTCTTAAAGGGGTCATCAATTTAACCCGGATGGCATTCAAGGCTTCCAATGTGGTGTCTTCGCCCTCTTTTAAATAAGTATAATCCTCCAAATGGCTTTGAATACCATGTACCAGGACGTAGTTTTCTAATAGGTCTCCTTCTTCATCTGTAATGGGCGCATAGCCGCTTTTTACAAATTGAAACAAGTCTTCGTAACGATAGCCTTTGACAGCTGCGCTTAAGGCGGTTAAGACGGCGATGATTAAAAGGTTGTCGGTGATGGGCTGTGGATGATCGATGTAGATGGGAATATCGTGTTGTATAAAAACACGTTTAATGGTGTCACTGTAGGCGTCGATATCTCCGGTTACCACCACCATGTCCTGATAGCGGTAGCCCCGTTCTCTCGTCAAAGCGATGATTTGCGCCGCTGCACGTTGTGCTTCCTCCCAGGGGCTGGCACATTCCGTCAGGGATAGGCCTTCCGGCTTTTCCGCATAAACCTTAGGGTAGTAGGTGAAAAATTCTCGCTCTAAATGATCTAAAGCCGGATTCACGCTTCCTTCGCCGTTTTTCAACACTTCTATCTGAAAAGGAATTTTTAGAAGGCGAGCTTGTTCTTGTAAATGTTCCAGTGTTTGAACGCCGATTTCAAAAACGTCTCCGTCCCGCGCATGTTCATCCTTATCCACGGTTAGAGCAATCGTCAAATGCTGAACTTTTTGTGCCAAGGCCATGATGATGGCGATCTCTTGCAGATTAAAGGCCATAAAGCCATCCATCCAAATCAAGGTATCTTTTAATTTTTTTGAACTGTCGATCTTTTGCCTCAAATAGGCCATTTCGTCTTGCGTGTCTAAGCGGTCTTGACCGAGATTATGCTGATATTGCTGAATAATCTTACGGAGATCTTTTATTTTTTTTGTCAACAAGTCCGTCGGTCGTCTGTTTTTTTGCAAATAGTCCTCTAAATCCTGAGGGGCAATATTATTTTCCTTTAGCTCTACAATTAAATGATCGACATTTTCCAAAAACCCGGCCTTTCCTATGGATTTGCCGTAGAGTTGTAGGTCTTCTTGAACTTCCTCCATGCTTTTATGCAAAACCATCTGTTTGCCGTGTTCGTCTAAAATATTTTTCCGATTGCCACCCACCTCTTCAAAAACGCGTTGGGCAAGGGTTTTAAAACTCCACACTTCCATATCGATTAAACCGGGAAGACCGGTGGCAGCGATCAATTCTCTCTCCGCTGCCAGGGTGTGGTTTTCTGTGGTCAACAAAATGAGCTTATGATTGCCGCGAATCTTTGCTTGCAGCATTTCATCATAGATCACTTCGCTTTTTGTTTGTCCACTTCTTTGATAGCGTCCAATTAAAAGTGTCAGTCCCATTAAAACCTCCAAAAAAAGGAGCTATCCTCAGACAGCTCCACGCTCATTAACCAACTAAACCGACTTTTCTGCGCACTTTTCGCAATACTTTTTGAGCTCTGACAGCAGCCTTTTGGGCATTTTCTTTCATCAGATTGTCCAAATTGGCTTTGTCTTTGATCAGCTCGTTGTAAGTCTGTTGTATGGGTTCTAAAACCTCCACCACTGCCTCTCCTACAGCCATTTTAAAGTCCCCATAGCCTTTGCCCTCGAATTCTTTTTCGATCTCTTCATAGCTCCGTCCGGTACAACTGCTGTATATATCCATTAAGTTGGCAATTCCCGGTTGGGAAGTTTTATCGTATTGTACCTTTCCTATAGAGTCGGTGATAGCCCGTTTAAATTTATTGCGAATGACTTGAGGTTGGTCCGTCATGGATACATAAGCATTTTGATTTTCATCGGATTTGGACATTTTTCTGGAGGGATCCTGTAAACTCATCAACCGGGTTCCGCTTTCTCCAAAATAAGGTTCCGGCAATACAAAGGTCGGGCTGTAGTTTTGGTTGAAACGCCCGGCGAGGTCCCGCACCAACTCCACGTGTTGTTTTTGGTCGTCCCCGACGGGAACCAAGTCTGTTTCATAGAGTAAAATATCCGCTGCCATGAGCACCGGATAATCGAAAAGGGCCACCCGAATATTTTTACCCTGTCTTTCCGATTTGTCCTTGTATTGCGTCATGCGGCTGAGCTCACCCATATAGGCGTTACAGTTTAACAACCAGGTGAGTTCCGTATGGGCGGGAACATGGCTTTGTACGTATAAGATGGACTTTTGCGGATCGATGCCGATGGCCAACAACATGGCCACGGATTCGTAAGTTCTTTTGCGCAGTTCCGCCGGTACTTGGGGTACGGTGAGTGCGTGTAAATCCGCAATTGCATAAATGCAATCGTATTGATCCTGCATGGGTACCCAATTGCGCATGGCTCCAAGATAATTACCGATGGTAAAGGTCCCGGAGGGTTGTATGCCTGAATAAACTGTTTTTTTTGCTTTTTCCATTAATTCTATTCCTCTTTTTCAAATGCATCCAAGGTGACGTGTTTTAATTCGTTGTAAGGTAATTCTAAAATATTGGCGATATCCACAAAGGATTGACGGTTTGATGCATCGCCTGTAAAGTACAGTTTAATATTTCCTTTGGTTTTTTGGGGATTTAAGCCCTCAGCTCCGTTTAAGGAACGTATTAAATCTTTTACCTGCATTTCGGCCGGATTGATGATGTGCACCATGGGGTATAAAGATTCCATCGTTTCTTTGACAATGGGGTAATGGGTACATCCCAACAAAATTTTAGATATGCCATGTTGCCTTAAAATCGGATCGATGGCATTGACGATATATTTAACCAATGCTTTTTTTTCTTCGATATTGTCGTTGATCGCTTGGGCCAAATGCTTGGTACCGTGGGATATAAATTGTACATCCGAGGTTAGAGCGGCCATCTTTTTTTCGTAGGTGCGGTTGCGTACGGTTGCGGTGGTCGCAATCAGACCGACTTTGCCCTTGTTGCAACTTTCCAACACGGCCGCACAGCCGGCATCGACAATGCTGACCAAGGGAACTCGGGCGGTGACGTGATCTACTAAAGAAGAAACGGTATTGCACGCCAACACAATGGCTTTAACGCCTTTGCTTTCTAAAAATGCAATGTCTTGATTCGCAAATTTGATGATCTCTTCGTTGGTTTTTTCGCCGTAGGGCATGTTGGCCGAATCCCCTAAGTAAAGGATATCCTCATTGGGCAGCAAGGCAGCAGTCTCTTTTAAAACCGTCAGGCCGCCCACTCCCGAATCCATTAAGCCGATGGGCCGTGCATCGCTCATAGGTCGTTCTGTTCGTCTTTAAAAACTATGGTGCCGTCCTCTTCCAACAATTCGACAATCGCTAAGGATTCCAAGTGTATGCCGGAATTTCTCAGTAATTTTCCGCCGTCTTGAAAGCCTTTTTCGATGGCAATTCCAACGCCAACCAAGGTGGCTCCGGCTTGGCGAATAATATCCTCCAAGGCCTCCACCGCTTTGCCGTTGGCTAGAAAATCGTCTATGATCAATACGCGATCTTTTTCATTTAAATATTTTTTTGCAATTTTAATTTGGTAAGAGACTTGTTTGGTAAAAGAATACACCGAGCTTTGATACACCTCTGCATCTAAGTTGAGGGATTGGTGTTTTTTTGCAAACACCACGGGGCAATAGTCAAATGCAGGCGCTACCGCTGTCGCGATGGCAATCCCGGAAGTTTCTATCGTTATGATTTTGTTGATCCCCTGACCTTCAAATCGCTTGGCGAATTCTCTTCCCATTTCTTCAAAGAGTTTAACATCCAACTGATGGTTTAAAAAAGAATCGACCTTTAAAATCTTCCCATCAACAATACGCCCTTCTTTTATAATTTTGTCTTTTAAGCTTTGCATAGCACGGACCTTTCTGTTCTTATCATTCTTTCACTTTAACATTATAGCAATATTTAAGGTTAGCGTAAAGAAGGAGTCAACAATCGGATTTCTCCCACATAAAAAGATGCACCCATAAGCCCAGGGCTTAGGGTGCACATTTATACGCCAACCGACGATTTATTTGATTCTTTTAGCCACGATGACCAAACGTCCGTTCTCGGAGTTGAACTCACAAGTGGATAGGGTAATCAATTTATCACCATAACTGGCCGTATGTCCGGTATCATAATAGGACAAAGCCTTGACATTTTTAACATAATCTTCGAATTCCTGTGCATTCTCAGCATTACCGAAGTTGTAGTACTTGAAATCCGGGCTATTGATGCTGACATCCACACGGAAAACAGAAATGATTTGATAAGTTCCCAAACCATCTAAGGTGTCAAACTGGATGGTGGGGTGTTCTTGATAAAAAGATTCATCCCTGTAGCGAAGCATGGTTGCAAACATCGATCCATCCTTCATATTGTGTCCATGCAACAGGATGTTGTCACTGGGAGGATAAATGGTTGAAATTAAATCGGCAAAAATACTGCCGTTGATGCTGTCCTCTTTTTTAAAATTGCGATAGAGATAAAACTCATTGTGTTCCGGGGTTTGCATAACGGGGTAATCGATATTGGTACCTTCTGCTTTGATCCAACCGACAAAGTCCGGATTTTCATCCTTCAAGGCTCGATAATGGGCCATGACCTGATTGGTATACTCGTCTTCATTGTTTGTTAGATCCGCAGCTCCAATTTTTAATTGATCGTATATTGCTTTTTGCTTTCTAGAATTGATCATATAATTTCCGATGTAAACAGCGGAAGCAATAAATATCACTAAAAATATAACCATTAGTACCGAATAAATCGTCTTTTTCTTGCTCTTTTCCATAAAAACTCCTTATTTAACTCTGATCATTAGTAGGGTATTCGATCACTTATTCTACTCTACAATCCTTAAGACTTCGCTAAAGGCCATTTTTACGTTCATGTCCTTTTGCCTTTGGTGTATAATAAATTTATGTTGAATAGATTGTAGCATTCAAAACTTTAAAAAAAGCATGATCTCGAAAAGTTTGCTCAATTCTATCTTCATACACACCGAATATCAAATTGATAATGGAGGTTTTATGATTGTCTTATTGATTAAAAAATTTATTCCCAATTATCAGCATACTGAAAATAGGGCAGTTCGCGAATCTTACAGCATCTTAGGAGCTGTTTTAGGCATTCTCTGTAATCTCTCCCTGTTTGCCATCAAATTGACCATTGGACTTCTTGCCAATTCCCTAGCTGTTATCTCCGATGCCTTTAACAATTTATCGGACTTAGGGTTTTCGGTTATTGCCATCGTCGGCATTAAACTCAGCAATAAACCGGCGGACGAGGAACACCCCTACGGTCATGGGCGGTACGAATACATCGCTTCTCTGATTTTATCTTTTTTCATTATCTATGTGGGGTTTGCTCTTTTAAAAAGTGCCATCGATAAAATCATCGACCCTCAGCCCATAGCGATGAACACCCTGTCGATTGTTATTTTAATTTTGTCGATTTCTGTCAAGGTGTGGATGTTTTCTTACAATCGCTACATCGCAAAAACCATCAATTCCACCGTCAACGAGGCTATTGCTAAAGACAGTCTCAGCGATGTCATTGCAACCTCCGCCATCATTTTTTCCGTCATCATCATGCAGGTCGCCCATCTCAACATCGACGGTTACATTGCGGTGTTGGCTTCTTTGCTCATTGTCAAAGCGGGTTTTGATATTGCCAAGCAAACCGTGGATCTTTTATTGGGTTCCGAGCCGGATCCGGAAATCGTAGAGGAGATTAACCGAATTGTCTTAAGCGGCGAAGGGATCATCGGCAGCCACGATTTAATCATCCACGATTACGGCCCAAACAGAGTCATCGGGTCCATTCACGCAGAAGTACCGGATACGGCAAGTCTCAAGGACGTCCACACAGTCATCGACGAGCTGGAGGAAAAACTTGAAAAGGAAACCGGTGTTCACATGGTCATCCACATTGACCCTGTAGAAACCGACCGCGCTGCGATCCAACAAGTCAAGAAGAAATGCATGCACTCTATCAAAAGTGTGACCCAAGGGGTTTATTTAAAGACCCTTCGAATGAACGAAGAAAAAAATCGCTATATGATCAATATGGAGTTGGTGGTAGCCAACCACATCACCATCGAAGAGATAGAACCCCTGACCGATAAGATCTACGAACACATCCAAGAAAACAACCCCTGCTATAGTCCTAAAATATCCCATATTTATTACGAAGACGACATGGATATGCCCATAGAATTTTCCCGTACTTTAGAATATAAATTATGAGTTGAAATATTGAGCACCATTAATATTCCACCACTTTAATCGCTTTATTTGCAGAATGCACTATTTTTAATAAACCCATTTCTCCTATACCGCTAACCTGCAAGGGCTTGAAACCGATTTAAAAAAAGTCCTTGCATTCCTATGGGGGACAGGGTATAATGTGTCCAATTGAAGAAAACCTTGTAAGGTGCCCTTCGGGGAGAATAGGGAATCGGGTGCAAATCCCGAACGAACCCATCACTGTAAACGGTAATGATCGGCAAAGCCACTGCGATAGCGGGAAGGCGTCGATTGTGCTATTCCGTAAGTCAGGAGACCTGCCTACAATGGTAACCACCTATGGGTGAAGGCAAAATCCATAGTCGAGAGAATGCTATCTCACTCTTTCGACTATGGATTTTTTATTTTACAAAAACAATTGCAATTTGAGGAGGAAAGTATGACCATACTTGAAAGTGCACGTCGAGGTGAATTGACCCCGGAAATGATTCGCGTCGCTGAAAAAGAAGGGGTCACCCCCGAGTTTATTTGCGACGGCATTGCCGCCGGAAATATCGTCATTTTAAAAAGTTCCAGACCGCAGGTCGATCCGGTTGCCATTGGCAAAGGGTTGTTTACAAAAGTCAGTGCCTCTGTGGGCATGTACGAAACAACAGATACCCCGGATGGCGAATGGGAAAAAGTCGAACAAGCTTTAAAAGCCCACACGGATACCCTGATGGATCTCTCCGTTCGCGGCGATATCGAAGGCTTAAGAGAGAGAATCCTCTCAACGGTTACCTGCCCCGTGGGCACCTTGCCCATGTATCAAACGCTGGCGGAAGCCGAAGCTAAGAGCGGATCTTCCGTTCACATTACCGCCGACGACATGATCGAAATGATTGAGCGCCAAGCGAAGGAAGGGGTTGCCTTTTTAGCCATGCATCCGGGCACCACCCTGTCCGTCATTCAGCGCGCTAAAGAAGAAGGACGCATCGACCCGTTGGTTTCCTATGGTGGAAGCCACCTCATCGGTTGGATGCTTCTGAATAAAACTGAAAACCCACTTTACACCCGTTTCGACGAAATCATCGCGATTTGCAAAAAATACGACGTGGTGTTGAGTTTTGCCGACGGCATGCGCCCCGGTTGCATCGCCGACTCCCTAGACGCCGCTCAAGTCGAAGAACTGGTGCTTTTAGGTTCCCTATGCCGTAGGGCCAGAGAAGCCGGCGTACAGGTCATGGTTAAAGGTCCGGGACATGTGCCCTTAGACGAAATAGAAACCACCGTCAAACTACAGAAGAAACTCTGCCACGGAGCACCTTACTTTGTTTTCGGCTGCCTGCCCACCGACACCGCCGCCGGAATGGACCATGTAACCTCCGCTATTGGTGGCGCCATTGCCGCTTATGCCGGCGCCGACTTCTTATGCTATGTCACCCCGGCGGAACACATCGGCATGCCCTCTCCGGAAGATGTCTATGAAGGCGTCATGGCTTCTCGTATCGCCGCCCATGCCGGAGACGTGGCCAAAGGCCATGAACAGGCTATTAAATGGGATTTTGACATGTCCGTTGCACGACGGGAAATGGATTGGAAAAAACAATTTGCCTTATCCATCGATCCCGAAACCGCCGAGAGGGTTTGGAGAGAACGTTCCACCTCTTTTACATCGGAATGTACCATGTGCGGTAAATACTGTGCCATGCGTATCGTAGAAAAATATTTAAGACCGAATCAAAATCAGGAGGCCCGTCAATGACGCAAATCTTACAAGCCCGCAAGGGAAAAATAACCGAAGAAATGGAAATCGTTGCCGAATTAGAAGGTGTGACCCCGGAGTTTATCAGAGCCGGAGTAGCCAAAGGCCATATCGTCATACCTAAAAACAAATACAGAGACCGCAGTCAAATTTGCGGTATCGGCACCGGTTTGGATGTCAAAGTCAACGGTTTAATGGGTACTTCCTCGGACCGCAACGACATGGAAATGGAAGCCAAAAAGCTGATGATGCTGGAAGAATGCGGTGCCAATGCTTTTATGGACCTCTCCACCGGGGACGATATCGACGCCATGGGCAAACAAAGTTTGAGCATTTCCAATATAGCCGCCGGTTGCGTGCCGGTGTACCAGGCCTCTGTTGAAGCCATTGAAAAACACGGCGCCATGGTGGATATGACCACCGACGACTTAATGGAAACCATCGAAAAACAATGCCAGGAAGGGATGGACTTTATGGCCATTCACTCCGCGTTGAACTGGGATGTTCTAAACGCCCTGCAACGAACCGGCCGTGTCAGCGACGTGGTGAGCCGGGGTGGCTCCTTTTTAACCGCATGGATGTTCCACAACCAAAAGGAAAACCCTCTGTTTGAACATTTTGACCGTCTACTGGAGATCTTAAAGGCCACGGATACGGTTTTGAGTATCGGTGACGCGATTCGTCCCGGTGCCAACGCCGACTCCTTAGATGCCGCCCAAATAACCGGGCTCATGGTTGCCGGCGATTTAACCAAGAGAGCTTTGGAAGCCGGTGTACAGGTGATGATCGAGGGACCGGGTCACGTACCCTTAAACCACATCGCTACCACCATGCAAATGCAAAAGCGTTTGTGCCACGGTGTTCCCTACTACATTTTAGGATTTTTGGCGACGGATGTTGCCCCGGGTTACGACAACATTACCGGTGCCATCGGCGGTGCCTATGCGGGCTTACACGGCGCAGACTTCCTGTGCTATTTAACCCCTGCTGAACATCTAGGTTTACCCACCGAAGAAGATGTTCGCATCGGTGTGCGAACCACCCGTATTGCCGCCGATTGCGCCAACGTTTTGCGCCGCGGTGGCCCTGCTTGGAACCGATCTTTGGCGATGTCCAAAGCGAGAGTTGCCTTGGACAAAGAGGCTCAAATTGCCAACGCCTTGGATCCTGAAACCTTACGTGCTAAAATGGCATTGGAAAAAGCCACAGATGACGGCTGTGCCGCCTGTGGTGACGAAAAATGTTTGGCCGATATCGCAGCGGAATATTTTGAAATTGCCTAGTCGGTTCTTAGCCGATTGGATTCACTCATTTATAATTAAAAAAACAAGGAGAAGCGCATGAAAACATTAGAAGAAATTTTAAACGGTATCGAACCGAAGGATGCCCATTGGGAAGCTAAGGCTACCGAAAAGCTAAAGGGCTTGGCCATTCCAACTTGGAGTTTGGGAAAAATCTTAGACGTTGCCCAACAAATTTCAGCCATTGAAAGAACCGATTCACCGGAAGTTACCAATAAAATGATCTTTACCATGGCTGCCGACCACGGTGTCGCCGACGAAGGTGTTTCGGCCTTTCCTCAAATCGTTACTTTGGAAATGATCGACAACATCGTTAGAGGTGGAGCCGGCGTCAATGTTCTGACCAAAGCCGCCGGAGGTACCGTCTGTCTGGTAGATATGGGTGTTAAAAAAGACTTAAACGAGTTGGTGGACTCCGGTCAAGTGGTGGATTGTAAAATTGCCTACGGCAGCGAAAATATGAGAAAAGGTCCTGCCATGACCAGAGAACAAGCCGTGGAAGCCTTGGAAAGAAGCTTTGCTGTCGTCTCCGACGCCATCGAAAAATACGATTTGAAATTGGTCGGTACCGGCGAATTGGGTATCGGCAACACCACCCCGAGTTCTGCCGTTGTCGCTGTATTGGGCGGTTACCCCGTCACTGCAGTTACCGGCAAAGGAACCGGACTCAACAACACCCAATTACTAAACAAAGCCGAAGTTATTAAAGATTCCATCGCTTTAAACAATCCGGATCCGGAGGATGCCATCGACGTGCTCTCCAAAATTGGCGGTTACGACATCGCAGGAATTGCGGGTACCGTTTTGGCCGCAGCCTACCACCGCATCCCCGTTGTGGTCGACGGTTTTATCTCTACCGCCGGTGCCATGATCGCCAAGAAACTGAAACCTGAAACGCTGGATTATATGATCGCCTCCCACCGTTCGGAAGAACCGGGGCACCAATACATGTGGGAAGCATTGGGATTAGAGCCCCTCTTGCAACTCAACCTATGCTTAGGAGAAGGTACCGGTGCCGCTGTTGCCTTCCACATTTGTGAATGTGCCTGCCGCTGCATCAACGATATGCTTTCCTTTGAAGATGCCGGGGTGACTGATGGCAATGCTTAAGTGGGATCCCCATACCGGCGGCCCACAATACATTGAAGATTTGGCAACCGCCTATTGGTATTCCGAGGTCTTGTTTCTCTCCATGGAGCAAGACCTTTTTGAGATTTTGCAGGAACATCCCTCTATCTCCACCGAAGCTCTTGGAAAGCGCCTGAAATTAGAGCCACAGGCTTTGGAACGTTACCTACAATTGCTGAAAGAGTTGGACTTGGTTTCCGAATACCGTGGTATGTGGAGCAACAGCACCCTTTCGGAAAAGTATTTGCTCAAAGACAGCCCCCTTTACCAAGGGAACAATATACAATGGCGTAAAAGCCTCCGAGAAGACTGGAAAACCTTAGGCCGGGCACTTGAAAAAGGACAACGGGTGCATTTTTTACCCGAGGATATCTCCGAAGAAACCCTGAATGCAAGGCGACTCAACTACATCAAAGCCATGGACAATATCGCCTTATCCAAGGTACAGGAAATCTTGCCCTTCTTCAAAGATTTTAAAGGCGATATTTTAGATGTCGGCGCCGGCTCCGGTGCCTTTTCCAAAGGTTTTTTAGAGGCCTTCCCCCAATGTCACGCCACTTTGGTGGACATCCGACAGATGATTCCCATCACGGAAAACTATTTAAAAGAACGTTGTGACGAAACGGTTTTTAATCGCATGCACTTTAGTCCTTGCAATATTTTGGACGCGCCTTGGCCCATGACGGAGCAGTACGACTTGATTATTTTATCCAATATCGTCCATGCCTATGGTGTGGACGAAAACCACATCGTGATTCAAGAAGTCCGGCGCTTGTTGAAACCGGAGGGCTTGATAATCATCCACGATTTCTTTTTGGAACATTGGCCGATTAAGGGGCATTTCTCTGATATCAATATGTTTGCCAACACCTATAATGGTCGTGTGTACAAAGCAGCGGATGTAGAACATTGCTTGGAGCAGGCCGGGCTTGTCACAACTCCTTTAATACCCCTCCCGTCGGACACGGCTTTGATGGCTGCTGCCCTATCGCCGGAGCCGTTGCAACAATTGTCAATCGATCCGATGGCGAGAATTTACCACCCCATTAAAGCCATGGGCTTTGAGGAGTTGATTCCTATTTCCCCGGATCAAGTAGTCCTTTCGGAATTTGCAAAAAACAAATGTTCCTACGGCTGTCGCTCCGCCCATCAAAAAGAATGTGTGGACAACGATTTGTACCCCGTAGAAAAAACAGCGTCTCTTTTAGCGGATTACCGCCGTGCTTACCTGTTGAAAGACCAACCGCCCACGGATGTCTTTCAAAGAAAAGCCTTGCAAGCGGAATCTCTTGCCTTTAAAGAAGGTTTTTACAAGGCTTTTGTCTTTTGGGCCGGCCCCTGCTCCATTTGCCCGAATTGTGATCGAACAAAGCCCTGTAACAACCGTAAACACAAGCGCCCCTCCATGGAGGGAGCCGGTATCGACGTGTTTGCCACGGTTGCTCAAGTGGGTGAAACCATGCACACCCTCAAGGAAAAAGGGGAATACATCAAGTACTATGCATTATTGTTGTTGGAGTAGAGAATGAAGAAAATCTTATTGATCCAAACCCTTTCCATGGAAGGAATCGATATAGAACGGGTTTACCCCATCGGTCTGGTCACTTTGGCGAGTATCATCGAGAGGAGCAAAAAGTATGATCTAAGCCTTTACGATATGAATATGGCCACCGATGCTTACGGTGATTTAAAGAAAAAAATTGAGGCCATACAGCCGGATCTCATCGGTGTCTCTTTGCGCAATGTAGACCCTTTGGGTAACCGCACCAACTCCCTGATCGTGCCCTTTGCCATTACATTAAACCTGCTCAAAACCTATGCGCCGGACACACCGATTCTAGCCGGTGGAACGGCTTTTTCCCTTTTTCCTAAACGCTTAATGGAAGAGTTTACACAAATTCAATGTGGGATTGTAGGCGAAGCGGAACAGAATATTCTGCCCTTGTTGAAGAATTTCGATCAACCGGGTAATATACCCGGGGTCATCTACCGCAAAGGGGATGCCGTCATCCTCAACCCACCGGTGGCCTCCTTTAAGATGGCGGAATACACCGTACCCAACCGCGAACTGTTACCGGTCAAACCCTATTTAGAAGTCAACAAATACGTGGAATCCATCGGAGTCGAAGGCAAAAGAGGTTGTAGTTATCGATGTGCCTATTGCTCCTACCCCCTTTTGTCGGGAACCTGTATGCGCACCAGAAACCCGGTGGATGTCGTCGATGAGATCGCCGATCTTTACCACCGCTCCGGCGTGACGCGTATCCATTTAACCGACTCCATCGTCAATTTTCCCGTCAACCATTTGGACGAAATCTGCAAGGAATTGATCAAACGCCAATTGCCCATCCGTTGGAGTGGCTTTTTTAGAGAAAATCTATTGACGCCGGATAACGCACGGCTTTATGCCGAATCCGGTTGTGAGTGTTTCTCGCTGTCCCCCGACGGCTTAACAGCAGATGCTCTCAAGATATTAAAGAAAAACTTAACCATTGATGATATCCTACACACAGCAAAGGTTTTATCCGATGTGGGTATTGTGACCGTCTATCATTTTCTGGTCAACACCCCGGCGGTTTCTGAAAAAAATGTCGATGAAGCCAAACGTCTCATCGACCGCATTTACAATATCCACGAAGGGTCAAAAACCATTGGGACCATTGTGCTGAATTTAATTCGTATCATGCCCAATACCGAGATAGAACGCATTGCCAGAGAAAGAGGCCTCATCGACGACAGCACCGATCTCCTCTATCCGACTTATTACAACCCGAAAGAAACCAACACCTTGCGGTATGCGCTTGAAGTGTACCACAACACAAAGAATATATTGATGTGGCAGGAGGCTTGATCATGAAAGTATTATTTTTAGAACACCCCAGACAATTGTTTGCAGACCGGCAAAACGACATTGCCAACACGACCTTGGCATCTTGTTTAAACACCGGCTATTTAGCCGCTCGTTGCATTGAAGCCGGTTACCCGACCCGTATCATTGAAGGGTATATGGAGAACTTAAGTTTCGATACCATCTACGAGCAAATCGCCATGGACCCGCCGGATTTTTTGGGCATTCATCTGGTCTACAATTGGGAAGACAACAGCCACCTTTACCGGTTCATCGAAAAAATAAAAGGTGAATTTAACATCTCCCATGTTTCCGTTTACGGCTATTACCCGACCTTTGCCTATCTTGAGATTTTAAACAATGCACCCGCCATCGACACCTGCATGATGGGCGAAAATGAGATTACCATTTTAAACCTATTATCCTCATTGGCGGATTTTAGCGAAGTGCAGGGTATTGCCGCCCGAAAAGGCGACGGTTTTATCCAAAGCAGAGGCCAACAAGTCCAAGATTTGGATAGCTTGCCCTTTCCCATTCGCAAGCCATCCTCCTACCCCGGCGGCGAGGTGAATATTTTCGGCTCCCGCGGTTGTTACGGCAACTGCACCTTTTGCTATATTAACCCCTATTACGAAGGCGACCACATTGCCCAAGGCAAGTGGCGGGGACGCTCACCGGAAAACATCGTCCGCGAAATCGACCATATCTTGGCGACCACAGATTACCGCTATTTTTATTTTACCGATCCCAATTTTTATGGACCGGGGCGCAACGGCCGCAAACGTGTTTTAGCCTTGGCGGAGTTATTGAAAACCAGAAAAATCCGTTTCGGTATCGAAGCGCGAGCTAACGACATCGACGAAGAGACCACTGCCGCTCTGGTGGATGCCGGGCTGCAAAATATTTTAGTCGGTTTGGAAAGCGGCAAAGACGAATCCTTAAAACGACTCAATAAACACACGACGGTGTCGGACAACGAAAATGCCTTGCGTATCTTACGGCGACACGGTATTGAGCCGAATGTCGGTTTTATCATGTTTGAGCCGGACTCCACCTTAAACGATTTAAAAGTAAACTTGGACTTTTTAAAGCGCAACGACCTCCTCGAACATCTGGATATCAGCGTCAACGTCTTGTACCATCACCAAATCATACTGGCGGGCTCCCAGTCTTACCAACAATTGGCGGAATTGGGGCGTTTAAGAGTTTCCGAACATTCTGTTTACGAAGCCGACACCGATTACATCCACACGGAGGTGGCCATGTTCGCCAAGATCATGCGGGACATCACCAACCACCTTTTCGACTATATGAAGGATACCTGGCAGGATTATCACGAAAGAAAACCGGAAACCGTAGCCATTTATAACGAAATCAACGAGGTATTGGTCGCTGCTTTTGAAGAGTGTTTGCAAACCCTTAAGGCTAAAACCTTTCATGAAGAGGAGGGATTGGCCTACGTAGAAAAAATCAATCAAAAGATCGATTCTATTATTTCTCACTGATTCTTTAAAAAACCAGCCAAGGACACAAGGGTCACCCCTGTGTCCTTGGCTCTTTCTCCATCATGATGGATTTTTAATCTATCACTTTTTTTAAATATTACTATTTTAATACATTCTTTTCTTGACCCGACCATTCAGAAAATATATAATGAAGACGAAGATCAAAACAGCAAAGGAGGCAATCATGGAGTATAAAATTGAAGGCACTCCGCTACCGGTTGTCATTTGTACCCTATCGTCTGGGGAAACAATGATCAGCGAAGGCGGCGGTATGGCTTGGATGAGTCCGAACATGAAAATGTCTACAAAAGGCGGCGGTGCCGGGAAGATGCTCGGTCGTCTTTTCTCCGGTGAGAACATGTTTCAGAATCTGTATACTGCAGAAGGTGGACAGGGCATGATTGCTTTTGCATCCAGTTTGCCTGGCTCAATCCTTCCTGTACAGATTTCACCGAACAACTCGATCATCGTTCAAAAATCCGCATTTTTAGCCTCGGAATCCGGCGTTGAACTTTCCGTTCACTTTCAGAAAAAATTTTCTGCGGGTTTCTTCGGTGGCGAAGGTTTCATCATGCAAAAACTGTCCGGAAATGGAACGGCTTTTTTAGAAATTGACGGTTACGCAAAGGAGTACCAATTGGCAGCCGGCGAGTCGATGATCATCGATACCGGTTATCTCGCTGCTATGGATGCGAGTTGCACCATGGATATTCAACAAGTGCCCGGCGTTAAAAATATGTTATTCGGCGGAGAGGGCATTTTTAACACCAAAGTAACCGGCCCCGGGAAAATCGTCATTCAGAGTATGCCGGCATCAGCATTGGCTGGACAACTATTTCGTTTTTTACCCACTAAGTAAAAGGATTAAATGATCGCGACGGGGCACCCGTTGATGAGCATTTCTTTAATACTTTCACCAATCGACCTTCAGTTGGCATTAAAAAACCTCTAAAACAGTTTAGAGGTTGGGACTATGTCAATTGAAGGTCGAATTTTTTGCCTTATTATGACCGGCTACTACGCTCTGATAACGACGGGATAGTCTTGGCTTACCCTGTTATCTCGACGGCTGAAATAATAAACACCGTTGTCGTCAATACGCAAGTCGATACGATCTTTTGCCGCCAAATATTCTAGATGGACCATGGCTTCCCCGGTTGCAAAGGCTTTTTGTGGATCGGGGAATTCTTCCCAGCTTTTGGCTCTGATCCGCCACTTCATTTTTTGGGTTACTTCGAGAACGGTCATTTCTCGATCTGCTTGTTGTAAAATTTCTTCTACTTCCATTAAACGGAAACGGTGATGGTCCAACAATTCGATGATTCTTCTGGGGTGGTCTTCTATGACATTGCGGTGGGCCGGCAACATCACCTCTACCGGAATGGTTATAATTTTCATCAAGCTTTTAAAATAGGTCTCCAAAATAACCGGGTATTCCGGACCCCAATAAGAAATGTTGGGGGTAATGGTATCCAAAACATGGTCTGCAGAGAGGTACACCTTGTGTTTTTCATCGTATAAGTTAATCATGGACGGTGTGTGTCCTGGCACGGAAATAACTTGAAATTGATACTCTCCCAAATCGAAGATATCCCCTTCCTTAACAGGTGTGAATTCGAATTCCGGAGAAGTTGTGTACCGCCTGGCGGGGTGCTTTTCAAAAAATGCGATGGTAGGGTTTGACATACCGAACATCGTCATAAAATGAAGAAACCTGTCATAATAAGCATCGCTGCCCATATGTCTGGTAAACACTTCGATGTCCAGTTCCGGACCGTAAATCGTGGCACCTCTGGCATAAAGCTCGGCGATTAAGCCGGAATGATCGGCATGTAAATGGGTAATGACGACATCGGTCTTGCTGAGATCCACCTTGAGGGTTTCCATGTTTGCCATGAAGGCATCGAAACAATCGGGGTTGTTAAAGGCCGTGTCCACCACCAAGGTTCTTTGATCCCCAACAACGACATAATTGTTGATCCACTTAAGAGGGCTCTTCGGCAAGGGGACTTCACATCTGTATATATTTTTTCGAATTTCTTCTATCATTTTTTCCTCCGTTATGATTGACTGATCGGTCATTGAGTCTGATACATTTGATTCGCTTCTATTCTGCACATTTTTTCTTAAGAACAGCGATAATCTCGGATGATTTTGCTAAAAATAAGAGAACTGTGTTATTTTATTCTTGTTGTTCGGTATAAAAGCCTAGTGAGAAAGGATTCCCGGAAAGGAGTCAAGGATGGTCAAAGTATTGTTTACGGTAGGAACATGGCCCGAGACATTGCGCACCGCTGACACCGCCATTTTGATGGAAACGGAGCGCGGATTTTCTTTAGTTGATGCAACACAAAGGCATCCCATCCTTTCCTTTGACCGTGTTGATGAGGTATCTGTGGCAATGCATCCGGAAGCCGGCGACATACTGACTATCTGGCAAAACGGAACGCTCTATACCATTCTTCCCATTCTTTACACCAACCCCGAGCGTACCTTTATCGTTCCTTCCCATTGGCAATTGAGACATCTGGTTGCCGGCTTTAAAAATATGCAGAAGCGCCATTTTTGAATTGCATCGGCGATCCATTAAAACAACCCGAGTTCAAAAGCACTGAAAGGTGCGGTAGAACTCGGGTTAACTTTTATCAAGATGAGGGCATCGGTCCATTCCCATTTGAACTGTTACCCTTTTCTTTCTTATTTTTTAAGCGCTTCTTTTTTTGTTGAGCTGCCCGATCCTGTCGAATCAGCCTGACGACATTGCGAAGCAAGCTATTGAGAAAACTCACGGACACAACCACTGCCAACAAAGCGATCATCTGCATGATCCGATGTTTGGGCTCATCTGAAAAAGTGAAGTTAAAGGCTTGGCAATAAGGCAAACCCTTGTCGGTCTGAAAGAAAAACAAACCGGAAAATACCATGTCTTCTATTTTTTTTCGACGTAGGAAGTTGAAAGCCCTACCATTTGTTTTTTGATTCATCCCTTTGTCCTAAAGTTGTTTTTTAATTAAGTCTTGAACGACTTCCCCAGCCAGGATGAGACCCGCAACCGGTGGCACGAAGGATACTGTGGCCGGCGGTGTACAACGTATTTTAGGTTGTTCCGTGGAGTACACCACTTTGTGGCCCTGTATGCCTTTTTTCTTTAAAGCCTGTCGCACGACCTTGGCTAAGGGACAATAGGAAGTTTTTGCAATATCCGTCACCACGAAGGCAGTCGGGTCCAATTTGTTACCGGTACCCATTGCGGAAATGCAACCCACCTGGTTGTGATGACAAGCTTCGATGATGGCAATTTTCGAAGAGACGCTGTCGATGGCATCGACAACATAATCGTAATCTTCCAGCGAAAACTCCTCTATATTGTGGGTGGTTACTTCCTTTTTTTCTATCGTTACCAGTGCCGCCGGGTTTATTTCGTAAATGCGACGGGCAGCCACATCAACCTTGTCCAAGCCGACGGTTTGCCTCGTTGCGATCAATTGGCGGTTTAAATTCGTTTCATCGATCACATCTTTATCCACCAACGCCAAGTGACCGATACCCGACCGCGCCAAGGCTTCCACCGTATAGGAACCGACACCTCCAACGCCGAAAACCAGCACCTTTGCTTGTTGCAAAATCTCGACACCCTCGGAGCCGATAAGAGGATAAGCGCGAGAAAATATGGGATCCATCACATTCTTTCCGGAGCTTCCACCCCCAGTAGGGTGAGTGTATTTTTAAGAACGGTACGTGTCGCTTGAATTAAAGCCAAACGCGCGTTGCGCAGGCCTTCATCATCCACACGAACACGGCACGCATTGTAAAAACTATGAAAGTCCGAGGCCAAGTCGATGGCATAGCGGGTCAAGCGACTGGGGTCCATCTTTTCTTCTGCGATGATGATTTCTTCCGGTAAGGTCGATAATCTGAGCATCAAGCTTTTTTCTTCCGGTTCTTTGAGAAGGGTTAAATTCAAATCGGATTGTGGTTGTTCCTCTTCCATCTGTCTGAGAATTGAACAGATTCTGGCGTGGGCATATTGGACATAAAAAACGGGGTTGTCGTTGGATTGTTCCAAGGCCAATCCCAAGTCGAAATCAAAGTGACTGTCCGGCGAACGCAAGTTGAAAAAGAAACGGGCTGCATCTTTGCCAACTTCCTCGATCAAGTCCACCAAGGAAACGGTTTCGCCTTTGCGTTTGGACATTCTGACGGTTTCGCCGTCTCGCATCAGACGCACCAATTGCATGGTGACGATATCCAACCGATGGGCATCCACGCCGGTGGCTGTCATGGCTGCTTTAAGCCGAGCAATATGCCCGTGATGGTCCGCGCCCCAAACGTTGATGCAACGGTCAAACCCCCGAGTCACAAATTTGTTTAAATGATAGGCAATGTCGCCTAAAAAATAGGTGGGCAGACCGTTGTTGCGTACGAGGACATCGTCCTTTTCGCACCCGTATTTTGTCGTCGCAAACCACAGAGCCCCTTCCTCTTCGTAGGTATCGCCACTTTCTTTTAAAAGTGTTAACGCCTTTTCGATATCCTTGTTTTCATACAAGCTCTGTTCCGAAAACCACACGTCGTAGTGAATGCCGTAGGTTTCTAAATCCTTTTGCATTTTTGAAATGTTCAGCTTGAGGCAGCGTTGGACAAAAATTTCTTTTCTTTGCGCCTCCTCCATTTGCATATAGCGGGCGCAAGCGTCAGTACCGCCTTCTTCTTCGATAAAAGTTTGCATGTGCTCGGTGATATCCTCTCCCTGATAGCCGTCTTCTGGGAAGGGAATGTCTTCGCCCATCAATTGACGAAAACGCACGTCTAGGGAATCGCCGAATTTTTCTATTTGATTGCCCGCATCGTTGATGTAAAACTCCCGTGTCACTTCGTAACCGGTCCATTGGGCAATGGAGGCTAAGATATCGCCTATGGCGCCACCCCGGGCATTGCCCATGTGCATTGGCCCGGTAGGGTTAGCGGATACAAATTCTAAGTTGTAGGTTTTGCCGCGATGTCCCGTTGTTTTTCCGTAGTCGTTGCCCATTTCATGGATTTGTGTAACCACTTCATCAAGCCATTGGTCTTTCAATCTGAAGTTGATAAAGCCCGGACCGGCAATTTCGATCGACTTGATGGGCGTATCGTCAATCATCGCGTTGTCTACAATACTTTGCGCTATCACCCTCGGTGCTTTTTTTGCCAGCTTTGGCAAAAGCATGGCGATGTTGGTGGCATAATCGCCGTGTTCCTTTTCCCGCGGTACCTCCAGCATGATCTCCGGTAGGGTTTCTACTTGAAAATCGCCCTTTTCCATCGCAGAGATGAGGGCAGTTGAGATGACGTTTTCAATTATTTCTTCGTTTTTTTCTCGAATATACATTCTTCCTCCATAGAAAAAGGCGAGGCGCAGGGCACCGTCGCCTTTTCATGCTATTGGTAGTCTTTCACTTCTATTTGCAAGGTGTTTTCCGAATTGGTATACCCTTCCAGCTTGATATCGTATTGAACATTGACCTTAACCGGTTCATCGATATCATTGTAACGAATGTCGATATCCCGCGTTACAACACCCATGTTAATGGAACCATAGGGTGTGTTGACTTGGGTCACATTTTTTTGGCCGCTCACAAACTCCATAATGCTGTTGACCGTCCCCAAACGGATGACCGACACTTTTTTCGGCTCGACCATCACTGTGGTGGTCGTGCCTTCCATTCCCGATACAGCTGTTTCCAAATAGGTGAAGCAGGAGGCGTTGCTTTCGCGATACATATCTCCTTCTGTAAGGAATTGCATGGTGTCCTTGTCGCTATTTTCCATATCGTTGACGATACCGGTAATAGACAGCCAGACTTTTTTTCTATCTTTCATAACGTCTCCTTTCATTCCAATTCATTAAACCACTCTTTAGGGTAATTATCAAGCATTAATCTCGGGTTTTTATTTTTCTCGATGCACTTTGAATTAATCTGTCGACTAATGTTTTGTAGGGGATGCCGTCGGCTTCCCACATTTTAGGATACATGGAGATATTGGTAAAACCGGGCAACGTGTTGATTTCATTTATAAAGATTTCTCCGGTTGTCTTCTCTACAAAAAAATCCACCCGGGATAGACCGGAGCCTTCGATTGCGCGGAACGCTTTGATGGCATAGGTTTTAATGTCTTCTGTCGTTTGAGGGTCTAAGGGCGCCGGAATGATGATCTCAGAATCCTCATCGTCGGAATATTTCGCCTCGTAGTCGTAAAACTCTTTGGATGCCACAATTTGTCCGGGGGTGCTTGCCCTGAGGGTGTCGCCATCTTCTAAAATGGCACATTCAATCTCATGGCCGTCTATTCCCGCTTCTACAATGATTTTGTGATCGTACTCAAAGGCCAATTCCAAAGCCGGTTGTAATTCTTCATGGGTATGCACTTTAGAAATACCCACTGAAGAGCCCATGTTGGCGGGCTTAACAAAGATGGGGTAGTTCAATCTCTTTTGAATATCCGCCATAAAACTTTCCGGATCTTCTACGTATTGATAAGAATGGTAGGCCTGGTATGGACCGGTGGGAATACCCGCCCGTTCAAAAGCCAATTTCGAAAAATGTTTGTCCATTCCAACGGCGGAACTTAAGACACCGCACCCCACATAGGGTTTGTTGATCAATTCAAACAATCCTTGAATGGTGCCGTCTTCGCCCATGGGGCCATGGAGGACCGGAAAGCAAATGTCGATACTTTGCAAAAATGGATCGTTGAAAAAATCCATAGCCTCCACCAAGTAACCGCGATTGTTTTCCCATTCTCCCCCCGGAATGGCATCTAAGGGGCCGGTATAGCGTATCATTTTTCCCTTTTTCGTAATTCCGATCAAAGTCAATTGGTATTTTTGGGGATCTATCGCGCCTACAATATTGTATGCGGACACTCTGGATACTTCGTGCTCTCCCGATTGCCCACCAAAAAACAACGCTAAATGGATTTTATCTTTCATCTCAACTCCTTATTAATATAACGTCTCAATCAAAACTTTTGTATTCTATGTTCTTACCTTAGGTTTTAAAGAGCAGGACCTTTTAAATCGAATCAACGAGATCTTTTTCTGTCAACACGCAGTAGCCTGCATCTAAGAAAGCCTGTGCTGCTACACCATTTCCGGATACCAAGGTTCCGGTAAAGGTACCGTCGTAGATGACGCCCAGCCCACAGGATGGACTCTTGCTTTTTAAAACAACAATTTTTTCGCCCCATGCCGCAGCTTTTTGTAGTGCTATTTCTGCCCCCTTCACAAAAGCGACTGTCACATCGCAATTTTCACTATTATACACTTTAATCTTTGAACCTGCACCTTTTATTTCCGCCGGGGCTCTGGGAGTGGATAGGCCACCCAATACTTCGGGGCAAAGAGGCAACACCTGGCCTTTTTCGTAGGCTTTTTTTAAAATTTCCACGGTATTGGCACGGCCGTCATAGCGACAGGGTATGCCGCACAAACAAGCGGATGTGCAATATCGGATACTCCCCTGTTGAATCAAAGCGATGCTTTGACGACAGGTATCTTTTTGATTCTGCTTTCCTTTATATTGTTTCATATCAACTCCGTGTTTCTATCATAACACGACGGAAGGACCCACTGAATCCTTTCACAGGATGTATCATCACTTTGTTCAACAAAATTTAAATTTGCTCCTATCAAAAACAAGTTCTCATAACAAAATGAGAACTTGCTTTGATTCTAAAGCGACAACCTCATGGCTGTATTTCTATTTGACAAGCCGGTTGGTCGTTTTCGGAGAGCATATCAAAACGATAACCTCCACCTTGTTCGGCGATTTTTAAAGTGAGTGTGTCTCCCAAGTAGGCTTGGTTTTTATAGACCACTTTAATATCATTGAAATCTCTTATATTCTGGTTGGCCTCTGCCAGCCAGTCTTCAACCCAAACAACGTATTTTCCGTGATTGACGTGGCGGTTCACATCTAAGTCCGCTTCCTCGACGATGTGTTCTCTTTGATTGGACCAATGCGTCACTCGGTTCAGGCGTTTGAAATTCGTTCTTTTATCTCCGACGACCTCGTAAATTTTCATTTCCGGTACTTCTTCCAATCGAACAATCCGCTCTTCGGACAGGCTGTTGAGCATCCAGTCGCTGACCGATTGCATGAGCAAGTTCCCTTTGCTGTCGGATAGATAAAAAGTTCTCTCAGCAATAAAACCCTCGGCCGCTGTCAGCTCTGTTTCCACGAGGATACGTTCTCCTTGAACCGGCCACCTCGATACTCGTAACCAGTATTTTGTCACAAACCAAACATAGCCCAAAGCCATTAAATCATCATAACTCATGCCCAAATGGTTGTTGAGGGCTGTCATGGTGTCTTGAAAGATGGATAGAATGCCGCTGACACCTATTTCCTTTCCCTCTTCTCCACCATCGTTTTGGATACGCGTTTCAAAAGCAAACATGTTTAAGCATCCTCTTCTGTCAGTCCGATATCGTCAATTAAGCCCAGCGCCTTTAAAGTATAAGCGGCGATGGGTCTCTCTTGACCTTGGTACGGGTAGGCGTGCATATCGGTACTGGGATTGAAGTTCAATTCAATGATTCCGTAGCTGGAATTCTCTTTGGCAACGTCCTCTATCATAATATCCACACCGCAGAAAACCGCCCCCACTGCTCGAGCTGCCTGTACGGCTAAATCTTTGTATTTTTGCGGCATGGTGTCGGTCACATCGATGGAGTCTCCACCGGTGGAAATATTGGAGTTACCTCTTAAAAAGATTTGAACGCCTTGCTCCGGTATGCTTTCCGGAGTTAAGCCCTGTAATTTTAAATACAAAAGGGTTTGTTCATCAAAAACAATTTTCTTAAGCGGTTTTTGGTAACCCACCCCACGTCTGGGATCCTGATTTTTAAGGGCGACCAAATCGCGAATGGTGCTTTGGCCATCACCCACTACATTGGCGGCAACTCGTTTTAAAACGGCAACCAATTCATCATCAATCACTAAAAATCGGTATTCTTGGCCAATGAGAAATTCCTCAATCAATACGGTGTCGTCGTATTCAAAGGCAATCCCAATGGCTTTTTGGATATCCTCCACCGACCCGCCTTGATCCAATATGGAGATTCCCCACCCGTAATTGGTGGACTTGGGCTTCACCACGATGGGGCGCCCTGCAAAGACTTGCGCCCAATGCTTCGATTGGTCGGGTGCATCGATTTGTATACCGTCGGGCACAGGGATGCCATGCTCCTTTAAGATGATCTTGGTGACCACTTTGTTTTCCATGGCCAAAACGGTAATGTAGTTGTCCAAAGCGGTTTTATTGGCTTGTTTCACGTAATGCTTTACCCCTCTGGATTCCAAGATGAGAAAGTTGTCGCTGGGGTCGATTTCCGTCACTTGAACTCCCCGATTGAGACACTCTTTGATCAAAATTTGAGTGGACAACTCGTACTCCGTAAACGCCTGGGTGGCGTAGCGTCGATTCCAAGATATCTCTTTATGTTTCTTTGCCAAATCCAAATTGGCTTGTATGAATCCTTTTTCCTTAGTCAATTCCCGAATGCGATAAGCGTAGGTTTGTTTGGGATCCTTTACCCTTGCAATCATGGTTAGAAGTGTCTCCCCATAGTTGAGGTTCAGTATCTCGCTCATCTCACAGAGTTCATCGAGTATTTCCAAAGCCCAGTCTTTCAGTTGAATGGGTTGTCCGTCTCTCGTCAATAAGATCTCGGTATTCAAACCTTCCACTGCCACCCCTTCTTCGTTGTCCAAGCCCTCCTGTTGCCAATCCATATAGTTGCTCTCTTCCTTCAGAAGGGTGTACAGCATCAAACTGTGAATGAAATCCAAATCCACCATGGCAAGTCCGGTCAGTTCGAAGGGGTTTAAATCCACCGTGCGAATTTCTAAATATTTGATACCATCGTTTTCTAATGATTCTAAAATATTGTCGACACCTTCCGCCTTCATGCGAATTTGTGTGTACAATTCCTTCGGTGCCGAAATATCGCCACGGGCAACAAACCGACGCACATCCTCCGTATAGGCTTGGATGCTCTCGTAAGAAGGATAGAGGGGTTCTTCATTTTTGTAACCGCAATCTGAGTTTCTAAATGAAACACAGGTCGGGTGGATATAGGACCCATCGCCAGTGGGGTGCATTTTTGCCACACACTCAGCGATGTAGGTTTCGTGCATGGTGGAGCTGGTGCCTGTCAGATAGATGACCAACCAACGGTATCTTAAAAAATTGCGCACCATTTTTAAATACATGCGGTCCCTATAATCTTTATAGCTTTCACCTTTACCATAAATTCTATGAAATTTTTGAATGAATTCTTCTGTGAATGAAAAGTTAACGTGTATTCCGGAGATCAATTGCTTTTTTGAACCATAGCGGGCACTTAAACCTTTTCTGTACTCTTCAGCATCGATCGCTTTTTGACAGCTGCTACCGTATTGTGCAATGGGAATTTGATCATCCTCCGGTATATCGCAAGGCATGGATTGCGGCCAAAAATATTCCTCCCCGATTTGATTGTTGACGATATCGCATAAGTCCGTTAAAACGCGATGGGTTTTGGACATGGAGGTGTAGGTAGGGGTGACGACCTCTACTTGGCTTTCGGAAAAATCCGTTGTAATGTAGGGGTTGCCCAATTTGGGACCGAACACCTTCGGATGAGGCGTTAAGGCAAGCCGTCCTTCAGCGTCAACCCTTAAGCCCTCCCTTTCTATACCATATTCACCCAACAATAACTCCTCGGATTCAAATTGTGTTTTAAGTAAGTCTAAGATTTCTTTTTTCATTTAATAATCCTTCATTGTGAAACTCCTTAAATTGTACACCAGAATAAAGTTTCCGTCTAATTTTAGGAATAACTTCTACAAAATTTGTAATGAATTAAAGAATCCGAACAGCCTATTACAATCCGGTTGACCGATTGGCTGAATGAATATAACACAACGTACATGGAATTTTTCTTCTCAGTTCCCTGAAGGACAGACCAATCCCGACAAGAGTGCACCTATGGTTACCCTGAGGCAAAGTTCTGTTGCCCCGTCTCTTTAACTTATTTTTTAAAATTGAATACTGAGTAGAGACTTAAGCACTAAAAAAAACCTCACCAACGTGATGGCGAGGTTCTTTTGAAAATTTATTTGATGCGTGTTTTGTTTAAAAGTTTTGCGCCACTCTTTGGCAATTTAATGCATCGCGTATCCCATTTACACGGTGTGATTGGCTTTGTATACCTTGGATAATCTCGGATTGATGGCGGCAAAAACAATCATATTTAAAATAATGGTCGGTACAAAAAAAGACGCATTGTAAATGATGGAGGCCACAAAAGGAACATCGAAAAATAACATTCCCGACACCACATAGCTGCCCATTGCCAGCAAGGAACTGATCCCCAAATTGACGTAGCGATTAAAAGGAAAAATTTGAGAGGTGCAGATTAATAACACCGGCAAATAATAATCCAAAATGATTTGAATGGGATTTAAGATATAACCGCCCAACAAAATTTGCAAGGTGGCTGTGATGGTTGCAATGATCACATTTGTTTTGAGCCCTTCGTTCACAGCGGCAAAAAACAAGGGGATTAAATAAAGGGTCACACTGCCCCCTCGGGGCATTCTAAATAATTCGAACAAGGACAGCACCGAAGCCAGCACTGCGATCATGGCGATGTTCACCATTTCTCTTGTTTTCAATATCTCATCTCCTTTCTATCGGTTCTTCAACTTTACGGATTCATTTAAAAGACATCCAGGCTTGTCTGTATCAAACCTCTCCACTACTTCTGCCTAGGGCAGTCATCTACCATTTTTGTGCAGCGGTTTAAACATGTCTGCTATTTTGTCATCAATATCCAAAAACATGACCTTTTCACCGAATCTTTCTTCAGTTCGTAAGCCTAAAGATCAAAAGCACCACAGCACTCACAAGTAAAGCAATGCCGATTGACAATTCAATGAATCCGACCCTTTGTGCATACCGTTGATCCACGCGACCGGCGTTGTAGTTTTTCTTAAAATCATTGATGAGGTTGTATTTTTTCCTAAAATAAATGAGATATCCAAAGGTGGTAAAGGTCAGACCCAACATCAATACAATTGCAATCAAAACGGACATCGCGATACCTCAACTTTCCACAATTTAAAAATGAAAGAAGCGTGTGCCTTTGTATCAGCCGGCAAAATATCTTCTTCAAAATCAACCCAACCCAAATTTTCTATACATCGTGCAACCCTTGTCTCTTTTTCTCAATTGCTCAATAACGCTCCCCAATGTGGTCGCGACTTTGCACAACCACGCGGCAGGCACTTTTCTTTGACAGCAACAACTCCCAATGGTTATGCTCTCGTGCAACCCTTTGCTCTTACTTCAATGATATCTTAAAGATAAGCAAAAACCAATGGGTTTTAGCGGATCCATCGATCTTTCATTACAAAAGTTTTGGATTTGTTTTGTTCGCTCCGAAAGATAAAAAGTGCCAAACCAATAGCGACGTAAGTTTAAATTTTATAGCCGTCAGGGGTCACCTTACCATTGAATTTTGACAGACCTATTGAAGATTGACATAAAAAAAGAATCGGAGTACTCCGATTCTTAGGTAGGTGGTATTCATTTCTTGAATTTTAGGTGATATGAGACTGTTGCGATTCTTTTTTTTAGATATTAGCCTTCAATGGCAATATACTTTTTCTCCGGCAGTTTTTCTTCTTTTTCTTTCTTAGGTAAAGTCAAGCTTAAAATACCGTCTTTGAAAGCAGCTTTGACGTCCTCTTCAGTGAGGTCGTCTCCGACATAAAAACTTCTGGAGCATTGGCCCGTGTAACGTTCTCTGTGGATATAGTTATCCTTATCTTCTTTCTTTTCATATTGACGTTCACCTGAAATCTTTAAGTAACCGTCGGAAAGCTCAATTTTGATATCATCTTTATTGTAGCCCGGCATATCGACATCGATGAGATAGTGATCTTCAGCTTCTTTAATGTCGGTTTTCATCACCATCGGCACCTTGGTTTCAGATGCTTTAGTAAAAAATGGTTCAGAGAAAAAATTATCAAATACATTCATAAATGAACGTGTCGTTGGGAATAACATAGTGTACCTCCTTGAATTTATTCAATCTATATCAATATCTAGTGGTTATCCACTAGATTAACACCATTATAGGACAATTCGTTAGCACTGTCAAAGGCAGAGTGCTAATTCAACTATTTCTTCAGGTTTATTTAAGTTTCATTGCATTTTATGTAATAATGAGTGTTTTATGGAGGTTGAAAGTGGATCTTATGGCCATCATTAAAAAAACACGTTGTAGACTCATGGCTACAACGCGTTTCAAGTTTTCATTTATTTTATTGTGGGTGATACCGCCCCAACACCTTTCCCACCATGCGCACCGTATCGTCCTCTTGGGGAACGATGAGGGGGTAATCCGAATTATAAGAGACCAAACCTTCGTTGCGGTATTCTTTTAAAAAAGCTTCACCGTTAATGGTAAACACCCCCACGTCGCCATCTTCCGGGAAGACCTCGCTTTTAACAAAAACGATATCTCCTTCTATAAACTGGGGTTCCATGGAGTTACCAACCACTCTAATGGCAAAGTTGGTGCCGCGGGGTACCTGATCCGTTTCGAAGGGATACATTTCGTAGGTGGAGTCATCTAAGTAATGGCCAATGCCTGCCGATGCCGGTAAAAGGTAAAGAGGAAACTCCGTCCATGTTTTTTCCAGACTCTCTTGAAGTACCCCAAAGTTTTCCTCGTAGTTTAAAAAACTTTGGAGTTGATTGTGGGTATAGTCTTTTCCCTTCTTACTCAAGCGCCTGAAACGATGTATCAGTAAGGATTCCGATTCCGTGATGACCCCTTCCACCAATTTGTTTTGGGAGACAATTTCCAATTCGTATCCTAAGGCGGCCAATACCGACTGTAAAGTGGTATAGGTCGGGTTGTCGGTTTGCCCATTGAGCAATTTATTTAAGGTGTGTAAGGACACACCGGAAAGTTCTGCGATTTCTCGGGCGGTTTTTTGTGATTCTTCTTTTAATTGTCTTAAAGTTTCAGTAATATCCATAGTTCCCTCCCAATTTTTCTTATTTAGTCTCATTATACCATTATTTCTCGATTTTGTCCCCATTGACTTACCATATAAGACCATTATTTCTCTAACATCCTTGAGTTATAGTCTTTTATGGCTTATAATGATTTTGTAAGTATCTTTTATGGCTATTTATTTGAGTGGAGGAGATAAAATGGATAGGCATATATTACACAGCGACTTAAATGGCTTTTACGCCGCCGTTTCTTGTTTAGATCGTCCCGACCTTCAGGAGGTACCGGTTGCTGTCGGAGGTAATCCTGAAAAAAGACACGGTATTATTTTAGCAAAAAATGAAATCGCCAAGGGTTATGGCGTCATCACCGGTGAAGCTTTGTGGCAGGCCAGAGACAAGTGCCCCGACTTGGTGATGCTCCCGCCGGATTACCCCAAGTACACGGAATACTCACGCCAAGTGCGCAAGATCTATTACCGCTATACGCCTTTTGTAGAACCCTTCGGATTGGATGAAGCTTGGTTGGATGTCACCGGTTCTACACACCAATTTGGCTCCGGGATGGACATTGCAGAAACTTTGCGACAAACCATTAAGGAGGAAGTCGGCTTAACCGTTTCCATCGGCGTGAGTTTCAACAAAATTTTTGCCAAGTTCGGATCCGATTATAAGAAGCCCGATGCTGTCACCATCATTACAAGAGACAATTACAAGGATTTGGTTTGGAATAGCCCTGCTTCCAGTTTGCTTTATGTTGGGCGAGCCACTAAAAAAAAATTGTTTCGCTACGGGATAGAAACCATTGGGGAGTTGGCCCAATGACCAATCGGTTTTATGAAAAGAAAGTTTGGAAAAGTGGGTGAGATGCTGTGGCACAATGCCAACGGGTTCGATTTTAGCCCTGTACGTCCTTTTAATGTGAAATTGAATAATATTGAACGGGAGGTCATAAGTATCGGCAACGGGATGACCACCCCAAGGGATTTGGTCAACGACGAAGATGTCCGCCTGGTTTTTACCCTCTTGGCGGAAAGCGTGGGCAGGCGTTTGCGAGAAAGTGGCTTTTACTGTCGTGGGCTGGCCATCGACGTTCGAGACAACGGCCTATTACATCATTCTAAACAAGGGCTCCTGAATTCCCCTACCCACATCACCGCGGAATTGATCGAGGCGGCCATGGCGCTTTTTTACCAAATTTACGATTGGCAAAGACCCATCCGCTCTTTGCAGCTCCGAGCTGAGAAACTTTTACCCTCAAACCAGCCCATCCAAGTTTCCTTTTTTACAGATCGAAAAAGGAGGGAACGCAATATCAAAGTGGATCAAACCATCGATGCTCTGCGCCGTCGATACGGTTACCATTGTATTCAAAGAGGGATCTTACACTGTGACCCGGAGATGGGTTTGATGGATTTAAAGGCTATTCGTGCCGATCAACTAACCTTACCGACCAACAACTGATCCCCGCTTCAACGCCTATTGACAGTTTAAAGTCGACCAAATCCGTGCGCTTATAAATCAAGGCTTGCCATGAGTCATCATAAAGACTCATTTTGCAAGCCTTTCCCAGTATTTTGTAAACCGCCGGTAGCCGTCCACCATCCTTTGGAGGTTGACCTGCATTCGTTGACGATCGGTTTGAATTTTTAAATGGGCAATCTCATAAAAGTTTTTTCTTTCCTTCAAGAGCTTTACAATGACGGACATGGGGTCCGGCACATTCAGCAAGGGGCGGTGCGTTCTATGACGGGTTCGTTGATGGATGGTTTTAGGAGAAGCCTGTAGGTGGATGACGTAACTATTGTATTTTAACAATCTGCGGTTGCGTTCCGATGAAACAGTGCCCCCACCGGTGGAGATGATTTTCTTTTCGCCGTCGAGCATTTCTCGCAACACCCGATGTTCCATTTCTCTAAAATAGTCTTCCCGCCCTTCCGCAAACACCTCGCTGATGGTCTTGCCCATACGGGATTCTATTTCTCTATCCAAATCCACATAGGGTAGCCCCATTTTATTGGCCAATTTGCGACTCATGGTGGTTTTCCCCACTCCCATAAAGCCGATCAAGGCGATGCTTTTTTCTGCGGGGATCATACCCATCCTTTGTCTTTGGGCCAACAGCGCTTCCATTTGCCATTGTCCCGGTGCCGTCTCTTTTTTAGCAGTGACAAAGGTCAAAGCAGAGCCGCAGAGTTCCGGTATCACCCGTCCAACCTTTCCAAATTCTCCCATGGCGATGGCAATGAGAGGTTTTGCCGTATCGTATTGAAACCTTTGAGCTTCTTGAAAAAAACGCTGCGCCTGATGTGGATGATGGGGATTCACAGCTATTTTAAGAACATCTCCGGCGCTTTTTTCCAACTCTTGCCATTTGTTTTGCAAATTTTTGACATTTTCACATCCGGAAAAGTTATGATAAGAGACGATGATGCCGACATTTTTTTTCTGGGCAGCCCTTTTTAAATCGGACAAGGTCTCTTGGCCGGCGGCCCATTCGATGTCGATGTAAGCCGGTACGCCGGATTCTATGGCTTGAAGGATACAGGCCTTACGCTCGGATTCCTCCGGTGCACTTTGTCCACCTTCGGATAGATGCCGATAGGTGTAGATCAGTTCCATGGGACCCAATCTATTGTCTATTTGCCTTAACAAAGCCATTTCATCCTTGACTTTATCTTCGTAATAATCTCTTCGCCATTCAATGAAATCCGGTTTTTGAGCAATGGCGATTTTTAATTCACTGAACAAATCGCTTTTTTTCTTTGCTGCAATCGGAATACAGGTGGCAAAAGTATCTTTAATGATCATAAAAATACCCCGTCAATACAGTTATTAATCTTAAAAGATTGGCATTGATTATACCATAGACGATTTTTGAGGACACGTGTTATTTTATCGACCATAGAACCTTCAACACTTTTATTTTGGGTTCTTCCGAGGGTATTTTCTCCGGAGGGATTTCCTCTTCCGGGGGTTCAGGCTCTTGGGAATCCGGACCCTCGGGTAGGTCGCTTTCTTGAGGTTCTTCTTCGAGGGGTTCTTCCAATAAAGGGGGTTGTTCCTCCGGCGGTGCCGATAGATAAACAACGCTTTGAAAATAACCGATTCTCTCTGCCGGCATCGGCATTTCCAGCACCACCTGCCCTTCGTAAGTTTGTGCATAGGCACCGCCCTTTACCTCTAGGAGAAGGGTGTAACCGGTGCTTTCTGTTTTCTCGACATAACAGGCATAGCTGGCGTTTTGCAAGTTGCCCCTTTGGGGAAAGAATAGCCCTTGGGGGTCTGCCATGGCGATGGCTTCACATTCCGCCATGGCCGTTTTGCAATCCAATAAAAAAATTTGATAATCTTTAAAGTACCGGGTTTCCTTGGATTGTTGTGCCAAGCCGGCCACAGCTATGCCGGCAATGGTAAAGAGTAAAGAGAGGATGATTAAGGCCATGGGCAAGGTGTAACCCCCTTGATCTTTTCCTTTAGCGTTCATCGACCTCACCCCCTATGTAGAAAACCTCCTCCAGCAAGTAACCATCTGTAAATTGTATTCGCAGTGCAATGCTTTTGGGCGGTAAAAATTGACATTCAAAATTTTCCACCTCATCGATGAGGTGGCTGGTTTGTCCCGACCCGATGTTGATCAAACCCTCGGATTTTTCTCGATATTTTAAGCGGTAAACCACGCCCTCAGCATTTAAAGTGTAGAGATTGTAGTACAGATGAACCGGATCCATGTCTTGAATATAAACCTGACCCTCGTGGACAATCACTTTATCCGCCGATAGGATTTGTTTTTGAAAATAGGTGTAAGCCCGTCGGCTGTTTTGCCGTATTTTATCCTCAGCGTTCAACTTCTCCTCCATACGCAGAGTTGAAGTGGCCATACCGCCTAAAATGGTCAGTAAAAGGGCACCCACCGCCAAAGAGACCAACAATTCCAGCAGTGTATGGCCGGCACTATCCCTTTTGTTATGGCGACGGCGAGATGTAGAGTTTTCCACTATAGGCCTCCTCCTTCTCACCGACGCTGGTTTTAAGCCGATAAGTCAATAAACGCGGTGTTCCGGTTTCCGCCAACGCTACCTCCCACTGGGGATAACGATGGGAAATACCCTGCCAAACACCCATGACAGCACCGGCATCGGCCGAATTGGACCCTTCTGCGCCATTGGTTAACTCGTCGATCAGGGAGTGGGCTTGCATGATGTTCTCTGCCCGTTGTGTGTTGTTGTTTTTTCCGGAAAAAACAATGCCGAATAGGGTCAGCATCATCACCGAAGCCAAGGCAATGACCGCCAAGGCGACGACGTTCTCGATTAAGGTTGCGCCGAATTCCCCTTTAACGTCCTTCAATATAAATCCTCCCGCTGTACAATTGAATGACCAACCTGTCCCTATAGGTTTCCCTTAAAAATAAATCCAGATCGCCGCCTCTGCTTGCAATATTCCCGCGTTCATTAAAGATCAGTCGTTTATTGTAGTAATCCCCTTTTAAACGCAAAACTTCGAAGACTGTACGCTGAGATTCATTGCGATCTGCCGGGAGATGGTAAGTCGTCACCATTACTCTATCGCCATGAAAAGTGATCCACGCTTCTCGCGAACTCATCATGGCGCGATTGCGACAATCGAAAATAAGATCCAAGAGTTGATTGCACTCGGCTCTGTACTTACGCTCTTCAATATGATGGTGCATCGCAGACCCCACTCCCACCACCCCGAACATGATCACCGAAAGCAGCCCGAGGGTTACAATGATTTCTATTAAGGTGTAGCCGCTGTCGCCTTTGGGGTTAATCGCTCTTTTCATTGGCGTTGGTGTAAGCGATGTTTCCATTGGTACTGTCGTAGACAAAACGGCCATTTTGATCTTGAGGTTTGATCTCACTATTTTTGATGTACCCCTTGGCGTTGAGTTCGCGCACCATGTCGTCAAAGTCGCCACCGGGGTAGGATCCCTCGTCGGTATAATAAACCTCTAAGGTGGACTCCAACATACCGGCGGTACTTTTGTCGGCTTTCATCTTGGATTGATCCAAGACGTTTTTAAAAACCGGTATGGCCAAGCCGATTAAAATAGCCATGATGGCAAGCACAATCAACATTTCTACTAAGGTAAAACCACCTTCATTTTTTCGTCTCGTTGTCAACGTCTGATCCATTCTTCACCTCAAAAGTTTGCGTAATTTGAATATAAAGCCAATATCGGATTGAGTACGGATAGGATGATGGTTAACACCATCAATCCCACTATTAAGATTACCACCGGTTCAATGATGTTGGACAAACCCTCCAACCGTCTGGTCATCTCCTGATGGTAATATTCGTAGAGATAATCCAAACTTTTATCTAGGGCACCGGTTTCTTCCCCGATTTTAAACATTTGATAAAAGCTGTCGGGAAAAACCCCCGAAGCTTCAAACCCGGCGGATAAGGGCATCCCTTCCTGTAATTTTTTATCGACTTGGGCCAAACCCTCTGCCAAATACCGATTGCATACGGTGTTTTTCAAGATCCCCATGGACACCAAAATATGAACGCCATTGCGATACATCATCGATAAAGAATGAGCGATACGGATGCCGTCGTCCATCATCAAAATGCGACCCAGCACCGGTATTTTTAAAATCAGGGCATCTTTGCCATAGGCGATGGGCTTGATGCGCAAGGCTAAGTTTAGAAGGATAACTAGAATAGCAAAACCACCCAATAAAAATAGCCAATTGTGGGACATCCACGCTGAAAAATCCATGAGCCTTTGAGTACCTTGGGGGATGTCCACCTCCATAGAATCAAATATGCCGGAAAAAGTAGGTAATACGTATAAAAGCAAGAATACCAAGACACCGAGAGCAACCAGAACCACAATAGCGGGATAGGTTAAGGCCGCCACCCTATCTTGATGGCGCTTCCATTGGGCTTCGTAGTAGTGACCCATGTCGGACAATATGGTTTCCAAAGAACCGCTGATTTCACCTACCCGAACCATTGCGACCAGCATTTCCGGAAAACAATCGGGGTGCTCGATCATACCCTCACCCAGGCTTTCCCCTGAAGAGACCCTATCGGCGAGAGCCATCACCGTTTTTTTGAGTCGCTTGTCTGACATTTCCTCGGCAATTAAACGCAACCCGGTAACCAAAGGGATACCTGCTTTTAAAACCAAGGCCAATTGGTGACAAAACAAACTCAAACCCTTGGCATTGACCTTACCCCAATACATGGGCATCGCTATAGACGGCATTGAGCAGCTTCACCCCTTCCTGTGCGGTGGTTTTCCCCCGCAGTATGGCATCCTTCACCTGTTGGGACAAAGGGCGAAATCCGGATTTTTTTGCAATGGCAGCCAATGTTTCTGAAGAGACCCCGTCGTGGATGCCTCTTCTCAAAGAATCGTCCATCACTAGGACTTCGTAAACGCCGAAACGTTCGTAATAGCCGAGTCCTTCGCAACGCTCGCAACCCTCTCCCTCTACCAAAGTACTACCCAAGGCAATTCCCAGTGCCGAGAGTTCCCACTCTCCGGAGGGGTAAACACGCCTACAATGGGGGCAGACGGACCGCATGAGACGCTGGGAGACAACACCGTTTAAAGCCGCCGCCAACATATAGGTCGGCACACCCATGTCCTTCAATCGGTTGATGGTGGACAAGGAGTCCATCGTATGTAAGGAGGACAACACCAAGTGTCCGGTCATAGCGGCTCTGACGGCTGTAAAGGCGGTTTCTTCATCGCGTATTTCTCCAATCATGATGATATCGGGATCTTGGCGTAAAATCGAACGCAGTCCGGTATAAAAAGTCAAATTGATTTTCTCGTTGGTTTGGATTTGGTTTAATCCGTCTACATCCAACTCCACCGGATCTTCAATGGTCATGATGTTGACCCCAGTATCATTGCGTTCCTGCAATAAGGAGTACATGGAAGTACTTTTGCCGCATCCCGTAGGGCCGACGAACAAAAGCATGCCATTCGTTTTTTGCATGAGATGGCGAATGTTTCTTTCTTGGATCTCAGTCAATCCCAGACGTCCCACTTCCTTGAGGAAAAAAGATGAATCCAGGATGCGCAGCACCATCTTTTCGCCATGTAATGTGGGCATCGTAGAAACCCGGCAGTCCACAACTTTGTCTTGATAGCGATGATGAAAAGAACCATCCTGGGGGAGGCGCTGTTCCGCAATGTTGATACCCGATAAAACCTTGATTCGCGTGATAATACCCTTGTAGTTTTCAATTGATGGCAACAAAAAAGGACGGAGCAGTCCGTCGATACGCAACCGTATCCGGACCTCTCCATCCTTATATGTTTCTACATGAATATCGGAGGCGCGTTGATCAATAGCTTGGTTTAAAATATAGTCCACAAGATTAACAATGGCATCATCGTTCTTTTCTTCGGACTTTACGTTTTTGAAACCGATGCGGTTGATTAACCCAGCCATGACGCACCTCATTCTCGAACAATTGTTTTCACATATGTATGATTATAGAATGATATCCAATTTTTATCAATATTATAACCGTTTTTTATAGGTGTTATATCGGGCTGTCTTTGGGCGTTTTATTCGAAGCTGGCCATGGCATCCAATGCCGCACTTTCTCCGGGCAAGTAAATAACCCCCCAACCGATGGGCAGCTCTTGGGTATCCAAAAGGAGTTCTTCGATCACAAGTAAAGGAGAACCGATGGGCACTTCTAAATGTGTGCTGATTTCTCCATCTGCCAAAGTGGAGCGTATTTTTAGTTTCTTGATCATGGCAAAGGGTGATTTGCGCTGTGCAACCATCTCAGGGAACGTCGAGTAAGAGATTTCCTTTTCTACGATGGGTATTCCACGGTAATAGGGCATGTATTTGATATCATACGCAATGGGGAAAGATTCTTTTAGAAAAACGCGTTTGATCACCACCACATGTTTAGTTTTGGGAATGTGCAAATTATAACCCACTTCATAGGAAGGCAATTCCACGTCGACTTCCAACAAATGGACCTTACAACCTGCATCGTCGGGATCGGGAATCATCTCGTCGTAGTATAAAATATACTCGTTGACATTGGGCTCGTTGACGTAATTGCCCTTTCCGGGAACAGAATAGATATAGCCATCGTTGACCAATACTGCCAAACTCTTGCGCACGGTCATACGGCTCACATTGAATTGCTCGCATAAGAGATTCTCTGATGGGATAATATCCCCGGGGTTTAAATCCTGTTTGATAATTCTATCTTTGATATGTTGTACAATTTTAATATATTCAGGTGCACCCATTATGTTTTCTCCACCATCCATTTCTCACAAACTCGAACTGCTTTTGCGATATTTTTTGTGGCATAATCCGCTCCAACAAAATCATAACTGACATCGTCGGTGATGCAACCACCACCGATGATGATCTTCACTTGATCTCTCAGGCCTGCTTTTTTTAGCGCTTCCACTGCCAACTTCATTTCATTCAAAGAAGACGTATGCATACCACTCAAACCGACGATATCCGGATTGTATTCCCTAACCATTTCTACGATTTCAGAAGCTTCGACATCTTCTCCGATATCCATCACATCAAAGCCCGCAGCAGAAGAAAATGAACCGAAGAGTCTTTTTCCGATGTTGTGAAAATCGGTCTTAATCGATGCGGTCAGAATTTTACCCTTCCCTTCCCGTTGATTTTCCTCTTCTTGGTAAAGCGCTTGAAATTCCTCAAGATCCAATGCTTCTTGAAAGATGATACCGGCAAAAATTAAATCTGCTATAAAATACTCACTTATTTCATACAAATATCCGACTTTTTCCATCCCCGCTTCCAACCATTCCAAAATTTCCATAGGATGAAAACCTTTATAAGCCGCTATTTTTACAAGCTCCAAAGTTCTCTGTTCGTGCAGTCCTTCCATGGAACGGGTAATACTTTCTTTCATTGCCGCCTCCTTTGTTGTGCTCAATGCTTCATCAAACTCCTGATATATTTAAAGTCGTTATACCTGACTATACAATATAGGAATATTCAGAAATTTTGTATTTTTCGCATTTTTTATAATGCACATCGTGAGTATTGGTGAATATGCTCTTAGTATATCACACATCTCATTACATGAATATACAATAAGTAAAATTTATCGTCTCCAACCGCGCAATATTCCTTGTTACCACCTAGCGAAAGCAATATTTTAAGGTTTGCCATTTTATTAACTATGATTCCATTTTTATGTAATTATGTTAAAATACAACAGAGGTGAGTTATGGATAAAATTAAAGCTATTTTAGACAACTACAATCTGAAGGAAATCGTAAAAATCGATCCTAAAACAGTACGAGTAACGGAAGACGTTCGCGCTGCTTGCGAAAAAAACGATTGTGGCCAATATGGAAAAAATTATATGTGTCCGCCCCATTTGGGACCATTGGAAGAATGCAAAGAAATGATCTATTCCTATGAAAAAGGCGTTTTATTCAGTCAAGTGCACTTTTTTAAAAATCGACAGGAATACAAGCATTACGATGATATCATCAAAAGTTTTACGAAAATAAACGATAAAATTCACAGAGAGATTCGAAAATCGGGCATCGACGGAAAAGTATTATCCGCCGGTGGTTGTACCCTATGCAAAACCTGTGGTCTGCTCGAAGACTTGCCCTGTCGCTTTCCTGAAGATGCCAAGCCATCTCTTGAAGGTTGCGGTGTCGATGTCGTTCATCTTTCTAAGGCAACGGGTTTGGTGTACAATAACGGACCGAAGAGCATCACCATCATCGGAATGGTTTTGTACAATGACGAAATCGACGAAATCTAAGATTCTTTCTTAATCATTCTAAAAAAAATCAATCCGGAATGGTAAATTGTGTTCAAATAAGTTATACTAATAGTAAAAATTGTTAAGGAGATTGATTATGGAAAAGTACATATGTGATTTGTGCGGTTATGTTTACGATCCGGCTGTAGGCGATCCGGATAATGACGTTGCACCGGGAACAGCATTTGCAGATATACCCGACGATTGGGTTTGCCCGGACTGTGGCGCACCAAAATCTGAGTTCTCATTAGACGCATAAAAACAATAACACCGAGCATGATCTCATTGCTCGGTGTTATTTATTGTAAAAGTTGATGACTTCACGTCGATCATCAACTCTAAAATATTCTCTTTCATACAAGCCTGTCCAATAAAGTCGCGCCGATAATCCCCGCATCGTTACCCAGTTGGGCTCCTACAAATTTTGGAGTGGCAATATCCGGATAAGCTAATTGCTCGGGCACAACCGCCTCTCTTAAAGCATCAAACAAAAAATCGCCGGCACGGGCCAAGCCGCCACCAAAGGCAATCACCGCGGGGTCGGTCAAGTGCATTAAATTTCTAATGGCGATGGATAATCCAAAAATCATGGTCTCAAAAGCAATGACTGCCGCAGGGTCTCCTTCTTTGGCCCTATCCAAAATGAGTTTACCGTCCAATTTATTTTCTTTTACTGCTTGTGCCAGCACCTTGCTTTCCACCCCTTCGTTCAAGGCTTTTAAAACTGAAGCTTGTAGGCCGCGAAGGGAAGAAAAAGTTTCTAAGCAACCGTTGAGACCACAGCCGCAATCGTAATGCCTAGGTCCCACATAGGTGTGGCCAAATTCAGCTGCACAGCCATGGGCCCCTGTTACGACTTTTCCCGATACCACGAGATAGCCGCCGACCCCTGTTCCCAATGTAAACATAGCTGCGTTGGGTTCGTCTTTTAAAGCACCGTAATGGCTTTCCGCTAAACCTGCAGCATTGGCATCATTCCCCAAGTACACAGAAGTTTTTAAGGCCTCTTCCATGATCTGGGCCAAGGGTGTGTTCATCATATCGGCGTTGGGACAATGGATCACGGTTTTGGCGTCGGCGGACAAAACACCGGGTACGCCAATGCCAACCAACCCGATAGGAGCGCAAGCCATCAGTTTCTTTGCCAAATGCACCATGACTTCGATGATTTTGCCCTGTGTTTCAGGTGTTTTTTCTGAAACCACTTCCGTGAGCTCCCCATGACGATTGACCAAACCGGCGGCGATATTGGTGCCACCTAAATCGATTCCTATTTTCATGTCCTTTACACCACTTTTCTTTGTTTGTTATAATAAACATATCAATACATACAGAAAGGAAATTTTATGAATAATCGTTCTAAAACACAAATGATGATCTTAATGGCTCTTTTGATCGCTTTATCCTACATAGGAGGGATGATCAAAATTTTAGGCTCTGTCGCTTTAGATGCCATGCCCGCCTATTTTGCTGCTTTAGTGTTGGGTGGTCCCATGGGGGCCGCTGTTGGTGCCATCGGGCATCTCTTTTCCGCCTTGTTGGCAGGTTTCCCTTTGTCTATACCCATGCATGCTTTGATCACCATTAGTATGGCGGCAGCCTGTTGGTTTTATGGCTATCTGTATCAAAAGACCAATATCTTTCTGGCCTCTGCTGTAGCGATTTTCATCAACGGTCCTATCATGACTTACGGATCGGCCATTCTGGCGAAGGCCTTAGGCATCGTACCCTCTGTCATGGCTTTTTTCACCCCGATGATTTTGCCCTTAATCATCGCCTCTACAGTCAACGTTGTGTTGGCGGCAATTGTTTATTTGGCACTGTCCAAAACGCTTTTTAAAAACAATCTGGAGTAAATCTCTGCGAGTTGTAGACCAGAATCGGACAAGGTTCTTAACCTATCCCAGGAAAACCGATTGCCACGCTGAAATTTTCAGTTTTTATCTCGACATCTTTTTATTTTATCTGCGCTTTACTTTTATTCTTAAATCAAACTGGATGGTGTTTTACAGTCATTGCTTGAACACTATCCAGTTTTTTTGAGCCAGCGTTGAACGGTTTTTGATATCCTATCGGCTGTATGCTTTTCTTAATACTTCTATTTCTGCTCCATACCCCTCCAAATCTTCGTGGGGTGTTTCCAAGTAAAAAGGAAGATCTTTTAACTGCGGATGGTGGATGATGTTGTAGAAAGTTTCCCAGCCGATGGTTCCTTTTCCCAAAGGCGCGTGGCGATCTTTTTTGCTGTTAAAGGGCATCATACTATCGTTCAAGTGAATAGCCTTTAAACGGTGGATGCCCACCACCTTATCGAAGGTTTCTAAAACACCGTCTAAATCTTCCACGATGTCGTAACCGGCGGAATAGATGTGGCAGGTATCCAGACAAACCCCTAAATGTTGTGCACAATCGGCCCCTTTTATGATCTCCGCCAATTCCTCAAAGCGAGAGCCGATTTCGCTGCCTTTACCGGACATGGTTTCTAAAAGCACCAAGGTGCTTTGCTCCTTCCACATGACAGTATTGAGAATTTTTAATATTTTTTCGATGCCCTTGGCAACCCCTTGCCCCACGTGGCTTCCGGGGTGAAAGTTGTAAAAATCGCAGGGAATGGTCTCCAAGCGTTCCAAATCTTCTCGAAAGGCCAACTCTGCAAATTCTAACGTTCTCTCTCCCTTAGATGCCATGTTCAGTGTATAGGGTGCGTGGGCCAACACAGGTCCAAACCCTGAGTGGACGGCCTCTTTTAAAACTGAAATTTCTTCTTCTCGCCATTCTCTGGCACGTCCCCCTCTGGGGTTTCTGGTAAAAAACTGAAAGGTGTTTGCATCGATGCTGCGGGCATTGGCCACGGCAACATCAAAACCCTTAGCAATGGATAAATGTGGTCCTATATACAGCATAACTTAACCTAAAGCGACGTCTAACAGCATCATCACGGCAAAACCAAGCATCACACCGATGGTGGCGACGTCCTCTCCTGCTTCTTCCACGAGCTTGGATTCGGGAATCAATTCTTCCGCAACGACGTAAATCATAGCACCTGCGGCAAAAGCCAAGGCATAGGGTAAAATGGCTCTGGCACGTATCACGGCGATAGCGCCGATGACCGCCGCGATGGGCTCTACCAATCCGGTAAACTGACCGTACATGAAGGCTTTGAAACGCGACATATTTTCTCGACGCATGGGGATGGACACCGCCGCCCCTTCGGGTATGTTTTGGATACCGATACCGATAGCTAGAGACAGAGCACCCGCCAAGGAGACGCCGACATCCCCTATCGCCAATCCGCCAAAGGCTACCCCTACTGCCATCCCTTCTGGGATATTATGAAAGGTAACGGCCAAAAACATCAGCATGGAGCTGTGCCACGTGGTCGAGATCCCTTCGGGTTGTTTGGCGCCGGGGTGCAGATGAGGCAAGGATTTGTCCAGCACCCATAAAAAAACACCGCCACCTAAAAAGCCCACCAAGGCGGGTATATAAGAGGGCAGGGGCCCATTTTCCGCCATTTCTATTGCCGGGGCTAATAAAGACCAGAAACTGGCGGCAATCATCACACCGGAGGCAAAGCCCAGCATCGCGTTGTTGACCTTGCGATTGATTTTATTAAAGAAAAATACCGTTGATGCCCCCAAAGCTGTGGTTGCCCAAGTAAATAAACCCGCCAATAACGCTAAGGTCATCGGCGAAAACCTTGTTAAATCCATTTTTTTCCTTTCCTATTCTCCATGTCCACTGAACGATCTATTTTAAGACTTGTTCACTTCACAAAAACACCCCCTTGAGACTGAAATCTCAAGTGGGTGCTGCAAATTTTCTTCAAAATTATTTTTGCTCAATCGATCAGACGGACTGTTGAAGACCAAACTGACACTTCTACCTTTTAATCTGCAAGGTAGTAATTCAGTTTTTCTCTTAATTCCGCCTCACTGCGTAAACCGACTAAGGTTTCGACGACATCGCCATTTTTAAATATTTTCATCGTGGGCACACTCATAACGCGATATTCCATAGCCAAGGCATTGTCTTCATCGACATCTATTTTGAATACCTTTGCTTTACCTTCGTATTCTTGAGAGATGGTGTCCAAGATAGGTGCCAGAGCTTTGCACGGTCCACACCAGGTTGCAAAAAAGTCTACTAGAACCACACCTTCCGCTTTTAAAACTTCTTCTTGAAAATTGTTCGATTTAATTATTTTAGTCATTATTTACTCCTTTAATTTTTCTATTGCTTCGTCCAATAAAGCCATTTTTTCTGTATTCTCCAAGGCGGGGATGCGGTCCGTATTGGGAATACCGATATCCGCCACCAATTTGCCGTTAATGTCTTCCAACATCCATTCCGTGATGCAATAATTTGCTACGAATTGATTTTTGTAATGTCTTGCGCCTCCTATTTCAACCAATAGTACCTTTTTATCGGGAATATGAGAGCGATCTTTTAAATTATAAAACATTTGACAGCGATCGATCAATGTTTTTAAAGGACTGGGAAAAGCGCTGAAGTACACCGGTGATACAATGATCAAAGCATCGCATGCCTCTAAAGAGCGATATACCGTATGCATCTCATCGTCTTTAAGGACACAGCTTCCTTGTAGTTCAAGACATTTATCGCAGGCAATACAGTGTTTGATAGACATTTTTCGAGTCTGAAACTCCGTAAATTCCGCGTCGGGCATTTTGCCTTTAATGTATTGTACCAACTGGGCTGAATGTCCTTTTGGGCGTTGGCTACCCATTAAAATCGTTACTTTCATATTGAATCTCCTTCTCAAGATGAAACTATACCATGTCTTGCTTTAGATTTCATAAATAGATCGCTTTTTAAAACTTATCGGCGTGAATATAAGAGCCTTCTTCCGTTTTTTCAATTTGAATTTTACAGTCAATTCTATCCTTTAAGCCCTGAACATGGGAAATAACGCCGACACCTCTGTGCATACTTTGTAAAAGCACCAAACTTTCGATGGCTTTGTCTAAGGAAATGGGGTCTAAGGTTGCAAATCCTTCGTCGATGAAAATCGTCTCTAAGATAATGCCGCCACTTTTGCTTTGAATGGTGTCGGACAGCCCCATAGCCATGGAAAGGGCAGCCATGAAGGTTTCTCCTCCCGACAGGGTGTCGGCGCTGCGTACCTTACCGGTATAGGCGTCCTCAACTTCTATTTCCAGCCCTCCTCCGGTTTCCCAGCCTCGCGTTTTTAAAAGGTAACGCCCGGAAGACATGCGATGTAAAAAGTCGTTGGAAGCGTCCAATATATCTTGAAGATAAGCGGCTAAAATGAAACGTTCAAAGCTAATGCGTTTGGAACCCGACAAGGTTCCCCGAACGGTTTGTTCCAGCGTTTGGTAAAACACTTCTCTTTTTTCGCCCTGTTTTAATTGTGACTTCAAATCCACGACCTTTTTTAAAGTCTTTTGGTTTTGTTGGATGCGCTCTTCCCTTAATGTTTTTTCTTGGTGTCGAGCGATATGCCGTTCTCTTTTCTCTTTTAACGCTTCCTCTAAAGGTTTTAAGTTTTCCCGAGTTTTACCCGCTAAGCGTTTTTTCAAGCTTTGTATATTTTGGGCATTGGCATTTTTTTCTGACCGATAATGTTCCAGCTTTTCTTTATCCAAATCCATTTGTGCCGCACTTGGGGGCTCTACCTTAAAGTCCTCATGGGTGAGGTGTGCCTTGACGAGCGCCGCCTCAACCTTTTCTTGGTAATCTAAATTTTTATCTTTGAGTGTTTCGATCCGATCTTTTATATGATCCCGCTCCGATAGGAGCTTGTTGTAGTCATTTTGCCCCTGTGTAAAATCGGTCTGGGCTTGAGTTTGGCGATGTTTTTCTTCTGCCAGTTGCGTCTCCATTTCTGTCATGCGTTTTTTCAAATTGCCTGTTAAATCGACGTCAGTCAAATCCAGCGCTTTGTCTTCGATGAGTTTGGCATTTTCCTTCTCCTTGCCTCGCTCTTCGCCCAACTGTGCACGCAGGTTGTTGCGTTTTTCTTCCCATGGTGCTTTCTCTTCCAAATATGTTTTGAGTAAGGCCTCCCGTTCATTTAAAACACGCTCCTGTTCTGTCAGCCGTTGCTGCTCTTTCTTCAAACCCTCCTGTTGGTTTGAAAGGGTTTTGCAATTCTCTTTTAAAGCGTTTAAGCGCGTTGGATAGTTTTGTAAATTGACATCATGAAAGTCCGACCACAATTTTAGATGGGCGTTTCGTTTGTCTTCCTGTTCTTTAATCGTTTTAGAAACAATGCTTTCATTGGTTTTGACGGCGGTTAGTTGATCTCGAAGAGACTCCCACTGGTTTTTAAGGTTTTGATGCCGGTTGTGATCCACCGATTCCAAAGCTTTTGCCGGCGAAGGATGGTGGGTGGAGCCACAAACGGGGCAGGGTTCGCCGACCTTTAAACTACCGGAAAGGGCAGCGGCTTTTTCATGTTCCATGGCGGCTTCCGCGCTTAAGAGTTTCTCTTTCAGTATCTTGCCCTGTTGCTGCAACTCTTTGTATCGAGTTGTCAGCTTTTCTTTTTCAGTCTTTTGCTGAGCCAGAATTTTTTCTAAATCTCCCAAGGTTTCCAGAGCCTTGATTTGGTTTTCAAGATCTTGGATGGCTTTGCTCAATACATTTTCTTCCTTTAAAACAGCGATAGCGGCCTTATCTCGCGTTTCTTTCTCTTTGGACAGCTCTTCCCTTTTCTCATCTAAATCGGAATACTTTTTCCCCTCTTCTTCCAAAAGGTTTAAAGCATCGGAATATTTTTTGATTTCAGCTTCCAGTTTGCTCTGACGCTCAACATAGTCGGTGTAAATTGCCAAGTTGTCGATATTTTTTTGTCCTTTGTCAAGATTGCTCCTATACGCATCGCTTTGATACAATAGATGTTTTTTTTCCGCAACTTTTAAGTCCGATTCTTTTTGCTTTTTGTCCGCCTCCAATTGTAGAAGTCGCTTTTCTGCTTCTCGAAGTTCTGTAACACCCCTTTGCCATTCCGTGTACAACGGGCGTAGGGACAGCACATTTTGGCTGCGGGTATAGTGGATCTCCAAGGTGCGCATTTCTTCTCGAGCCCCTTGAAGGTCCTTTTCTTTTTCCAGCGCTTCTTTTAATTCGATAAAATCCCGTTCCAAGTCTCGTTTGTATTGAAGGTATTCCTCGGCGTCGGCGATACTCTTTTCCAATTGGGCAATAGCCTGTGCATTCTCTGCAACAGCCTGAATGTCTTGGTTGATCAGAGTTTCGGCATTTTTAACCACATCTTCTTCGTGTTTTTCTTCAGTTATCCTTTCTTTCGGCCATATCAAATGGGAGGTTTCGCTTTCCAATTGTTTGCGTTTAACTTCGTTGTCCCCTCTAATAGCGCGATAACGCAGACCCACCTCTTGTTTAAAATCTTCAAAGAGTTTCATATTGAAAATACTTTTTAAAAGTTTTTCTTTTTCCCCTTGTTTGGATTTTAATAATTTTGAGAATTCTCCTTGGGGGAGCATGACGATTTGTCGAAATTGGGAGGCATTCAGGCCTACGATTTCATCGATCATCGAAGCCACTTTGGAGACGGAACTCGCCAATACCACCTCTTGGTCTCCCACCATTTCAAACAATGTGGCTTCGTGGGATTGACGGGCCAACCCTTCCCCTCGTTGACTCTTTCGCTCTTGTTCCGGTATCCTTAAAATACTATAGATCTTATTTTGAATAGCGAAGGTGTAGCGCACCGACATGGTGGCGCCGGGATCTGCAAAATGACTCTTTAATTGGTCCACGGGCTTGTCGCTCTGGCTGCTCTCACCGTAAAGGGCATAACAAATACCGTCAAATACCGTGCTCTTCCCCGAGCCTGTGGGACCGGTAATTAAAAAGAGGCTATCGTTGAGATCTTCAAAATTCAACTCTTCATTCAAAAAGGGTCCAAAATTGTCAAGTTTTAAACTTAAGGGCCTCATACTTCACCACTTTCCAAACTCTTAAAAATTTCAGCAACTTCCAAACCCTCTTCTCGATTCAGTGGCACACCGTGAACTTGCTCATAAAATTTTTGAAACAATTTGTCGGGGCGTTCCAAGCTTTCCTTAATGTCCCGATGGCTCTTGGTGAAAACTTGCTTTTCCCGTTCACGATACGTGAGTTCCATCACATTGGGATAAATTTGACGCAGTCTTTCCATGGGGTTGAGTTGCCTTTTTTCGTCGGATAAAATAATTTTTAAATAATCTTCATCACCGTCTTCATTGTTCTTCTTTTTTAACAAATCTTCTAAATAACCTTCTAAGATACGCAAGTCTCTAAGCGGTTGAAAATCCACGCTGTCCAGCGCCACTTGTCCTTTTTCTTCCAAGGTCACCAGGGTGATGCTCTTTTTTTGCAGGTGTTCAGAAAAGGAGTATTTCAATAAAGAACCGGCATAACGGACGGTCTCCTTGCCGACTTTTTGGGGACGGTGTAAATGCCCCAAAGCCACATAATCAAAATCTGAAAAAAGGGCCGCATCCACGTAATCGATACCGCCTAATTGCAAGGGCCTGACGGAGTCGTCGATGTTTGCCATTTCCTCGACACCGCTTAAAACCAAGCTATGGGTTACGAAAACGTTGCGCTGTGAAGGGTCCATTTTAGTTTGAATATCCGCAATGATGTCGGCATACATGGCATGGTAGGTATACTCGGAATTAAAAGGCCGTTGCATTAAGCTGAGGTATTCCGCCGGTTTGATATAGGGTACGGGCCAAAAGGCGATATCTCCCCACTGGTCTTGCAGCACAATGGGTGTAATATCTTTTTGGAGTTCTCCGACGACATATAACCCCGATCGATTGAGTAAACTGCTGTAGTGAGACAGGCGTTTTCGGCCATCGTGGTTGCCGCCGATCAACAATACGGGAATTTTTTCTACTAATACCGTTTCTTCGATAAAATGTTCGGCCAAAGCTAAAGCTTCTGCAGAGGGGACAAAGCGATCGTACACATCACCTGCTAAAAGAACGATATCCGGGCGTTGTTCCCGGATAATTTTTAATATTTCGGCTATCCCATGGGCTTGGTCCTCTATTAAGGATTTTTCGTTTAAAACCCGTCCCAAATGCCAATCGGAACTATGGAGTATTTTCATTTGTTTCTCCTTTGTTTTTTTGGCTTTTGCAGTGTTTGTCGACTTTTTCGAATGTCTTGAGCCAACTGGCGATATAAATTTTCAGAACATTGTATTCTGATCACGCGATCCCCCATGGTGATGACATACAGCCCCTTATCTTCTATTCGAGCCAGATGGTACCTCACGTCTATTTTTCCTCGATAGTCCGCCTCCGGTACAACATCTTGCATGTGACGAACCATTAAGGTATCGATGATCTCATAGCCTCTTCCCATTTTTTTCTTTTCAACAATCAAGGCTTCATGGTTCAATATCAATTGATAACCGATTTGTGTGTACCACACAACCCCTATAAAGAGTCCTGCCATGAGCAAGGCAACCAAAATGCTGAAGCCATTTTGAACCGCTGCATTCTCAATTGTGGGGAATACCTTTTTATAGAATGAGATCGTGGATACAATCACAACAAAGAGCAATGCCAAGAGCAACGGGCTTATTTTTTTGTTTTTTACTTCATCTATGATTTTAACAGCCATAGCGCCTCCATCTTTTTTTACTCATTATACCCCATAAAGTGGACGTTGAACAGAATACGAACCGAAGGCTGAAAGGCTCCACAGCATTTTAAATGAAAGTGCAGTGGTTTATTTTAATTGAACAATGGCGGTTTAACTTCTTTTATGTTAAGATTTACTCAGCTATTTAAGATGATAAGAGGTTAGATATGTCGTTTCTTGAATTATTAGTTCTTTCTTTTGGTTTGTCCATGGATGCTTTTGCGGTTTCCATCTGCCAAGGCTTAGCGATTCAAGATAAGCCCATTCAACACGGAATGATTTCCGGTGCTTATTTCGGTAGTTTTCAGGCGCTGATGCCCCTGATTGGTTATTTACTGGGCCATCAATTTTCGCATGTCATCTCATCGGTTGACCACTGGATTGCTTTTATTTTGCTGGGCATCATCGGCGGCAATATGATTAAAGAGAGTAGAGATGCCACTGCTTGTCCCTTGGCGGATTACAGCCCTAGGGGGATGATCCCTTTAGCGGTTGCCACCTCCATCGATGCCTTAGTGGTTGGGATTACCTTGGCTTTTTTGCATGTGAATCTGGTGGCATCGGTTGCTTTAATTGGAATCGTGACGTTTATCATGTGTTTGATTGCCGTAGGCATCGGCTATCAATTTGGATCTTCGATCAAATCCAAATCCGAATTGTTGGGCGGGCTCATCCTCATTGCCATCGGTACAAAGATACTGATAGAACATTTATTGGAGCATGGGTTTTAACAGGCAGCTCGACTGCCTACGCCGTAGCAATCCAAAGTTGGACTCTATCAAATAATTTATGATGTGGCTACCTAACGTTGAGATGCAAACGAACCGCTTCTGCTGCATTTTGTTCTCAAAATAAAAAATACCCTCGGATTTCCCGAGGGTAGAAACTCTCAAAATAAGATTTTATTTGTCGCCTTTTACTTTATCAATGGCTTCGTTGATCTTGCTAGAGGCTTTCTCTTTGCCTTTTTCAAATTTTTCTTTTACGGTGTCTTTGGTTTCCTCAAGTTTTTCTCGAGCTTCGCCTTTACCTTTTTCAAGTTTTCCTTCTAACTCTACTTTTTCATCTTCCATGAGTTTACCGGCACCTTCTTTGATGGAACCGGACACTTTGTCTTTTGTTGCTTTCAGTTTGTCTTTAATGGACATTTTTTGTCTCCTCTCTTTGAATGAAACCCTGTCATTTTATCTGACCGTTTTTCTTACGATAAAATGATATGTCACATTTAAAATTAAAACTTTTGAAATTTGTATCATTGTAGCAATGTTTTTTGGTGTTTTCCTTAAAAAGTACCGCTTTTTAAATATAGATTAAGGCATTGAATAAAAAACACCCTTTCGAGTGCCCTCATCCTTTCATGTACTAAAAAAAGAGGATACCCAGATGGGAATCCCCTTTAAACTTTTACGTTTTATTTTTCATTTTTTTCTTGTTCCGCTTCTTCGATTACTTTTTCTGCAATTGTCATCGGAGCTTCTTCATAACGAGCATAGTCCATTTCAAAACTGCCCCGCGCCTGTGTCATGGAGCGCAATTCGGTCGCGTATTTGCTCATTTCTGCCAATGGCACTTCCGCAGTGATGACTTGTTTGCCACCATGTATGGGTTCCATTCCCATAATACGACCACGCTTTTTATTGAGATCTCCCATGATGTCGCCCATGTATTCTTCAGGGACCGTAATCGCTACTTTGTAAATCGGTTCTAAGATAACAGGGGTAGCCTCCTTCATACCTTTACGGTAAGCTAAGGTCGCCGCCATTTTAAAGGACATCTCGTCGGAGTCGACAGCATGGTAAGAGCCGTCGTACAAGGTTGCTCGAACACCGGTAACCGGATAGCCCGCCAGCACCCCTTCCGCCATACAATCCAACAGACCTTTCTCTACGGCCGGTATGTAGTTTCTTGGAACGGCACCGCCGACGACTTTATCGACAAATTCGAAATCATCGTTGGGTGTATTGCCCGGCTCAAAGGTTACCCAAACATCTCCGTATTGGCCACTTCCGCCGGATTGCTTTTTGTGTCTACCTTGTGCATCTGCTTTTTTCTTAATGGTTTCTCTATATGGAATGCGGGTGGGTAGCAATTCTACCTCTACACCGAATTTATCTTTTAAGTTGTTGGCCACAACATCTAAGTGCATTTCACCTAAACCGCTGAGCAACGTCTGTTTGGTCTCTGCGTTTCTTTCGAAGGAAATGGTCGGGTCTTGTTCCGTTAGTCGTTGAATACCCGTTGCCAATTTGTCTATATCGCTCTTGGACTTGGATTCAACCGCTACCGAATAAACGGCTTTTGGTAAAGCTAACGGCTCGTAAACCACCGGGGCCTTCTGGGTACACAAAGTGTCGCCGGATACGGTACTTGCTAATTTTGAAAATGCACCGATATCTCCGGAGCCCAGGCTTTCTACCTCTATTTGTTTGTTGCCCCTTAACACATAGATATGACTTGTTTTTTCTCTTGTATCTTGTGTGGAGTTGTATACGTCTGTATCTTCCGTTAACTTTCCGGAAATAACTTTAAATAAAGACAATTTACCGACAAAGGGGTCCACCACGGTTTTAAAGACAAAAGCGGAAAAGGGTTGGCTTTCGTCGTATTTCATTTCGACGGTTTCTTCATTTCTCGGATCTTTTCCTACCCAGGCTTTTGCATCTAGGGGAGAGGGTAAGTATTCGATAATCATGGATTCTAAGGTTTCTACCCCAATATTTTGAACCGCAGAGGTACAGAGTATCGGGATCAAGTCGCCGTCCAAGACACCGGATCTAATTCCGTAATTGATTTCGTCTCTGGTCAGCTCTTCGCCATCGAAGTATTTTTCCATCAATTCTTCGCTGGTTTGCGCAACGCTTTCCATGATCATTTCACGGTAAGGTTCAATTAAACCGAGCATATCTTCCGGAATCGCTACATCAAAGCACCGGTTATCTCGGCGTTCACTACCGCTCATCTCCACCATATTGATGACGCCATGCATTTGGTCGCCCTCGCCCATGGGGTGTATGAAGGGTACGGCTTTGGTGCCAAGCACCTCTTTAATGCTTTCCATAGCTTCTGCAAAGGTTGCATTTTCTCTATCCATTTTGTTGATGACGATAAAAGTCGGAATGTTTTTGCCTTCCAATAGTTCCAAAGCTTTTTCAGTTCCAACTTGAACGCCGGACATCGCATCTACAACGATAATGGCTGCATCCGCCACTCTAAGAGCAGAATGTGCTTCACCGATAAAGTCGAAATACCCGGGAATATCTATTAGGTTTATTTTGTGTCCGCCGTATTCTAAAGGTACGATAGAAGACGAAATAGAAATCATTCTTTTCTTTTCTTGGGTTTCGTGGTCAGAAATTGTATTGCCCTCTTCTACTTTACCCATTCTGGCAATGGCACCTGCATTAAAAGCTAATGCCTCTGTTAAAGTAGTCTTGCCACTTCCACCATGTCCTAAAAGTAGGACGTTACGAATATTTTTGGTCGGATACGTTTTCATGCATATTCCCCCTTGTACTATTATTAACGCCATGCGTTTTGATTTCTGTCAGCTTCCAGCTGATCATTTCCGTTTAACAAACGAAATGATCAGTCTATGGGAATTTTACACATTTTGCCCACTTCATTCAGCTAACAATACATTATGTACTTATTCTATAATACTTCGTAAAATATATCTACTCATTTATAAATTTTCTTTACAGGATCCCCCTACAGGGTGCCCATTCAAATCGAAGACATCTGGGGCATCCTGTCATCACACCGATCGTCCTATTTCTTTGACTTGTATTCCGACAATGTGCCGCTGGTCGATGTGCCTTGCAATAGGCGTTGCTCTTCCTCCATGAGTTTGAGTTCTTTGGAAATAAAAATAGAAGTCACAATAAAAGAGGACAAATCGGCCACAGGCGCCGCGTACATAATGCCGTAAATCTGAAAGAAAAGCGGCAAAACGATCAGCAAAGGTATTAAGAACAACACTTGTCTTGTTAGGGATAAAATCATACCTTTCAGGGGTTTTCCGATTGCGGCAAAAAAGTTAGAGGATATCATCTGTATCCCGGCACACATCACCAACAATAAATAAGTTCGCATAAAACGAATCGCAAAATCGAAGTATAGATCGTTCCCACTGCCGAAGAGGGATAATATTTTTTCCGGAAAGAACTGATAGCTGATCAATGAAAGCGTCGTGATAACCAGCGAACTTTTAATCGCTAATTTGTAGGCGCCCTCCACCCGATCGTATTTTTTTGCCCCGTAATTGTAACCCACAATCGGCTGTAAACCTTGGGACAATCCTATGATGACCGAAAGCACCAAGGCGTTGACTTTAAAAACAATTCCTGCCGCCGCCAATGGGATATCCGCCCCGTATTTGGATAAAGCGCCGTAATAAGTCAGGGAATTGTTGGCGATAATTTGCACAAAGGTCAAAGAAACTTGGTTGATCGAGTTGCTCATGCCCATGCCGGCAATGGTGACAACTTCTGACAAGTTGAGTTTAAAATGCTGGCGGCTTAAATCGATGTTTTTAAAACGCGTTAAATAACGAACGGCTAAAACAAAGGAACACAATTGACCGATAACCGTTGCAATAGCGGCCCCGGCCATTCCCATATTCAACCCGAAAATAAAGATCGGATCTAGAATGGTGTTGACAATGCCGCCGAGAATCATCGTAAACATAGAATAATTTGGCGATCCGTCGGCACGAATCAAGTTGCTCGTTGCTATGGTAATAATAACCATGGGAAAGCCGAAAGCCGTAATGCGTGTGTACTCCAGCGCATAGGGCAAAACCGTCTCGGTTGCCCCAAAAGCTTTTAAAATCTGTGGCAAAAATGTGTACAAGATTACAAAATAGATCAGTCCGCTGATGACCATCATCATAATGCTGTTGCCCACCGCGTGGGTTGCTTTTTCTTTGTTCCCGCTACCTAAACATAAGGAATAACGAGAGGCCGCCCCAACGCCGATCAACAAAGAAATTGCCAAAGAGATCGTCGTCGTTGGAAAGGCGACGTTGGTCGCCGCGTTACCCAACACGCCAACACCTTGGCCGATAAAAATCTGGTCGACGATGTTGTATAAAGAGCCCACAAGCATAGCGACGATGGAGGGTACCGCAAATTTTCTCAATAAAGTTGAAATTTTTTCAAAACCCAGTGGGTTTTTTGTTGTCTGTATTGTCATGATGCATCCTTTCAAAAGTTATAAGGGGATATTAAAAATGGCATTCTTTCCGGCTTTCTTAAGCAGCTCGCTGAAGTCCCTTTGTTCTTGAACCGTAAAGCCCTTTAAAAGTTCTGCCTCTGCTTCTTTTTTGACACGTATGATTTCTTTTTGAAGATCCCAAGCTTTATCCATAGGGTACAATTTCCATTTTCGCTTGTCCTCCTCGCAACTTTCCCGCCTGACATAACCTTTTTCTTCCAAAGTGTTCAAAGCTCGGGTCACATTGCTGGGGTGAATATAGTAATCTTCTATTAAACGTTCTTGCGTAATGCCCGGTTGATCGCATATTTTTAAAATATACAGATGTTGGGAGGAATTGATACCGTATGGGGCTAAATGCAGATCTAAATATTTTTTGATATGGCGATCCGTAATCGAAAACCATTTGAGAATAGACATTTTTCTCTCTCCTTTTTAGATTACCCCTATTGTAGCACTCTTTAGTTGCGTGCGCAAGCATTTATATTGTCGATATTGTAGAACATTTAAAATGATGCCTAGTGGTGCACAGCATCAACGCCATGAGCGTCGGTGCCCTTTAGTAGATCTCAGTGCATGATAATGCTATCGTCCTTGTTGCTACGGTGTCTACAAATCGTTTATCGTGCTCCACGAATACCAATGTGGGTTGCATGTCCAAGAGCACTTCTTCGATCTGTACTCTCGACATCACATCAATATAGTTTAACGGTTCATCCCATATGAATAGATGCGCCGGTTTAGACAAGCTCATGGCAATCAACACTTTCTTTTTCTGCCTATCGCTATAGTTTTCCATTGTCAAATCAAATAAAGCTCTAGAAAAATCAAGTTTTCTAAGAATCGTCTTGCACAATGTCACATCGACTTTTTGGGATTGTATGAACGATCTCAAATTACCTCTCAAACTTGTTGTATCCTGTGGAATATAAGATGTTTTAAGGTCGCTACCACGCTCAATATTGCCTTTGTAGTCCATGTTTTCTCCCAAAAGGATCTTTAACAGCGTCGATTTACCGCTTCCATTCCCACCGGTTAAGGCTATTCTCTCCCCTCGTTTGATTTCTATCCTCTATTACGCAAAATTTTATTTAATAATCAAAGAAACCACCACATCTACAAAAACAAGGGCTAAAAGTGTCATTGAAAGATACTTTACTTTACTCTCTCCCATCTCGCCAACTTTACGATCAAAAAACGGTTGGATGCTGTAAAGAAAAAGAACGCCGCCCAAACCGAATCGAAGGCTGGGGTTCAGCGCGATTCTTCCCTGATAATTGAGAGCGTAGCTGGTGTAAGTCTGCCACGGCCAGCTGCCCATGGTCCATTCAAGCAAGTAGCTTGTGACGAGTTCCAAAAGTGTAGCCGTCGCCATCGTCAGCAGAAAAATAACCGGGATCATCAAAACTTTTGTTTTGGACGGTTTGTTTTGAATAAGTCGATACCACAGCAAGACGAAGATCACAACACCGACCCCATAAACCGGAAGCCAAGGGCCGAACAACACGCCTCGATTGCTAAACCCCCATCGATAGATGACCACTTCTAGAATGGTTTCGTAGAGGTAGCCTATGCATGCATAGCCGAAGAAAAATAATACGTATTCCCAAAACCTATATGGTTTCGTCATTTCATTTTTTCGAATCATCTCACACCACTTTTCTTTATTTTTGATTGCATCTAGTTTGTTATCTCGTAACACTTAGGTTTAAAAGCACCATCACTATTTTGTTTTGCTTTTATTGATTGTACCTTTTCAAATACTTCTAGGTCAATGAAGACTGGGGATCGTCTGCGTTTCTCTTTTAATTTTATTAAATGCCGAGCCTTAGCAATGTTCAGCTGCCGTTCATCTTAACATTGAGCATCCATTTGTACCCTATATCCTTAAGTTCTCTGGCTGTGAAGCAGAGTAACCGGTTCAATCTTCTGCAATAAAAAAAGCACCTGTCAGATGCTTTTTTAGGATTATTGGATACTCATAAAAACAGTGGGCTTACAGCGTCTTTAAACTTTTCCAACACATAGGAGCATCTATAAGATCCTTCTTTCATTTTTCGATTCCAGTTTAACCCATTTAGGCAGGCGCGAAAACCTCTTTACCAACAGCTATCCTAATCTTGGCATCAACCGAAAGTGGAGTCGAAAATAGATGCTGCTATCAGGCAAGTTTAAAAGCGTTCATATCCAGTTATTTTTTATTTATTTTTTCTAACATCATTCACTATTAACATTAGAGATTTCATACTACTTGCAGTTCTTTTGATGCGCTTTTAGTTTTTTCATTGCCCAATCGTAATGACTTGCTGTTGCGCTCACAAAATAAGAACCGAGGGTACTGCCACCCACCCAAGGAAAAATATCCTTGGTAAATAATTCTTTGTCTGTGAAAGTCTCTGCCAGCTTCATGACCTCTTCGTGGGATTTCTTAAACATTCTATCCGCTTCCTCTAAGGGTGTGTTTTGATGTTTTTTCCAAAATTCTACATTCATCTCTCCATAGGTTTTCCAATTGTACGGAGGAATCAGAAATGGTTTCTGTTCACCTTTCATATTTGCAGAAACCCAATTCAATACGAGTTGATGCCATTCATAAAGGTGGATGAATATATCTCGCAGGTTTCTATCTCGTTTCCAGTGCGCTTCTTTTTTCTTAACGTCAGCTGAGAAGTCGAAAGGGGTATCCAACTCCTTCTCAGTCAACGATGCAACCAAATCGTATAGTTTTTTATACTTAATTTGCGACGCGTTTATTAAATCATTCTTTGATGTCGGTCTTGCCATTGTTTTTCTCCTATTTTTTTCTCCATTCTACACGGTGTTTGCGACAGCTGTATGTCATATTAAGAAAGATAACGCCATTATTTAATTCAAATTGCTAGGATCTTCTTTAAGAACCATCTCAACTTATATTTCTCATTCTACTCTATCGTCCTTTTTCGTTGGCGCCTCACTCAACATCGACAGAGTAGTTGTTCATCATTCGGTTTACAATTTCTTTGATGGTCTTTATCAATTGAGGAGGACTGATAACTTTTCCATTCGACCCAAAAGAAAGGATGTAACCGTAAAGCCATTCGTCTTCTATGGTATTCATCCTTACAATAAAGCTTCCGTCCTCATTTTGGAAAACATCTTTTTCCAAAAATTCATCTAACACGCGATATTCTAAAACCGCATCCACGCGCATCAGAATTTCTATTGTAGGATAGATGTTTTTAGATTCATCAACTTTTAAAAAATCTATCGATCTTGGTACAAAGGATTCTTCTAATATTTTGACGTTTCGCATTCGGCTAAAACGAAAAGTTCGCATATCATTTTTAAATAAACAAAAAGCTTTTAAGTACCAATTTTTATCTTTAAACCAAAGCCTATAAGGTTCTACTGTTCTCTTGCTACGTTTATTCAGGGAAGAAAGATAGTCGAAAGATAAAAGTTTTTTCGATACGATTGCGTTTTTTGATTTTTCAAATTGGTCTTTAATTAAATGTTCCCAATCGTTAAAGTCAATCTCATAACAGCCTTGATTTTTGCCTCCAAAAAATGAGGATAATTTTGAGAGTGTATTCTCCATAGAAGACGCATCGAGAACATTCAAACTCTGTAAAGCCGATAAAATGTTGTTTTTTTCTTCTTCAGTAAGCACTGTTTTGTTGAGGACATATTCAGGAAGAAGCGAAATTCCCCCGTTTTTCCCTTTACTCATATAGATGGGCACACCTGCTGCTGAAAGATCTTCTACATCTCTGTAAATCGTTCTTGTTGACACTTCAAAGCGATTGGATAATTCCCTAGCTGTTGCTTTTTCCTGATCAATAAGAAGATATACTATCTCAAACAAACGTTTCATTTTCATGAGACCACCTCTGAGAAGATTATACTATTTTAACGTGTCACCGTTAAGCTTCAGAATGTGAAAAAACATTTATTTTTAAATGCGTCTATGAGGCTTTGAAGAATTTTGTGGAAAATAAACATAAAAAAATAATTCTTTTCTTATAATAGTTTTAAGTTTTATGAAGGCGACGAAAACTTAGGGTTCATGGAATCTTGACCATTTCTATGACAATGATATTCTTGCCAGTTGCTAACACTTTTGACTATCTTTGCAACAACCCTACCTACATTTTTTTAATTGAAGCTTTATATCAATCCTTGCGTTCAAGATATACAAAATCCTATCTAAGTGTGTCCTATTTTTTAGACGATAGAATCTTTTGATCTTTTTCCGTTCAAACTGAAGTTTATTCGATTTCTTTTTTCTTGTCCTTTGTTTTTTTGTATTTTATCAGCGCAAACAAGATTTGAATAGAGCAAGCCATAACTGTTAAGATCAGCATGAGCGTTTCAGCTCTAAATGGTTTAAAATACCAGCTCCATCGCTCAGTATAAGCGAGTTGCATGCAAATATAAGAGGATATCCAACTCAAGGTATTTCCAATGACCATCGTTCCAATTTGCTTTGACTTTATAGCAAAGAAACACAGAGTTGTATAACCGATGATCATAAAGCCATACAATAACATGGTTCCGTGGGCAACATCGCCATACATGGCTAAAAATACAAATGGGACACTGTATCCCAACAGCAATACGATTTTCATCAACGTTTTATTCACATTGTGCCTCCTCGATGAAGGTATCTTCTAACCATCGGTACAACAAATTGTTTCTTTTTCATCGCCTTATCATTCCTTTTGTCCTATAGACCTAGTCGCTTTTTCGCATCACCCACAGGTTGAGCATTTGTTTCCTTAAAGTTTCAAAAGGCCATGTTTTTTTGGAATTGGCTGCACGATTGGGGTCCTTGATGGTAAAACCGTTTTGATCGTAGCCGGTTAAGACGATGAAGTGGCCTTCGTCGGTGAAATCGCCCGGACCTAAAACACAGATGATGGGGTTGCCGACTTGTATGTTTTCAGCCATGCGCATTTCGTCCGGTGCTATTTCGATGGCTTCGATGCCCAAAAGGGGTGCTCCTTCGGAAATCAGCGTCCAAGAAGAGCCGCTTTCTTCCGTAGCGAAGCCATTTTCTTGACTAAAATCCGCTATCCATTTTGGGTTCAGCTCTCCATTGCCTGTTAAATGGGTAGCAACCATGGACAGGCAAGTCGGTCCACAGCCGGTGAGGCCTAAGAGGTTGCCCGCATAGGTATGGTAACCCCAACGCTCGTCCCATTGCATGAGCAAAGGGACATCTCCAGATCGCAGTTCTTTATTCAAATCGACGGGATGATCGATGCCAACGTTTTTTTCATAGTTGAGGACAAATTTTCGAGCTTCAGGATTTTTTTGATAAAGTGTTTGCAGCTCTACGGGAAGTTTGGCCAAGACTTTTCGAATTTGTATTTGACGGTATATCTGAAAACCGGTGCTGAGCAGAGCGAACGTCACGATCAAAATGAGAGCCAATCTGGTTCTCGCTAGGTTTTTTCTTTTTCTTTTGGTCCTTTTTCTTCGCATTGTTTTGTTCATTTTGTCCTCTTGTTCGTTTTAGCTCTCTTAAATAAAGAGAACCCTGATGATATCTTATCATGAGGGTTCTCTATTTTTGTTTAAGTCTTTCTTAACTTTATATGATTTTTCTTTTTACTTTTGTTTTCTTACCTCTGGTAAGCCTTGAACCTGCGGTAATAATAGGATCGACAGCTCTTACAACGTTATTGGTGAGTCCGTTAACTTTGTTCACAATTTCATCGGAACTTTTCGTCATATTTTCCGCATTTTTGATGATACTGTTGATGTTGTATCTGTTTTCGACAAGTGTTTGATTGGCTCCGTTCAGCAGTTCGATTAACCGCATCAATGTTTTGACCAAATAAAAGGTCAGAGGTATGAAACAAAGTCCGATGATCAGCACGCCTACTTCCCAGAGGTTGGCATTTGCGAACATATTAGTCCTCCAACGCGTCGGTTACGGCGTCTGCTTTATCTTCAATGTTTTCTTTAACATCGGCCACAGTATCCTTTAAGTCTTCTGCCGCTTCGTCGATGTAATCATCAGCATACATTTGTGCCACTTCCAGGTCTTCTTCCAATTCTTCGCTTAGATCAAAGATTTTGTCTTCAATGATCGCTTTGTAGTCTTCTACCTTTTCGTTTAATGTGTCGTAGGCTTCTTCCATACGATCTTTAAAATCCATGGTGTAGTATTCTACCGATTCTTTAATGCGATCTCTGGTTTGTTCACCTTTTTCCGGTGCCAATAACATTCCCAAAGCGCCGCCTATAATGGTTCCGACGAAAACGCCTCCCCAAAAACTACCTTTATTGCACATTTTACCCATAATACTTTCCTCCTTAATTATGTTCATATTTGTTCAGTGACGATGTCACATGACCACGATGTCTAACGCATCCAATTTTTTTCTAACTAATTCTTTCACTTCTTCGCCGGTTGCCAAATGCAAGGCTTCTTCTGCCAATTTCTGTGCTTCTTCGAAGCGCATACTGCGCATGATTTTCTTAGCCAAGGGGATGGAGGATGCGCTCATAGAAAATTCATCCAAACCCAAGCCCAATAAAATCGGAACCGCTAAGGGATCTCCCGCCATTTCGCCACACATACCGGTAAAAATATCCGCGTGTGCGTGAGATGCGTCGATTACATTTTTGATAAGTCTTAATATTGCAGGATGTAAGGGATCGTATAGGTAAGAGACCTGTTGGTTCATTCTATCGACCGCCAAGGTGTATTGACAGAGGTCGTTGGTGCCGATGGAAAAGAAGTCGACTTCCGGTGCGATGATATCTGCGGTAACCGCTGCGGAGGGTATTTCCACCATGATACCGACTTTGATGTCGCGATCATAGTCAATGCCTTCAGCATCCAATTCTGTCATGACTTCTTTTAATACGGATTTTGCTAAAATAACTTCTGTTACGCCGGAAATCATGGGGAACATGATGTGGGCGTTTCCTTTTACGGAAGCTCTTAAGATCGCTCTGAGTTGTGTTTTAAACATATCGGTTTCTTTTAAACACAAACGAATGGCTCTTAAACCTAAAAAGGGATTGAGTTCTTCTTCCAGCGGTAGATAGGGTAGTTTTTTATCGCCACCGATATCCAAGGTACGAATGATCACATTGCCTTCGAAACTCTCTAAAACTTTTTCATAAGCTATTCTTTGAGTTTCTTCGTCGGGCATGGTATCGCTGTCCATATACAGGAATTCTGTCCGATACAAACCAACGCCCTCTCCACCATTTCTGAGGACACCTTCGACATCGTTGGGAGAGCCGATATTGCCTACCAGTTCCACACGGTGTCCGTCTAGGGTTTCGCCGGGTTGTTCCTTTAAAGTTGCCAACTCTTGAACGTAGGATTCGTATGCAGTTTTCTTTTCCTGATATTCAGCGAGTTCTTCCTCTGTTGGGTTTAAGATAACAATACCGGCCTGTCCGTCTAGAATCAGGGGTTCACCGTTCTTAACCGTCGATGTAATATTGCCCAAGCCCAAAACCGCAGGGATTTCTAAACTTCTCGCCATGATGGCGGTATGAGAGGTTCTGCTGCCAATATCGGTGGCAAACCCTTTGACATGATTTTTGTCCATCTGTGCGGTGTCTGAGGGTGCTAAGTCTTCTGCGATGATGATGACGTCTTCATCCAAAGATGAGATATCGACATTTTCGATACCCGCAACGTTGTTTAAAACCCTGGTGCCAACATCTTGAATGTCCGCCGCCCTGGCTTTAAAATAGTCGTCGTCCATCATTTCAAAAATTTGTTTTAAGCGTTCCGTCACGGTTTGTACCGCAAATTCTGCGTTGTATTTGTTTTCTTGAATCTCTGCCAACATGCTGGTGGCAAATTCGGGGTCTTCCAACACCATGATATGGGCTTCGAAAATCTCTGCTTCTTCGGGGCCCAGTTCGGCCACCGCTTTTTCCTTGATGGATTCCAATTGTTCTTTACTGGCTGCAAGAGCATCTTCCAAGCGCTTGATTTCTTTTTCCACATCTTCTACAAGGGTTGAAAGGACTTCAACCTCTTCTTTTACGTACAAAAACGCTTTGTGAATCGCAATACCGGGAGAAGCACTGATTCCTTTTATTAACATAGTAAGACCTCCTAATCAAAGATTCTATTATTCTGACCCCATGGAATGACGTCCTTCAAAGGCTTTTACAAGGGTCATTTCGTCGATGTACTCCATGTCCGATCCAACGGGTATACCTTTTGCCAAGCGTGTGACCACGATACCCGCAGGGAGGATGAGTTGGCTGAGGTACACAGCCGTTGCTTCGCCCTCCGGTTTCGGGTTTGTCGCCATGATGACTTCCTTGATCGGCTCTTTTTCCAAGCGCAGAATCAATTCCCTGGCTTTGATATCTTTTGGTCCGATGCCCTCCAGAGGAGAGATCGCACCGTGCAATACGTGATACAGACCTCTGTATTCTTTCGTTTTCTCTATTGCAAAGACGTCGTTGGTGTCTTCGACGACACAAACGGTTTCTTTATCTCTTTCCGGATCTGCGCAAATATCACACATCGGTTTATCGGTGATGCTGTAGCATTGTGGACATAGACGTACATTTTTTTTTGCCGCTACCAAAGCATCGGATAACCCGTAAACATCCTGGCTTGGGGCATTGATGATATGAAAAGCCAAACGACCGGCTGTTTTTTCGCCGATTCCGGGCAGTTTTGCCAACTCGCGGATCAGCCGTTCAATTGCTTTCGGGTAGGTACCCATGCCCTTTACATTCCGGGAATGTTTAAGCCGCCGGTAAAGCGTTCCATTTTCTTGGATGACATCTCATCAACTTGTTTGATCGCTTCATTGACCGCTGCTATGATCAAATCTTCTAACATTTCGATGTCGTCTTCATCTACGACATCGGGATCTATATCGATTGCTGTGACTTGTTTGGCACCCGTTATGGTAACGGAAACCGCGCCACCTCCGGAAGTCGTTGTGATGGTTGCATTCTCAAGCTCTTCTTGAGCTTTAACCATTTCTTCCTGCATTTTTTGGATTTGCTTCATCATGTTTTTGTTGCCCATTCCACCGGGTAGCCCGCCAGGCATTCTTCTTCTTGCCATTTTTCCTCCTCTGTGCTCTTTCATATTTCAGATACTATTTTAGCATCTATTAGTATAAATATTTATCTTTTATTATATCATAGTTTTGATGTTTTTTAAGGTTTCATCGCCACTCTTCATGATTTATGATGAACGGGGACACCTGTTCCTTCTACGATGGCCTTGGTTTTTTCATAGTGATTCATATCTTCGAATCGTTTGGTGGTCAATTTGGTGGCGATGACCATTTTTTTGCCCATCATCTGATTCACCGCATTTTGTAAATTTCCTAATTGATAAGAGGTTTCCAATAAACTTTTACAGCTGCGGCCGGTATCGTCATCCATGAATACAATCTGCATCAATTGGTCATCGACTTCGATGTGCGCATTGGCCAATTGAACTTTAATTGTATGGGCACCATTTTCTTCCAAAATAGCCAATAATTTCTTCTTGTAATCTTCATCCAATTGAACGCCATCGTCATGCTTCTCTTCGCTTTGGGCTTCCGCACTAGGTTTATCGGGTTTGACGTGAGCGTATTCGGGTGCTTGAGGTGTGTCCGAACGCTCTCTTTCCTCCCTTTCCAAAGGCTCTGATCTTTTGGACTCTTCAACAAAGGTCGGGCTGACAGGATCAGCCTGCCGCTGTGGTTCTACAACCGGCGCTTCATCCCATGGCATCGCCTCTGGTGGTGGCGCCGTTATGGGTGGCCGCTCTTCTTTGGTGGGCTTTCTTTGCTTTGGCGCAACCGGTTGAGATGCGTTTGCCTGCTTTTTTTGAAGGTCTGTCTGTTGTGCGATCGAAACCTCAGAGCTGTTCGGCGCATCTTCACCCATGGCATTGAATTCGCATAATTTATAAAGCGCCAATTCCAATACCAATCTGGCCAGATGCGTATGTTCTAAATGGCTTCTCTCCTTGATCAGTACATCCAACATGGCGTATAGCTCATGCGTCTCGATCCCTACTCCCAGTTTTTGCCTGTCCGAATAGGTTTTTTCATCCATTTCCAAAAGCTGCACCGCCCGTTTGCTAGAGAGTTTGACAATTAAAATTTCTCTGAGCATGGCAATGATCTGGTCGATCAAACCTTTGCTGTTGCCGCCCATTTCAAAAAAGGTATCCATGCTCTCCGACAACCCCGGCAGATCTCCGGAAAAAATTTGATTGACTAAAAGAATCATGGCGTCTTCTTCTACCATGCCTAAAAAGTTCAAAACTTCTTTTAACGTGATGGCACCCTCGGTGGTGCCCAATCCGATAATTTGGTCGAGCAAGCTGAGAGCATCCCGCATGGAATGTTCGCCACGACGGGCTAAGGTATCAATCGCTGCCTCTTCCATTTTTTGGTTTTCTTCATTTAAAATGAAGCGCAGTTGTTCTGCGATCTCTTTGGTAGCGATGGGTCGCACATCAAAGCGTTGGCAACGGGACAAAATCGTAACAGGTAACTTGTTGGGTTCAGTAGTAGCAAAAATAAAGACAATATGGCCGGGTGGTTCTTCTAAAATTTTTAAAAGGGCGTTAAAGGCCTCTTTCGTCAACATATGGACTTCGTCAATGATATATACTTTATAGCGTCCAAAAATCGGTGGAAAGACAGCCTTTTCTCGGATTTCCCGTATTTCGTCGACACCTCTGTTGCTGGCACCGTCTATTTCAATTACATCGGATTGGTTATCCTTACCCAAGGTGATGCATGTGGAGCAGGTTAAACAGGGGTTGCCGTCTTTGGTGGTTTCACAATTAATAGCCTTGGCAAAGATCTTAGCCAAGGTCGTTTTCCCCGTTCCGCGAATGCCTGTAAACAGGTAAGCATGGGCGATGCGATCGTTCACTATTTGGTTTTTTAAAATACGTACCGTCGTATCTTGCCCAACAACCTGATCGAAGGTCTGGGGGCGATATTTTCTATACAATGCGATATAGCTCATGCTGTTCCTGATTCACTCCTACTCATTTTATTTATTTTAACACGTAAAGCAAAAAAATGCATGAAAGGTGAAGTTAAAAAAGCCGGTGAACTTTTCTTTACAAGCCCATCCCTCTTTTGTTATACTGATTGTCATTATCAAATGACGGAGGCATCGATGAAGCAAGCGACACGCCAAACCTTAGCTAAAATTGCTCTTTTTACTGCTGCTCTGATATGGGGTAGTTCTTTTTTTATTGTTAAAAATACTGTGAATATCCTACCGCCCAACGTACTCCTGAGCATACGGTTCTTTTTGGGCAGTATGGTCTTAACCTTCGTTTTCTTTAATCGTTTAAAGAAAATTAATCGAGAGTATTGGATATCCGGTAGCCTCATCGGAATCTTTTTATTTTTAGGTTATTGTATTCAAACTCTGGGGCTTGTAGGAACGACACCGGGCAAAAATGCTTTTCTAACTGCCGTTTATTGCGTCATCGTACCTTTTCTGTATTGGGCTCTCGATCGAACCAAACCGAAGAACGATCAGTTTCTAGCTGCTTTTATTTGTATTGTGGGTATCGGGTTTGTTTCTTTGGATGCAAATCTAACCATGGTTTACGGCGATGCCCTGACTTTGGTCAGCGGTTTTTGTTATTCCTTTCAAATTGTCTTGATCGCAAAATTTGCAAAGGATAAAGATCCCATCATGCTGACATTGATACAATTTATCGTTGCAGGCGTACTGTCGTGGATCACCGCTTTAATATTTGAGCCCATCCCCTCCAGCTTGCCTTCCGAAAGTGTCTTTCCTTTAATATACTTAGTGGTGGTAGCAACCGCCGGAGCCTTGGCACTGCAAAATGTTGGCCAAAAACATACAGACCCTTCCTCTGCTGCGATTATATTAAGCTTGGAAGCCGTGTTCGGTGTCTTGTTTTCCATTATCTTTTATGGTGAACAATTAAATTTTAAATTATTTCTCGGATTTGCTTTGATCTTTATTGCCATTCTTATTTCTGAAGGCGTCATCAAAATGATCAACTACAAAAACACCTAAATCGAGGCTTGTTTAACTTTGATTTTACACATTTCCCAATACAAACGCCTAAAAGTCGCATTTTTTTATTAAAGATGCGACTTTTTTTACTGTATTTTACGTAATTTTAACATGTCTTCACTTTTAAATTTTACATTAGCCACTTATGATGAAGAAGAATTCTGATTAATGAAAGGAAAGAAAAATGAAAAAGAAATTAGGTTTAATGGCTCTTTTTATGGCGGTGTTGCTGATCCTTGCCGGTTGCAACGGTGGCGGAGGCGACGCTCAAGACAAGGATGCGGCAGACAGTTCGGGCAATGCCATCACGGTTATTTCCCGGGAAGAAGGCTCCGGTACCAGAGGGGCTTTCATCGAATTGATGGGCATTGAAGAGAAAAATGACAGTGGCGAAAAAGTTGACAACACCACAGACGAGGCAGAAATTTCCAACTCAACATCTGTCATGATGACCACCGTAGCTGGCAACCCAGATGCGATCGGTTATATCTCTCTAGGTTCTTTAAACGATACCGTTAAAGCGGTTAAAATTGACGGCGTCGAAGCGACGAAAGAAAACATCAACAACGGCACTTACAAAATTGCTCGTCCATTCCACATTGCAACCAAAGGCGATGTCTCTCCTTTAGCTGAAGACTTTATTGCATTCATGATGAGTGAAGAGGGACAAAAAATTGCCGTAGACAACGGTTATGTATCTAAAGAAAACAAGGGTGCATACGAAGCTAAAAATCCGGAAGGAAAATTAGTCATTGCAGGTTCTTCTTCTATATCTCCATTAATGGAAAAATTGATCGAAGCCTACAAAGGTTTCAATGCCAATGCGGACATTCAATTGCAACAAAACGATTCCACAACCGGTATGACTTCCGTTATGGAAGGTATTGCAGACATCGGAATGGCTTCCAGAGATTTAAAAGACACGGAGCTAAGCGAAGGCTTGGAACCCACTGTCATCGCTATGGACGGTATTGCAGTGATCGTCAACAACGACAACAGTATTGAAGATTTATCTTCCGATGATGTCAAAGCCATTTTCACCGGTGAGAAAACCAGCTGGTAAAATAAAACGATTGTTTATAAAATAAGAGAGGCTGGACAGCCTCTCTTATTTTCTCGTATCTATTTTAGATATCAAATCAATCCTATTGTGCTAAAAAATCAAATTAATTTTGTTTTATTTAAATGAGTTCTCGTCATTCGCAATGACAATTGGAGACGATAGATTATGAATAATTTTAAAGAGCGCACTTTTCAAATCATATTTACACTTGCAGCCAGCGCTTCGATTTTATCCGTTTTTTTAATTTGTTTGTTCCTATTTGCCAAGGGGATTCCCACCGTGGCTAAAATAGGTCCCTTAAAGTTTTTATTGGGCACCTCGTGGAAACCCCTAAACAACGTCTTCGGTATTTTACCGATGATCGTTGCATCCATCTATGTCACCATCGGTTCGATCATTGTCGGGGTGCCTTTAGGGCTATTAACCGCTATTTATCTGGCGTATTTCTGTCCACCTAAACTCCATACCGTTTTAAAACCCGGTGTCGAGTTGTTGGCCGGTATTCCCTCCATCGTATACGGGTTTTTCGGCTTGGTCGTTTTGGTGCCAATTTTACAACGCATCGGTGCCGGAAAAAGTATCTTAACGGCATCTTTATTGCTCGGTATTATGATTTTACCAACCATCATCAATGTTGCGGAAACCTCTCTCAAAAGCGTACCGGACTCCTACTATCATGGAGCCCTTGCCCTAGGGGCTACCCACGAACGCGCTGTTTTCAGCGTTTTAGTACCGGCGGCACGCTCGGGTATCGTTGCAGGTATTATTTTAGGTGTCGGTCGAGCGATTGGCGAAACCATGGCGGTCATCATGGTTGCCGGCAACCAACCCATTCTGCCTAGAGGCTTGTTTAAGGGGGTTCGTACCCTGACCGCCAACATCGTATTGGAGATGGGTTATGCAACGGATTTGCATAGAGAGGCGCTGATTGCCACGGGTATGGTGCTTTTTATCTTTATTTTGATCATCAACCTGTTGTTTTCCCTTCTTAATCAGGAGGCCCGTTCATGAACCATACCAAAACCTTATTGGAAGATCATTTCCCACCACCGTCGGTTTTTAAACAACCCGTTTCCTTTTTTCTAAATATTTTAGTTAAATTGGCGATGTTGTTGACCATGGGCATTTTGCTGTCCATTATCGGCTATGTACTCCTACGCGGTGTCACTTTTATTAAACCGGAAATTTTCGCTTTGCAATTTACGACGGAAAACCTTTCGATGACACCGGCCATCATCAACACCTTGTTCGTTGCTTTAATTGCCTTGTTGCTGGCTGTTCCCACCGGTGTCGGTGCTGCTATTTATCTCATAGAATACGCTAAGCCCGGCTCAAAACTGGTTCAGGTTGTCCGTTTAACCACAGAAACCTTATCGGGCATTCCCTCCATCGTTTACGGTTTGTTCGGTTATTTGTTTTTCGTCATCGCTCTCAAATGGCAGCAATCCATTTTATCCGGTTCCTTTACCTTGGCCATTATGATTCTTCCTTTAATTATGCGAACGACGGAAGAAGCACTTAAATCCGTTCCCCGTTCGTACAGGGAGGGGAGTTACGCCTTAGGTGCCGGGAAGTTGCGGACCATTACAAAAGTCGTCTTGCCTTCTGCTGTACCGGGTATTTTAGCCGGTACCATACTGGGCATTGGCCGCATTGTCGGAGAAACTGCAGCTTTAATTTACACAGCGGGAACCGTCGCCGGCATTCCCACCTCTCCCTTTTCTTCGGGAAGAACCTTGGCTGTACATATGTACGCTTTGCTATCTGAAGGGTTGTATGTCGATCAAGCCTACGCCACGGCGGTTGTTTTATTGATTTTTGTATTGATATTGAATGCCGCTTCTTCCTTGATTGCAAGTGGTTTAAAAAAGGACAAAAGGACTACAGATGAATAAAATACTTGTAAAAAATTTAGATCTCTATTACGGTGCGTTTCAAGCTCTGAAACAAATCAATTTAGATATCGAAAAAAACCGTATTGCCGCTTTGATCGGACCCTCCGGCTGTGGCAAATCAACTTTATTAAAAACCCTTAATCGTATGAATGACTTAATTGACTCCGTCAGAATAGAGGGCCACGTCTATTTAGACGGTCAGGATATCTACGATCAATACGATGTTACAAAATTACGCAAAAATGTCGGCATGGTCTTTCAAAATCCCAATCCCTTCCCCATGAGCATTTACGACAACATCGCCTACGGTCCACGCACCCATGGCATTCGTAACAGAGGAGAGTTGGATGTCATTGTAGAAAAATCATTGAGATCCGCTGCTATTTGGGATGAAGTCAAAGACCGTTTACATAAAAACGCTTTGGGTATGTCCGGCGGTCAGCAACAAAGATTGTGCATTGCCAGAGCTTTGGCCGTGGAGCCGGAAGTCTTATTGATGGACGAGCCGACATCGGCCTTGGACCCGATATCAACCGGAAAAATAGAGGAACTTGCTCTGGAATTAAAAAAGAATTATACTATTGTTATCGTCACCCACAACATGCAGCAAGCAGCACGTATATCCGATGATACGGCATTCTTTCTCTTAGGTGAAATGGTAGAATTCGGCGAAACCGAAGAAATCTTCTCTTCTCCGAAAGATCAAAGAACGGAAGATTATATTACAGGAAGGTTTGGATGATATGCGTAAGCAATTAACAAAACAATTAAACATTTTAAATGTAGATTTAATTACAATGGGCGCTCTTTGCGAGGATGCTATTACAACCGTCACCAAATGCCTGGTTGATAATTGCCGAGAAGAGTTGGTACAAGTGAGACAATTTTATGAAGAAATCAACCACTTGGAAAAAGACATTGAAAGTTTAGCTTTAAAGCTTTTTGTTAGAGAGCAACCTGTCGCCAAGGATCTGCGCATCATCTCCGCGGCTTTTAAAATGATCGGAGATATGAAACGCATCGGCACACAAGCTGCGGATATCGCTGAGATCGTTCAAGAAATCGACAGCAGTATCGAGGAACACCCTGCGCGTTTTACAATCGGAGAAATGGCAGAAAAAACCTCCGCCATGGTCGTTCGCTCTGTGGATTCTTATGTTCGTCAAGATGAAGTGTTGGCGAATCAAGTCATTGAATCCGACGATTTAGTAGACGACCTTTTTATAAAAGTAAAAAATGAACTGGTTCACACATTAAAAACCGAAAGCGACCACGAAGAAATCAGCATTCAATTGTTGATGATAGCCAAATACTTGGAAAGAATAGGAGACCACGCTGTCAATATCGCGCAATGGGTTCTCTTTGCATTAAATGGTGGGTACTAAGCCATGATTTATTTATTGGAAGATGATAGCAGTATCAGAGAATTGGTACTGTATACATTGAAGCAAGGTGAATACGAAGCGGAGGGGTTTGACCACCCCGACGCCTTTTGGAAAGCAATGGAAAAGGAATTGCCGGACCTCATTCTCCTAGATATCATGCTCCCGGAACAAGACGGCATCGCCATCCTTTCCCTTTTAAGAGAAGATGTTCAAACAGCCAATATTCCGGTGATGATGCTCACCGCCAAGGGTTCGGAATATGATAAAGTATCCGCTTTGGACTTAGGCGCCGACGATTATCTCGCCAAACCCTTCGGCATGATGGAAATGATGGCAAGGGTTCGCGCTCTGCTGCGTCGTAACCGGATCAACACGCGCCCTGAAACCATTGTACACGGCGATCTCATTTTATATCTTGGACAACATATCGTCACCGTCAATGACGAAAGAATCCATTTGACCTTTAAGGAATTTAATTTGTTGGAACTCCTTTTAGAAAATAAAGGTCAGGTTTTTAATAGAGATCAATTGCTCAACCGCATTTGGGGATACGACTTTGACGGCGAAAGCCGAACGGTCGACGTCCACATCAGAACGTTAAGGCAAAAACTGGGCGATGCCGGAGCTTATATTGAAACGGTTCGCGGTGTCGGCTACCGGATTGGAGCACAAGTATGAGCAACACCAAGGTGCGTCTTGAAGCTGCACACCATGGTCCGGCAGCACTTCAACCCTTGATAAGGGGGTAAAACGATGAGAAAAAGAATTTTTAGATCGATGTTAACCATCGTCGTCAGTTTGTTTTTATTGTGCTATGGCTTAATTTTTATGATTCTCTATCAATACGTCGAAAAGGACTCCATCGGACGCCTTCAATCCGAAGCGACTTATTTGGCGCCCGGTATCGAAATGCAAGGCGTCGAGTATTTAAAAAAAATACCTTTGAGTGAAAATAGAATCTCGATCGTCGCCAACAACGGAGAAGTGCTTTACGACTCCTACGCCAAGGCGGAAACAATGGAAAACCACAAGGATCGGGAAGAAATCATGGAAGCTCTGGAAAAAGGCGAAGGTCAATCCGAGCGTTATTCCTCAACTCTTTCGGAAAAAACCTTTTACTATGCGACCAAATTGAATGATGGCCAGGTTTTAAGGATAGCCCGTACCAGAGCATCTCTTCTTACCTTAATGCTCTCTCTATCCAGCCCCATGTTACTGATTTTAGTTGGGGAGTTGGCTTTGGCGGCGTATATCGCCTACAAAATCTCCGACGACATTGTGTCTCCCATCAATCAAATGGATTTGGATCGTCCGGAAAAGACGAAGACCTACGAAGAGTTTGTGCCGATTATCAGACGTCTGACCCAACAGAAAAAAGAATTAAAAGACCAAATGGATTTATTGGAAGAGCAAAAAATCAGAATGGACATGATGACTGAAAATATGTCCGAAGGTTTTTTAATGATCGACCATCAAAGTCGCGTTTTATCCTATAATCCGGCATTGTTAAAACTGTTGGATATCGATTTTCCCGTTGACGGCGAACCGGCCCTCATCATCAACAGAGATCCGAGCTTTAGGTTGGGTATCGAAACGGCTTTAAGCGGAGAAAATTACAATGCAACCTTCAGTTTCGGCACTCGTGTTTTTCAAATGTTTTCAAGTCCTGTTTATTTTAATCAGAAGCTGCTCGGCGCAGTGGTCTTGCTGGTGGACATCAGCGAAAAAGCAGACCGCGAAAACTTGAGAAGAGAATTTACGGCCAATGTTTCCCACGAGTTAAAGACACCTTTAACCGGCATTTTAGGTGCTGCGGAATTATTGAAAAACAATATGGTTCAACCGGAAGATGTCCTACGTTTTTACGATAACCTGCATCAACAAGCCCAACGCATGATTCACCTCATCGAAGATCTCATCAATTTGTCGAGAATCGACGAAGGGGCACCGGCTTCTCAATCGGAAGATGTGGACTTGATGCGGATTGGCCGCGAAGTGATAGACGAAATGGAGAACGTTGCGGAAGAGAAGGACATCACCCTTTCGTTGGATGGGGACAATGCTCAGATCACCGGTTATCCGACGATCGTTAAGGAAATCTTCGTGAATGTCATCGAAAATGCTATTAAATACAACACCAATGGCGGAAAAGTGGCAGTCTATATCCAAGACGGAGACCACCCCGTGGTAACCATTGAGGACGACGGCATCGGCATTCCCATTCACCTACAGGACCGCGTGTTTGAACGTTTTTATCGCATCGATGCCTCCCGTTCCGATAAGGTACGGGGTAGCGGCTTGGGTTTGGCCATCGTCAAAAACGGCATGAACCTACATAAGGGAAAAATTGAATTATCCAGTGCTTACGGCAAAGGAACAACGGTAAAATTACATTTTCCTGCTAAAAAAATATAAGACTTCTTAACATTGAAATCGGGACGATGCCAAAATGATTGGTGCAAAGTCCCGGTTTTATTTATTTTCCCAACGGTCATTCCCCCCTCTTACCATATAGGCTCTTGTCAGTTTTAACCCCTTATTGACCCATAGGCACACCGGTGTCATCTTAAACGCCTCTTAATCTATCACTAACTAGTTGTAATTGTAGCTAGTTAGTGATATCATGAATTTAAGTTAAAGAAAGGGCACAGCACTATGAAAGAATTAAAAATATTTATAGGCATGAGCCGGATCTTAAATCATATCAACCGCGTTACCGGTAAGGTGCACCAAAAATACGGTCTGACAACACCGCAATTTGCCGTTCTCGAAGTCTTGTACCACAGAGGTGACTTGAGCATCGGTAGCGTTCAGGAAAAAATTTTAAGTACCGGCGGCACCATACCCGTTATCGTTAGAAATTTATTGCGAGAAGAATTGATTACTAAAACGAGAGACATCAAGGACAAAAGAAAATTCATCTTAAGCATAACGGATAAGGGGCGAGCCTTAATGGATCAGGTTTACCCTGAAAATGAAGCGTTAATTGTTTCTGAGCTTTCCGCATGGAGCGAGGAAGAACAAAGAACAATGATCCAATTAATTTTAAAAGCACGGAGGAACACAAATGAAACGACGGATCACAGATAAAGTAACGGGTTTTAATACCCAAGACGGCGCAGGCGTCAAATTGGTACGGGTATTGGGCAGAGATACGGTGGGTACCTACGATCCCATCCTGATGTTGGACTCCTTTGACAGCACCAACCCGGATGATTACACCGCAGGCTTTCCCCTCCACCCTCATCGAGGCATTGAAACGGTATCGCTGATATCCCGTGGGAATATGGTTCACAGAGACAGCTTAGGTCATTCCGACGCCATTACCGACGGCGAAGTACAGTGGATGACAGCCGGCTCCGGCATTAAGCATGAGGAAACATTACCGGCTTCGGAAAGAATGCTGGGTGTACAATTATGGTTGAACATGCCCAAAAAAGACAAAATGGCACCACCGGAATACCACAGCATTAAAAAAGACGATATCGAAGAAATTGCCATAGACGGTGGTATCCTACGCTTGATCAGCGGTCAATACAAAGACCATAAAGGCTTTCAAGGCAAGTACCTCCCCTTGGACTATTACCATATCCATTTAGAGCCTCACAAAGCTTTAACCATCGATACCCCTCGAGACAAATCGGTCATGGTTTTCCTCTTATTGGGTGATGCACAGGTAGCCGGCGAAAAAGTAGCCGAAAAAACTGCTGTTAAATTATCCGAGGGCGATGTCTTGGAATTGGCGGCTTTAGATGAACCCATTCAAATCCTATACATTGCCAGCGATAAACTGGAAGAGCCGGTTGTATGGGGCGGACCCATCGTGATGAATACCAAAGAAGAATTAGATCTCGCTTTTAGAGAATTGCAACAAGGTACTTTTCTAAAAGATCAAGTAGAATATGATTAAGAACAATCTATCATTTAAATTATAAATAAAGGAGAAAGCTATGAAAATTTTAGAATCATTAAAAAACAGAAGAAGCCACTACGATATTCACAAAGATATTCCCGTTCAGGAAGAAAAAGTTTTTGATCTCATCAAAGAAGCAACGGAATTGGTTCCGGATGCCTTTAATATGAAAAGTTCCCGATTGGTAGTCGTCACCGGAGCTAAACAGGACGAACTTTGGGACAATATCGACAAGGTCTTTGAAGGAAAAGTTCCGAGAGAAAAAATCGAATCTTTTAGGAACGGCTATGGCACCATCCTTTATTTCTATGATAATGATGTTGTTAAAGGTGTTCAGGAACAATTTCCTCTTTACGCCGACAATTTTCCGAAATGGGCCAACCAAAGTGTGGGCATGTTGCAATTGACCATCTGGTCCGGTTTAAAGGAATTGGATATCGGCGCATCCTTGCAACACTACAATCCGGTTATCGACGACATGGTCAAAAAAATGTTTGACGTACCGGAATCCTGGATATTAAATGCACAAATGCCCTTTGGCGGCATCGGCTCTCATCCGGATGCAAAGCCCTCAGAAGACATTTCTTTAAGAGTCAAATTCGCTCAATAATCGATCTTCCGGAAATAAAACCGGCGGATCACTGCGATCTATAAACAAAATAATGCCTACACCGAAGGACGAATTGTCCCACGGTGTAGGCATTTTTTAATACGTCGATTTAATTCTTACGATCCCGCCGCCATCCACCCTTCGGCCATGCGCATGCCGTCTACCGCCGAAGACATAATGCCACCGGCATAACCGGCGCCTTCGCCCATGGGGTACAGACCTTTGATATTCGACTGACCGTCAGCATTTCTCAAAAGCCTCACCGGGGAGGAGCTTCTGGTTTCCACGCCGGTCAAGAGAGCGTCTCCCATGGCAAAACCTTGAATTTTATTTTCGAAATACGGCAATGCCTTCCGCAAGGTTTCGACGACATAACCGGGCAGACAACGGCTTAAGTCCGAAGGCGTAACGCCGGGCAAATATGAGGACATCACCGAACCCAATTCGCGACTGGGGCGCCCGGCCAAAAAATCCTCAACCCGTTGAACCGGTGCACAATAATTGCCACCACCCCATTCATAAGCGGCTTTTTCCCACTTTCTTTGAAAGTCGACACCGGCCTAGGGGAGATCGGATCCAAAGTCCTTCGGGGTAACGCCCACCAAGAGTGCGGCATTGGCGTTGCGATCCCTTCTGGCATGAAGGCTCATACCGTTGGTCACGACATAGCCTCGCTCCGATGTTGCCGCAACAACTTGGCCGCCGGGGCACATACAAAAACTATAAGCGGTGCGGCCGTTGTCTCCGTGATAAACCAGCCGATAATCCGCTGCCCCTAAGCCGTATTTTCCGGCAAATTCACCGTATTGGGAGCGATCGATCATCTCCTGAGGGTGTTCGATGCGAAGGCCGATGGCAAAGGGTTTGGCTTCCATGGCAAGGCCTTTGTCGTACAACATCTTAAAGGTATCCCTTGCGGAGTGGCCGATCCCCAATAGCACCGATTGGGTGGCGATCCAAGTGTCGTTGACTTGAATCGCCGTCAGGTGCCCTTTGTCGATTTTAAGATCTTGGACCTGCGCGTTAAAACGCACCTCGCCCCCGAGATCGATGATTTTTTCTCTTAAATTTTTGACGACCTTGCGCAAAAGATCGCTGCCGATGTGGGGTTTATTCAGATACAGGATTTCTTCCGGGGCTCCGGCCTGCACATAGCTTTCCAAAACTTTAAGGCAATGGGGGTCGGAAATGCGGGTGGTCAATTTCCCATCGGAAAATGTCCCGGCTCCCCCCTCTCCAAATTGAACGTTGGAGTTTTCTTTTAAAGACCCCCCTTGCCAAAAGTCTCGAATATCCTCGACTCTCTCTTGGACCGCCGCACCCCGCTCTAAAACCAAGGGGCGGTAACCGGCTTCGGCCAATACCAAAGCAGCAAAACAACCCGAAGGGCCCAAACCAACCACCACCGGCCGCTCTTTGACGGATTGGCTCCCGACGGGTCTTTGTTTTTGGGAAACCAAATCTATTTTTTGGACGCCTTTCATTTTTAAGGCGCGTCTTTCAACCCGGTCGCTTTGCACTTGAACATCCAGAGTGTAGGTATAAAGCAAATCCGCTTTTCGCCGTGCATCCAAAGCTTTTTTGTAAATCTTGAGATCGAGGATTTGTTGCGGGTTCGCTCTGAGCTTTTGAGCCACTGCCGTTTTTAAAACCCTCATTTCCGCTTCTTTATTTTCGACTTTTTTAACAGAACAGCGAATATCCCTGATTCGTATCATCTTGACACCATATTTTCTGCTGCCACCGCGGCTGAAACCCATGCCCAATGCAAATTGTAGCCGCCACAACGTCCGTCTACATCCACCACTTCCCCGGCAAAATAAAGGCCAGGGTGCTTGGTAGAAGCCATCGTCGGATGGATCTCCGCGGTATCGACACCGCCGGCGGTCACTTGCGCCGAAGGCCAACTTTTCGTTCCTCTGATTGGAAAAGTCCAATTTTGCATGATATCCGCCAAGGCCTTCATCTCTCGGTTGGAAAGGCTGCCGGCTAAAATTTGACCACTGGCAATGCCCGCTGCGCGAATCACTCTGGGAATCAACCGTTTGTTGATCAGTCCAATCAAGGCAAAGGCAAGGGGTTTATCCGGCCTACCGTGAAAGCGTGCATATAAATGGCTGAGCAGTGCAGAATCCTCAAATTCCGGTAACAGGTTCAGACTCACCGATGGTTGTTTATTTTTTCCAATCAATGCACCGGCTACAGCGGAAAGTTGTAAAATCGGCGGTCCCGATACCCCGTAATTGGCAAACAACACATCGCCGCTTTCCCTTTGAATGGTTTTGCCATCGCACATTAAGGTCGCCACACCTTTAAATTTAACCCCGCTGATGGCCTGTAATCCGTCTGCGGCCAACATCAACTGTACCAAAGAGGGGCGTAAAGGAGTAATGCGATGACCCAATTGTTCTGCCAAACGGTAGCCGTTGCCGTCGGATCCGGTGGAGGGCATTGCCTTACCGCCGGTGGCTATGAGTACAGTCTTACCAAAGAGTTGGCGACCGTCTTCAAGCTCCAGGCGATAGCCGCCCTCGGTCCGACCAATCTCTTTGACAAAGGCGTTGCACAGCACGTTCTCTTCGTCCAATTCATAGCGCAGAACATCCAAGACCGAAGACGCCTGATCGGACATGGGAAAGACCTTTCCTTCTTCCTCCACTTTGTGTGCAATACCCAAGTCTTCAAAAAAAGAAATCACCTCTTGTGGTGAGAATTGTTGAAGTACCTGCTCCACAAAATCGGGGTTGTCACTGTAGTAATCTTCCCGCGTGGCTCCGACATTGGTGTAGTTGCAGCGACCGTTTCCCGTCGCCAGAATTTTCTTACCAACTCTGGCATTACGCTCCAACACCACCACCGGCTGTCCCGATTTTTTAATGAAAATTGCAGCGAGGAGCCCTGCGGCTCCTCCTCCAATAATGATATTTTTAAAGTTTTTCATCGATCAACTTTATTTGATTTTCTTTAATTTAGCTGCGGCTGCCTTATCGGCAACAACCGTTAATTGTGGATGTAATTTTAAAACAGAAGACGGATAATCAATGGTAATGGTACCTTCCAAGGTTTTAACCAAGGCATCTGCCTTACTGCCGCCGATGACCAACAACAAAATTTTTCGTGCTTGCATGATGGTTTTTATACCCATGCTGATGGCTTTTTTAGGTACTTCTTCGATGGAAGTAAAAAACCGTGCGTTGGCATCTAAGGTGCTTTCTGTTAAGTCCACGACATGTGTTTCCGCAACAAATTCTGTACCCGGTTCGTTAAAGCCGATGTGGGCATTTCGGCCGATACCTAAAACTTGCAAGTCGATACCACCGTGGGAAGTAATCATCTTTTCGTAGTTGACGCATTCTTCTTCAAGATTTTCCGCCAAACCGTTGGGCATATGGTTGGCACCTTCTTTAAAGTTAACGTGATCCAGCAGGTTTTCTTTCATAAAACGAAAATAACTTTGGGGGTGATCCTTTGGAAGACCCACGTATTCATCTAAGTTAAATGAAGTGGCTTCTTCGAAGGTAATCAAGTCTTCATTAAAAATTCGAACCAATTTGCTGTACATGCCCTCCGGTGTCGAACCGGTTGCCAGCCCCAAAACAGTTTTGGGGTTGATTAACAATTGTTGCGCTACGATTCTTGCCGCATAGCGGGATACTTCTCTTCCGTTTTCTAATACTACTAACTCCATCGCTTTACCTCCGTAGGTGTTGCTATCTTTCTATTTTGAGCTATGACTCTCAATGAATTTTTGAACAAATCTTTTTTTGTTCTGCCGTAACTTCTTTTTATTCATTCCCAGCGCAAGTTATTCTAGCTGAGAAAAGAGAAACCGGCGATGCTCATCCAATTGCAAAGTCTCGGTTCTCGTGTCTTCAATGGTCAAACCACTTTTTTATTATGTTCCATGAAACTCAAATCTACAAGTTTTTTTTTACTTTTTACATTTTGATTAAAGATGTATCCACCGTCACGCTGTCCCAACGGTGAAAACCACCGTTTTTAGCCTGTTTTATAAATCGTGGCTCTCAGAATGTTATCCTCTTCCATCGCCACTATTTAAGAAAAATAACAGAAAACCTTGTGTTGTTACTACCATATGCCTTGAAATCGCTATAAGATAGCACATCCTATCGGTTTCATGTTGTCCATTGTAAACCCTATCGCATGGTGACCAGCTCTTCCGCCCCGGTGGGATGAATGGCAATGGTGTTGTCCAAGTCTTTTTTGGTCGCTCCAAGGTTCAGGGCAACCGAAAAGCCCTGCATCATTTCGTCTACGCCGTCGCCGATAGCGTGAATGCCGACGACCTGTTCCTTCTCTCCGACGCAAACCAATAGCATTCGCGTTTCTACCCGATGCTGGGTGGTGGCAGTATACATGCTTCCGAAGGTAGATCGGTAAATTCGGACCTTGTCTTTTCCAAAACGCTCTATGGCTTGTTCAGAGGTTAAACCCACCGCGCCGATGGGCGGATGACTGAACACCACCGTGGCCACTTTCTCTTGATCGATGGGGGTCAAGGGTTGGTCGTTAAAGAGATAATCCGCTAAACGCCGGCCCGAAGCCACCGCCACCGGTGTCAACTCAACGGAAGGAATGATGTCGCCGATGGCATAAACACCGGAAACAGAGGTGCGGTAATGGTCGTCTACCACCACATAGCCCTTGTCGTCGCAGGCAACGCCGATGGTTTCTAAACCGATATCTTCGGTGTTGGGCTTTCGCCCCACTGCGAGAATGACTTTCTCCGCGATTAGGTTTTCTCCGTTTTCAAACCCCACCCGATAGGTGCCGTCGTAGCGTTTTTCAATTTTATCGGGAACGTGATGAGGATGAAAATGAATGCCAAGCTTTTCAATTTCATGGAGCAAGCCCTCGATGATAAAAGGTTCGAAACTTCTAAGAGGTGCGTGACGACGCACACAAAAATGAGTCTCCACCCCCAAGGCTTTAAGCAACATGGCTATTTCCACGGCTATGTAACCACCGCCCAAAACAATGACGGACTTTGGCAATTCTTTCCATTTAAAAAAGGTATCGGTGGTATCCGCTAAACCGGCTCCTTCGAAATTGGGGATTTCCGGTCTGCCGCCGGTGGCGATGGTAATATGCTCCGCTGTGTATTTTTTGCCCTCCACTTCCAAAACGTGGGGCTCAACGAAGCGAGCTTTACCGGTTATCATTTCCGTACCTCTGGTCTCAAACCCTTTGCGATAGGCTTGATGCACCCGATGGATGTAAGCATCCCTACTTTGAATCAATTTTTTATATTGAAACCACGTATTGTCCGAGGTAAAGCCGTAATCCGGACCATAGGTTCGGTAAGCTTCTGCAATCTGAGCGCCGTACCACATTATTTTTTTTGATACGCACCCTCGGTTGACACAGGTGCCACCCAGTTGATCTTTTTCGATGATCAGTGCTTTCGCACCGCGTTCCGCCGCGCGATTGGCAGAAGCCAAACCGCCGCTGCCACCGCCAATAGTAATATAATCGTATTTGAGCATTTTTTTATCCTTTGTGTTCATCTCTCACGAATAAAACCGCTACTGCAGATGTTGCACGGCTGGTTTTTTCCTGCAACGATCTAAATAGCGGTTTAAACTCGCTTTGTTTTACTTAAATTGTATCTGCCAAGTTCGACCATCTCTTTTGTGCACATCGGTATCCCATTTCTTGGAGTGGTTTGCTACAACTCCTGCCGCCATGGTCTCCGTTCCCATATGGTCATGTTTAAACTACGGGAGACCATCAAAATAAATTCTGATGGTTGACAAACATCTTTCTGAAATGCAAGGGAGAGCGCCATTGGAAGAGATAGATGATCTTTTATAGATTTTGCCTCTTGGGGTTCCGCAATCTTCCGACATATGCTGCTATGGATGCACCACCGGCAACACCGCCAACGTTCGCTATTCTTCATTCTTACGCATAGGTCTACACATTTGAATTTAAACCTATGAACCTCAGCCCTGTATTGCCAAGTGCCCTATGGGTTGGATGTTCTTTAAAATCTAAACCCATGGTTCAACCTGATTATAGCGCTTTTATCTTAGGCTTTTCAAAACAGGTCATCTTCAAGAGTCCTCCTTGGGATCTCCTTTGGAAATAGAGCGCCTTTTAAAAATACCTCTGATTTTGTTTCCAAGCTGAGTTTTAAATAAAACCGTCAAACCGAGAATCCCTATGATAAATACGCCGACATATGCGACAAACTCTTCGGCTTTATAGGAAAAGACCGGTATCGTGTATTCCAATTCTCTCTCGTAGGGAACCCTATGCCCGGTTACCAGTAGGCGATTTTGGTTGATTAAATAGGGATGCGGCGTCATTAACGTCGCCAGATCCAATCCCGGTTGCACTGAAAAATACGTCGAGGTATCCGGTTGCACAATGCGCACGGATTCCACTTGGTAAGCCATATCGATGCCCATGGTATCGATAAAAAAATAGTCTCCGGGTTTTAACAATTCCAAAAATTGAAACAGCTCCGATGTACCCGGTCCTCGATTGCCTGCGATCACCGTGTGGGTATCGTAACCGCCCACCGGAAGTGAGGATCCTCGCACGTAACCCACACCGTCCCATAGGGCTTGGGCGTCCATACCGTTGATGATCGGCACCTTTAGTTTTAATTTTGGAATATGTAAGGAACCGAGTATTCTATTCGGACTGTAAGCCTCGGGGTAGCGCATCGTATCTATCTGCTCGAAGGGCGTACGCTTTGCAAAATCGAAGGGATCGTAAACAGGGTATCCTCTTTGCATCACATCGACATTGAATAAATGCGCTTGATTCAGGATATCCCATTTCGTGCCCTCATCAATTCGCCTGACGCGACGCTGATAACTGGTCATCGCATTGACCATCAAGCGATTGACGTACCAATCGCGGAGCAGGGGTATCAATATAGCGATCAGTACAACCAACAACACAATACTTAGAATCCATTTTTTCTGTATCTTCATAAACACCCTTTCCAACTTTAAAAGGTTTGAATATTTCTAATCGTATCATATCATTTTTTATATTGCGTTTAAAGGCCGGGTTTAAAGCTTGCCACCCCTTGTTCTTATTTGATTCGTTTTTTTGTTTTTAAACTAAAAAAAGCCACCCGAAGGTCGGGCAGCTTTTAACATGGATTGAGTGCTACTGTTTAATTAGAGTTACTTATTTTTCTGAGTGTTTTTTGCGCTCAACAAAACGACCCATAAAATAAGCAATGATCCCGACACCGATACCGGTCTGAACACAGAAAATCAGACTTTCGACTTCGCCGGGAATCTCATCGCCAAGAATGGTTTCCGCTACAGGCGTATACCAGGGCTCGTACTCTTCTCCCCGTACTTCGGAGACTGCATCGCTGGCTGCATCGTCAGCGCCACCAAATTCTGCGTCTTTCAATGCGAAGAGCGGAACAATGGCAATTAACAAAATTAAAACCAATAAAATGATGACCGTTGATTTTTTCATTACTTCATCCCTCCCGAGGCAAAGCCTAAGCTCTTCATCTCTGCCTCTGCATAGGTTTCCAAGGCGACAAAAATTAAGACGGTTAAAATACCTTCAATGATCGCTAAGGGTACTTGCGTCGGTGCAAAAATGCCTAAAAATTTTACAGCGGAAGTTGCGAAGCCACCGCTCGATGCAGGGTGGGCAATAGCCAATTGTAACGATGTGACGATATAGGTAAACAGGTCACCGATAAAAGCCGCTAAAAAGACCGCTACTTTTTTATTGCTCTTTGATAATGCTTTGTAAACAGCATAAGCAACAAAGGGGCCTGCAATTCCCATTGAAAAGGTATTGGCACCTAGAGTTGTCAAGCCACCATGGGCCAATAAAATCGCTTGAAAAATCAACACGATGATTCCCAATATGGACATTGCAGCCGGTCCGAACAAGATTGCGCCTAAACCGGTTCCCGTCATATGGGAACAACTTCCCGTCACCGACGGTATTTTTAAAGAAGATAATACAAAAACAAAGGCACCGGCAATAGCAATCATAGAAATATTGCGACGATTCTCATCGACTTTACCTTTAATGGAGCGGTAGCCCATTACTAAAAAGGGAATACATACAACAAACCACGCAACACTATGGGATAAGGGCAAATACCCTTCCATAATGTGCATCGCTCCTGCTACGGGAGTGATGGCCATGGTTACAACAAAGGCCATAAAGGCTATCAATTTCTTATTATATTTTAAATACTTCATCTTTCCTCCTCACATCAAACTAAAGAAGGGCATAGAGCTCTTCCGTCGTTTTAGGATAAACATCGCTCTGGCACAGTTTTTTCTTCTCAATCAACATGTCGTAAACATCCAATAGGGTTGGTCGTTTTAAGCTTGCTCTTTTCAACACCTCCTCGTTGCGAAACACCTCTAAGGGCGTTCCATCGGCTATAATCTGTCCATTGCAGAATACAATGGCTCTGTCCGCCCATCGATAGACAAAGTTCATATCGTGGGTGGAAATCAACAAAGTTTTTCCTTCATGCCCCAGCTTGACTAGGACTTCTTCCAACATATCTGTATTATAAGGGTCTAACCCTGCTGTCGGCTCATCAAAAATAATAACTTCCGATTTCATGGCGATGATGTCCGCAATGGAAACCCGTTTTTTTTCGCCACCGCTCAAATAATGGGGCGGTCGATCTTTATATTCGGAGATATTCATATAGGCCAAGGCTTGTTCCACCCGTTGGATGACCTCTTCCCGCGGTAATTTTAAATTCATCGGCCCGAAACTGACCTCTTGCATCACGGTGGATGCAATGATCTGCTGGTCGGCATCTTGAAAGACAATTCCGACGTTTTTGCGCAATTGGTTGAGTTTTCTTCTCGTGATCAATTCATCTCGATAGTAAATCTCGCCACAATCGGATTTTAAAACCCCGTTGATGTTTAAAAAAAAGGTGGACTTCCCCGCTCCGTTGGAGCCGATGACCGCTAGTTTTTGCCCTTTATAAATATTGAGATTGATACCTCTTAAAGCGTGTTTTCTCTGATTGTAGTCGTAAGTTAAGTTTTTTATTTTAATAATTGTTTCCATCGTCTACCTCTATGTCGCCCACCAAAGAGCCAACACCACCACTACATATAAAACAGCAAAGCCGGCTTGAACCGCTTTAATCGGCTTTTCCTCTTCTAAGAAAAGAAGTTCTCCCTCATAGCATCTCGATTCTAAAGCGTTGTAATAATCACCGGAGCGCTTTAAAGTCACCACAAAAATGTTGCTGGCTATGCCTGCAAAAGTATGGAGAGAGGTTTTGTAGTCGACAAATCCCAAACGCGATTCTGCAGATTCCTTCATCTGACGATAGGTATCCATCATCACAAAGATGTAGCGGTAAATCATATTCATGAGTTCGATGATCAGTTTTGGAACTTTGAGTTTTCTGAGTACCCCCACAATTTCCGTTGCCGGAGTCGACAAGGTTAAGGTGATCATCGTAGAGATGGCACCGAACACTTTTAAAATGATGGCTCCCATGTGCAGGAGTCTGCTTTTCGATGTAATGATATAGAAAAATCCAAAATGAAAATTGTATTCGCCTTTGGGCGTTAAGGAGAAGTCGATGCCGATCATCAACGTCCCCAACAAAATAAATGTAATGGGCAGCATCATCGTGGATAAGTAGTCGTGAAACGAAACACCACCCAAGACAATACTGACAAACCCCATGGCAACAATCGTTGTGACCGAAACGTAAGGGTTGTCCAATCCAATACATAAGATAAGGGCGATACAGGTAAATAAGAATTTGAAGGTTGGGTTCCAACCTCTGATTTTGGAGTGATAGGCTTGGTAATCGATACTGCTGCCCTCTCCATGAGAATGATGGTGTGTAAAAAGACGGTGGCTGTGTTCTGCCCGATGTTGGGCAGGCTCGTGAACACAAGCCTCCTTGTTTATGTCGTCCTTATGACGATCTATCTTATTATTTTTCATTTTTTTCCTATTCTTTAACTTTTGTAGCGGTACTTGCCCTGCTCACAGGCAATTTAAAAGATATCCCCGAAGAGAAAATTTTAACCTTTTTGGCCTCCAAAAGTCACGATCAACTAACAAAATGTGAGATTTTTCACTTGTTTTAATTATAATCGATATTCGTTTAAAGTCAATAAAAAGATTCTTCAGAAACCTTCCCTTAGTCTTTCGGTACACAGACTGTAAGAAAACTCCCATTAAGATTTTTAGAAGACAATCATCTATCAATCTTAACGGGAGCTTGTCATTTCAAAGAGTTAAAGGTTTTTATTTAAAAAATACGCTCATTTTCTAAAAGCACGAGGCTTAATCCACACCGACCATGACGTTGCTGGCTTTAATGACAGCGTAGGCTTCTTTACCCACTTCTATACCCAATTCCTCAATGGAGCGGTTGGTAATAGAGGATGTGATGGTGATGCCATCCGCAATTTCTATTCTGACGATACCGTTGACCGCGCCTTTCGTTACTTCGATCACTTTACCTTTTAATTGATTTCTTGCACTGAGTTTCATACTTTGTCCTTTCGTGTTATTCAATTGTTCAAAAAAGTTCTAACCATGATACTTTTAACTTTTAACTCTCATGAAAGGCCAGATTAATCATATCATTATTTTCGCTCTATGCGCTCTACCCATTGTTGTAGATTTCTTCATTGAAACACCCAATCTCCTGGGCGATCAGCTTTTTCTCTGAACTTTGTTCAGCAAAGAACGGTAGTCTTCCGGGGTGTCCATATCCTTGAAAATAAAGGGATCTTCAACTTCCAAATAGGCTATCGGTGCGTTGAGAGCATCTATGGCGCCTCGCATACCACCTTGACCTTTAAAATCGACAATCGAATTGAAATAGTTTTGATCTAATTTTAAGGGATGGCCTTGCTGCCCGCCATAGGTGGGAAATACGATTTTTCCCGGTGCCTCCATAACCAAGCGTATGGTTTCCTCTGCTATCAAAGGTACATCCACCGGGGTAAATAAAATATGGTCAGCACCCATGGCTTGCGCCTCTTTAATGCCGAGAACGGCGGAATCCAACATTTGTGTTGTGGCGTAGGCCTCGTTTTTAATAAAAGTTAAGCTTTCTAAATCAGAACAAGCCGCCATTAAATCCTCCGAGCGATGCCCCGTAACGATGATGACATGCCCAACTCCGGCATTAAAAAACTTTTGAGTTAAATACACGATGGTGGGTTCCTTGTTAAAGGGCAACAGAGGTTTGAATTTTCCCATTCGGCTGGATAAACCTGCCGCAACGATAATGGCTACTGATTTCACTATACGCTCCTTTTGTCGAAATTTCAACTGAATTCGCTGCACCCAAACTCAGAGTATTTTCGCTTTTTTTAGTCGATGTTCAATGATCAAGGCATGGCGGTAGCGCCTGTAATAAGCATTGACAGCTTCTTTAGACGGATTATTTTGGAAGATTTTTTCTTTGCTTTTAGAAAAACGCGCCTCCACCGTCACTCTTTTGCTGCCCTGTACAATTTTATCCGCATAGTACAAAATCGCCGCTTCGTCGATGATCAGCGGGTTGTCCAAATCGTGGTGTTGCGCGACGATGCGAGCCACCTCGGGGTAACCCTCCCGGCGCAAGATGTGTGCCCCTTCTACTGCGTGGTTTTTTTGTGTTCGCATCACATCGTGAAGACACGCTGCCCCTCGCAACAAAGGTATATCGATTTTTTTTAAAGTCGTCTCCATTCCTAAAGAACTCAAGTCGGCTTGCTCTTCTATTTTTTGGTTGATCTTCTCCCCGATGGCAACCGCTACTTGTGCAACGGCTCTATTGTGGTCTTGAACGTGTTGTGGCGTCCGGTAATGGTTCAGTATGGCCTCGCATTCCCAACTATCTGGCGCACGCTGGGGCATCACACCGATTTCTTTTACAGTGATTGCCGCGCCGTCTATGGACAAGACATTGATGCCCCCGTAGGGCTGGGGAAAGCTTCTGGATATCTCTAAGGGAACGCCCAACAAGTCCGCAATGAAACAGCTGTTGATGCTCGCATGGGCCACACAAAGAATATCGCAATTGTTGGTTTTATTTTCTTCCAAAATTTGGGCTATGCCGCTTTGCATGCGCAGCAAAGCATCCCCTCGCTTTTCACCCTGTACCGGTTCTGAGATAAGGGTTTTTTGAATGCTCTTTAAGGGTTGGTTCTCCCATTCCCCCATGTCCAATTCCATCAGCGTTTCCACCGTTTGTATAGACCGATTCGGACCGGCGAGGATCGCGGCCGTTTGCTTTGCCCGTTGTAAGGGACTTGCATAAACCAATATGTTTTTGTCCTTAAAATATTTGTATAAATCGGTGGCCTGCTTTTTTCCTCTATCGCTTAAGGGCAAATCGGTATGGCCGATGCACAAACGAACATTGTCGGGAAAGGCCACATGACCATGCCGGATCAAATACAATGTTTTCAAAAAATCCTCCTTGCCCTCCTTGCTTTGATGTCGCGAAAGTTGTTTTCTAAATGATTTTTTCGAACATGACGCGACAATTGCCGCCACAAATCATGCCCAGAGTTGCCGCTTCGCTGTCTGTCAAATCGTAGGATTGCAGATCAAAGTGGTTGCCCTTTTCCAACAGCTCTGCCACGTTCTTCATGGCTGCCATCTCCAAGGCGCCACCGCCGATGGTCCCGGCTAGAAGCGTACCCTTTTCATCGACGATCATACGGGTTCCCGGTTCTCTGGGGCCGGAGCCGTTTTTTTCGATGACGGTTACCAGCATCGCTTCGGTCTTTTGATTCTCTAATTCCTTCAGTTTTTCAAGAACCGTCGGTTCCAAGCTGCCAACTTTAGCGGAACGTCTGACTTGTACCAGCTCCGCCGCAATACTGATGGCAATTTCTGCCGGGGTTTCTGCAGCTATTTTAAGACCGATGGGAGAATACAATTCATCGACTCTTTGCTGAAGGATTCCGGATTTCACAAATTCTTTTCTGATTCTGGCTACTTTGGCTCTGCTGCCGATCATGCCGACGTAGGTATTTTTTCTTCTCAGCGCCGCCTCCGTACATTCCCGGTCGTAGGCATGGCCGGGTGTCATCACGATAAACCAGTCGCTGATGCGTTCCGGATAAGTCGCCAGCAATTTTTCGTAGTCCCAAGCATGGACGGCGGTGGCATTGGGAAAACGCTTTTCGTTTGCAAATTCCGGACGCTGGTCGCAAACGATCAAGCTGAAATCCAATTCTGAGATGACCTTGAAAAGAGCGGTGCCCACATGTCCCGCTCCCAATAAAAACAGGCGCGGTTTTGTTTGAATGTTTTCAACAAAACAACGGTGTTCGCCTTGTTGATAGTTCCAATCGTCCAATTGTTGCCAACCCCTCTTCGATTGGGTGAAGTCTTCGATTAAATCCCGGAGCTCTCCGCTTTCCAACGGAGCCATATCCGCGGTGACTTCCAAAATATCCGCATCCAATAAGAATTTTCTGCCGCGATAAGGCCCGTCTATCCATGTCATCAAATGGGCATTGCCCTCTGTCTCTAGTTTTTTTACAATATCAAAATATGAACTCATTTTATCCATCCTTAAAGTTTTTCCTAATTGTCGTTCGCTTCAAGTTTTTCAAGCCACCCGAATTGTTTTTGAAATTCTAACTCCAAAAAGTATTCGATGTGACCCAGCATTTTCTCATAACTCTCCAAAAATTTTTTTCCATCTTCGGTTAATTCCGTCGAACCGCCGTAGGGTCCGCCCTGCTGTCTGTCTAAAACTTGGAGTTGCAATGCTTCTTCCATATGGTTGAGCATTTTCCACGATTTGCTGTAAGACAACCCCATGGCTTCTGCGGCTTCTTTGACTGATTTCTTTTGATCGATTTGCTTTAATAAATCAAAGGTGCCGATTCCAAAATAACGATCGGTATCGTTGTGAATCATAATGCGAAATACCGGATAATGCTTCATCAATAACCCTTTCCAACCCTGTGTTGACTATCAAACGGTCTCCACAGCGTTTAATGGCTCATTGGTTTAGTCGTATAATTCCTTTTCCGTGACACAATTATTTTTTAAGTTGCCAACCAACGTTTCCAAGGCGGCGATGACATTGGGGCGGATATCCCCACCAATGAGCACCAACATGATATCGTCGCCTACTGTTAGCTTGCCTTGATTGAGCCACACCCGAACGTGGTGAATGCCGGGCATCTTTTTTGTTTCTTCTACCGCTTTTTTCGTTTTCTCGGCATCGTAGTCGAAGAGCAACCCGGTGACGGGTTTGAGTCCTTTTTTATGTTCTCGGACTTCCGCTTTCGGCGTTTCGCGCACAACACCATTGTGACATAAAAACATACCGCATGCCGCGGCTTTTTTATCTTTTTTTGCTTCTTGCATCCACGCATCCATAGAGGGTGTTTGTTGTTTGAACATGGCCTTCTCCTGTCCTCCATTCCTGTCGCTTCAGTGTTGTGTGAAGGCACCGGTTAAAACATCTAAGCCGTGGCCCAAGGCCGGTAAAATCGCCTCGATGCTTTCGCGAACGGCCTTCGGACTTCCGGGCAAATTGATGATCAAAGTCGTGCCGCGAATGCCGCTAACCGCTCTGGACAACATCCAATGGGGTGTTTTTTCTTTGGACATCAGACGGATGGCTTCGGATATGCCCGGTGTTTCCTTATGGAGAATGCCCAAGGTGGCCTCGGGGGTGTTATCTCTGGGACCTAAACCAGTGCCACCGGAGGTCAACAGCAAGGGCAATTGCATCTCGTCGGCGATTCTCACCATTTCTTGCTGCAGGGTTTGAATATCGTCGGGTAGGATAACCGAAACAACCATTTGGTAGTCTTCTCCCATGGTATTTTTAATGGTTTGAATGCACCCATCCGCTCTTTCTCCCGTGGAGCGGCTATCGCTGGCGATGATGACCCCATATTTATATTTTTTCTTTTCGCTCATAGTCTCCGGATTTTCCTCCCGTTTTTTTGATCAAGTAAATGTTTTCGATCACCATATTTTTATCCATGGATTTGCACATGTCGTACACCGTTAAAAGCCCGGCGGCACAGCCGGTTAAGGCTTCCATTTCCACACCGGTTTTGCCCTGGCAGGATACTTCGACATCGCAAAACAATTGTTCTTCCACAAAGTAAAAGTGAACGTGAATGCCGGTTAATAAAATGGGATGGGCCATGGGAATCCAGTTCGGTGTCTGTTTAGCCCCCTGAATGGCGGCAACTTGCGCAATGGCCAGCACATCTCCTTTTTTATTTTTAACTTCCTCTATGGCCTCGACGGTTTCCCGTTGCAATCGGATGCTGCCCCGGGCTAAGGCGACGCGTTTTGTCGGATTTTTTTCCGAAATGTCGACCATTTGGCCTCGTTTATTTTCATCAAGATGTGTAAACATTTATCCCCCTATTGTGTTCATACAAGTGCTGGTTTGTTGCCCTTCCAACAAATAATGGCGCTTCGGTTTTTTACCGATGGCCTGTTCGATGTAAGGCCTAATATCCTCTCCGGCACGTAGCGGTGTTTTGATGTCGATTTTCAAATCGCTGTGCAGACAGGGTTTCAGTTTCCCGTCGGCGGTCAAGCGTATGCGATTGCAGCTATTACAAAAATGATTGGACAATGGTCGAATCAAGCTTGGATCCCCTAGCATAATTTTCCCAAGATGATTTCGCTTTGCTTAGTCAGCGACGTCATCATCTACTAACGCTGAAAGCTTTATATAACGCAACGCCTTTTATTTGATCCGACGCACAACGCCCAGCTCCATTGCTTTTTCCGCCACACCCTTTGCCACAGCATTGGCAACCCGTTCATCAAAGGGAGAGGGTATAACGTACTCTTCCCTCAGCTCGTCTTGGGAAACGAGATTGGCCAAGGAATACGCCGCTGCTAATTTCATTTCTTCGTTAATGACTGTAGCCTTTGCCGCTAAAGCACCTTTAAATAATCCGGGAAAGGCTAAAACATTGTTGATTTGGTTGGGGAAATCCGATCGACCCGTCCCAACGACTGTCGCTCCGGCTTCCCGGGCATCCTGGTAAGGAATTTCCGGATCCGGATTGGCCATGGCAAAAACAATGGGATTTCTCTTCATGCTTTTAACCATCTGCTTGTTGATTTTGTCCTTCACGCTGACGCCGATAAAAATATCTGCCTTTGTCATCGCTTCTTCCAAGCTGAGATCTTCCCCGTCCTTATTGGTTATTTCCGATAGTTCCCGATATAGGGGATTGCTGTAATCATTCTTTTCATTGCGATTTAAGATGCCTCGGCTGTTAAAGCCATAAATGTTGGAAATGCCCAAGTCCAACATCATGCGGATGATGGAAGATCCTGCCGCTCCAACACCGGAAATGACCGCAACGCATTCTTCCGGTTTTTTATCCACCAACTTTAAAGCGTTGATCAACCCCGCTGTGACGACAATGGCCGTACCATGCTGATCGTCATGGAATACGGGTATGTCCAGCTCTTCTTTTAACCGACGTTCGATTTCAATACAAGCCGGTGCACTGATATCCTCAAGGTTGATACCGCCAAAAGTGGGAGAGAGCTGTTTGACAATCTCGACGACTTCGTCGGGGTCTTTGGTTTTCAAAACGATGGGAACGGCATTGACACCGCCAAACCGTTTAAACAAACAGCACTTTCCCTCCATGACGGGTAGCGCCGCCTCCGGTCCGATATCTCCCAGTCCTAAAACAGCTGTCCCGTTGGAAACAACGGCAATGGTGTTGCCCTTCCAAGTGTATCGATAGACCTCATCGATGTTTTTGTGGATTTCTCTGCAAGGTTCCGCAACACCCGGTGAATACACCAGGGATAAATCCTCCTTTGTGTTCAGATCTCCTTTTAATTCTGTTGAAATTTTTCCTTGTTGCTCTTGATGCAAAAGCAGCGCTTGACGGTAAATATCCATGGTTCCTCCTTGAATGTATGGGCATTTTAGAATTTTCAATGCAGTCGAAATGGTTTAATTTTTTTCTAATCCTACGACAGCCCTATCCTCTTTCAAAAAAGGGCTATCAGACCTTCTTTAAAGCCACTAAACGTGATCTTCTTATATCATTCCTTCGAGCTTAACTATAACCTGACAAGGGATCAAATTCAATCTTTCCCCAATAAATTTTCGCTAATTTTCGTGACGAGGAGACCCCATAGCGATGAATGGCAAAGCCGTTTCAACGAGCCAAAATTTAAAAAGACAGCTTCAGCTGTCTTACATGAAAATTTATGTCCATGGTCAATCGTTTTGGGGCTTTTTCTTTTTAAAAAATTCTTCGAATAGCGGATCCTGTTCCCGATCGTGAACGACATAGCCAACCGCCACCTTGCCCTCCGTCGCTTTGATGATTTCCTGTGCACCTTCAGCACCGAAGGCGCCGCACAACTCGATCATACCGACACCGTCGGCCATCATCCGACAAGCCACTTCTTTTGCCTCCTCTAAATTGCAGGCAGTGCAGATGTTGCCGGTAAAGACCTTGGTATCAAAAGTTGCATGGTGGACCTTGGGGTCGTAAGGGCCCATAAAAATAAATCCCGTCTTCTTCTTCATCATAGACCTCCTTCTAGTTGAGTCCATTATAGGCTACTTAGCTTAAAAGGATGTTTTAAAATGAGAAAGCGCCATCGTCGATAGCCTTTACCCAGCTATTAAGCGAATGGAATTTATGGTAAAATAGAACAAACTACCATGGGGAGAACCACAATGAAAAAGATATTATTAGTCCTCGTCATCCTCGCATCGATCTTTACTTTTTGGGGCTGTCAACAAAAACCCACCACAGAAGAGGAAGTGTTGCAACCGCCGGAATATTCCTTAGTTGAAAAAAAATACGAAGCACCTCAAACTTTAACCATCACACCGCCTAAAGGAAATAATGTAACAGTTTACTACACCTTGGATGGCAGCGATCCCGATACCACAAGCGCCCGATACCAAAAGCCCCTGGTGCTGGATCAGGACGTTCACGTCAACAGCATAGCAGTGGATGAAAGTGGCAGACAGAGCGCCATCGTCTCTGCCTTTTTCCGATTTGTCGACCGAGAAGCCCAAACGGATCTCATCAACTCGATTGCGGGTCAGTGGACGGACAATTTGGGCCATTATTATTATTTTGGAAAACATGAAGACGGATCCGATAGCAACACCCTGCAGTATCGGACGGATACGGATGCCTACGCCGCCTTGTACCGGGTTCTTCAGGTAAGTCGAACCAGCATTTCCATAGAAGTTTATGAGGTTAAAACCTACGGCATGGCACCGGGTTATACGACTTTTAACATCGATACCGGCGAAGAGGGAGACGCCATCATTCACATCCATGGTATGGATTGGTATTATGTTTCCGATGCGCCTTTATTTTAATGTGTTTAAGCGTGGCCATCAAATGCTTCCCTGTATCTCTTAGCGAAGATGATTCGACCATGCAACAACCATTCGGACATTGTACACCCAACATTGTCAACGTTAACATAAAATGATAAAATACTCTAACAAGCAAAAGGAGAATGCTCAATGAACTATATTTTTATCTCACCACATTTCCCGGACAATTTTCAAAATTTTGTCTTTCGTCTCAATGAAAAAGGGGTCAAGGTGTTGGGTATCGGCGACACACCCTACGAAGGCCTGACCCAGGAATTAAGAGATGCCTTAACCGAGTACTACCGAGTGGATTCTTTAGAAAACTACGACGAAGTCTTAAAAGCCTGCGGTTTTTTTACCCACAAGTACGGTAAGATCGATCGCATAGAATCCCAAAACGAGCATTGGTTGGAATTGGACGCCGCCTTGCGGACGGATTTCAATGTTAGTGGATTTAAAAATGAAGATATGGATCGGATCAAAGCCAAATCCGCCATGAAGGAAGTGTATCGCCAAATCGGTATTCCCGTAGCAGAAGGCCGTGTGTTTACCGGTCAGGACGATGCCAAATTGCTGGCCAAAGAATTGGGCTACCCTGTTTGCATCAAACCGAATATCGGTGTTGGCGCCTTGGACACCCATAATATCCAGAACGGCGAAGAGCTGGCCCATTTTTTTAGAGATCGGGAGGACCAACTCATTACCGGCGATCGCATCCCCTACATCATGGAAGCTTACGTCGACGGCGACATCGTCACCTTCGACGGTTTAACAGACCGCGATGGCAATGTGGTGTTTATGTCCACCCTGATTTACGACAAGCCGGTTTTGGATATCATCGAAGACGATACAGATATGTATTATTATATTCCCAGGGACATTCCCAAGGACTTAGAGGAAGCCGGAAAAAAATGTGTGGAAGCTTTTAATGTTAAGGAGCGCTTCTTCCATTTTGAATTTTTCAGGTTAAAAGATACCGGTCAATTGGTCGGTTTAGAGGTTAATTGCCGTCCACCGGGTGGCATGACCATGGATATGTTCAACTATGCCAACGATATCGACATGTACAGCGAATACGCCAACATCGTATTGGGAGAGGATTTTTCTGCTCCGATTACACGTCCCTATTATTGCTGCTACATCGCCCGGAAACACCGCAGACATTACGTACATTCCAGAGAGGATATCGACCACAACTACGGTGAGTACATCCTATCCAATGTGGAGATGCCGGATATTTTCTCTGCCGTCATGGGTAATTACGGTTATTTGTTTCGTTGTGAAACCGAAGAGAAGATGATGGAAATCATCGACTACATCAGTCGACTGGAGGAGGAGAACCATTGAAAATTGAGCAACATCAACATTACAGTGCACATTTAAATCGCGAAATGTTTTTTAAAACCTACGGACACAGCGGCAAACCCATGGTGGTTTTCCCCTCTTCCGGCGGTCGTTATTATGAGTACGAAGACTTCGGCATGATAGAAGCGTGCCGCGGGTTCATTCAATCCGGTGCTATTCAAGTTTTTACACCGGATTCCGTGGACTATGAATCTTGGTTGAATCAAAATGCTTCGCCCCACGACAAGGGTCAGATGCACAACCGCTACGATCGCTATATCGTTGAAGAGTTTATCCCAACGGTTAAGCACTTAAGCGGCTACCAGGGCGCCATGATCGCCACCGGCTGCAGCATGGGCGGCTACCACGCCATGAATTTTTATTTAAGACACCCGGATGTCTTTGACACGACCATCGCTTTAAGCGGTATATACGATGCACGGTTTTTCGTCGGCGATTACGGCAGTGATATCGGCGTTTATGAAAACTCCCCCACGGATTATTTGTGGAATCTCTACGATCCTTGGTTTTTGGACAAGTACCGAAGGGGCAACATCATCGTCTGTACCGGACAGGGCGCTTGGGAGGAACCGAGCATAGAGGACACCCGAAAATTAGAAGCCGCTTTTCTTGCAAAGCAAATACCGGCCTTTGTGGATTATTGGGGATACGATGTGAACCACGATTGGCCTTGGTGGCGGATACAAATCGTTTATTTTTTAAATATCTTACAGGAAAAGGGCGTCATTTGATTACAACTTCATGGCGTCCCTGCAATTGATGGACGCGACTGACGAACCGACTTTTTGTTTTTAAAAAAATCGGTTCGTTTTGTTTTCTTTATGGATGGTCTGTTCAAACCATCCCTTATAATTTCTACAATTTCTTTGAATTGATTCATCAAATCAGATTTCTTTCATGATTTTTTGTTATAGTCAAAGCAACCGCTTGTGGTTTGATCGAATTGAAACTGAAATGCTTATGGAGTGTGCCATGCCCTTTTTAAACTTAGCGTATTTTGTACACACCGTCGAGTGTGAAAGCTTTACAAAAGCCGCTGAAAAAAATTATATCAGTCAATCCGCCGTCAGCAAAGCCGTGCGTAATTTAGAGGAGGAGTTGCAAACGACCCTCATCGACCGTTCTCGTAGAAAGCTGACCCTGACAAAGCAGGGAGAGCTGGTTTACCGGTTTGCAAAAGACTTTTTTGATTATTACGACGAAAAGAAAAAGATCCTCTACGATGAACTGGGAAAACAGGACGATGTTTTGCGTTTCGGATTGCCCCCGACGGCCGGCAGTATTTTCTTTTATTCCGTCATCTACGAATTCAAAAAAAAGATACCTTCTGTGTCCTTAACGATCAACGACGCCACCTCCACCCACATCATCGAGAAACTGTTGGAAAATGAATTGGATATGGGCGTTGCCATTACCCCCTTCGACGACGACCGCTTTGTCATACACAAAGTCTTTACATCCGAGGCAGTGCTCTTAGTTGGAAACAGCCACCGTTTGAGGTCAGCCGACACCGTGGATTTTGCCACCTTGCATCGCGAAAAGTTTTTTCAAGTCGAAAAAGATTTTATGTATCACGGTGTGTTTGTCGACACCTGTCGCCAAGCCGGATTTGAACCCAACATCGTTTTTGAAAGCAACCAATGGGATTTAATCATCGAAATGGTCGCCGCAAATCAGGGGGTATCCATTTTACCTAAACCCCTTATCGACAATTATTCATCAAAAAAAATACACCAAGTTCATCTGAAAACCCCACCTTTCCTTGGTCTTTAAAGCTCGTTTATTTAAAGTCCAAGGTGCGAACCAGGCAAATGAAAAGTTTTATTGATATCTGTCTCAAAAACCGAATACTATGACACCGCAGTGCTTTCTTTTCTATCATGAATTCTACTCATGATAGATGCCCAAGTGGTATCCTATCACCTATCAGAATATGATAAGCTGTAATCAAGTTAAACGCTTGCAAGCAATTTATTATATTCTGATTTTGTTTTTTTTGATAGGTTCTAAGAAGTAAATGATCTTAGAAAGGAGATACCATGTCCACTCACACCGTCGCCACAAAGGAAACTTCAACATCCGGCCGTTCGATTATCATAGAGACCATCATGTTTTTTACCTACGCATTCTTCGCAGTCAATTGGATTGCGGGCAGTACCTTAACACCGCAAATTATGGAGCACTTCCATTTAACCGGTTTTGCTTCCGCCACATTTATTTCCAACGCGGTGACCCTGGCTAAAATTATCGGCAACTTTTTAGCTGCAGCCATCCTCACCAAACTTTACCCTAAAAAATCCATCGGGCTTGCCGCATTGCTGATCGTATTGGGCAGCATCATCGCCATCATGGCTCCTGCTTACACGATTTTTATCCTAGGACGCTTCGTCATGGGCTTTGGTGGCGCATTGTTCGTTGTCTACTTCAGCCCCGTTGTCATACAGTACTTTTCACCCACCGCCCGCCCCACGGTCAACGCTTTAAACTCTGTTGCCTACAACGTCGGGGGCATCATCGCTCTTTTAATCGTAGGTCCGGTCATCGCTTGGCTTGAAACTTGGCAAAAAAGCATGGCTTTTTTCGCTGCCATATCCGGCATTCTCTTTGTTCTATGGCTGGTTTTCGGTGAAGACTTTGCCCTAACCCAAAAGAAGACCACTACCAACAGCGCCGACGAGCATTACACCATTATCGATGCCATGAAAGAAAAAATTAACTGGTTGTTGCCCCTGACTTATTGCGGCTCCTTGACTTTTTACTTGGTCCTACTCAATATTTTCCCAATTTCAACTTTTGCTGTCATCGATGCCAAAGCCCTGAGTACCCTCACCGCTATTGGAGGTGTCATCGGAACGGTTTTAGCCATTTGGTTATCTAAAAAATTCAACAAACGTCTACCGGTTATCCGACTTTGCGGATTGCTGATGACCCTGAGTGGTCTGGTCATGTTTAATGCCTCCAACGGCACCGTCGCCGCCATTGCCGCCTTGGCCATCGGTACCTTTATGTTTTTACCTATCACATCCTTGGTGATGATCCCCCAAGAACTACCGAATATGACTCCCGGCAAGCTCACTCAAGTGATGGGTTTGTTTTGGGCCATTTCCTATATCGTCGTAACCGTCGTTTACTACCTGATCGGTATTGCCATCGATCATATGGGTTATGCCGTCGGATTGTACATCGCCTTAGGGGTAAGCCTAACCTTTTTCCTAGGCTCCTTCCTGCTACCTGAAACCGGAAGATAAACTTTAAATATTTCACAGATTCAAAGATTAAGAAAGGAATCAACCATGAAAACCATACAAGAAACCTATAAAGAAAAAGTCATGACCGCTGAAAAAGCTTTGGAATTAATCCGCGACAGAGATTATATTTTTTCCGCTCAGGCAGCCGGCGAACCAACGGCTATTATGGAAAAATTGCAGCATCTCAAAAATACCGGAGTCAAAAATTGCACCTTGAATACCTGCCTGCCTTTGCAGGATTACCCGGTCTTTAAAGATCCGGAAATGCGAGGCATTTTAAGCCACAACGGATGGTTTTTCTCAAAAGCATTGAGAGAAGCCCATGAAGATAAACTGGTCAGTGCGATTCCCCAAAGTTCTACCTCCGTACTCCGCAAAGTCATGGACCGCATCACCTACGAGAACCGCCGTCCGGTGGTCATAGCAACGGTATCCCCCATGGACAGCCACGGCTATTTCTCTCTATCCGTCTCTGCCATTTACGAGAGAGATCTCATCGACAAAGGCGCCTTCACCATATTGGAAGTCAATCCGAATTTCCCCAGAACTTTTGGCGATTCGAATGTCCACATATCCGAAGTGGATGCCTTGGTGGAGTCCGACCGACCCATTCCCATTGCCAATTTAGCTCCCTACACCGAGACCGACGCGACCATCGGAAAGTACATTGCCGACCTTATTGAAGACGGCTCCACCATCCAATTGGGGATCGGCAATATCCCCAATGCCGTCGCCCACGAGTTGCGCAACAAAAAGCATTTGGGCATCCATACCGAGATGTTTACGGAAACCATGATCGACCTTCTGGAATGCGGTGCGGTGGACAACACACAAAAAGGGTTATACGACGGCTATTCCGTTTGCTCTTTTACCATGGGCAGTCAGCGACTTTACGACTACATCGACAACAACCCCTCCATACTCTTTAAATCCTGTACCTTTACCAACGACCCTTATACCATCGGGCGCTGCAACAAGTTTGTATCCATCAACGCTTCCTTGGAGATCGACCTGTTCGGACAATGTGCCTCGGAAACCGTTGGCGGCGTACAGTGGTCCGGAACCGGCGGTCAATCGGAAACTGTCATGGGTGCGCAGATGTCCAAGGGCGGTAAGTCCATCATTGCCATGCATGCGACCTATCAAACGAAGGGTGAAGACGGCAACAAAGTGCTGCGCTCTAAAATTGTACCCTTCCTTCACAAAAACGCAGCGGTGACGACCTCCAGAAACGACGTGGACTATGTGGTCACAGAATACGGTGTCGCTTGGTTGCGAGGCTTAAATGTCTCCGAAAGAGTCGAAGCCCTGATCGGCATTGCACACCCGGATTTTAGAGAAGAACTGAGAAAAGAAGCAGAAGCTTTGAAAATTTGGTAATGGGACCGGCCAACTCCAATCCTTTTAACCGTCGGTCCAAGCTGCAGGGTGTTCACACTTTGCAGCTTGGACCGACGCTCTGTTGCAAAACTATGATGTTATTGATGGTCTATCTTTGATTTACAATTGAACGCACTCGCTATTAATCTTTCATAAAGCCCTGTGCCGTACAATGAAAATATCAATAAATTATGAGGTTGCTGATGAACATAGTTGTTATCAATGGTACGGAGATTCGAGGATGTACCTATCAAATAAAAGAGGCCTTCCTATCGGAGCTGCGGGAGCACCGAATCCAAGAGTTTTACTTACCCAAAGACGGTCCTTCTTTTTGTGTTGGGTGCAAAAAATGTTTTTTTGAGGGAGAAGAGGCCTGCCCCCACACCGAAAAAACCATGCCTATTTGGAATGCGATGTTAGCGGCGGATGTCATCGTCTTCGCTTACCCCGTGTACGTTATGCGTGCACCGGGACAAATCAAAACTCTGTTGGAGCATTTCGCCTGCCATTTCATGATGCACCGCCCAAGGCCAAGATGTTTACAAAGTCTGCGGTTATCCTGACACAGAGCATCGGCGCACCCAATGGTGCCGCTCAAAAAGACGTGGCGACCGCCCTCAGTTGGTTGGGTATCTCCGATATCAAAAAAGTGGGTTTCGCCTTGATGGAAAGCATCTATTGGGATGAACTCTCCCAAAAAAGAAAAACCGCCATTTTAAAAAAGATCAAAAAAATCGCAAGTCGCTACAAATCGCCCCGTATGGCGACACAAACGATCGCGACAAAATTAAAATTTAGGCTTTGTAGAAAGATGCAAAAGGACATCATTAAAAAAGGCCAACCTCTGACTTTAGACAATCGTTATTGGATGGAGCAAGGTTGGCTGTAGAAGGATACAAAAAACACCGAACTCAAAACCAGTGTTGAAGTTCGGTGTTTTTTAAATGCACTGTTGTTGAAGGGTGTTCTCGTCGAGTAACGACAACACTTTTTCTAACCGGTAACTAGTCACCTGAACCTACCGGAGCAGTGTTTTGAAGAGATGATAGCATCATCCTTCGGTTCGATCCTTAACCACACTCTCCATGATAAGCAAAATTGGATTGATCCAATCAGGGACTATTCCAAAAGAAGAGAGGTGTCTGCAATTGCTCTGAATCAGTGGCCGGATTAGCGAAGGTCCAACCGTTTAAGCAGGCCCTACACCCAAAGTTAGCTTGGGTATGATTTCGATCGTCCTAGTCTATTTTTAAATACCTTCTCTCTTACAATTGATTGGACCGGCAATTGGTAGTCCACCAGCTATGGTTTAAGGGTCCGCTACCTTGACCCAAATCCAACCCGGTGGATAAAGCACCGACCAAATAAGCTTTTGCTTCTTGCACCGCGGTAAAAAGATCCTGATCCGCTGCCAAGTGACAGGCAATTGCCGAAGACAATGTGCAGCCGGTGCCATGGGTGTTGGGGGTATCTATGCGATGGGCATGAAACCAGCGACTCTCTTTTTCCGTATACAAATAGTCGTCGGCGTCGGCGGACAAATGACCCCCCTTTACCAAGACGGATACCTGGGGTAGGTTTTTTGCGATGTCCCGGGCTGCCCTTTCCATATCCTGAGGGTTTTTAATCTGATAACCACAGAGCACCTCAGCTTCGGGAATATTGGGTGTGATCATGCAACCCAAGGGCAAAAGATGTGTTTTTAAAGCTGTAATCGCTTCGTCTCCCAGCAATTTGCTACCGGAAGTGGCCACCATGACCGGATCGACCACAATATTTTTTGCCCCGTGCTCCTTGAGTTTAGTTGCAATGGTGGTAATTAACGCGGAAGAGCTGACCATCCCGATTTTTACCGCATCCGGAACAATATCCTCAAAAATCATATCCAATTGATCCGCCAAAAAATTTGCCGGTACTTCGTGGATGGAGCGCACCCCGGTGGTGTTTTGAGCCGTTAAGGCGGTAATGGCACTCATCCCGTACACGCAATGGGCCGCAAAGGTTTTTAAATCCGCTTGAATGCCGGCGCCACCGCTACAATCGGAACCGGCTATGGTTAAGACTTTTTTCATAATTCATACCAATTCTGAATGAATTTTTCCGTCAGATGTTCCACCGCTTGCCATTCCCTTTCCCAAGAGTCGTCGTACACGCCGATCAGGCGAAAGCCGGCCTCCTTTGCGGTACGGATGGCGTAGGGCGCATCCTCAAATACCAAGGTTTCTGCCTTCGTCGTTCCCAACAACCCCAAACAGGCTTCAAAAATATCCGGCTTATCCTTACCCGCACCTATTTCAGCGCAGGTGATGATACCATCAAAATAATCGGTCATGTCGTTGGTTTGAAGGCAAGCCTCGATGGGCACCCGACTGGTGGCAGATGCCAACACCATGGGAATGCCCTTGTCCTTGAGTTTTTCTAAAAAGGCTAGGACACCGGGTTTGGGCTGAACCGTTTCCCGATAGGCCTTGGTGACGACTTCGTCTATCCCCGCAATGATTTGCTCAGCGGTTTTTTGCAGACCGTAATCCTCTTGGAAATGGACCACAGCCTGTTGCATCGATTTACTTTTTAAGAGTTCGTCCAAGTCCTCTGCCGGCGTGATGCCTTGATCTATCAGATAGTTGGAGGCGACATGATCCCACACGCCTAAAGAATCGATCAATGTGCCGTCCAAATCAAAAATATATCCCTTTACCTTATCCATTCAGTACCTCCATGGTCAGTTTCTTTAGTTCTCTTGTCGCTCGTTCTATTTCTTTTTGTGCAAAGATGGCAGAGACCACCGCCATGCCGTCTACCCCGGACCCTTTCAAGTCGGGGATGGTTTTGCTGTTGATGCCGCCAATGGCCACCACCGGTATGCGAACCCTCTGGCAAATTGCTTTAAGGGTGGCAATGGACGTAACGTCTGCGTCTTTCTTGGTATCCGTCGCGTACATGGCACCGACTCCCAAATAGTCTGCGCCGTCTTTTTCAGCTCTAATCGCCTCCTCCAAAGACCCGGCAGAGACACCGAGCAATCGCTGTTCTCCGATAAGGGCTCTGGCCTCGGACACGTCCATATCCTCCTGTCCGATATGTACCCCGTCGGCACCGCAAGCCAAGGCAACCGCCACATTGTCGTTGACAATAAAGGGTACCCGGTATTTTCGACACAGCGCACCGATCTCTTGACCCAAGGCGATGAATTCGGCATCATCCAATGTTTTTTCTCTGAGCTGCAACATGGTGACCCCACCTTTTAATGCGGACTCCACATCTTGCGCTAAGGGGCGACCGTCCAACCACATGGGATCGGTCACGGCGTAAAGACACAGTGCATCTTTTAAGGCCTTTCCACTAAGCTTCTCGTATTTCACAATTGCTCCTTCTTTCCAAAACAGCGGCATTCAAGTTGTAAATCCCATCGATTAAATAATTGCGATAGGAGGCGTTGCCGTCTGTTTCCGTCATGCGGGCTTCGGCCATTTCTCCGGCGACACCCATCACACAAAAAGCGGTGACTGTCGCACGGAAGGGTTTTTCGGGATTGGCGGCAAGGGTGGCGGTGATTAATGCCGAAAGCATACAACCGCTGCCGGTTATCTGCGCCATCAGCGGGGAGCCGTTGCGCACAATCGCCACTTGATGGCCGTGAGCAACCACATCGATAGCGCCGGAAATGGCTACGACACTTCCAATGCGCTCAGATAACGATACCGCCAATTCCACCACCGCTGATAAATTTTGTTGTGAGATGGCATCGGCTGCATCCGCATCTACCCCGCGGGCACCACCGGTACCCAAGGCAATGGCCTTCATTTCTGACATGTTGCCCCGGATCACATCGAAGTTGATTTTTTTGATCAAGGTCATGGCGGTTTCCGTGCGCAGATTCGACGCACCGATCCCCACGGGGTCCAACAGGACAGGTTGTTTGAGAGCATTTGCCTTTTGACCGGCTAAAACCATGGATGTAATGGTCCTTTCATTTAATGTACCGATGTTGATATTGGTGCCCTGGCACAAAGCCGTAATGTCTTCGACCTCCTTGGGGTCGTCCGCCATTATCGGGGCAGCACCGTAGGCGATGAGGCTATTTGCGACATCGTTAACAGTGACGTAATTGGTGATATTGTGTACCAATGACACTTTTTCTTTTACATTGTTTATAATTTCTTTGAACATTTTACCTCTCAAAATAAAAAAGATTGCCAAAGGCAATCCGAACCGTACACACGTTTTTTCCTACGATGGCATTACCCATATCAGGTTGAAGGGTCGAAGCCTTACCTTCCTCTCAGCTTTTATCCTCCGGATAAAGTCGCTCCCCTAGTATTGAATTTGATTCTATTATGTCACCAAAGCGCTCTGAGGTCAAGCTGACACCGATGGTGCCCGTCACAATTAATTAAACTACAAATGTTAAAAACTAAAAGCAACCAATGGTCCCTACACTGTCCTGTTCTATTTAAAATCCGATAGTCCAGAAGAAGACACCATCGCTCTGGTCTATGGGGTACAATCGGATATCTTAAACAATGTCGAGACTTTTTAAGCGATATTTTTCGGCCCTACCGCACCCTCTCGCTATGCTTTAGACAAGCTTGGGGGTATTCATAATTGTGTTTGCCAATGTACAATTTTTTCTTTTTTCTAAAATACCTAACAATCTTAGCAAATATATGTTATACTATTTATTGTAAACGTTTATGCACACAGATTCGGGCTCAATCTTTTGGATAATTTCTGTATTTTGCTCAATGGTATCGTATGGTTGTTGAGCCTTCACCCTGTGCAAACTATAAGTGAAAGCTCAGCTAACAACGATTAACACTTATGTTGCTGCATACTGGCAACAGATCATTTCTAATGACACTCAACGGTTAAATGAGGAACAGCAGTCTATTGGAACAACATCATTAAGCAGTACTTTATACGGATGAAAAGATAGAACATTTTCTAAGATTTTTTACAAAACTTAGAGATTTAAACTTTGATCATGCAAAGTAATGTACGACGTTTAAATTATTATTCAATACAGAATATTGCCCGAATCGATTTGTGCAGATTGCGAAAAAGCTTGTGTCATTTTCAAACAATCATTTATTTGTTGATGCACCTTGCTTTTATAAGATTATTACCACACCCTTACCCCAAACCCACCCTTTTACTTTTTGATGTTCCATGAAATAGGCTGCTTGCTCTTTGCGTGTAAAGATTTCAACATACGGAGAAGAGGTATTTCCATGAACAACAAGCAACGTTTTTTTGGTAATCGTATTGTTTTTGGAGCTTTTATCATCACCGTTTTTACTGTCGCCATCATCAACAATACCCCTGCGTTTTACATGACGCCGGTTAATCAAGAATTTGGATTTACAACTGCCCAATTTTCTGTCTCTTATGCCATGGCGGCTCTGGGCGCTGCCGTGGGGGCTATGTTTGCTGGTTACTTGATTGAAAAAATGCCCATCCGCCTCATGATGGTTTTGGGTTCTATTGCCACCGGTATCGCTTTTATGACCTTATCCATTGCCACGCAACTTTGGCAATTTTATATTTTATTTTTTATCGCCGATGCTTCTATGATGACCATCGCCAATGTGCCGCTCACGTCCATGTTGAATAATTGGTTCATAGACAAACGCGGTACCATGACGGGCTTGGTCTTCGCCGGTGCCGGTTTAGGAGCGATTTTTCTCTCACCTTTAACAGAGTTGATGATTCAAAGCCTTGGTTGGAAGACCGCCGTTTTTATCTCCGGTGCGATCATTTTAGTGACCGCCATTCCTGTTTCCGCATTGATTTTTTATAAAAAACCTTCAGATGTCCATCAAGTTCCCTTTACTTACCCTGAGGGCTCGCCTCAGGCCATCAAAGCTGCTGAAAAAAGAGAAAAGGAAGAGAGAGAAAAGGGTGCGGAGGATCCTCACTCCGGCGTTCCTAAAAAAATTGCTTTGCGTTCATCTGCTTTTCTATTTTTGACCATGGGCTTGTTTTGTATGGGAATGGTGGCGTCCGGAGTCATGGTCCATATTCCGAACTTTTTATACGATATCGATATGAATGCCGGGCTTGTGATGTCCGTCCTTTCAATTGGCCTATTAATCGGTACCTTTGCCATCGGTATCGTCATCGATCGATTCAGCGTCAATGCCAGTATTTTGTTGAGTACCGTTTTATTTATATTCGGTATGGTCAGTTTGTATTTTACGACCAACATACCGGCATTGGCCTATGTGACGGCCGTATTGGTAGGTCTCAGTGTTTGCATCTCTGCAGTCGGACCACCTTTGCTCACCGCTACCATTTTTGGCATGAAAGATTATTCTTTTCTCTATGGTTTAAACTACGCATTGTTTTTAGTCGGATGTATGGTAGGCCCAGTCTTTTGCGGCATCATCTACGATACCAGCGGCTCCTACAATCTGGTTTGGATCATTAATATACTCATTGCAATCGGCATGTTTGTATTCTGCAACTTTTCCCTCAAAGCCGGTAAAACCTTGCGGAGTAAGTTTTCAGAATCAGCGTCCATTTAATTTTATCGCTTAGCATTCATCATTTTGAGGAGGTCGGTCATCAGCGAAAAAAGTTATCACAATCGGTGTCAGTCCGTTTTGTCGCTTAGAAATTCATAATTTATAGGAGGTTGATAATTATGAAAAAGTCTTATGAGTTGCATCCCCACGTATTTTTATCGGATTGGGTTAATCCAAACTTAAACCTTGTTAAAGGCAAGGGTTTTTATCAATGGGATGCCGATGGTAACCAATACATCGACTCTTGTTCGGGAGCTATGAACGCATCCTTAGGGTATGGACGGGAAGATATGGCGGAAGTGCTTAAAAAACAAGCTTTAGAATTAGGGTATCTCACTCGTTTTACTTCCGTGCCCTCCATCTTAGATGAATGCTCCAAGGTACTGGCAGATTTTACGGGAATGGATCGGTTTTTCCTTACTTCCGGTGGATCTGAGGCTGTGGAAATGGCTGCGCGTATTGCAAAAGCCTATTGGGTACACAAGGGAAAACCCACAAAAAATAAAATTATGTCCCGTTGGTTAAGCTATCATGGAAACACCTTTTTAACGGCATGCTTTGGAGGCAACATCGCCCGTAGAAGCGATATGTCCGCCTATGCCATCGATGAAGGCCACATCGCACCGCCTACCTGTTACCACTGCCCCTTTGAAAAAAGACCTGAATCCTGCGACTTTGAGTGTGCAAATGAACTGGAATACGAATTGATCAACAGAGGCCCGGATAACTACGCAGGATTTTTGTTTGAACCCATCGGCGGCACCACCACCGCAGGTATGACACCACCGGAAGGCTATTTTAAACGCATCAAAGAGATTTGCGACAAATACGAATTGCTCGTCATCACCGACGATGTATTGGCCGGCTACGGCAGAACCGGCAAGCCTCTTTCTACGGATTGGTTTGGTATTCAACCGGATATCGTAGCCATTGCAAAATGTATGTCCGGCGGGTATTTCCCCGTTGGTGCTGCTGCCGTCAATGAAAGAGTATCCGATTTGTTTAAAGAAGTCGGTTACTACTATGCCGGATTTACCTGGGCGGGCAACCCCATGGCTTGCGCCGTTACCATCGAAACCACCCGCATCATGGAACGGGAAAACATGCTGGAAAACATCAATACCCAAGGCGACTATATGAGAGAAGAACTCATTAAAATGCGAGACCGCCATCCCCTCATTGGAGATGTCAGGGGCAAAGGCCTCTTAACCGGTGTGGAACTGGTTAAAGACCACGAAACCCGCACCTGCTTGCCCAACGAGCAAATGGCTTTGGCCAAATTGATGAAGGCAGGCTTTGACAATGGCGTGATCTTATCCGCTGCTTCCGGTAAGATGAAACGCGGTATCGAAGGCGATGCCTTCATCTTGACACCGTACTACGGCATTACCCGGGAAGAAACCGATTTGCTATTAGAAAAGCTAGATACCATCATCACACAAACAGAAAAACAACTCGATTTTAACTAAGCAACACTTTTTAAAATGATCGATTCATGACATGCCAATCCCCCCAATCGACTATCGACGATTTGGGGGGATTGGTATTTTTATCTATGAACTTGTTTTCTCAGCGCCATCATCATGTGGTTGGGGGCATCACAGGTCATCGCCGTGCTCATAACAGCAGCGCCGGCTGCGCCGGTATCGGGCAAAAAGGCGATGTTGTTTTCAAAAATACCCCCCAATGCAATGACCGGTATTGAAACCCTTTGGCAAATTTCGGATAAAAACGCCAAGCCCTTGGGGGGTACATTTTGTTTGCAATCGGTGGGGAAAATATGACTGGCGGTGATAATGGTTGCCCCCAAAGCCTCTGCTTCTAAAGCTTCTGACAGGGAGTGACAGGATGCACCGACGGTATCAAAGGACTTCAAGGAGCCCTTCCTCCCAAGGCGCCGTAAATCCGACAAAGGCAAGTGAATGGCGGATATACCGAGTTTCTCGGAAACCCCTGACCATGTGTGTAAAATACAGGGCACTTTCTGCTTTTTGCAAATGCCCAAAACCTCTTGCGCCAATGCCCGGTATTCCTCAATTGGCAGATCTTTTTACCTGAGAATAAAACCGTCCGGTTTTGCCGCCGCTATCTTTTCCACTCGCTCTAAAAAGTTTTCCTTGCAAAGCTTTCGGTTGCTGATACAGATAATTTTAAACATAGAGATAATCGTTTAAAACCGGCTGCAAGCCGTCTACACTTAAATCGTCGTAAACTTCTTGTAAGGAACGGGAATCGCTGATTTCAAATTGTGCATCTCCCACGGCGTTGGCATCTTCTATAACCGCATCTGTGTATTTCTCTTCGTGATCTCCAATCCCTGTGGACACCCCGGCAGATAGTTTCGTAGCGGCAATTTTTACAATACCTCGCCTGAAGGTGGCGCTTTCCCGGGTGGATACGGTAATGCCGGCATAGGGCATGAAAATTCGATAGGCGCAAATAATCTGGCAAAGATCCTTTTCGCTCACATTCTGAGATGCAAAATGTTGATCGGTGGCAGTCGGTCGGATTCTTGGACAAGACAACGATACCTCTCCATGGGGATATTTTTGTTGCAGAAAATAGGCATGGAGCGCCGTTGCCAAGGCATCCCGTCTAAAATCCCCCAATCCAAAGAGTGCGGAAAAACCAACCCCGCGCATTCCACCCATCAGCGCCCGCTCTTGGGCTTCAAAGCGATAAGGCCAAACCCTTTTAGGACCCCTCAAGTGCAGAGTTTCATAAAGATCGCTATCGTAGGTTTCTTGAAAAACGGTGACGTAGTCGGCACCACACTCCCTGAGATAACGGTATTCCTCGGTATTGACAGGATAAATTTCCAAGCCCACCATGCGAAAGTATCGACGTGCCAATTGGCAAGCTTCACCAATATACGCAACATCGCTGGCGGTAGGACTCTCCCCGGTTAACAACAGGACTTCTTCTATTCCCGACTCTGCAATAATTTGCATTTCCCGCTCCATTTGTTCTTTATTGAGGCGCAAACGCCTAATTTTGTTGGTAGCGTTAAAACCACAATAAACACAATGATTTTCACAATAATTGGCAATATAAAGAGGTGTAAAGAGATACACTGTGTTGCCAAAGTGTTTCTGCGTCTCGTCGTGGGCGCGTTTGGCCATGGCCTCTAAATAAGGTGTCGCCGCGGAAGATAACAAAGCCTTTAAATTTTCGATACTGCAGGAGGGTTTTCGAAGGGCTGCCATAACATCCGACTCGGTGTAGCGTCCGGCATCGTAATTGTGCATCTCTTCGAGAACCCGTGCCATAACATCCGACTCGATCTGCTCCATTTGCGGCAAGTATGCCATGTGGTCACTTCTCTTTGCGTTCTTTTCTTTCAAATTAAACTCTTTTGTTTTCATTTTTTAGTCGTTGTATAGAAAACCGGTCAAAGGATCCGACGCACAGGCGCCCCGTTGTAAAACCCGACCCAATCCGGACAAATAGGCCTGACGACCTGCGGCGATGGCTTTTCCGAAGGCTGAGGCCATGGTCGCAATATGGCCGGCGGTGGCAATGGCCGTATTGGCCATAACGGCGGCGCATCCCATTTCCATGGCTTCACAGGCCTGAGAGGGACTGCCGATACCCGCATCGACGATGACGGGCAAATCGATTTCCTCTACAAGAATTTGTATAAACTCCCCGGTTACCAGCCCTCGGTTAGACCCGATGGGTGCGGCAAGTGGCATAATGGTGGCAGCGCCTGCACTGACCAAGTCCCGAGCGATATACAAGTCTGGGTACATATAAGGCATGACGACAAACCCCTCCTGTGCCAGTACTTCCGTCGCTTTGACGGTCTCTGCATTGTCCGGCAGCAAGTATTTGGAATCTTTCATAATTTCAATTTTTATAAAATCCCCGCACCCTAATTCCCTCGCCAGCCGGGCAATGCGCACCGCTTCCCGGGCATCCCGGGCGCCGGAGGTATTGGGCAAAAGGATCACCCCATCGGGGATATAGTTCATAATATTTTCACTGTCTTTCGTGTTCGCCCTTCTCACGGCAACCGTGACCATCTCTGCGCCGCCCTGATGGACCGCCGCCTCGATTAGGTTTGGAGAGTATTTCCCGGATCCCAGAATAAAGCGGGATTGAAGGCGGTGACCGCCGATCTCCAAAAAATCTTCCGTTGAAAGCACTTGATTGTTTGTTCTGTTAGAACCCGTTTTTTCCATGACTTCATCTCCATTTGATTGTATTTCTGTCAATGCCATCCCGTCAACGTCTTATACTTCTAAGAAACCTGCCAAACATCTGAGAATCAATGTGGCTTGGTGGGCTCCGCACACTTGCACCCTGGCACTGTTTAAGCTCTGACCCGACTCAATTCCCGATTTTTCGTCTCCGCACAAGTAAAAGTTTTGACTAACCCGACGGCTTTGAATGGTGTTGGGACTGCCCCACCCCGCCATTCCGGAAGCGGCGATGACCATTTTTTCCGGCATCTTCTCTCTGACAGCCTGCACCAATAGGGCTTTCGCCTTCGGGTCGTCGAAAGCTTCGCAAATCACATCCTCCTCTGCTAACAGGGTTTCAATGTTTTTCGCACAAAGGACGGTATTGTGGGTGGTGACCTGACAAAATGGCGCCACCTCCATCACCATCTCCTTCAGGGCAGTCGTTTTATAACTGCCGATATGCGTTAAGCGATAAGCTTGTCGGTGAATGTTGCTCAAATCGACCCGGTCGAAGTCTATTAAACTTAAATGACCGACACCGCTTCGCGCCAAAGTCAGAGCAATGTGAGAGCCTAAACCGCCCAAACCGCATACTGCCACCCGCGCTTTCTGAAATTTGTCCACCAGTGCCCGCCCCTGCCTTTGGGACAAGGTCGCCAACCATTGCTCCCGTGTGATCTGCACCTCAGCCACCTCCGACAAAACAAACGACCTCCAAACGATCTCCACGCAACAGTTTTGTTTGCCCATAAGCCGCCTTCGGCACAATGACCTCATTACGCTCCACAGCGATATGCTCGAGGAGATAGTTTTGAGAAAGGATGTAATCCTCCAGGGTTTCCCATTGAAGAGCCATTTCTTTTCCGTTAATGATGATCATAAAAAAAATCCTTTCTGCCGACATCGGACGTCGACAAAAAGGACAGGTATTCGCGTTATCATTCCTCCGTCGGCATTATCCGAATCAGGTCTACGGTCGAGGGCATGCCCTCCTCTCAGCCTTTGACAGCTCCCGTTTTTTACTTTTTATTGCCTCTATCTTAAACTTAATCATATAATTTTGCAAGCGAAAAACATCCACCTGTTTCAAAATGACATAAATTCTTAATCCATCTCTTCCACAGCTGTAAAGGTCCATGCTCCTGTCGCTTCATTTTTATTTTTAATCCAATATCTCTTCCACAGCTGTAAAGGTCCATGAGAAAGCATAGGGCAATAGATGGCAATAATAAAAAGCCTTGAAAACAAAAGTTATCAAGGCTTTTGAATGTTCAAATCATGGCGGAGAAGGAGGGATTTGAACCCTCGCACCGCGTAAACGGCCTATACCCTTAGCAGGGGTACCTCTTATAGCCACTTGAGTACTTCTCCACTGTCGTCATAAGCATTTTTAACAGAGTTGTTTTGAAAGATTCTGGCCGAGAGGGTGGGATTCGAACCCACGTGGGCTTGCACCCTAACGGTTTTCAAGACCGCCTCGTTATGACCACTTCGCTACCTCTCGTCATTAAATAAATGCGAAATTTATTATAACAAGTTCTCAATTATTTGTCAAGCAATGGAGCGGTCAATTTTACCTTAAAAAACTTCCGTTAATGGCTAAATTCAATGCGATCATAGCATTTGAAGTGTCTTTTATTTCTGAATGAACAATCATAAATTTTAATCAACTAAGCGAATGCAGTTTTTGATCTGATTTTCTTTTAACAGGTAATACAAAGGATCCATCTACGATATCTATTTTCATCTATCCATTGAGATCATCTTGAAAAGATGATGTTTACTTCCTACATGGGCAAAACCTATCCGCGACTACATAAAGCTTTGAACCTTCATCGTCAAAACGCTATTTATCGTCTCAATCAAGTTTGCGACATTATGGGTATTTGTTTTGAAGATTTACCAAAGACGTCGCGTTTTTAAATATATTTACTCTTGTTGATTGCTCGATGTTGATCGAGAATAAAAAACGGAGCTTTCACTCCGTTCATTCTTTATTCATCAATTAAAACTGTCCAACCGAAGGGGTCCGGCAATTGGCCTGTTTGGATGCCGAATAATTCATCGTACACTTTTTGTGAGTATTCTCCGATTTGATTGTCATGAAATACTAAGGTTTCGCCCATGTAGTCCAAACTTCCGATCGGAGAGATGACGGCTGCGGTTCCCGTCGCAAAGACTTCCTCTACTTTGCCTTGACGGTGATAATCGACCAATTCATCGATCGTCATTTTACATTCAATGACGGTCTCTCCCCAGCTTTTCAGCAATTCGATGATACTTTTTCTAGTAATACCCGGCAAAATGGTACCGCTGAGTTCCGGTGTGTAAAACTTGCCGTCAATTTTAAAGAAGACATTGCTGGTGCCTACTTCTTCAATATATTTTCTTTCAGCACCGTCCAACCAGAGAATTTGTTCAAAGCCTTTGCTGGCAGCTTTCTTTTGGGCTGCTAAGCCACCGGCGTAATTGCCACCGCATTTTGCTTCTCCGGTACCACCCAAAACAGTTCTTGCAAAGACATCTTCTATATACATTTTTGTCGGTGCCAAGCCACCGGGGTAGTAAGAACCTACGGGACTTAGAATGATACAAAATAGATAGGTCCTACTTTCTCGCACACCGATAAAGGGACTGGTTGCAAAAATAAAGGGGCGAATGTAAAGGGATGTGCCCGGTGCATGGGGAACCCAATCCTGATCTATTTCGACTAGGGTTTTCAACGCCTTGATGGCAAAGTCCTCGTCAAATCGCGGGATGCACATTCTATCGTTGGATCGGTTGAGGCGTTTAAAGTTTTCCTCAGGGCGAAACAATTGGATTTTGCCATCGGGGCGCTTGTATGCTTTTAGGCCTTCAAAGGTCTCTTGGGCATAGTGCAACACCATAGCAGCCGGCGACATCTCGATGGGACCATAGGGTACAATGCGCGCATCGTGCCATCCTTGGCCCAACGTATAGTTCATTAAGAACATATGATCGGTGAATTCTTTTCCGAATTCTAAGTTACTTTCGTCAAGTTTTGGTTTGAGCTCCTGTCTTTTCTCAATTTTAATCTTCATTTTTGCTTTACTCCTAGACATTATTGTATACAATATAACAATTGCACATGGTTTTGTAAAGTATTGCTTTCAGTACAAGTTGGATCTTGCCCTTCTTTTGTCCAAATATTAAAAAATCCGGTTTGCGACAAATCACAAACCGGATAGGTTGTTTTTATTTTTAATCTACAACATACGCTTCCAAATCTCTTCTGCCGAATTGTACACATTCGTCGTATGTATCCATAAAGATATCGATCACATTGCCCTTAACAGCGCCACCGGTATCTTGAACGATAAAGGTGTTGTTAAAGTACGGGATGTAAATTCTAGTACCCAAGGGAAAAACTGAAGGATCCGCTGCTACGGTTACACCGGCTACAGGCATGACACCGGATGCAGTGGGGTTACCTGTATGGGTGTAGGCCGTACAATTAGCAATAAAAGAACGTCCGGTCGGCACTCCGCCTTCTTCGTTGCCATAGGGGCTTCCACCATCGCCGCCATTGCCAACATTTCCGACATTGGTTCCAACTTCCACCACTTTTTTTACCGGCTCTTCAATAACTTGGGTTTCAATGCGTTCTCTTGAAAATTCGACGCCGTCGTGATAGGTAATTTTATCGGTAAAAGCTTCCTTACCGTTTACACCTTCGGTAATAACCTTTTCGACACCCTTGGCCATGGAAGAAGTTTCCTGATTTTCCGTTTCAAAAGGAATTTCGCCTTCACCCTTTTCTTCACCATAAGTAACGCGAGTAATTTTTACTTCTTGGATATCTGTTGTCAAAGCCGTCGTTAATGCGGGTTCGACAATGTCGTCTGTTTTGACTTCCAATTCATTTTCTTTAATGACATCTTCCACTGTATTGGCAGCGGATTTAAAAAGTGTACTGACACCATCGACGGAAATAACGCCTTCCGCTTTTTTCTTAATATTGATTTCGTCAACATCTTTAATCTGTTTGTTGAGATCGACATCTATTTCATAATCGTCACCGGTGGGCAGACCTTCTTCGGTTAAGACGTCGTAAATTCTGTCACTCAACCGTGCGTTGATGATTTCCTGATTGCCCTTGGAGGATAATTCTGCGACGGTATTACCATTGACATAAACGGTAACATCTTTTTTAGCGTTAAATGCCGTTGTAACACCAATCATCAAAAAGATTAAACACAAACCGGCAGCTAAAAATAATTGTCGGTTTGTTCGATGGATACCATTTCGTATTCCTTTATTTTTCATTATGACCTTCCTCATCTTCATAGTTTCGTAATAAACATATAGAATTGTAACAAGAATGTAAATACATGTCAAGGAAAAGACGAAATATTATAATAAGTTTTTACTATAAAATATGATGAGACAGTCGCTTCGATTTTATAGGACATGTTCAAATTAAGGTATCCTTTTTATATACAAGAGTGTGATATACTTTTTTTTATGAACACTACAAGTTTTTCATGGACGAAAAGTCTACTCCAATGGTTTGAAAAGAATAAACGTCCTTTACCCTTTCGTCTAACCAAAGACCCTTATGCCGTATGGATATCGGAAATTATGGCACAGCAAACACAAATCGATACTTTGCTCCCCTATTACAACCGATTTGTCGAAAGCTTTCCTCATGTGCAGGCTTTAGCTGCCGCAGAGGAAGATCTTTTGCTGAAACATTGGGAGGGATTGGGTTATTACAACCGCGCAAAAAACTTGCATCGCGCTGCTAAAATAATCGTAACAGAATGGCACGGCTTTATACCGGACAACTATAAAGATTTGCTTAAGCTTCCCGGGATCGGCCCCTATACTGCTGCTGCTATTGCCAGCATTTGCTTTAATGAAAAGATAGCGGCGGTGGATGGCAATGTCCTGCGTGTTTTTAGCCGGTTGACCAATTCCTTTGACGATATCGGTGAGCAAGCGACCAAGCGGCAAATACAACATGCCTTATCGCAATGTATGCCGGATGAACCCGGCGATTTTAATGAAGCCATGATGGAGCTCGGTGCGTTAATATGTTTACCGACTAACCCTTATTGTTTACTGTGTCCAATACGCGAGCATTGCAGTGCCTTGGAAACGGGACATGTCCATCTATTGCCCGTTAAAAAGAAAAAAATAAAACGAAAAACTCTTGCCATGGAAGCCTGCCTTGTCGAAGATACAAAAGGGCAGTTATTGATAGAAAAGCGCCCGGACAAGGGGCTTCTATCCGGTTTATGGGGTTTTCCAATCGTCGAAAAAAATCAGGGAATTGGCAATTATTTGCAGAAGACTTACAAGTACACAGAACCACTTTGTTTAATTGGTAAAACCAAGCACGTTTTTACCCATATCACATGGGAGATTGACCTATACATCATCAAACAAGTGCAACACGACGGAGATAAAGGTGTATTTATCTCTCCTAAAAATATTTTGTCGGATTTTGCTTTGCCCACTGCTTTTAAAAAAATGCTTCGTTTTTACAATTCTTCTTCACGTAAAAACACTCCCTACAAATAGCATCACAGCTTTGAGGGAGTGTCTTTTATTTTAACATCCGTATTTTTTATAATCAATCCACCACTGCTAAAACATCCATAGGACATTCTCTTGCGCAGATACCACAAGCAATACATTTGGTCGGTTTTTCTTCTTCATGAACAAGAACGCCAAAAGGACATACCTTTGCACATTCACCACAGCCCGTGCACAATTTTTTGTTGATGACGTACACACCTCGTTTGTTTTGTGTGATCGCATCGTATTCACAAGTTCTAGCACATTTACCACATTGGACACATACTACGGTTTTTGGTTCATTGTTTTTTTCCGTGACATAAATGCTTGCCTTTGAAGGATCAAACTCTTTATAAAATGCCATAGAGCACGCAGCTTCACATGCTAAACATTTTAGACAATCACTTTGGTTAACGACCTTTAGTCTTTTTTTCACAGCACTCCTCCTTAATCTCTAATATCTACCTTGTATATTATAGTGTATACAAGTAAGTTAATCAAGTTATTTTTTTGACAATTTTGAAAGACAACGATAAAAAGAATTGTTATCTCTGTCTAAAAATGTTATGATGAGATGTTTTTAAACACATTAACTTATTTATACCAATTACGTTCTATTTTTTTTATGTGCAAAACCACTTTGTCCTCAAGGCCAAAGTATTGAAACTTATTCTTATTTATGCAATAATATGCAATAATAGAAAGAATGTTATATTCTAAAATATAAGAGGGGGAATAATGGGTCATTATAAAAAAGGCATTGAGACAAAAAATAAAATTTTGTCTGTTGCTAAAAAACTTTTTTATGAAAAAGGGTTTAAAGAGACAACCATTGCGGACATTGCCAACACAGCAGATGTACCCGTCGGTTTAGTCAACTACTATTACAAAAAGAATGATCTTCTGGGCGATGCTTTCCATCAATTTATTTTGAAAATTTATACAGAAATCGAAACACAAGTTGGGAATCACATTGAAAACCAAATTCAACGCCAGTTAATTTTTTATCGTCTCTATTACGGTTCCATTTTTAATAACGAGAATTTGCTAAAACTTTACCGTCTATATATAACAAAAGATTACATCTTAGAAGAAACTCAAGAAATCCTTCAAAACAACATCTATGAAAATATAATGGAATTGTCCTTGGATATCGACCACGCCGTGTTGCAAAGATTACTGGTCGTGGAGTACGGCACCCGTAAACAATTGGTCAACGATACTTCATCTCTTTGGGATCAACAAGCACCCTACCAAATGTCGGATTTTGTTTCGACCTTGTCTGCTCGCTTAACCGGAGCCTCCTTAGCCGTTATAGAAAAAAATATTCACAAAATAGATTCCCTTATGAAACGCATCCGCTTTACGGCTGATGATTTTATCAATACCTAAAGTTTAATGGAAAGTCAAACCAACAACACATCTTTTGCAGTGACGTATGATCAAGGTGTGTTGTTTTATTTTTCAACACAAATTGCAACGTAAAGATAATGGGTAGCTTGAGTATACTGTGTTCTTAATTGATGCCGCAAAAATAATAGCTGATTTCGTATTCAATACACTATAAAGGAGAAAATTCATGTCTAAAATATTTTCATCTGCCGAAGAACTCATCGGCAACACCCCATTGGTGGCCTTCAACAGACTAAATAAAAAATTCAACTTAAAGGCCCGTATCCTAGCTAAAATAGAATCCTACAACCCCGCAGGTTCTGTGAAAGACCGCATTGCCAAAGCCATGCTGGACGATGCCGAAGCAAAAGGTCTTTTAACCCCCCATTCCGTTATCATTGAACCTACTTCCGGCAATACCGGTATTGGTTTAGCATCGGTTGCTGCTATTAGAGGTTATCCTCTGATCATCGTCATGCCGGATACGATGAGTGTTGAGCGCCGGCAACTCATGACAGCTTACGGAGCAGAGCTGGTGTTGACAGAAGGTGCCAAGGGTATGCAAGGTGCCATCGATCGTGCGAAAGCTTTAGCGAAGGAATTGCCCGACGCCTTTATTCCCGGACAATTTACAAACCCGGCAAACCCTGAAATTCATTATCAAACCACCGGTCCGGAAATTTGGGAAGATACCGAAGGTCAGGTCGATGTTTTCGTCGCCGGCATCGGTACCGGAGGTACGATTACCGGTGTGGGGCAATATTTAAAATCTAAAAACGAAAATGTTCGAATCGTTGGTGTAGAACCTGAAGATTCGCCGGTCTTAACCGACGGGACTGCCGGTGCACACCAAATTCAGGGGATCGGTGCCGGTTTTATTCCCGAAGTGTTGGACACCGAGATTTATGACGACATCATCAGGGTTTCCAATGAAGATGCCTTTGCTACCGGTAGACAAATTGGACACTTGGAAGGGCTTTTAGTGGGCATCTCTTCCGGGGCAGCGATGCATGCCGCCATTCAATTGGCAAAACGTTCGGATTATTCCGGTAAAACCATTGTTTTCCTTTTGCCGGATACCGGAGACCGCTACCTATCTACCCCTATGTTTTTATAATCGCGGAAACGCTGCTCTGAAAATGACTGTATTCACACAATTCAAAGGCTATACAAGAATGAAAATAGCAATTTAACCGGAGAGGACATGCGGCATGAAAAATTTAAATATTAAAACCAACATCCATCCAAACGTCTCAAAACCAGAAGATCTGACATATTTTATCGCTTTGCAAGAATCGAAACGTGCCGGTGCACCGGAGCACTCTCCTCAGAAATGGAATCAACGTGCAGAGGTCTGGGAAAAGAAACGACAGAGACAACCAACAGGTAACGAACGTGTGGATAGCACCATCAACTATCTCGAACACAGAGGGTTGTTGCAAGAAAACTATAGTATTGTGGATATCGGTTGTGGTCCCGGCCAGTTTGCAGCAGCTTTTGCGAAAAAAGTACGCCGCGTGGTCGGTTTAGATTTTTCCGAAAAAATGGTCGCCCACGGTATGGAACTCCTTCAACGGGAAGGGTTAACCAATGCAACCCTCCACACTTGTGATTTTCAAACTTTAGATATCGAAAAGGAAGGCTATAAAGAAGCTTTCGATATCGTGTTCAGCTCACTAACACCGGCCATTCAGGGCATGAACGGTCTGATGAAATCTATGGACATGAGCCGCAAATGGTGCTGTAACATTACGCATTTAAGTAGAAAAAATCACCTCAGTGAGCAAGTTATCCAAGAAGTTTTTTCTCGAAAACCAACGCGTCAATGGACAGGCCGTCGGTTTTACTCTCTATTTAATGTGCTGTTTCTTTTGGGATACAATCCGGAAACCAGCTATGAGACACATCACCAAGAAGTTTGGATAAGCCCCGATGATGAATATGTGGAATTTGTAATGGAACATGCCCTACCACCGGGAGATGCGACACCGGAAAATGCAGTCAAAATCTTATCTTGGTTGCAAACACAAGCCAATGAAGACGGCCTTGTTTTGGAAGTCTCCGATACCGGCTACGGCAGAATACTATGGGATGTCAGAAACAAAACGGAACGTCCCGATTACCGCATAGACCCGTCAGAGGAATAAAATACAACAACTGCCAGCCAAAAACAAATCCTGTCAACACTATTTGACAAACGGTCGCCTCAGTCTCAAACAGAATGCCTTTCTACCGATGTGGCAAACCGTCGCAATTTAGCAAAAGATTACAAAGCAGTTACAGCATTCCGGTTGTTCGCGCTTTACACTTTTGGATGGCACAATTCCCATTTTCGGTGTGCTGCAAGAACCGGCAGAAAAATTTGGAAAGAAGTTATCTGTCATCCGCAAGTGGCAGGCATCGAAATCACAAAGTGCAACCGAAACAATCCGACCACTAGCCATCACATCATGGCCATCATCCACCAAAATAAACACAGAGCACCTCGAGCAGGTGCTTTTTTCATGCCAAGACCTAAACTGTTTAACCTACCGTCAACGACAACTAGACGATGAACAGATAAGTGATTACAGCTCGACACACCACCTTTGTAGTCAACTGCAGAACTTACTTTTAGACATTGGTCTTACGCTTTTAAGAATTTTCCTTTGAAAAACCTTTCATTCAATAAACAATTTTTCAAAAAATCTCACTAAGAGGCTTCAGTTTTTTAACAACCTAAGAAGAGCCGATTTGTTTTTGAGTCCGAACTTGACAGAGATGCCTTAAAAACGTAAAATGTTCTAATGACAAGCATTTATGTAAGGAGAAATACTATGAAAATATATGCGGATAATGCCGCAACGACAAAAATGAGCGAGACAGCTTTTAACGCGATGTTACCCTATTTAAAAGAGCACTACGGCAACCCCTCCAGCCTGCATACGCCTGGACAACAAGCCGCTGAAGCGCTTCAAACTGCAAGAGAGATCGTAGCTGATGCCATTGGCTGTACTCCCCGGGAGGTTCTCTTTACATCCGGCGGGAGCGAATCCGACAATCAAGCGATCCTTACAGCAGCTAAACTTGGCAAGAAAAAAGGTAAAAAACACATCATATCCACAGCCTTCGAGCACCACGCCGTTCTGCATGCCCTCCAAAAACTGGAAAAAGAAGAAGGCTTCGAACTCACTTTGTTGGATGTCCACGAAAATGGTTTAATTGACCCGGCGCAAGTCGCCGATGCTATCCGCGAAGACACTTGCTTGGTTACCATTATGTATGCCAACAACGAAATCGGAACCGTTCAACCCATTGCAGAAATCGGAGCGATCTGTCATGATAAAAATGTATTGTTTCACACCGATGCGGTACAAGTCGTCGGCCACTTACCCATCGATGTCGTTTCCGACAACATCGACCTATTATCCCTGTCCGGTCACAAATTTCATGGTCCTAAGGGTGTCGGCGCTTTATACGTCCGAAAAGGTATTCCGATTGCAACCTTAATAGAAGGCGGGGCCCAAGAAAGAGGCAAGCGTGCCGGTACCGAAAACATGCCTGCCATTGTCGGTATGGCCGCCACATTAGAAGAAAGCATGAACCGCTTAACGGAAAATATTCAGAAAATATCCGCCTTGCGCGATCAGCTGATTCGTGGTTTATCCACCATCGAGCACGCCGCTTTAAACGGAGATCCAGAGAAACGTTTGCCCGGCAATGTCAGCTTTTGTTTTGAAGGCATCGAAGGCGAAGCCTTGTTGTTACTTCTCAACGCAAAAGGTATTTATGCCTCTTCCGGGTCGGCCTGTACTTCCGGATCTTTGGATCCAAGTCATGTGCTTTTGGCCATCGGCCGTTCCCACGAAATAGCCCACGGTTCTCTGCGTTTAAGTCTATCCGAAGAGAACACGGAAGAAGAAGTTGACTATATGATAAAAGAAATTCCAAAAGTCGTCGATCAATTGCGAATGATGTCCCCCGTGTGGGTTTCAAAAGTAAGAGGCGAAAAAGATTTTATACTTTGAAAGGAGTAAACCATGTCTTTATACAGTGAAAAAGTAATGGATCATTTTACTAACCCACGCAATGTGGGTGAAATTCCCGACGCCGATGGCGTGGGAGAGGTTGGCAATGTAAAATGTGGAGATATCATGAAATTTTTCCTTAAGATCAAGGAAAATCGCATCGAAGATGTTAAATTTCAAACCTTTGGCTGTGGCGCAGCGATAGCCACTTCATCCATTGCAACGGAAATGGTAAAGGGTAAAAGCTTAGAAGAGGCGATGACCTTAACCAATCGTGAAGTCGTGGAGGCCTTAGGTGGACTTCCTGCTCCTAAAATACATTGTTCTGTCCTAGCGGAGGAAGCTCTGAAAGCAGCAATCCAAAATTATTATGAGCGAAACAACATTCCATACGACAAAAGCTTGTTCCCCAATTGTGCTGAATGCGAAACCTGCAGGATGGTATAGAATTGACAGATAAAAGAATTCTCACCATACAAGATATTTCCTGTGTCGGCCAATGTTCTCTGACCGTTGCCTTGCCGATTATTTCCGCTTGCGGTGTAGAAGCCTCTGTCCTACCTTCTGCAGTGCTTTCCACCCATACCAGTGGCTTTACAGGGTATACATTTAGAGATTTAACCGAAGATATCCCCTCTATCGTCAGCCATTGGGAAAAGGAAAACATCGATTTCGATGCGATCTATACCGGCTACTTAGGCAGTACCAAGCAAATCGATTATGTGATTGACGTCATGAACAGGGTCAATAAACCCACCGGACTAAAAATCGTCGACCCCGCTATGGCGGATCATGGCGAATTGTATGCCGGTTTCGACGACACCTATGTCAAGGCTATTATGACCCTCTGTTCTAAGGCGGATATCATCATACCCAATATCACCGAAGCTTGCTTTATGACCGGCATGGACTTTAAAACAGAGTACGATCGAGCTTATATCGATGAACTGCTGAGTAAACTCGTTGCCATCGGTGCCGGTACCGTCATACTAACCGGTGTCGGCTACCAGCCGGAAAAAACCGGTGTCATCGTCGTTGAAGATGGAAAAGAGAGTTATTACGAACATAAACGTTTTGCCGAAGGTTGCCACGGCACCGGCGATGTCTATGCCTCTGCCTTTGTCGGCGCATTGATGAACGGCTTGTCTATCTACGATGCCGCAAGAATTGCCGCAGACTTTACCTTAGCCAGTATTGAACACACCAAAAAAGACGCAGACCATTGGTACGGTGTTAAGTTTGAAAAAATGCTACCGAAACTGATCGATCTGCTCGACGAAGCTCAATCAAGCGTTTAACTTGAGCCATTTTTGTCTCAAATTAAAAACAAAACAGCGATTTTTCAGATGCTTGAATGAATCGCTGTTTTTTTGTTCAAAAATTGGGCGCTATTTTCGACCAAATTTTCACGCTCATTGTAGCAAACGCCCCAAATATCATAACAACCGGGCTGGCTATAAAATTCCTTGTATTCGAGTGGACAATGGTCTCAAATTTTTCTATGATGACGAAACACCAGATAAAATCTCCGCTTTCCTGCATATGTGTAAAGAAAAGTATGCGCTTGAGTAGATAGGTCTATGCATCTTAGGAAAAACGTAAAGTGGTGCGATCTCATAAAGAAGATGAGATGCTCTTTTATCACGATCAAGCATTCTACCGTTTGAAAGAATTCATCGCAAAGATCGGTAAAGATTAACGTCGTCCGTATAAGACATCAAAAAAACATTACACTTTCGAAGCCAAAATCAAACAGTTGCTTAGTCGCTGCATTCCTTGCTTTGTAACAAGTGTTTTGATATTCTAGTAGTATTCAATGCCGTAATTCGTTATATTAATTTTTTCATTGATCTTTGATGCACGATGAAGAATAGATTTTGGGAGATAGCTTATGAAAGCACTATCTTTATGGCCAGGTTATGCCTTAGAGGTCTTGTCAGGCGAAAAGACCATTGAGTATCGTACTTGGCGTACACACCACCGGGGCGATCTTTTGATTTGCGCTACTGCGAAAAAAGTCTCTGGCACGATACCAGGACATGCCTTGGTAGTAGTCAACTTGGTAGACGTTATTAGAAAAGGTGATCGCGACTTCGAGTGGGTTTTCACCGACCCGCGCCCCATCTATCCCCTGCCGGTTAAGGGACAACAAGGGCTTTTTAATGTTGATGATTCTGAAATCAAATATATACCCGATGAAATCCTCTACGGTGATATTGATGATTATAATGTATTTTGGTACACTGTTTTTGAGCCACTCATTCTTGAATAATCGGCTCGACAACTTGTTTACGGATAAAACTCCTCGCACGAGAAGTGTTTGTTTTTTGCAATTTTTTTCTATTTTTAAACTTCAAATAAAACGGTAGCAATGTACTTAAGCTGCAACACCGGTAATTCTAATGAGTCTTCCATGACATCCATCACAACATAAATTTTTATACTGACACGAATACTGTCACTAGTTCATCGATGTTGTCCTTGCCGATTCAATCTGCTTATGCCATAACATTCTCAATATTGGCACTTTTCTCGATTCCATCGCCATTCATCGCTGAAGATCCCATATCTTCAGGATTTTGAGAGCATGGTGTAACCTCGAGATGGACAACACAATAAAAAAAGAACCGAGAACTACCGTTCCGGTCCTTTATCAACACCGTCTATATCGATGACGATCTAATCATCATCGCTTACAACTGCACCGAATCCCATGGTAAAATTGTAAAACACCTTTTAGTATAGTTTTGACTGGTTTAGATTTGCAAAAAAATGGCTCCCCAGGTTGGATTCGAACCAACAACCTATCGGTTAACAGCCGAGTGCTCCACCGTTGAGCTACTGAGGAATAGCATAGATATTATAAAGCTTTGTTTTCTCTTTGTCAAGACACTCTTTTAATGAAAGGATGGCCCTTCTAGAAACTTTAATGTCTTGTAGCTGCTCTTTTCTCGAACACTGGACAATACCCGTTTGCGGATGTATTCGTCAATCACTGCGATCCGATTCCCATTCCCATTGAAAAATCAGACATGAAAAAACGGAGTGTTGTGCTCCGTTTTTCTTTTTAATGTTCGTTTCCGTAACGGGTTAAAAATCGTTCCCTCTCCGCTTGAACCAAAGAGTTCGGAATGGTGTGTATTGCCATTCCCCCTTTTAATGCTAAATAACATTTAGCGGCTTTCTCAGTCACCTGACAACAAACTTTGGCTTCCTCGAGGTCTCTTCCCACACAGACCGGTGCGTGATTGCGTATCAGCACCGCATTTTTATTTCCCAAAGCTTTGACAGTCTCCTCTGCCAACAATAAATGCTCCCCTGCGTTGATATACCGCTCGGTTATGGGGATTTCGCCGCCTATCATTTGGCTCATTTCTTCTAAAATGGGCGGAATGCCCCCACCACTAGCACAAACTGCCGATGCATAGACAGGATGGCAATGGACGATGGCATTGACATCGGCACGGTGTTTGTAAAGTAAACGGTGGAGATGCATTTCAGAGGTAGGATGCCGCTTTCCCTCCAGTTGGTTGCCCTCTAGATCGACGACAACCAAATCGGTGGGTTGTAGGGCGTCGTAGGCTATTTTACTGGGGGTGACCAACATTTGGTTGTCTTCTATGCGCATGCTGATATTGCCCCAAGTGCCAATGGCCATACCGGTGGCTTCCATCCAAAGGCAAGCATCGATGATGGCTTTTCTTGTCTCTAATTCTCGCATCTTTACTCCTGTTTTTCGACTGACCTTGTCCCCTTGGAAAAGTGGCAGCCCGATCTGAAGGATCGGGCTGCCACAACTCTATGAGAAGTCAAGTTTATTCGGAATCTTTTGATTTTCTTTGACCATAGGAATGATTGAATTTATAAATCATTTTTTCCATTTCCGCTTCATCTAAGATAACCGGTGTGCCGATACTTCTTGCTTTTACATAAACTTCAGCACATTGTTCGATTTGTTCTGCAATATTAAAAGCATTGAGAATATCTTTACTACCTGTAATTAAACCATGGTTTGCCATGAAAGCAGCGTAGCGGCCTTCCATAGCCTTAAAGGTGTTTTCAGCCAACTCCATGGAGCCGAAAGAGGCGTATTCTCCGCAACGAACATCGTATCCGGAAAAAGCTACCAAGTAACTGGACGCGGGAAGGCCTTCTCTTAAGGTCGCCAAGACGGTGCTGTAAACGGAGTGTGTGTGTACAACAGCATTGATATCATCTCTTCTAACATAAAAGATCCTGTGCAATTCGTGCTCGCTGGAGGGCTTTCTCTTCCCGTCAACAATCTTGCCTTCCAAATCGATGACGACTATGTCCTCAGGTTCGGTTTCGAAATAGTCGATACCGCTGGGACTCATGGCGAACATGCCTTTTTCTCTGTTTAAAATACTGATATTGCCGCCGGTTCCCTTTGTCAAGCCATGGGTAATCAACATTTGGCAATATTTAACAACATCTTCTCTTTCTTTTTGTAATAACATCTTTTCTCCTTTTTCAGCTTAATAGCGATATTGATAAAGCATGGAACGCCCTTCTACAAAGCGTTGAACATCCGCCACGATTTGTCGTGTGTGGTTGACCAGTACATCGTCGGTAGCGCCGGCAATATGCGGTGTGATCACCACATTGTCTAACTCCGTAATGTAAGGATGGTTGCTGGCGATGGGTTCTTTGGCGTATACGTCGAAGGCAGCGCCGGCAATCCTCTTTTCTCGCAAAGCTTCAATCAATGCTTCCTCGTCTAAAATAGCGCCTCTGGAACTATTGATGAAGTAAGCGGTCGGTTTCATTTTGGCAATCATCTCTTTACTGATGATACCGGTGGTTTCCGGGGTAATTTTCATATGACAGGTCACAAAATCGGCTTCCGCCATCATATCTTCTAATTTTTCTACCTTGCGCACATCTATGGCTTCGATATCAATGGGGCAAAGGAAGGGGTCGTAAATCAAAAGTTCCATCCCAAAGGCTCTGGCAATGTGTCCGACCCGTTTACCAATGCTACCGTAGCCAACTATGCCTAATTTTTTACCTTTTAATTGGGTCCCTTTGAAAACCACATAGGGGGATCCCGGTTTCATATCCCAAACCATATCGACTTTTAAGCCTTCTTTGGTTTCTTTAACGGCGCTGGGATCTGCGGTGAATTCACCTTCCTTTAAGGCTTTATAAGCCATGGGAATTTTCCTAGCAATCGCCAACATCAGCCCGATGGTCATTTCTGCCGTAGTGTCGGAGTTGCGACCCGGTGTATAAAGAACAGGAATATTTCTTTCTTTTGCGGCTTCCATGTCCACATTGACAGGGGTTGCCCTTGTACAAGCAATGAGTTTCAGGTTGGGTGCATTTTCAATGACTTTACGGGTCACATCATCGTAGCTGGTGATGATGATGTCCGCATCCTGTGATTTTTTTGCAAACTCATCCTCTTCCATCTTCGGCAAGCCGATGGCCCAACCATCTTTAACAACTTCGCCGATATCATAAAGAGGTTTTAATGCGCTTTCATCGTATTCTGCAGTAAAAAATATTTTCATGATTTTCCTCCTAGCCGATTGTTTTCATGATAGCCGCCCGTTTGTTCCACAAGTCTCCTTGTACTTCTCTAATTTCTTTATATAAAGGATACAGGGCTTCGTAAACTTTGTTATTCTCCATATTAGGAAGGTAGCTTTTGCTGATTTTACAGGTGCGTTCTGCGGCATCGTGGTAATCTTTATATTCACCCACGGCCACACCGGCGGACATGGCCACCCCTTTGGCACCAAATTCATTGCCTTCAGAAATCACAACTTCCATTCCCAGAACATCTGCAATCATTTGCGCCCAAACACTGCTCTTGGCGCCACCACCGGCTAAAAAGACCCGGCCGTTTTTGTCGACCCCTTGTAAGCAGTCTTTGATGGAAAAGCTGATGCCTTCGTAAACCGCATTGACTAAAGTGGCACGGTTGGTCTTCGCATTGATGCCAAAAAATCCTGCCTTGGCATGGGGATTGTAAAAGGGAGCTCTTTCTCCCGCCGCGCTGATATAGGGATGATAAATGACGCCACCGCTACCGGCAGGCACTTCTGAAATCATGGCATCGATTTGTTTAAAGTCTTGGGTCATGGCAATTTCGTTGATCACCCAATCTAAGTTCGGCGTTCCGTTCATGGTGGGCAATAGATTCATAAATAAATCACCAACGGCATGTTTTTCGTAGCGCGTACCTTCCTTCCCGAAATCACAATCGGATTTATGCAGGAAGATTTCATTGGCACATGTGGTCCCCAAAATAACGCAAACGTCTTTGACATCTACGACTCCGATTCCCACTGCTGCCGCCACCACGTCAATGGCGCCTGCTACTACCGGAATTTCTTCTTTTAATCCCAGTTCTGTTGCCATTTGGGGCGTGAGCGTACCGACAATGGCATCGCTCTTTAATACCGGCGGTATCAATTCAATATAGTCCCCAAGACCCAATTTGGCCAACAATTCTTCTGCAACCACACCCTTTGCAGAGTCTAATAGCGATGTCCCCGCATCACTCAAATCGCTATTGAGTTACCCGGTCAATTTATAGCGCACCCAGTCTTTACAGAAGAACATGGTGGACGCTTTATCTAAGACGTCTTTACGATTCTGCTTCATCCAGCGCAAAAGCATTAATTGGGTACCGGTTAATGCCGGTGTTCCCGTCACTTTGTGGATCATTCTTCCCAGCTCCGGATCGTCTACCGTTACTTTTTCCACTTCGTCGACAGCACGTCCGTCACACCATAAAATCGCATCTTGAACCGGAACGCCATTGTCGTCAATGAGCCAAATCCCCTCTCCTTGTCCAGTGACACCAATGGCTAAAATATCTTCAGCCTTTGCCGGTCCGTTTTCCATGAGCATTTTGATACAAAGAGCCACCTTATCCCAAAGCACGGTCATATTCTGTTCGATGTCCGTTGCTCCGATGTAGATGGGCTCATTTTCAATAGCTTCCACAAGGATCTCTGTCCCCTCCGTATCAAACAAAACTGCCTTTACGTTTGACGTTCCAGCATCAATTCCAATAATGTACTTCATGATTACCCTCCTTAAGTGTTTTTTATGACATCCTATTGGATCAGTATTCACAATTGTCCCGCTGTGCCATCGTCGGTGATTGGGTGATTGACTGCACCCGTTCTCAAAACACCGATGATCGCATCGATCTTATCTTCTCCTCTAGCAACAGCCACCATCTTGATTATTCTTTGGAGCATTTTCATATTGGTGCTGATCACCCGCTCCCTAAAATGACTTTGACTGAAACTGCCGTCCAATTTAACCGGATTAGTGCCAAGGCCCCCCTATATATTCGCTTTTTTTGTGCGAAAAGACCTCTTGTAAAAAATCGTCGCATTCTTATTGCGTTGTCCAATGCATACTAAAGATAGCGATATCAGATTGATTCATCGTACGAAAAGCTATGGTGATACTTTTCTCTTTTATCAATTGGGATAGAAGAAAACTACGCTCATATTTTTTGATTCAAATAAAAAAATGTTGAGATAGGATGTTCCTACCCCAACATTTATGATAGAGCCATTTTTATGGCTTCCCAAGTTGGATTCGAACCAACAGCCTATCGGTTAACAGCCAAGTATTCCACCGGTGAGCTACTAAGGAAGATAATTTGATTATATCATTGTTTGATGGGTTGTCAAGATAACTGTTTTTGAACAATTCTTGTATTCATCTTAAGCCCATCAAGGTAAAGTGCTTCCTTTACTCTAAAGTACATTCCACTAAGACCCATCTCAATAATGGGTCTTAATCGTTCCTTGCCGTGATCTGTTGCGTCTGATCGTTTTAAGAGGCTTCATCTTTAAAATCCAGTCCGATCAACTTTTTTTACCATTCTATTGTTCTATTATCTCTTACGTTAAAAATCTTTTACGTTTCTTTGGTTTGATTAGTGTTATAATCAATACAAGAATAAGATAGGAGGTCATTTAAATGGACACAACTAACGATCAAGCATTGTACGGCATCATGGCTATACTTGGTGGATTTTTAATCATTGTTGTTATCATAGCCGTTGTCATGTTCGTACTGCGCGCCTTTGCTCTTTACACCATGGCAAAAAGGCAAAACATTGCCAACCCTTGGTTAGCATGGATTCCCGTTGCACAGGACTATATCTTCGGTATGGTTTTAAAGAAGAAAATTACAGTTACATCAAGCTTATCGATTCCCTTTGCGCAATGGGTACTGGTCGGGACGAACGCATTGGCTGCCGCAACCTATGATAACGAAATTATAAGATCGATCATTGTCATTATTACACTGGCTATCACGGTATTGGCACTGCTCAGGCTGTATAAACTATATGCACCGGACAAAGCAATTCTATACACCGTGCTTTCCATCGTCATTCCTGTAACGTCACCCATCTTTATGATGATGATTCGGAATAACACCCCGGTAGAGTACGATTTTACCGATTTTGACGGTACCGGTTCAAATAAAAAAGACGATCACGACAGCTTAACCTTTTAAGTCTCCAAAAAAGGGGAATTTAAGGTTCGTTTTCTACAATATGAATAGAAAATAATGACGATAGACGCCCTACAACCGGATGACTCAAATACAATACGGTGAGGGCGTTTGTTTTAACCCCATTAAAGGAGAAGGAAATGAAAAGAATACTAAAATATGGGTTCCTGTTATTGTCGCTCGTTGTCTTTCTTACTGCCTGCCAACAAGGTTCGGGCAATAGAGATCAAGGAGATAACGACACTGCCAAACCTTCAGCTAAAGAGGTCGTTGCGACTTCCTTTATCAATGCGGATTTTGCAAAAACCATCGGTGGCGAGCATGTCAACGTACATGCTATTCCGACAACTGGCAGCGATCTGAAGAACTATCAACCCTCTGATAAGGATATCCAAACCATCAAAGAAGCGGATCTGATCCTTTATACCGGCGATGATTTAGAAACTTGGATGGCAGAAATCCTATCGGATTTACCCGAAGGCAAGCCCGTCGTCGTACAAACCGGTGCAGATATCAAACGTCTGTCCGATAAAGATTACTACCATTCCGAGATCAAAGACGAAAGTTATCAAAGCGAAGACGGATCTATCAACGTCAACGTCAAAAGCTCTCAAACGGTTTCCATTAAAGGTGGCGGACAAAAAGACCCATACATTGGTACCGATCCCGCCAATGCACAGGTCATCGCTTCAGCTATCGAAAAGGGTTTAATTGAAATCGATGAAAGCAACGCAGAAACTTTTAAAAAGAATGCCGACACCCTACGCTCCGAACTGAACCGTTTAGGTGGCGAAATGAAAGCCGCTGCCGAGCAATCGGAAAACAAACGCATGTATGTGGCCGATACCCACACGCTCCGTTATTTAGCCAATGCTTACAACCTCAATGTTTACGCCTTAGATGGCAAAACCTCTCTCGAAGATTTTGAAAAAGAATTGGATCGGGTACAACCGACAACCATCTTTTATTTACGAGATGAAAGCAAAGGACAGGCAGAAGAAATCGCTGCAAAGCACGGTGCCCAAGCCCTTCAATTTTATGATTACCTCTTGGCACCGGCGGATGTATCGGTTTTAGACTTAATGGAAAAAAATATAGAAAATTTGAAAACCGGCCTGTTTTAGTCATCTTTAAAAGCAGGTTCGTAAGGTCCTTCACATCTTCAAAGTTTTCTGGGATTGTCAATTCAATAAAATATGACACCTTTTTCCCTTAAGACTTGATTAATAATTAAGGACCTGTTATAATTATTTTATAGATTTGCTAGTGATAAATTAGGAGGAATGATATGAACAAAAAATTATTGGTCATCGCATTGATCGTCATGCTGGTCATGAGTATCAATGTCGTTGGCAGCGTGTTCGCTTCAGAAGCCATCGACGCAGACCAAGGAACGGTAGGACAACCGCAAGAACCTGAGCAACAAGGTACTCAAGACAATCAAAACAATTTAGATGGCGAAAAATCTTCGGAAGTACAGACTCCGCCAGAAGCGACTCCGGGAGATGAAACTCCTGCAGAAGGAGATGAGCCAACAGGTGAAGGAGAGGGAGATGAAACTCCAACAACTCCACCAGTCGCACCCGATTGGGTTGAAGGCCCCATAGAGGTTGATCCGGAAGCAACTTCAGTAGATCCGATCACTTTAGTGGTGAATGCCGAAGACATTCATGCTGCAGGTGGTGAGATTACCGGTGGTGAGATTACAGAAGCAGAGGATGGAAGCAAAAGCATTTACGTTCTTATAACCTTTGAAAATGGCGCGGTAGTTGATGATAACACGTTCGAAGTCGTAACCACACCAGGCGAAGAACCTGGAGATTCCGAAGCTCCAGGCGAAGAAGACAGGGAACCTGTGCCGGAAGAAGCAACGGACTCAATTGATGTTGATGTGATTGGGGATCTAAAAGCTAAGATGAACATCAGATTCTATGCTTTTAACATTAAACCGGTACAAGCTGTAACGATCAAAGATAGTAATGACATCGTCGTAAAGCAAGAAATGAATATCCTAATCAATATGATTAAGCCGGATCCTATTTTTGTTGAAAGATACAATTACTATGGTTATAGCTACGGTGCAGTAACCACCATACCGAAAACAGGCGATGCCACATCCCTCATCAGTTTATTGGGATTAACCCTCTCGGGAGTCGGTATTGCGTTTCTTAGAAAACAAAGATAGTTAGCCTATAACTAGCAATAACTTTCAAGTTTGGATAAGCTTGGAACGATAAAAGCCCGTTGTGCATGCACAACGGGCTTTTACTTTTTTTGCGATTATTTCTATTGTTTTGTTTTAGGACGTCGGTAGGTACAGGGCACCCCTACCACGCATTTGCCGCAGGTGTTGGTTCCAAGAACCTCTGAGCCTGTATCTTCTAATAGATAGGAAGAGCCATAACCGACGTGTACTTTTGCATTATCGGCGCACAAATCATTGCATTTGAAACGATCGTAAGCGGTCGTTGTCAAAGCTTGGACGGGGCAACGGTCTATGCAAAGCCCGCAAGAGCCATCGATTTTGTAAAGGCAGTATTCCTCCTCTAGGGGGCCGTCAACTTCCAGTTCCAGTGCCGTTAACGTAGAGCCCAATCGCCCGCAGGTGCCGGCTGCAGTGATAAACATATTGTTGATGCCAAAGGTACCCAAACCGCACAGCCAAGCTAAATGCCGTTGAGACCACTTGCTCATTAAAATGCGTTCGTCGTATTGAGTGGCCTCGGCAGGAACAATACTCGGATAACCCTGTTCCTTTAAAAACTGTGAGAGCGCACTTCCCAACTCTCCCAAAGTAGCGTTGGTTTTTTCGTAGGCCATGGCCCATTCCTTGGAGCTCAACCGTCCGGGTATATTGCTGTCGCCAATGGTCTTTTGCATGGGAAGAAAATAGGTGATGATGGTTTGAGCCTCGGGCAACACCTCTGAAGGTAAAACGTGGTCGGATTGTACCCAAGTCTTTAACTCCCCCATCCGTGGATGCCGGGCATCGCCAAAACCTACCAAGGGTTCTCTCCAAATATCCTTGATAATACCGCCTTTGTCCTTCTCTTTTACAAAATCTCGAACAAATTTTCTAATGGTTTCTTTCATCGGTCTCCTCCGAATCGTATTTCTGACCACCTCAACAATGGTCGTTTACCCGGGTTACAGGACGATGGCAATTATTATCATCGCTTTCTTTTTCTCGCAACAAGGGCGTTTTCCGCTTCTTTTCTATCGGAATGGGGGTGGTGCGCCTTTCCCACAATTTGGTAAGTTTCATGCCCCTTTCCCGCCATAATCACCAAATCGCCGGGGTTGGCATTGAGAATGGCTTTGTGTATGGCTGCTTTTCTGTCCGGTATCACCTCGTAGGGTGTCTCATACTTCCGGACACCCTCTTCAATAGCTTTTAATATAGCCATGGAGGTTTCCGATGCCGGGTTGTCGTCGGTCAAATAGACGGTGTTGGCCAAGCGCCCTGCAATTGCTCCCATCTGGGGGCGTTTCTCTCTGTCCCGATCTCCGGGGCAACCGAAAACAAGGTGGATGGGCCCGGAATGAAATTTTCGAACCGTCAGCAATAATTTTTCCAAAGCATCCGGGGTATGGGCATAATCCACCATTACTTGAATGTCGCTGTCGATACCGACGCTTTCCATTCTTCCGGTAACCCCTGTGCTTTCCTGTAAGGATTCCCGAATCACTTCTAAGGGTAAGCCTTCAAACAAAGCGACGGCGATGGCCGCCGTAGCGTTGGCTACCATCACATCTCCCAACACCGGCAAAGTGAATGCTCCCATTTCTTTTCCCTTCACCCTTAAGGTGAAAACCGTATGGTCGATCGCTTGTTCGGTGATTTCGATATGGTAATCGGCCTCGGCGTGAAACCCGTAGGAATATGTACGGGCTTTGCTCAGACCTTCACGACGCAGTTCGTCGTAGAGCCTTTGTCCATAGCTGTCGTCAATATTGATGATATTGGCCACGGTGGTCTGACGGAACATTTTTTTCTTTGCTTGGTAATAGGCTTCAAAGTTGTGGTGAAAGTCCAAATGTTCTTGGGTTAAATTGGTAAAAATACCATAGGTAAAGCACATGCCATACACCCGATCCAATTCCATAGCGTGGGAGGAAACTTCCATGGCCACATGGGTAGCGCCTTTTTGGTGCATTTGCCATAACATGTTTTGAATATCCGGCGCTTCCTCCGTGGTGCGCCCGGCATGGTAGAGCTCTTCCGCTTCCATGCGATTGGCAATGGTACCCATCAAACCGGCTTTCAAACCCGAACGGTGCAACAAGTCCTGTATAAATGTGACGATGGAGGTTTTACCGTTGGTGCCCGTTACCCCGATGATCCTCATTTTTTGTGACAAATGCCCGTAGGCGTCATCTGCCAGTACGGCTAGGGCTCGCCGGTCATCTTTGACTTGTAAATAAGCGGTGGCCAAGCCCTTAGGTGGTGGCTCAGCGGACACCACAAGCGTTGCACCCTTTTCGATTGCCATGGGAATATATGCGTTGCCATCGCTCTCAAAGCCGACTATGGCGACAAATACGGCACCGGGCGTTACTTTTCTGGAGTCGCACACCACCGTTTGAAGGGATAGGTCCTCCTCATAAAAAGCATCAATTAACAATTCATTTTGGTTTAAGTTCGCTACAATTTCTTTTAAAGTCATCATCCGTCTACCCCAATAAGAGATAATAAAAAATAGGAATTAAAATTCCGGGCAGGATATTCAGCGTTTTAATTTTTGTTATTTGGAGGGTATTCAACCCAATGACTATGATCAGCAAAGAGCCGAAGCCGGTCATATCTCCGATAACACTTTCCGTCATAAAAGGCGCTACCATGGAGGCAAACAATACAATGGCACCCTCGTATAGCAAAACAAAAATAGAGGAAAAGGCCACACCCATGCCTAAGGATGCCGCCAAAGTAATCGCCATGACACCGTCAATGGCGGCCTTGGCAAATAACGTGGCGTGGTTGCCCTGTAGGCCACTTTCGATGGAACCAACCACCGCCATGGCACCGACGCAAAAAAGCAAGGTTGCGGCGATCAGGCCCTTGGCAAGGCTTTGTTCTTGACTCATTTTACCCTCCATACGGTGGGCGAAAGCCTCAAAGCGTTGCTCCAACATCAAGCCTTCCCCGACAATGGCGCCCAATGCCAAAGAGAGCATGAGCACCATAACGTTTTGCGTTTTGGCCAAGCCGGATATCCCAATGTATAAAACACCGAGCATCATACTCTGAACCAGAGTTTCAGAAATTCTTTCAGAGATCCCCCTGCGAAAAATTAACCCCACACCACTTCCAACAATAATGGCCAAAGTATTGACCACAACTCCTGTTAACATCTTTCCACCTTCTTGCTTCATTTTATGTCTTAATTTTTACTTTTTCATTTTACCATAAACGATCTGCAATAACATTTTTTCATCGTCATTTAGTCAATTTTATCTTGACAAAATTTAAAATTCTTTTATACTATACATATGAATATATGTTCATATGAAAGGTTATTGAAATGACTGAAGATAAAAAAATTGAATGTTGCGATATTACAGAAGTTCATGAAGATATCGTCAACCACGTGCGAAGCAAACTGCCGGAAGAGTCCTTGTTGTACGATTTGGCAGAGTTATTCAAAGTTTTCGGAGATTCCACACGAGTGCGAATACTGGTCACTTTGTTTGAGTCGGAGCTTTGTGTTTGCGATATTGCGGAGGTATTGGGTATGAGCCAATCGGCCATATCCCATCAATTGCGCGTGCTGAAGCAGGGCAAATTGGTTAAAAACCGCCGGGAAGGCAAATCCGTTTTCTACTCTTTGGCAGACGATCATATCCGAACCATTTTTCAACAAGGGTTCGATCATATTCAAGAATAAGGAGAAACAAATGAAAAAGAAATTTAAAATGAAAAACTTAGGCTGTGCACATTGTGCTGAAAAAATGGTTGATGTCATTCAAAAAATTGAGGGCGTACAAGATGTTTCCATCAATTTTGTCTTACAAAAGATGACCTTGACTGCGGATGACAATCGGTTTGACCAAATCGTAGAGGAAGCTAAAAAAGCAATCTCAAAAATAGAGCCGGATTGCACACTTGCTTAAACCATGTCTCCCAGTATAAAAAAAAGAGCTTTGCGATGTGCCCTCGGCGCGGCACTTTTGGTGCTGGCTCTCATCCTGCCCCTTGCCGGACCATGGCGCATACTTCCCTATTTTGTGGCCTATCAGGTTGTCGGCAGCGACATCATTGCCAAAGCATTTGGCAATTTAAAAAATCGCCGCTTTTTAGATGAATACTTTTTAATGACCGTTGCAACCTTAGGTGCCTTTTACATCGGAGAATATCTGGAAGGGGTCGCCGTCATGCTGTTTTATCAGATCGGTACCTTGTTTCAAGATATGGCGGTTAACCGTTCTAGGGCGTCCATAGCGGAACTCATGGACATCGCTCCGGATACAGCCAACCTTTTGGTTGACAATCAAGTAACGGTTGTCGACCCGGATGAGGTTGCCGTCGGCGATACCATTGTCGTCAAAGCCGGAGAGCGCATTCCCTTAGACGGCATTTTGATGGACGGCAGCGGAACCGTCGATACCTCCGCCTTAACCGGAGAATCCGTACCCAGGTATGTACAACCAGGCGATCAAGTGCTCAGCGGCTGCGTGAACCTCGCTGGCATTTTGACCCTTCGGGTCACCGAAACCTTTGAGGATTCCACCGTTTCTAAAATTTTGGAATTGGTGGAGGAAGCATCGGAACGAAAAGCCAAAACAGAAAATTTCATCACCCGTTTTGCCCGGTATTATACCCCCGCAGTAGTGGGTTTGGCCTTGTTGATGGCCATCATACCTCCGGTGTTTTTTGCCCAACCCTTCCACGATTGGCTGAAGCGCTCCCTTATTTTCCTCGTTATCTCTTGCCCTTGTGCCTTGGTGATATCGGTACCCCTCAGCTTTTTTGGCGGTATCGGCGGTGCTTCTAAAAAAGGCATCCTCATTAAGGGGGGCAACTATTTGGAAGCCCTTGCCCAATCGGAAATTGTACTCATGGATAAAACCGGTACGCTGACCAAGGGACATTTTAAAGTAAAGGATATTTTTGCACGGACGCTCTCTCAAGAAGCCTTGCTCGAATATGCGGCTTTGGCAGAAAGTCAATCCAACCATCCGATTTCTCTATCCATCGTAGAAGCCTACGGCAAGCCTTTAAATAAAGAACTCTTGGCCTCTGCAACGGAAATTTCCGGTCACGGTGTCCATGCCGTCGTCGACGGAAAGCAAGTATTGGCGGGCAACCAAGTTTTTCTAGAAAAACACTTTGTCCAATTCCCTGAGGATTTCCCTTTTCCTAGAGCCTCAACGGAGGTGCACATCGCCATCGATGAGCAATACGCAGGAACTATTACCTTAGAGGACGAAATTAAGACCGAAGCAGCTGAAGCCATTGCTTCTTTAAAGGAACAAGGCATCCGGCGCCTTATCCTGCTTACCGGGGACAAGAAGGAAGTCGCTGAAACTGTTGCCGCGACTTTGGGTATCGATGAAGTCTACTCAGAGCTTCTACCCGGAGATAAGGTCGCCATGGTGGACAAAATTTTTAAAGAGAAATCCGACAAAGGAAAGTTACTCTTTGCCGGTGACGGTATCAACGATGCGCCGGTTTTAACCCGTGCGGATATCGGCATCGCCATGGGTTCATTGGGTAGCGATGCCGCCATCGAAGCGGCCGACGTGGTTTTAATGGACGACAACCCTGCTAAAATTGCCACCGCCATCAGCATTTCCAAGAAGACCATGGCCATCGTTAAACAGAATATTATTTTTGCCTTAGGTGTTAAGTTTTTTGTCTTAGCTTTAGGCGCCTTGGGCATGGCCAATATGTGGGAAGCTATATTCTCAGACGTTGGGGTTTCGGTATTGGCCGTTCTCAACGCAGCGAGAGCCTTGAGGCTTAAATAACCCGATATTCAACCAACCATCAACCCGTGTTTTTAAAGCTTTATTCAGGAAAGGTACCCAAGTGGTCTTTCAGCTTTAAAACGCGGGTTTTTTCTTTACTTTTCAATCTTCTTTGATTATAATAACCTCATTCTATTCTTTGATACCAATTTGCAAAGGAGAGTCCATGTTTCAAAATCAAAATGAACCTCAACATTTTTACGATAATAAAGAGGACGTCATCAATCTTTTCGGGTCGAAGGTCTTTAATTATACCGTCATGCGCAAGCGCCTGCCCAAGCATATCTACAAAGCGATGGTGGACACCGTCTTAAAAGACCTGCCCTTGGATGAAAACGTCGCGGAAGTTGTAGCCAGCGCCATGAAGGACTGGGCTATGGAATATGGCGTTACCCATATTTCCCATTGGTTTCAGCCCATGACCGGCATCACTGCGGAAAAGCACGAAGCTTTCATCAGCCCCACCACCGAAGGTAAGGTGATCATGGAGTTTTCAGGAAAAGAACTCATTAAAGGCGAATCCGACGCTTCCTCCTTTCCCAGTGGCGGTTTGCGAGCAACCTTTGAAGCTCGGGGCTATACCGCTTGGGATCCCACCTCCTTTGCCTTTATTAAGGGCACGACCCTCTGCATCCCCACAACCTTTGTGTCCTTTTCCGGCGAAATTTTAGATAAAAAAACGCCTTTGCTGCGCTCGGATAAAAGTTTATCCAAGGAAGCCGTACGCATTTTACACCTTTTCGGCAAAACCGATGTCAAAAAAGTAAACACCAATGTCGGTGCGGAGCAGGAATATTTTCTCATCGATCGCAACGATTTTAAAAAACGTAAGGATTTAACCCTGACCGGTCGCACCCTGTTCGGTAACCGCCCACCTAAGGGACAAGAAAAGGATGACCATTATTACGGGCGAATCCGCGGCAGAGTGCATTCCTTTATGTGCGATCTGGACAGAGAATTGTGGCAATTGGGTATTCCCTCTAAAACACGTCACAACGAATCCGCTCCTGCCCAACATGAATAGGCCCCGGTGTATACCAACACCAATATGGCCACGGACAACAACCAATTGATCATGGAATACATGCAGAAAGTGGCGGCCCGTCACAATTTTGCCTGTTTGCTTCATGAAAAACCCTTTCAAGGTATCAATGGTTCCGGCAAGCATAACAATTGGTCCATGACAACCAACACGGGGGAAAATCTTCTAAACCCCGGAGATACCCTCCAAGACAACTTGCAATTTTTGACTTTTGTAACGGCCTTTGTCGAAGCGGTCGACCGCTACCCGGAAATGCTCCGTTGTACCATTGCAACCGCAGGCAACGATATGCGTCTCGGCGGTAGCGAAGCACCACCGGCCATTTTGTCGATCTTTTTAGGTGAGCAATTAACCGCAGCTTTAGAATCCTTAGAAACCGGCGCACCCATTCATGCCGTGTCCGATCTCATTATGGATTTAGGTATCGAAGCGGTTCCCAGTTTTAAAATCGATAACAACGACCGTAACAGAACCTCTCCCATGGCTTTTACGGGAAACAAATTTGAGTTCAGAATGCTGGGTTCCAACCAAAGCATCGCCGGCCCCAACATCGCCTTAAACACCATGGTCGCCCAAGTATTGCGGGAATTTGCCGACCAATTGGAAGGTGCGGATAATTTCGAAAAAGCATTGCGACGGGTTCTTAAAAACTCCATTCGCAATCATAAACGGGTTATTTTTAACGGCAACAACTACACCGAACATTGGCTACAAGAGGCCCGTAAAAGAGGATTGCCCAACTTGAAGAGCACCCCGGAAGCCTTTGCCAACTATTGTTTGGATAAGAATATCCTTTTATTTGAAAACCACAATATTTACACCGGCCCCGAATTGATGGCACGGCAGGAGATTCACCTGTCGGATTACTCCGAGACCATTACCATCGAAGCGCGAACCATGTTAACCATCGCAAAAAGAGAGATCTTACCCGCTGCACTGGCATATAGTCAAGACATCGCCACGGGTTATGCCCAAAAGAAGATGGCCGGTTTGGAAGCATTAACAGCGATAGAAGACCGCTTGATTCAAAAACTTTCTCAAGATTGCGATGAATTGGTTGCGGACATCGACCGATTGGAAATGACTCTTTCGGAAAACAAAGACATTGCTAACTCTCAAAACCGAGCCAACCATTGCCACGACACCGTCATCCCTGCTATGAAGGCCCTGCGCCTTGTCGCCGACCGTCTGGAATCCTACGTTGCAAGCCGCCATTGGCCCTTCCCCATTTACGAGGACATTTTGTATTATATTTAAATATTTTTAAAAGAATCGTCTTGAAGGTACAGCCGACATCCCGACAAACTTCAAGGCGATTTTTTATGCCTAAGGCTCTGCATAAACTCTAAATCATGGCGCTTTCCGAATAAATGTTAGTGTGGTATAATAAATTAATTTGTGAATTAGGAGAAAACTATGTCCGGCAAAATTAAATCCGCCTACCGCACCTCCATTTCCTTTTACGATGAGGTCTTATGCGGGCGCACTTGGCGGAGCAAATGTTATCTGTCTATTTTTTGGGGTGGTATCAACGACATCGATATCGCTGAACGATTGCTTCAGAAAATACCTAAAAATTTTAATGGCAAACTTTTGGATGTCCCTGTAGGAACGGGTATTTTTACCGCCGATACCTACGCTCATCTTAAAGATGCCACGATTACAGGGATTGACTACAGCAGCGAGATGCTTGAAAAATGCGAAAACTTAATGTCCAGTCGGGGCGTTTCCATCGAATTGCTACAAGGAGATGTGGGGGCCCTGCCCTTTGCAGATGAAGATTTCGACATACTGTTATCGATGAACGGCTTTCACGTCTTTCCCGATAAGCAAAAGGCCTACGACGAATGTCATCGTGTTTTAAAGCAAGGCGGCCTCTTTTTGGGTTGTTTTTTTATACGCAACGAACTGAAAATCAGTGATTGTCTGGTGAAAAATGTCCTCACAAAAAAAGGCTGGTTTACCCCACCCTTCGAATCGAAAGAAACACTACAAAACAGACTAAAGAAACGTTACGATCTGCTTTGGTTTCGGGTTGACGGTGCCATTGCCAGTTTTTTGTGTCGAAAAAAATAACTTGAATGTGCGATACACATAAAAAAACGCTCCACTGGAGCGTTTTTTTTGTTATCTTTTTTCTTTTAGAGACGTTTTAAAAGTTTTTCTCTCTCTTCTTCGTAGCCGGGTTTTCCCAACAGGGCAAACATATTGCGTTTGTAGTCTTCGACGCCGGGTTGGTCGAAGGGGTTCACCCCCAGCAGGTAGCCGCTTAATCCACAGGCAAATTCAAAGAAATAAAACAATTGACCCAAATAATAAGGGCTTTGTTCCGGAATGTGAACAACCAAATTAGGGGTTTGACCATCGGTATGCGCTAAGATGGTACCGTTCATCGCATTTTTATTGACAAAGTCCAAGTTTTTTCCGGCCAGATAATTTAAACCATCCAAATCTTCGTCCGCTGCTTCCATTAAAATTTCGGCGTCGCAATCTTCTACGTTCAATACCGTCTCAAACATTATGCGTGCACCATCTTGAATGAATTGCCCTAAGGAATGCAAGTCTGTGGTTAAATCGTAGGATGCAGGATACAGACCTTTGCCGTCTTTGCCTTCGCTTTCGCCATACAATTGTTTCCACCATTCGGAAACATAGTGTAAGCTGGGTTCGTAATTGGCCAATACTTCCATGCTCTTGCCTTTTCTTAAAAAGAGGTTGCGATAAGCCGCATACAACATGGCGCTATTGTCTTCAAACTTTTCATTGATGGCCATCTCCCGCATATCCGCAGCGCCTTTGACCAAGGCATCGATATCGGTGCCGTTGACAGCGATGGGCAATAAACCCACAGGTGTTAAAACGGTGAAGCGTCCGCCGACATCGTCGGGGATAATAAAGGTTTCGTAGCCTTCTTGATCGGCTACAGTGCGCAAGGCACCTCTTGCTTTATCGGTGGTGGCGTAAATTCTTTGTGCTGCACCTTCTTTGCCATACTTTTCTTCCAAGATTTTTCTGAAAATTCTAAAAGCAATGGCCGGTTCCGTCGTCGTTCCGGATTTCGAAATGATGTTGATCGAAAAATCCCTATCTCCAATAATATCGATTAAATCTCTGACATAGGTCGAGGAAATATTATTGCCGACAAAGTAAATTTCCGGTCCACCTCGCTTTTCTTTAGAGGCTATGTTATAAAAATTATGTTGCAGAAAGTCGATGGCTGCGCGAGCACCTAAATAAGAGCCGCCAATACCAATAACCAAAAACACTTCGGAATCTTGCCTAATGCGCTCTGCGGCAGTTTTAACTCTAGCATATTCCTCCTGGTCCATGGCCACGGGCAGGTCTATCCAACCTAAAAAATCATTTCCAGCCCCGGTGCCGGCAAGCAATTCTTTTCTAACATCCTCCAATTGCCTTTTGATGTAAGTTAATTCGTGATCTCTTACAAAATCCTTTGCCTTAGAAACATCCAGTCTTACGTTTTTTTCCATAGTCTTCTCCTCCGTAACCGCTCTTATTTGATCATCGAACTCGAAACCTTTGTAACAATTAAATTCTAACTTATATGATAACACGTTTTCCTTATTATACCATTTGTAAACCTTCTATAACAGTTTTAAATCTCCATATTGATAGCTAAAAGTAAGAATTGTAGGATCGTCGCTGTGCTATACTGATCGTAAATGGATAATGATTATTTTTAATGATAGATTGTATTTAAAGAGGTCCCCTATGGTTCATACCCATCGAATTTTATACACCCATAATGTTTTTCCATCTGAACCGGATGACATGAGAAACGGTGTATGTATGATCCATTCAGACAAAATCCTGTTAATCGATAGCAAAACAGGATACAAATATGATCTCAACCTCAAAAATCCGCCGGTATTGCTTGCTTGGAGAAACGAAACAGACCTTCTCTTGGTAGAAGAGGCAGGGAAAGCTTTTTTTATAGCGATCCCCCTCATCCATCAACCTCAAATCGGTCTGACTGTTTTTCATCCCTACCGGCTTTTTCGATTAAAAAAGGATTTAGAAAATTATCTGGAGGGCTCTAAAAACCCATTTTCAACCAAACCCTTCAAAGACACTTCGAAACTTTAGTTTTAAAAACCCAGTTATGATCTTATTCAAAAACAAAAAATAGAAAAAATCCGATAATCAGAAGATGAAGGGGGTAGTAAATATAAAAAAACCATTTGCCGCCGGGCAGATCCCGTCCTTTTTTGCCATTATATTTCGACAACAAAATCAACGACAGCAATAACCCCATGCGCATCACTGCATGACTCAAATAATACAGGTGAGGGAAGGTGCTCAAAAGCTCCTTTGCTTGTGAGATGGTATAACGCCCGTTGATGGTCCGATACAAAAGCATCCCATAAGGCCAATAAAGTTCTATATAGTAAAGCAAAACAACGGCACTGAACCAAAAAGCTTGTTTTCTAAAGTTTCTTCTGTTTAAACCAAAGGCTAAAATAAATAAAACACCGAAGTATTGCCAATCGCAAAAACTTGCCAAATACAAAATGGGAATGGTCAACAACCATCGCAAAGCCGGTTGTTTGATGGTATTGTGAAGGTGTAAGGCGATGAGTCCCAAAAGCAACACAAAAATGACGTTGAGCATTAAAAAACTCTCTGCATTGGGCAGGGCCCCAGTGCGATAAAAGATAAAGGGAAGATAAGGCAAAAGTGCAAAAAACAACAGACGCATGGCGTATTTTTTAATATTGCGGGTGTAATGGTAGCCCTCGGCAATAAAAAAACACATAATGGGCATGGTGAATCGGCCGATCAGATGCATCCCAATCCCCAATGGCGTCGTTGTCTCCACAAAAGCCCAACCGATATGATCGATAGTCATGGCAACAATAGCGATCATTTTCAATTGATTTGCCGTCAATCCGCTTTGCTGATTGGTTGTTTCCACATAATCTCCTAAATGCTTGCTCGATTTTCTCTTTTCCATCTCTCTGTATCCAACTCAAAATGCCACCAGCCCCCGTCATTCATTTTAAAACACGCCGATGCCATGGCATATTTCAGCATTAACCGATTTTGGACCTGTCTTGGTGTCAAGTGAGAATAAGTTTTTTGGGAAGCCGGAGACATGTACCCATAGGGTGAGCCCATATCCAAAGATATGCCCGAGGATAGCTTAAAAAGCGTCACATCCAAAGCCTCGCCGGTGCGATGCACCGAAGGAAATTTTATAAAGCCCTTCTCCATCAATTGCTTTTTGGTCAGCTTGGGATAATAGTAAGCTTTTTCCGGCATGGTCTCCGGCTCCTCCATCCAATCGCGGATGGCACACTCCGCCTCCTGCGGTCTGTAACCGTCGTAAACCCGAAGGGACAAACCTTGCGCCAACAATAAATGTTGAACCCGTTGCAAGGCTTCGGCGCATTGGGCACTCGCCCACACCACCGGAGCGTGGTAACCGGGTAAGGGTTTTCCTATGAAATTTTCGCCGGTATAAAATCTGACATCGGTTTCCAAGGACGGAATCCTTTCAGATAAATTGACCAAACCGGTTTTCTCCCCAGGGGTTATGCTTCTCATGTCATTTCCTCAAATTTAAAATCCCTTCTATTATAGCCTATCGAAGTGCATGAAAGAAGGGATTAAAAATAGTTTTGATCTTTTTACTTGCAAGCCTTACCCATCGTTGACATAAGTATTGATGAGTCTATAGGCGTTGGCCTGTGAGATACCCAATGTATCCGCAAAAGTTTTTACATTTTTGGCTTCATTGTAATAATTGATCACAATTTTCTTTTTATAGGACTCCAGCAATACATTGTAAAGAGACTCCCCATTTTTAAGGATTTCCATATCAACGTATTTTGCGACTTGCTCCGGCAAGTGATCCGTTTCAATCATATTGCCGATACTCATGGCAGCCATGTATTCTACGGCACTTCTAAGTTGCCGAACGTTGCCCGGCCAACTGTAGGACATCAATAACTTTAACACGTCGTCGGAGAATTGTTTGTTTTTATTGTATTTTTTATTATGTAAGGATAAAAAATACTTAAGCAAGGGAATAATATCGCTACTGCGTTCCCTTAAGGGGGGTATCGTTTGAGTAATACCATTAATACGCCAAAACAAATCTTCTCTAAAAACACCTTTTTCTACCTGTTTGTCGATGTTTTTATTGGTCGCGGTAACGATACGCGTATCCACATATTTTTGTTCTAAACCGCCTACAGAGATAAAACGCTGATTTTCTAAAAAATCCAACAATTAAACCTGAATGTTCCACTCCAGCTCTCCAATTTCATCTAAAAATAAGGTGCCGCCGTTGGCAAGCTCCACCAACCCCTTTTTACCCTTAGGACTGGCGCCGGTAAAAGCGTAGGGAACATAACCGAACAATTCACTCTCTATCAGATTATCCGGAATAGAAGCGCAATTAATAGAAATAAAAGGTGCATCTTTTCTGGGACTGCAATCATGGATATATTTGGCGAACAAACTTTTGCCGACACCGGTTTCTCCCAACAACAATACAGGGATATCGGATTTAGCCGCCTGGTACAATCGGTTGAGGGTTTTATATATAATGTAAGAGTTACCGACAATATTGTTATCCGACTTTTGCTTTTCTCGAGCACTTATCTTATTACTACCCGATTCTTCCAAATAATCGATATCAAAATGTTGAATCGCATCGTCATCCATAGAGGTATAAACGATCATCTCCAATTCGTTATTCTCATCGTAAACCGGCGTAGTGATGGTAATGTGTAGTTTTTTGTCCAATAAATATTTTTGGCGACAAAATACCGTTCTTCCTGTGTCGATGGCATATTGGGTAGAGGGCGGTGTCCACAAACCGTTGTAGGACGTTAAAAAATTAATATCCCTCATGTTTTCCGGTAAGATGCCGTGACACTCAATGCTTTTGGGGTTAGCATAGATGACATCTCCATCTGTATTAGCCACTGTTATTTCCGAATAACAATTTTCTAAAATTGTAATATACGTCTCTTTAGGTAAATCTAATAAATATTGTTGGTAGTCTAATATTTTTTCCAACTCGAGTCACCTCCGTTTTTTATATTATTTGAGAAATATTTTATCACAAATGAGAAAATATCAGAAGTATTGTATCCTTTTCATTCGTAATTTCGTCTTTTTTAAGATTTAATACTTGGCACACATCTTGCATTAATTATCGGTGCAAACATAATTAATAAATAGAAAAGGAGTCTATTATGTTAAAAGGTAATTTGTATGATGTTTTTTTCTCAAAAGAAGATGTAGAGTTGATGCATGCCTACGTCCTGCGCACCCTGGAAGAAGTTGGTGTTAAGTTTGAAGATGAAGAAGCACTGGAAATCTTCAGAAAACACGGCGCCAAATTAGAAGGCGATATTGTCTATATTTCCGAATCCATGGTAAATGATGCATTGAAAACCATACCGGAATCCTTCACCATCAAAGGTTATGAAAATGATTTGGAAATCGGTATAGGCAAAGATTTTATTATAGCGCCAACCAACGGCTGTCCTACTCTGGAAGATTGGGACGGTAAGATACGTCCATTAAATTCCGATGATTTGGAAAACTTTTACAAGCTATTAAATACCGACCCTGTCTGGGATATCTCTTCCCAAGTATCAGCCGATATTCCGGGATTTGAAAATTCACCTACCGAATCCGCCATGGCACAAATGGCCTTCCTAGGAAAATACTCCCGCAAACCTATTTACAATATTTTAGGTATTACCCCACACAACTATAAATGCGGCTCTGCAAAAGAAGGTGCAAAAGCAACTGTACAACTCATCAAACAATTATACGACAACTTTGATGATTATGTATGCTATAGCGGTATGTGTGTTCTTCCGCCACTAACCGTTGGTTGGGATGCTATTGGTCATTATATCGGTTATGCAGAAGAAAAACAACCCATTACCATTACAACTTGCTCCATGTCCCACTTAACAGCACCGCCCTCTTTGATGGGTTCTATTGTCGCAGACTACGCCAACATGTTGGCAGTCGCCATAATGATTCAACTGATCGAACCGGGTTTGCCGGTTATCCTAAGCCCCTTCTCCTCCATTACAGACCTAAGAGAAGTTCGATTAATGACAGGTGCTCCGGAATTTATGTTGATCATGCTCGGTCACCTGGCTTTAGGAAGCTACCATCGCATCCCCGTTCGTTGTTCGGGTTCTTTGGCTGACGGCTTTACCTACGACTATCAGGCCGGTGTTGAAAGTACCTTGGGAGCTTTGGCTATCGCCCTCTCTGACGGTTGTATCCTTCCCCATGCCGCCGGCGACCTATCCAACTTTAACCTCTTAAGTTTCCCAAAATTTATGATGGATGAAGAAATGCTCCGCTATATGAGACGTTTGCGTCAAGGTGTTGCCGTATCCGATAAAAAATCCAATTTTAATTTAATTAAGAAAATCGGACCCAGGGGTAATTACTTGAGTGGCAGAACATCGAAAGACTACAGGGAGGAAACCTACCTAACCACACCGGTATTTAACCGCAGCGGTTGCACACCGACCGACATAGAGAAAGTAAAAGATATTAGAGAACGCTCTTACAATGTCTTCAAAGAACGTATCGAAAGCTACGAACTCCCGGATTTTGACAAACGACAAAAAGACTTATTAAACAAACATTTACCGGACAAATATAAATTCTAATAAAACCCCTTGTACCGAAGGAATGAATCTCTTTCATTCCTTCGGTGGATATTCATTATAAAAGGAGGCGTGTTTTACACGTAAAACTATGAATCATAAAAAAGAATTAACCTATAAAGACCTATCGAAGTTCAGACGTGCTTTGATGATTTTTTTATCCGGTGCCGGTAGCGGTATTATTTATACGCCTATATATTTGAAAAACGTTTTTTATGAACCCTTATTGGTAGGTTTAAATATCACCAATGCGCAACTCGGTTTTCTATCCGGTATGTACGGTATTATGGCGACCATTTTGTATATTCCTTGCGGTATAGTTGCGGATAAATTCAGGATTCGTACTTTGGCCTCTGTGGGTTTTATCACCACGGCCTTTATGACCTATTGGTATGCCATGTTACCTTCCTACAATACTTTAGTTTTAATATTTGCTTTAATGGCAGTCACGACTATTCTCATCTTTTGGGGATGTCGTTATAAATTATTGCGTTTTAGCGGCTCCGGAGATGAATACCCCGTCATTGTCGGTATCTCTTACGCTTTGTACGGATTAGGCGGTCTTGCCATCAACGTTGTAACCTTGGCTCTATTTAATACCATGCCGGAATATCGCATCGGTGTGCGTATGTCCTTAATCTTTTTAGGTACGGTTATTTTAATTTTAGGCATCATCTCATATATCTTCATACCTAAGTTTAAAGGCGAAGTCAATACGGAAGCCAATAAAAAGTTTAATGTCAACGAATTTAAGGAAGCCCTTCGCCATCCCGGTGCTTGGCTCGCCAGTTTGACTCTCTTCTTTGTTATGATCGTCTACATGGGTATGAATTTCACCACACCCTTTTTAACCAATGTGTACGCCGTGCCCATGGTCATGGTTTCAATTATCGGAATGATCCGTTACTACGGTATTGCCATCATCGCATCTCCGCTAATGGGGGGCATTGCTAAAAAATTAAATTCTCCATCTAAGACCATCATCATCGGAATGATCGGCTCTGCCATTTGTATTGTCTCTTACCTGATCATGCCCAAAACGGCGGCCTTTATGATGATTGCCATTGTCGTTACTTTGGTGTTAGGCTTTATCGCCAACGGCGCCTATGGGATTGCCTCCTCCGTTTTGACCGAAACTAAGGTACCGCCGCATATTTTCGGTGCTGCAACAGGTATGTTGTCCGTCATCGGCTTTTTACCTGAAAGCTTTATGCATCAAGTTTTTGGCGGTTTTATCGACAAATATGCAAATGAAGGCTTTAACTATATCTTTATTTGCTTGGCAGCCAGCGCTTTGATAGCCATCGTATTTTGTCTTGCCACTTTGCGCTATGCAAAAAAGCAACAACAATTGCAACTTGAAGAAACGAATGAGCAAGTTTCTTAAGTTTTTGTCTACAAAGGGACTGTCTGAAGATATGTATTCTTTAAGGAGTCACTTATGAATCATAATAAAGAAAAACAATCGAATATAGACTGGACTGTCGTATCCGTATCTTTAATATTTGTTGCGGTATCTTGCATTTTTCTATTTGCAATGCCGGAACAGAGTACACGTATTATCAATCAAATTAACGATTTTATTGCCGTTAATTTTGGTTGGTGGTATATTTGGTTGGCAATCATATCCATCGTATTATGTCTTTATATGGGGTTAAGCTCTAAGTTTAAAGACATTAAAATGGGCGAAGATGCCGAAAAAGAATACTCTGAATTTTCCTGGGCAGCCATGATGTTTTGCGCATCCATGGCTGCGGGTTTTATCTACTGGGGATGCATCGAATGGGCTTACCACTACAGTGCGCCTCCCTTCGGTTTAGCGCCATTATCCGTGGAGGCCGGCGAATATGCGGCAACTCTTCCCTTATTGCATTGGGGTTTTTCCGCATGGAGCCTTTACTTGATACCATCCGTAGCTTTTGCTTTTGTGCACTTCACATTAAAGCAGGAACGATTTGATGTCGCCAACGTATGTCGCGAAGTTTTAGGCGATCGTGTTGACGGCACTTTAGGGAAGATTCTCAACATCTTTTTTGTCTTCGGTCTGATCGGCGGGGTCGGTACGGCCTTAGGAATCGGATCTCCTTTGGTATCTGCAAGTTTAAATAACCTTTTTGGTTTGCAGGATACACCGCAACTCAGAACTATTGTAATGATTGTCGTTGCAGCTATTTTTGCCACTTCTGCCTATCTGGGTGTTAAAAAAGGTATTAAAGTTCTTTCCGATATCAATGTGTTTGTGATGATTTCACTTGCGGCTATTATGTTTATTCTCGGCGATACCGTTTTTATCATTAAAATGTCGACCACCGCTTTAGGTAAATTGATGCAAAACTTTATCCATCTCAGTACCTATATGGATCCCATCAATAACAGCGGACACCCGGAGGCCTGGTTGGTGTTTTATCTTGCTTGGTGGATGTCTTATTCCATTTTTATGGGCCTATTCATCGCCAAAATATCCAAGGGACGCACCGTATTTCAAATTATTTTTGGCGGTTTAATTTACGGCTTTGCCGGAACATTTGTGTTTTTCTCCATTTGGGGAAATTTCTTTATGGGCAAACACCTGAACGGCAGTTTTGATGTCCTCGGCAGCTTGAAAAGTGTCGGCGGTCCGCAAACCGTTATTCAGGTTTTTAGAAGCTTACCCGTCGGCGTGGTATTTGTCTTGAGTATTTTAATTGCATCTATTATTTCTATGGCAACCAATTTTGATTCCGCTTCCTATACCTTGGCCATGGTCTCCTCCAAAAAGATACAATTGGGCGAACGCCCGGGCAAACCGCTAACTATGTTTTGGGCAATCAGCTTAGCGGCTATCCCCATGGTTATGATGTGGTTGGGTGCTTCTTTAGAGGATTTACAAGTTTTATCTATTATCCTCGCTCTGCCCACTTGTATCGTCTATGGGATTATCGTTGCCAGTTGTTTTAAAATGTTGTTGAAGTATCGCAAAAAAAGTATTTCTGAGTCTTAACACTCACCCAATGTTTAAAACCGATGTTGTCAACATCGGTTTTAAACATTGATTGATTCAAGTTTCTTTATTAAATATTGAATCTTTTTGAAGTTTTTTCCGCTCAATCGTTCCTTATTTTCCCAAAATAATTTTTCTAATTAAAATAGCATCAGTTTTTCAAATGACACACCTGTTGCGTTCACATTATATGATTTGACTATAAAGTTAATGGTGGTGCCAATTTGAATATGTTTAATTAATACCGATAATTCTAATCTTTTAATCTCTAATTTTTACATTGTATCAAAATTTTAACACATTCTTTTAGCACATCCTGTGGCCATGATTCTTTGCATTCACTATTGTTTTATTTTATTCAAAAAAGCTTTTAAAATCTAGTTTTTCTTTCTTTTTTTCAATTTTATATCTGATTTACGAAATTTTACAACTATCTGTTATTTACTTGTTGACAAACTGATATATCTATGTTTTAATTTGTTTAAACGAAAGGAGAGTTGTATGGTTTCTATCAAAAATTCACTGTTTCAAAAAAATTTGCGTTATGCAAAAAAAGGTATTATCTTTGGTGTTATCAGTGGAATGTTATGGGGGTTAGGGGGCGTAGTCATTTCCCTCGGGTTCGACAAAGAGCCTTTTATTAGTTACGCAAATTTGGGTTTGTACATTGTACCGCTCGTTATTGCATGTCTAACTGATGCCTTTGCTGCGATAACCACTTTGTTTATCAATATTTACAATGGAAAAGCAAAGGAGTATGTAAGAGTCATAAAAACCAAACCGGGCAAAATTATATGTCTTGCTTCAGTGTTCGGTGGTCCACTGGCCATGAGTGGATATTATATTGGTCTAAACTATGCCGGTCCATTCTACACAATGGCCATAACAGCTATCTATCCGGCTGTGGGAGCTATTTTGTCGAGAATATTTTTAAAAGAAAAAATTAGCAAAAATGCTTGGATTGGTATCATGTTTTGTGTCATAGGTGCCATCGTCGTCACTTATGTTGCACCAACCGGAGAAATTTATCCAAATTTTAAACTAGGTATTATCGCTTGTCTTGTAGCTACATTAGGTTGGGGAATAGAGGGTGTAATCTGTGCCTATGGTATGGACCTAGTAGATCCCGATTTAGCAATTGGCATCAGATGGGTAACTTCATTCTCTGTCTATTTCTTGTTTATTCTGCCTTTTGTCAAGGGCTTCTCTACAATTGGTTATGAATTGTTAATTAAGTCTTTTACATCACCATGGACCTTCATATTACTAGCAGGTGCGATTGTCAATGCCATTTCGTATTTTCTTTACTACAGCGCAATCAATATGACAGGCGTTTCTAGAGCTTTAGCATTGATGATCACCTATGCACTGTGGGGCGTTGTTTTTGGTTGGTTGTTTTCCGGAAGTGCAACCATCACTTTAAACATTATCATCGGTGCTATTATTACAGTCATTGGTGCCGGTTTAGTTGCCGGTAAGCCCAGTGAAATTATAAATATAAGAGAAAACTAGGAGCGAATGATGAGTCAATTACCTTTGAGATTTTCAATTCTTAAAATACTGCATGATGACGATAATGCTTTAACACCTTTCGAATTGTATGAAAAAGTTAAAACTATTTATCCCAATGAAAAACAAGCAACTGTAGATGCGCTGGATGGTCACCTGATGTCTATGAGAGGCGCAGGTTTGATAACCGTAGAAAAGGCACATCTAACAGAAGAAAGCGAATTGGTGAGTTCTTACAAGCTCACAGATTATGGAAAGGAGAAAGTTGAACAGTATATTTTATAACTGTCAATGAATTAGTATGAAAAAAAAGTTTTTAGATTCTTCCACTATTTCTAACTTACGCAGTAAGGTATCGGAAACGCTACAAAAAGTCGGTATCCGTTTTGAACATGAGAGTGCCTTAGATCTTTTTAAAAAGCACGGTATCAGGGTTGAAGGGGATCGTGTCTATTTAACAGATAAAGAAATTGAAGATGCTTTAAGTACTTTTCCGTCTTACGAGATCGGTGAAATTACAGAAAGAAAGTTAATCAACCAATTGTTTTTTGGTGTTCCCTACATCTTAGATGAAGAAACCGAAAAATACAGACGGGCCGCTATCTCAGATGTTGTAAAAATGTATCAACTTGGAGAAACTTCAGACTTGTATGAAGGCGCCGGCATCTGCGTTGTTGATCCACACGACAATGATGCGGAAGATAAATACGTAGCACAGATTGCAATGCTTCTAAAATACAGCGACAAATTTTTTACGAATGGTTTTAGAGCCAACAGTATGAATTCGAAAAATAAAGACATCTATCAAAGTGCTTATGATGCCATTAAGCTGGTTCGAGAAATACGCGGTGCTGGTGAAGACGAAGTTATTATGAACCAGTGCATCTGCCCCATGTCTCCTCTCAGTTATGATAATGAATGTATTTTAAATATTAATGCGGCCGTTGTGCAAGGCCAGAGCATTACATTGGTACCCTGTACACTTGCAAATTTGACAGGTCCTGCAAATATTCTAGGACTAAACATACACGATATGGCTCTGGCCTTGGCCGGAACTGTCTATATTCAGCTTTTAAGACCAGGCACTGAAATTTACTATTCCGTGTGTAGTACAGCAGCGGACATGCGAACGCTTCAACCATCTTATGGGTCTGTCGAAGAAGTGTTTGTTTCTGTAGGGTTCTACGAATTATGTTTATCCTACAAATTAAGTTGTTCCATATGTGCAACGCTTGCAGATTCTGCCAAACCAGATTTTCAAGCCGGTGTCGAATCAACCATCACAACATTATTACCCTTTGAATTGACTGAGATTGATTGCGTCTATTGTTATCCCGGATTAATGTCTGGATTTTATTGCGGAAGCTTTGAAAAAGCTATCTATGATGAAGAACTCATTCGCATTTCAAACCATTATCTGAAGGGCATCAACCAAAATATAGATCCCAATGTCATTGACGATATGTTAAACTCGATTGATAGCAACACATTTTTAAGTGGACGAACACCAAAACGTTACAGAGAAGATTTCTATCTACCAAAAATATTTTCAAAATATGGTGTCTCAGAGGACACAAAACCTGAGAAAAAAGAAATACATCTTCTAGCCTTAGCAGAAATAGAACGTCGTATCAATAAATACCAATTGCCTGAAAGAACTAAAGAGCAAAAGGAACTATTAAACCGATATTTGCCGGAGGCTTGTAAATACTAGTTAACTGAAACTACATAATTTAGCAAGGGTACGAAGCAATCTATTTTTTCGCTTGATCGTGCCCTTCTTTTTATTGGATTGGACTCGCACAATAGAGATAATATTTGATATTCAAACCATGATTCTGAATCATCTTACAAACTCAGTTTCAAGGAATATCAAGTTGTCAATCACCATCAATTTTAGTATCGTAAATGCTTATAAATTCTAATCTTTTTTTGATTATATGCATTTATGTTACAATCAATGAAACATAAAACCTAGAATTTTGTGAGGTAAGTATGAAAAAAATGCTGATTGATGCTGTTACGGAACTCAACGATCAAAAAGTTATTAAACTCTTAGATCGATGTATCATCGCTCAAGTGCCAAAGCAAGCAATATGGCAAGCATTAAATGAAGGTTTAGACAAGGTGGGGCGTCTATACGAAAAAGGCGAATATTCCATTGCAGATTTGATGGTAGTCGGAATGATTTTTGAAGATGCCTTGGAGCGGACCGATATCTGCAGCATGTATGACAACATAGAAACAGAGGTTGAATCCCATACTATTTTAGTAGGAACTGTAGAGGGCGATATTCACGACATAGGAAAAAATATCTATAAAGGTGCTTTGGCTGCCGGTGGCTTCATCGTCAAAGACATCGGCATAGATGTCTCTCCTGAAGATTTTGTAACTGCAGCTTTAAAAAATAACTGCTTTATCGTTGGAATTTCCGCAGTCTTAACCGACTGTATTCCTGCCATAAAGGATACGGTAGATGCATTCGTAAAAGCCGGTACTCGGCAAAATGTTAAAATTATTATAGGTGGTTGCGTTGCAACTCAAGCTGTCTGCGATTTAGCCGGTGCAGATGCCTACACACGTTCTGCGATTCAAGGTTTGAAAATTTGTCAAGATTGGATTAAGCATGAAAACAACTGAATTCAAATATTTACACATAGCGGAAACGTTACGTATCAAAATACTCAGTAAATTTTGGAAGCCCGGAGACATGCTTCCTTCTGAGAACGCTTTAAGCCAGGAATACAAAGTAAGTAGAATGACCATACGCAAAGCTATAGAAATTTTAAGCAATGAAGGTTATGTCATCTCCAAACCGGGAAAAGGAAGTTATGTCAAAGAGTTTACAATCAACAATTTTAAAGTATTGTATTTGCCGAAGCTTTTAATCAAAGGTGGCTTTACAAAAGCTGAATTATTGAATGTCGATGTTCAACCAGCTGACATTGACATGGTTTATCATCTCCAGGTTGCGCCTTACACAAAAATTGTTCGTATTCAAACAATTCTCTATCAAGACATCTTGCCCGTAGCTTTAGAAATTAAGTACATCCCTTATTTTCCGGGTATCAACATCGATGAAGACAGTTTAG